>JAFUOJ010000001.1 GCA_017481945.1 Parabacteroides sp. | reverse complement strand
TAAATCTGAGCAGACTTGCTTAAGGTGTCGATTGCGTCAAAACATTCGATCAAGTCTTCACCGACTGCCAAGATTCCGTGTTTCTCCCAGAAGACTACATCATGTTTGTCCAACTGTTTGATCGTTGCTCGAGCCAAATCCAATGTGCCAGGGATTTCGTAAGGAACGATACCCACTCCCTTCGGAACGATTACGCGACATTCAGGAATCATGCTCCAAAGTGTACGAGTTATCACGTCTGAATCCAAGAACGGTTTGCAGTGTGTCATTCCGATCAAATCAGTCGGATGCGTATGAAGTACCACCTTATTATCACGACCTAAGCTACGTACGTAGTTATGCATTAATAAGTGTGACGGTAACTCAGAAGTCGGGATGATTCTCTGTTCCGCTATGATTTCATAGCTCTTTCCGTCTGCTGCAACACGAATGATTGAACCGTTTCCAAACGGATCCTGAGCAACATAACGCATACGCTTTCCGGTTCCCGTTACATAGAAGATATGACCTGATAGCTCCGTCATGGCCTCTTCCAATTCTATTGCTGCACCTAAAGCTGGCAGTGCTTTTTCCTCTTCTGTAAGTAGGTTTGTTACATTTACTGAGATGTTACCACCGTTACGTTCAGCCCAGCCTTTTTCCCACAAGTAGCCGGCTACTTCAGCTATTCGACCGATCTCGGCCATCAATTTTTCATTGTCTCTTATCATGTCTTTTCTTTTTTAATATGTTTTACCTCTTCTGTTCGTTGTTTTCCCCTGCCTATCGGTTTCTTTTTCCATCGGCAGGGATTTTTGATTCAATGCCCATGAAATTTTTATTCCATGGGCATCGATTTTAGATCAAGTTAGGTAGGAATGAGGAGACGATCAGCACCAACAATCCTATCAATAATACTACTATCGTTTTCGGTGAACAGCCTTTCCATTCTTTTAAGATGATTCCCCAAACGTTCGAGAAGACGACGTTCAAAGCCATCAGGATACAGAAAGCAAATGTCATCAGCACCGGTGACTCTGTCAAGAAGCCTTTTCCCAATGCCAGACCGAAGAACTGACTGTACCACAATGCTCCTGCAATCGCACAAAACAGCAGGTTGTTTCCCCAAACCGAACCTTCGGCATAATCGCCCCAAGTACGGTTCTTATTGTTCTGATAGAAGCAATAAGCTGCATTTGTAAAGAATCCTCCCAAAGTTACAAGGAAGGTGGCCGGAAGTGAAGCGTACATCGGATCCACTCCTTCAAACTGCAGTTCCGCTCCTTGAGCCAAACCGATATTAAAGCATGCGCTCATAAAACCGGCCAGCAATGCAACGGCTATTCCTTTCGGGAAGTTGAAGTCTTTCACCGCCTCTTTCTTTTCCTCTTCACTAAGAGCTGCTGATTTCATACTGCCTGCTACTCCGATTATGGCTATACCTACAAGTGTCACCACAACTCCGATTATCACCGAAACGGTCAGATCGGAAGCACGGCCTGTAAAGATTGGTGCAAGCAAGGTTCCGAGACCGGCACAGGTGCCAAGTGCTATCGACTGACCTAATGCCACTCCTAAATAGCGCATGGATAGACCGAAAGTCAATCCACCAACTCCCCACAGGACACCATAGAAGAAAGTCATACCGGCAGCTGCTGCGTCCTTCGAGAACAGTTCACACAGTGAGTGACCTTCCGGAACTGCCAACAGGGCTCCCAAGAAGGGAAGTATCAACCAAGCGAAGACTCCCTGCACCATCCAGTACGATTCCCAGCTCCAAGATTTTATCTTGTTGATGGGCACGTAGCAGCTGGATTGGCAGAAGGCTCCTACGGCGATGATTAGTAAACCTATCAGGATTTCCATCTAATCTCTTAACGTTTGCTGGTTACTTCTGCTTCGTATTTCTGTACTTCCTGAATGAAGCTTTCACCTACTGGTACGTTATTCTGCAAGCAGAACATATCCCATACGGCATTCCAAGGAAGTGATTTTGCTTCTTCCAACAAGGCCAAGCGTTCGAAGCCCTGACCGTTTGCTTCATATTCACGAAGCTGTGCTAACGGTTCCAATAGTGCGCGTAGCATACATTTCTGAGCGGCACGGCTTCCGATTACGTAAGCACCGATACGGTTGATTGAAGCGTCGAAATAGTCCAAACCATAGTGTACGCGGTCCAAAGCTCCTGCACGTACGATTTCGCTGAACAACTCCTGTGTCGGATCATCCATGATTGTAACGTGGTCTGAGTCCCAACGTACAGGGCGGCTTACGTGTAACATCAATTCCGGAACATACAATAGTAATGATGACACTTTGTCTGCCGTACTTTCTGTCGGATGGAAGTGACCGGTGTCAAGAGTTACCATCTTGCCATATTTTGCTCCATAAGCAGTGTAGAATTCGTTTGAGCCGACTGTGAAGCTTTCCAAACCAATACCGAATACTTTGGATTCGATACAGTCCTTCATATTCTTATAGTCTGTTGCGAAGATCTGATCCAAAGAATCTTTCAACAGTTCGCGATATTTCATACGGTTTACTGTGATGTCTTTGCTTCCGTCATGTACCCAAAGGTTCATGATACAAGGATCTTCCTGAGCTTTACCCATTGCCTCGGCTACGGCACGACAGCGTTTGGTATGTTCAATCCAGAACTGGCGAATGCTTTCGTCCGGATTAGACAATGTCAAGCTACCTGACTTCGGATGAGAGAATGAGGATGAGTTGAAGTCTAACTTCATATTGTGTTCTTTTCCCCAATCGATCCAGCTTTGGAAATGTTCCGGTTCTACCTGATCACGGTCTACGACTTTACCCTGGAAATCACCATAGATTTCATGCAGGTTCAAGCGGTGTGTACCCGGAATGAAAGAGGTCGCTTTTAAAATATCTGCGCGAAGTTCATCGATATTACGAGCTCGGCCGGGATAGTTTCCGGTAGTCTGGATTCCTCCTGTCAATGAACCGGCCTGTACTTCAAAGCCGACTACATCATCTGCCTGCCAGCAGTGCAAGGACAAGTGGAAGTTTTGCATAACTTCCATTACTTTCTTTACATCTACTCCTATTGCGGCATAACGTTCTACTGCCAAATCATACGCCTGTTTAACGGCACTTTCTTTTGTCATGGTTTTATTTTTTAATGTTAATAGATTGATACTTCTTATAGGCGGCTTCCCACTCATCGCTTCCTGTCGGAGAGAACACCTCCGGTGAAAGGAAGGTATTGATCAGACGGCGCATTTCCCAGCGGTCGGATACCAGACCGGCTGCACGGGCCTGAACCATACAGTTACCGATAGCCGTTGCTTCCGACGGGCCTGCAACAACCGGCAGATTGATGGCGTTTGCGGTAAACTGGTTCAAAAGTTTATTCATTGAACCTCCTCCGATAACATGCAGTCTCTTGATTGGGAACGGTGCCATGTTGGATAGGATTCCCAAGACTTCTTTATAGCGGAATGCCAGACTTTCAAATATGCAGCGGATAAAGTCATCATCTTCTACGGGTACCGACTGACCTGTCTCACGACAATAGTCTGCTATTGCTTCCAGCATGCTGGGAGGATTTGCAAAGCGGGGATCATCCGGATTTACAAAGCTGCGAAATGGAGTCGCACGTTCTGCCATTTTTACAATCGCGGGATAAGAATAATCACGACCGGCTTTTGCCCATTCTTTACGGCATTGTTCCAACAGCCACATACCTGTGATGTTTTTCAAGAAACGGGTGGTTCCGTCTATGCCGCCTTCATTCGTGAAGTTATGAATGAATGATTCTTCTGTGATGATCGGTTCTTCGGTTTCGATACCCATCAAGCTCCATGTTCCGCTACTCAGATAAGCGAATTCACGGTCTTGGGCCGGAACTGCGGCTACTGCTGAAGCGGTATCATGACCGGCTACTGCTACTACCGGGATTTTCCCGATTCCCGTTTCCTTGGCAAGCGCGTCTGTCAGTTCACCGACACGTGTCCCGGGCATAACCACCGGGCGAAGTAGGGAAGCCGGTACACCGGCTGCTTCCAATAATCTCTTTTCAAACTCCTTTGTTACCGGGTTTAATAGTTGGGATGTAGAAGCGTCTGTATATTCACAAACCTTCTTTCCGGTCAGTAAGTATGATAATAAATCCGGGATGAATAGTATTTCTTCGGCTGCTTCCAACGGAGCGAATTCCTCCTCCTTCATTCGGAATAGTTGGAACAGACTGTTGAAGTTCATGATTTGAATTCCGGTACGGTTATAGACCTCTGCACGTGAAACACGCTTAAAATACTCGTCCGGAGCTCCTTCCGTATACGGATCACGATAGGCACGAGGAAGTCCAAGTAAAGAACCGTCTTTTCCAATACAGCCAAAGTCGACTCCCCAGGTATCGATCCCTATGGAATCCGGTTGGATATTCTGTCGGGCACAAATGACTAAACTCTCTTTTAGAGCTTCGTACAAACGATAGATGTTCCAATAATATTTACCATGCAACTCCATGATCGCATTCGGATAACGATGGATCTCCTGCATTTCAAACTTATCTCCTTCTAACGTCCCTAATACCGCACGACCGCTCGTCGCCCCTATGTCAAATGCTAAAAAATTATATTTCTTCATGGTATAAAATATATCTTTTGTTTTTATCTTACAAAAATAAAGCGGAATTTACTATATTTGCTTTTGAAAATGATTTTAAACCTTTTATTTCTGACAGAAGTATGGGAAAGAAACCTAATGATCAATTGAAATATTTAACGATAAGTGCCATGGACGAGGAATGGGGAACTGTCGTAACGACCGTTGGTTATCAATTCATATTGCCTAAAAGCGAATATCCTCTTTCTAAACACCCAGATAATTATACAATCAGTCCTCAGACTGGAAGGATTTTAAACGAATATCAATTAGTATACATAACTAAAGGGTGTGGCTATTTTTCTTCACAATCTTGTAAAGAAGTGAAGATTTCAGCAGGTACCATGATTCTCCTTTTTCCGGGAGAATGGCATAATTACTACCCTGACGAAGAAACTGGATGGGATGAATATTGGGTTGGATTTAGAGGAGTAAACATAGATAATAAAGAAAAAAAACGTTTCTTTACTAAAGAAGAACCATTATTTCATATTGGATTAAGTACTACTATTATCGGGCTATATGAAGATATTTTAAAATTTGCTTCACAAGAAAAAACAGGTTATCAAGAAATGATTTCAAGTATTGTGCTTCACATCTTAGGTACAGTATATTATAAGAAAAAAAACAACTCTTTTTCCAATACGTACGTAGTCGATAAAATCAATGAAGCACGTCTCATTATGAAAGAACAAGTTGAAAATCCACTAACTCCTGAAGAAATAGCTTCTCGATTAGGATTAGGATATTCCTGGTTTAGACGTATGTTTAAAGAATATACAGGAGTATCTCCCACACAATATCAATTACAACAAAAATTACTAAAAGCAAAAGAGTTATTAATCAGTAGTAATTTAAACATTTCAGAAATTGCATATAGTTTAAAATTTGAGAATGCAGGACAATTCTCTACTTTTTTCAAAAAGAAAGAAGGAATGACTCCCTCTGAATTTAGGGAAAGATCACATTAAATTCTATGAAATAAAAAGGCTACTGAATAATCTAATTATCCAATAGCCTTTTCTTTTCAATCATTATTGTAATTAAACTTAACCTTTCCACGAATATCTGCTGAAGATGCACCTATTAAAGCTTCAAAATCACCAGATTCTGTTACCCAATCATGTTTTTTATCATCAAAGAAAGAAAGAGCTTTTTTATCAATTACGAATGTAACTATTTTTTCTTCACCCGGAGCCAAAGTCACCTTCTGAAAACCCTTCAATTCTTTTATAGGTCGAGGTAAATAAGATTTTTTATCACTCACATACAATTGAACAGTCTCTTTACCTTCTCGTTTACCCGTATTTTTAACTGGTATAGAAATAGTAATAGTTTCATCTGTAGTCATCACTTTTTTATCTGCTACTGGTTTACCATAAACAAAGGTTGTATAACTCAAACCAAAGCCAAATGGGAACAGAGGTTTTACATTCTGCTTATCTACCCAACGGTAACCAACAAATAACCCTTCATTATATGTAACTAAATCACCAGTAGAATAACCACCAGTTGCAATAGCTCCATTATCTTCTAACTTAACAGGAAATGTAAATGGTAATTTTCCTGAAGGATTAACATCGCCAAAAAGAATTGAGGCCAAAGCATTACCTGCTTCCGTTCCATTATACCAAGCTTGAACTAATGAAGCAACATTGGGGAGCCAAGGCATTGTAACAGCATTACCAGAAATCAACGAAACTACGACATTCGGATTAACAGCTGCTAAAGCGGATATTAATTCATTTTGTTCATAAGGTAAATCCATGTTTGCACGATCAACGCCTTCACAGTCTTGTCCTTCTGTTTTATTTAAACCACCCACAAATAATACGATATCTGCATTACGTGCCGCATTTACCGCTTCCTGACGCATTGCAGCCAAATCAATAGGCTTCTGTTCTCCTAAAACTTCATCTGTATCCTGTTTTTTGACTCTTGGAGACGCGTAACCTGCAACATAAGTGACATCAACATCTTTTCCTACACGATTCTTTATTCCTTCTAAAGGAGACACCTCATATTTAACTTTCAAAGTAGAAGATCCTCCTCCCGGAGTCATCTGTTTAACCGCATTTTCCCCAACAACTAAAATCTTCTTCACTTTAGTAAGATCTATTGGTAAAGTATTATTCTTGTTTTGTAACAACACAATACCTTCTTGAGCTATTTTCAAACCAACCATAGCATGTTCTTTCGTACCAAAAGAACCATAAGGGCGATTTGGATTCATCGTTGTACGATACACCATACGAAGAATACGACGGACCTTTTCATCCAATTCTTTTGTTCCAACTTTACCCTCCTGAATCAGTTTCAAATATGGATTAGAAAGAAAATATTTATGATAAACATTACTTGGACCAGAAGACAAGCCATCTGTCCAACTTCCAAATTCCATATCCAATCCATTTGTTATTGCTTCCGGAGTATCATGAACACCTCCCCAATCAGAAATAACAACCCCATCAAATTTCCATTCTCCTTTTAATATATCATTTAAAAGATATTGATTATGGCAACAATGTTGTCCTTTATATTTTCCATAAGCTCCCATTACAGCCCAAGCCTTAGCCTCCTGCACTGCAGCTTTAAAAGCAGGAAGATAAATTTCATAAAGTGTCCGATCATCTACTTTCATTTCTACCTGATAGCGATTTGCCTCATGATTATTCAAGGCAAAATGCTTTACACAAGCTGCGACTCCATTTGACTGTACACCTTGAATATAAGGAACAACCATTTTTGATGTTAGATAAGGATCTTCACCCAAATATTCAAAGTTTCGACCATTCAAAGGAAGACGATAAATATTAGCACCAGGACCAAGCAAAACGTTCTTATTTCTATAACGAGCTTCCTCTCCAATACTCTTCCCATATAATAGAGAAAGCTCAGGATTCCAAGTGGCAGCCAAACAGCTCAATGCAGGGAACGCAATACAAGAATCATTTGTCCACCCTGCATTTCTCCATTTATCCCAAATCATTTCTTCTCGAATTCCATGAGGACCATCACTCATCCAGTTTTCAGGAATACCCAAACGCGGAACACCTGCAGAACTAAATTTGGATTGCGCATGAAGCATTCTCACCTTTTCTTCCACTGTCATGCGACTTAAAGCATCTTCTACCCGCTCTTCTATCGGTTTTGTAGGATCCAAATAGATAGGCGTATTTTGTTGTGCCTGCATAACTAAAGGCAAAGACAACAACGCACAAGTTACATATTTAATTAAGTTCATATAATATAGTATTATAATTATACAGTTAATTTCTTTTCACTGTTACATTTATTCCTTTTGATTCTCTCAAAACATTCTTTATCTTATATTTACTTGTTTCTACCTTCCTAATCATAAATTCAGGAATATTATAAGAGAACATCAACTGCTTATAATAAACCAACGGATTATTTTGAGGTAATAAAAAAGGTTTACACGTCTCACCTTTTTCATCTACATAAGCAATAAACGGTCTCGTATATAATCCATTCGTCCTCCTACTACTAAAAATAAGCCACCTGCTATTGGAACTCCAAGAATGATAACTTTCCACGTCATCAGAATTCACCTCTGCCAAAGGAACAACCTCCTCTGTTTGTAAATTCACTTTCCATAAATCAGCTTCTTTATGCCAAATAGAAAAATTTCCCCAATTATGTAAAGTAAAAACTAAATTCTTTCCATCTGGAGATACACGAGGGAAAGAAACACTTTTCTGATGTAATTGAGCGTTATATAGGGTATCAACTTTACTTCCAAAACTCATATCTTCTGGATTAAAAGTAATTCTACAAAGATTATATCTCACTAAATCATACTTCAAAGGTAAGGAATCAACCTTTGGAGCTGAGCAAAAATACAAACTTCGACCATCTGGAGAAAAAGCAGGAAAAGTCTCAAATGAATTTGCAGACTTAGTCAATGAAGAATAAGAAATTTGTCGTGTCTGCACATTATACACAACAACATCAGATTCCACATCATAAACCTCTATACGATTGGGATGATGATTAAAAAAGTTCTGCATTGTTTTATTAACAGAAAAGGCAATGTATTTACCTGATGGATGCCAATAAGGATAAACCAATGTACTCACCGTTGAATCTGTCTTCGTATTCAGTTTCTCTATTACCTCGTCCTGAATTAAAACAGTCCCATCAAACTCTGCTCTTACATGAAACATCATTTTACTCGGATCTCGTTCACAATAAGCATGACAATTTACACAATTATGATTTGTCAATTTATTTTCAAAGATAGACGTTTCTTCAAATGTTTCCAAATCTCGCTGGTATATTCCCATATCTTTCCACCCCTCATATCCAGGTGGAATCAATCTATACGAAATATAAGGATCTATTGGATCTGTAGATACTTTAATAAAGAATGGCTTACATCCAACCCATTCTTTATTAATATAAACTGCAACAGTCAGTTTAATCGAATCACCTTTATTCTCTTGCATTAATTTTCTCCAAGTAGAATTTTGGAAAGAAAAAAGACCATCTTTCCCTTTTATCTGTAACTCGCCATGTTTCCCTGAAATAATTAAACAGACATCACCCTCTCCTACATAAGAAAAATTAAGAGGTACTATATTATACGGGATCGTAACATCCTTATAGTCCGGAAAAATTTCAGGAGACTCTTCTACATTTTTAGTTATTTGTATATCGGTATTACTACACGAAAGACAACAAAAAGCAGTAATTAATATCTTTATATAACGATAAATATATTCCATTTCTATATCTGTGCAAAAAGTAAATAATGCCAAAATGTTTTTTCATATCCCACCAATACAGTAGACTGATTTTGTCGTAACTTACCATAAGCCTCTTTAAAACGGACAAAACGTTCAATAGTTTCAGTCGTAACCCCATGCAATTGACAATACTCTAAATCAGCACTTAAATGATAAGCTAACTGTTCTTTAGAAATACCATGCTGTAATGCATAGTCCTCGTCCAATGTATGATAATAATCACTATAAAAAATCAAAGCTTCCTGTACTGGGATTGGTAGTATTTTCAAACCAGACGTTCCATAATACCGATCCACAAAATCTCTCACATGATTAATATCTTTTGCCAATAGTAAATAAGCAAGAGCATAATCCATCGCTTTAGTATTTTCAGGATTTGTATCAAGAATTTTATATAAATCATCCATCGGAGAATTATAAAGTACAAAAGCTTCTTCTTTAGGAAAACTTCTTCTGCCCATTCCTAAAAAAGCGTCTTGTTCTACCAATTCATCATTAAACAAAAATTTTCTCTGTTCTGTAGCCCATTTAGAATAAAACAGGCTTTTCTCCAATAGTTCTATATATTTTAACGCAACCGGATAAGCTCCACGCATTAAATCGATTTGTAAAATCATTTTTAACATAGTCGGATTATACCCGTTAGGTATTTGACAGGCATTAAATGCTAAATTTTGGGTAGCAGCCATATTTCCCATAGTGAACAAAACATGAGCAAGTCGTATGTCTGGTACTTTATTATTAGAAATAAAAGCTATAGAAAGTGGACCATGTTGTGGATAATCAAAAAGAGAATTTGTCAATATCCCTTTTTCAATCAATGCTAAATTCATATAATTGGCATCACTATAACTTTTAGAGGCATTTTTAGCTGAGAATTTTAATAACTCATCCCATTGTTCCTCTACAGTTAAATATTCATTTTGATAAAACTTCTGAAGATCATGATCTAAACTAGAATAATAAATTTTTGAATAACAAAAAAGAATCCCTACACTCAAAAAGATCTCCATTAAATTGGACGAAAAAAGATTCTTCAAATAGTTTCTTACTATAAAAATAAACAACATTCCTATTGGTAAACTCCACCATGAAACATAATGAACAAAAGGCATAGGTAAAGTTATCTCATAATAATCTGCTGGAGTATAAGTATACATATGAAGTCCTTCTATTCCCCATCTAACAGATAAAAAACCTAAAAAAACTGCCACTAACAAATAACACAATCCTAATAAAGAATTTTTTTTACCAGCTAAAAGATCAAATAAAAATGCACAAACAGAAAAAAGAATAGTGACAGCTCCAGCTACATAGTAAACAATGATCGTTAAAAACAAACCTATCAGTAGACGAAAATAAGATTTTAAAATCCCATCTGATAGTTTTACATATAATAACAATCCTATAATAAAAAATAAATAGGCAGTAATTCCTTCATAATAATAATAGCTATCCAATAAAGAGACACTCAAAAATAATGAGGGGATAAAAGAAATAGGTAAAGACCAATTCAAATTATCTAATCTTCTTAATATACGCCAGTTTATAAAACTTATTAATGCAAGAAGTCCTCCCGTAACTATAGGGCCACACCAAATAACCCTAAAAAACTGGACTATAAAACGGGCAAACCAAACAGCAAAACCTCCTGGATTAAAAATCAACTTCAAACAATAAGCCTTATCAAACAAAAACAATTGCTGTTGTTCTCGAAAAAAGAAAGAAAAACGGAGCGTGTCATAGAGTAAATACCCTATCACTAAAAAGAAAAATAAAAAAACTCCCCCAACAAGTATTTTTTGATACCTCTGTTTCATGGATATTTTATTCGTTTTGTAAGTGGAATCATACTATTATAGACTGATTCTCCTCTTTGTTTTACTTCTTCTTGACATTTACGAATTAAATCATCAGGAAGACATGGAAGATTTATCAATACTTCATTGAAAACTACCTGACGTTCAAAACGACTTTGAAACATGTCAATTAAGAATACATATCGATATTCTAAAACTTCTTTTTTACCAACACTATCTATCTTATCAACATAGCACTGTTTAATACAAACGGAATCATCCGCATAAACTGTCTTTAATGCATATATTTTAACATCTTTTATATTCTTATACTGTTCTTCAACAGCCTCTTCAATAGCTTTTTGCATAGGCTTATCTGTCGCTTCTTCTAATGTTTGATGTTTTTTACATGCCACACAAAGACAACTTAACAATATTATTACATACCATTTCATATATTAATAGCATTACAAAAATATTTAAATACAAAAAAACGAACTCACTATATTAATTAAAAAAAGAGGGCGACTTCCACCGCCCTCTTATCACCTTTTATACAGTTACAGATTAATAACCTGGGTTCTGTTTGTATTCAGCTCCAATATTAGCATCAATTACCTGAATTGGAATTGGTTGCTGGAAGTTATGAGGCTTAATGTTACTTACATAACGTTGTTCTGCTTCATTCCATTCACGAGCTTGATTTGCTGCAGATAATCCAGGGAAACCATATGTGTATTTACGTACACGCTCATACAAAGTATTGCTAGTTGTCATATCTTGAACAGGATAACAATCACTTATATAAGTACAATTTGGATTTACAGACAAACGATTCAATGTAATCTGACGATGTTCTTCACCTAACAACTCACGAGCACGCTCATCCAAGATATAATCAATATTTACTTCTGCGGCTGTACAAAGCGGAGCATTAGCACGATCACGAACTACATTAATATCAGCTGCAGCTTTACCTTTATCATTCAAAGCCAAATATGCTTCAGCTCTCAACAAATATGTTTCTGCAATACGAACAAGATAGAAGTCGCAATTGTATGATTTATTATCTCCATTATGTTGGTCATCAGAGAATTTCCACAAACGAGGCTGGAAGAAAGTAGTATCACTTACCTGCAAGATTAAGTTTTTATTCTTTCCTGTTGCCTTAGCTTCTTCAGAACGTGCAACAGCTGCAGCCAACTCATCTTTCCAACGAGTACCACCCGGAGTATACCAATTTCGTTGCATCATTACTTCTGAACCACGAATATCTAAACGATCTCCCTGTTTTGCATTTTTCCAAAGACCTTCTCCAATTTCAGCTTTTACATAGTCATTCAAACGAACTTGACATCCAAACCAACCTGTACCTGCTCCCATAGAGTCACGTTGAACATTTGCTTCCTGACGATCTTCATACCCTTTAACAGGAGATTCAAGACTACCTTTAATTGGATTACCTTTAGCATCTGTAGCCGGGAAACAAGCAGTATTTACACCAAACAAATAAGCTTGATCACCATTATCCAAAGTACGTTTTGTTGTATTGCATAAAATTGTAGCCTGCATCCAAGCTTGCTCAGTAGCATTGAAACGTGCACGATACCAAGTGTTACCACCACCACCTGTTGAATAAGTATTGTAATTATACTGACATACCCAAAGTGCTTCACGGTTATCTTCTGAGTTTTGATTTCCATCTTGACGGAACAAATCCCAATAAGCACCCGCAGGAGCAGCTAAAGAATTACCATAACGGTCAGTAGCCTGAGAAGCACGAGAACCGAAACGAGTTGTCATAATATGATAATTACCATCAGTACCATCTATAACACGAGTTGCAGCGTCTACAGCGTCCTGAAAATCACCTAATGCTAACGAAATTTCAGCTAAATAATGATCTGCTGCAGCACGAATTACTTGACCCGGTTTCTCTGCGTCTTTTGGTAAATGTTGAGCTGCGTACTCAAAGTTTTCTTTACAGAACTCCCAAATTTCCTGACGAGTAACAACGTTATAAGCTGTTTCGATTTCAGTTGTAGCGTGGTCTACCAAAGGCACATTACCAAACATACTTGCCAAAATACGATAAGACCAACCTCTGAAGAAACAAGCAGCAGCACGAAGTTCCTCTTTCTTTCCATTTGCATACTTAATATCCGTACGATCATCGATCATATCGATAACTGTATTAGCACGGTTAATCAATTGGTAACAATTATCAAACCAGTGACGACCATACCCATTATCAACAGAGACTCTACTCCAGTCAGCAAAATTACCAGTACCAGATGTATTAGCGAATGTATCATAATCTATACCCATTAAATTCCATGAGTGCTGATTATGCATTACTCCCATCACCATATACTGAACACGTTGATAACAGGAATTCAAAGCCATTTCTATATCGTTCTCAGAATTATAGAATGTATTACTATCCAAATTATATGAATGCTCTTCCAAGAAATCTCCATCATTACAGCTTGTAAAGCCCACAGTTAAAGAGGCTCCGACAAGAGTTGACAATAAAAATTTATTTAGTTTCATGATTTTCAAAATTTATAGATAATTAAAATGATAAATTAACGCCTAAAGAAACAGTTTTGAATGTACCATTACTACCATAACGACTAGAAGAAGCACCTGCGGCAATTGTACCACCATTTTCAGGGTCAAGACCAGACCAACCAGTAATTGTAAACAAGTCTGTTGCTGATAAATAAACACGACATTTAGATACAGCCAACTTCTTTAACACATCAGCTTCGATATTGTAAGACAATACTAAATCTTTCAATTTCAAGAATGAACGCGTATTCCAGAATAAATAGTTATTTGTATTAGTCCAACCGTAACGAGGATACTTATCTGAATGATTTTCAGTAGTCCATGGTTCTACAGCATCCAACTGAGCACCACTTGTCATACTTGTTCCAAACGCATTCGGGTCATAACCCAAGAAGTGTTCGTCATTACCCTGCATCCAACGGAAGTTGAAATACAAAGAGAAGTTTTTCCAAGCCAAAGTATTACCTAAATTCATGGTAAACAATGGGTTCATATCACCAATGTAATGACGGTCATCACCAGAGATCTTACCATCCTCATTGTAGTCTAAAAACTTGATATCACCAGGAACAGCATTAGGTTGAATCTTATTACCATCCTTATCTACATAGTTATCAATTTCTTCTTGACTCTGGAAAATTCCTAACTTCTTCAAGTCATAAGCTGCGCCAATTGCTTGTCCAATAACCAATGCATAGTAACTATCAAAACCATAAGCAACTGCATTTGCTACGTCATCAGATTCTTTACCTTCCCAATTTTTACCGAACAATGATTTAATCTTATTACGGTTCAAGTCAAATACCAAATTAGTTGTCCAACGGAATTTATCCTTACCATCTCCATCAATATTAACCGTATTCATTGTGAATTCAAAACCCTTATTGGTTACTTTTCCGGCATTATCTTTAGCTGTACTAAATCCTGTTGGATATGGAACAGAACGACTTAACAACATATCTGTTGTTTTACCCGTATAAATATCTAAACTACCACCAATACGACCCTGTAAGAATCCATAATCAATACCCACATTGTATTTTTCTACTGTAGCCCATGTCAATGTTTTATTAGGCAATGTATAAGGATAGTAACCTAAAGTACTACCTCCAGCCGCATCACCAAACCAAGTATAAGTAGAATTTACTGTAGAAAGTGTTGAATAAGCTGATACAGAACGGCTACCATTCTGACCCCAAGAAAGACGAAGTTTCAAATAATCCATCCAATTACCAACATTGTCCTGCATAAAGGCTTCATTACTTACAACCCATGCAGCAGAAGCACCAAAGAAGTTACCCCATTTACTACCCGGAGCAAATGCAGAGAAACCATCACGGCGGAAATTGAATGTTGCATAATAAGTATTCTTATAATTATAGTTTGCACGACCTAAATAAGCAACTGCTTGTGTTCTTGTACGGTCACGAGTAACTGTTCTCGTTGCAGCTGATTCAGCACCATAAACGCCCAAAACTGTAGGAGTTGAGAAATCTTTGAAATCAATACGCAAACGTTCCCAATTATAAGATTCACGAGTATAACCCAACATAAAGTCCATATGATGAGCACCTAAATCTTTATTATAAGTCAAGATATTATCGACGTTCCAAGTAGTTGAACGGTCTGTATAAGCATAACCACCTGCATTTTTACCAAACTGAGAAGGATCATCCATCTGTGCAGTATTATTTGTATTTACCCACATCTCTGGGTTATCAAACAAATCAACACTACTTGTATTGCTCTGAGCATTCAATGTAAAACGATAAGACAAGCCTTTCAAAAATGGGAAATCAATTTGACCATAGAACACACCATTCACATTCTGTCCGTGGCTTTCCTTGTCTGTCCACAAATGAGAGTCATTCGCACCTGAACCCCAATATGGGCTGGCTGTATTACCGTCCGGATTAGAGTTGTACCAATCTTCATAACCTTCTTGGCGAGCATGAACATAAGAATAAGGAGACATCCAAGTTGCATTCTGCATACGGGCAGGAACACCCCAACTTCTTGAACTTAAATAGTTACCTTTAATACCCATTGTTAACCAATCTGTCAAATTAAAGTCCATCTTAGCAAGAATGTTATATTTTTCATAATCATTCCCTTTCATGATACCTTCTTGACGGTAGTAATCAGCAGAAGTATAGTAACTAACTATTTTTGACTTACCAGAAACACTAACATCATATTTCTGAGCAAAACCAATACGTGAAACTTCATCCAACCAATTTGTATAGATACCTTCATTGTAAGCATCTAACTCTGTTGAGTTCAACAACATAGCCTTATCATAATTAGATGAATAAACAGCGTCAGCAGGAATAGAACCAGCAGCCTGTTTTGAATAGAAACGGTTTTTCATGAATTTTTCTTCATCATCCACCATTTTCGGCATACGAGCCCAATCTGAAAAACTCCAGTTTGCATTAAAGTTAATAGTCGGTGTTTCAGAAAGACCTTTCTTTGTTGTAATAACAATTACACCATTAGCAGCACGAGAACCGTAAATTGCAGCAGCAGAAGCATCATTCAATACGTCAATACTCTGAATGTCATTGGTATTAATTTCATTGATTGAGCCAAATGAGATTACACCATCGACAATCAACAATGGCTGATTGACACTCTGGTCTGAAGCATCTGTTGATTGAGGAATTGCATTCTTACCACGAATAGTCATAGTACTCATGTTACTTTCACCAGCACTACTTGTCGGAGCATAACTCATACCTGCTACTTTACTAGACAAAGCAGCCAATGCATTCGGGTTAGGCAATGCTGTTACATCACTATCAGCAAACTTCACATTAGAAATAGCACCAGAAACGTCTTTTTTACGAGCTGTACCGTAACCTACTACTACAACTTCTTCCAACATTTCTGAATCTTCAGCCAACTTGATGTTAAACTCACGTTGAGTACCAACTTTTACTTCTTGAGTTTTAAACCCAATGAACGAGAATTCCAAAATTGCATTTTCTCCACCTGGGATATCTGCAAGTTGGAAAGTTCCATCGACACCAGTCATGGTACCGACTGTTGTCCCTTTGACAACCACATTCGCACCTATCACTTCGTAACCTGTAGCTTCTTCAACTACCTTTCCCGAAACCGATACTTGCGCAAAAGCCTGTAATCCCACAAGGAGAAAACAGAGCACAAACCATACTCGATTTTTCATAATCACTTCTAATAAAGTTAAACGATATTTAGTTATGCAAAAAAACATCTTTTATTCGTTTAGTCATATTTCATAATTGACACTTTAATTATGTTTTTTGTCACACAGGACAAAGCACTATAATATATCTGTAAACATTCATATATACATTAATTATCAAACAAATAACATTCAAAACTCATTCTTTAGGATTAGAATAGTTTTACAAATAAATACTTTATCAAACATATAAAATTGACCTACATACATTGTTTTTTGTCCATTTTAATTTATTTAAACAAACATCCTTTTTTGACAAAACATAGACAACTTGCTATTTTTGCTTCAAAATGATTCTTTTCCATAGAAAAATAGAATTAGCAGATAGCAAATAATAGAGTAAAAAATGGAGTTCAACGATAATAAACCAGACATCATTAAATATCTTCCAACAAATATGGATGAAAATATTTGGGAGATGTCAGTAAATAGTATTGGTCGTCAATGTGCTGAACCTAAAAACATCCCTATATCTAATGAAAACACATCCAAACACACTAAACCGGGAACTATTCTTAATGATTTTAGCCTTATATATATATGTAAAGGAGAAGGGGTGTTTTCTTCAATCAACTGTCCAGAAACAAAGGTACAGTCAGGAGATGCTTTTTTTGTTTTTCCAGACCAATGGCACAACTATCATCCCAATCCCAATACGAAATGGAATATATATTGGGTTACATTCCATGGTAAATACTTCGAGAAACTATTGACGCATATAATTAATAAAGAAGATCCTATTTATCATGTTGGTGTTAAAGAAGTAATAGTTAAGAACTTTTCTCAGATGTTAGATTTTGCCATTACTCAACCGAATGGTTATGAAGCGATACTATCTAGCTTAACACTTTATTTAATTAGTTTGATTCTTTCTATTAGTAAAAACCAAATACAAAACAACGAATTCTTAAATATGCAAAAGATTCAAGAAGCCTGTATCTTTATGCAAGAAAACATCTATGATAAATTCACCCTTGAAGATATTGCCCAATCCACAAATATGAGTTATTCAAACTTTAGAAAAGTATTTAAACAACACACAGGAATTACTCCTCATCAATATATATTACAGATTAAGCTTAGCAAAGTCAAAGAACTACTTAGCAATACAAGCATGTCTGTCCACGATATTGCTGCTAAACTAAATTTTGAATCATCTGATTATTTTTCTTACTTTTTTAGAAATAAAATAGGAATTAGTCCCCTATCCTACCGCAAGAAAACGCAAAAGAATATAAAATAGAAAGAGGTTTCTTTTTGTAATAAAGAACCTCTTTCTATTTTATTTACCACATTTTTCTTGTAGCCATTTAACCCGTTCGGATTGTTGTTCCGGATAGTTCCAATGCCCAATCTCCAAAAACAGATGAAGTTCTTTAACAGCTGTAATCAAATTATAGGCTGCGTACATAGAAGTAGGAGGACAAGTATCATCATTATATCCCCAACTATACCAACCGGGAACCTTTATTCGACGAGCAAAATTAACAATATCATAATATGCCAATGCCTCTTTTTCATCCTTTGAGGGTTTCACATTTTTAAAATAATGTGGCCAACCACCAGCACGTCCATTTAGATAACCAGCATAATCACATAAAGCAGGATAAAGAACAGCCAAGAATTTCACACGAGAATCCAAAGCAGTTGTTGCAATAGAAAGTGCTCCACCTTGACTTCCTCCAGTTACCCCAATTGTATTACCATCAAATTCAGGTAAAGAATAAATAAAATCAACGGCACGTACACAACCTATATATACTCGCTTATAGTAGTAAGTATCTCGATTATCTCGATTAATCAGATAATAACTACTCATCGCTCCACTATATAAACTCGAATAAACTTCTTGAGGTAAGTTAGCAGGAATCCCATGAATACCTATTGCTAAAGAAATAATCTCCTCTCCAAAATCAATTGCGCTGTACGGACGAATTCCTGCCCCCGGCAAACGAAGTATCGCTGGATATTTTCCTGCCTTCTTGGGTACAGACAAAATTCCATATATTCGAGAACCTCGACGTTCATTTTGGAAACTAACATGATAAACATTTTTAGTAGCAGTACATTGCTCTGGCAACAAGGTCATTGTTGGTTCAAGCGGTACTTTCCGAGCTTCATTCAAAGCATTAGACCAAAATGTATCAAAATCAACTGGTTCTTCTGTAGTCGGTTGAATCTTTTCCTCATCTACCGCAACTGTCGCCATACCCACATAGTTCTTTCCATTCACTTTAGCGGTTACTTTACAACGCAAAAAGCCCGGTTCTTTCATCGATGTTTTTAATGTTGTCTTACCTTTTTCCAAAAGAACATCTTTCTTCGTAACCACAGGAAAGTACTCAGGTCCCAATTCATAATCTACCATCACGTCTTTCAACAAATTCTCATTTTTGAGCACTTGTACCGTAAAAGTCACCTCCTCTTTTGACTGATATTTCCAACTATCTCGATCCGGCGAAACAATAACAGTCACTAACTTTTGTGCCGGTGCTCCCTGTGCAAATATTTGCCCAGGGAGAAAAAACGACAGCAGAAGTAAGCTAAATAAATATAAGTCTTTTTTCGCACACATTATATTATACTTTTTTCTCAGGCATGAAATCATCCGGATAACGTAAGTCTTGATCTATCTGACCACCAAAAATACGAATCCAAGAACGGAAACTTTGTTCTCCTTCCGTTAACTCAATGACACGTGCACCATTTGGTTTCAAATCATTATAAACAGTATCACATCCACTGAAACGACCATAAATAAGAAATACCTTATTCCAATACATCGCATAATCATTATTATGGTCATGCCCTACAAATATCGCTTGTATATCCTTCATTTCTTTCATTGAAACGAATAATCCTGAATTAACATTCGGACAAGCAACTAATTCACCCTTGATACCCCTCATAACATGATTCCGATCATCCGCAATACTGCCTTTATATTCCATCAATGGGATATGAAAGAATGCGAAAGAGGGAACAGGTGTACCACCATTCATTTTTGTGAATGCCTCACTCTGCTGTCTATACCAAGCTATCTGATCAAAACGAATATGATCATACCCTTTTATTCCTTTAATTTTAGAATAAGCATTGGAGTCAAACAAGTAGAAAACACGATCTACTTTACCCGTCTTTGGAGACGCTAACGTTAAAACAGCATTACTTTCACCATGTATACCTTCTATGCGTGTATTAATATTGTAAGGCATACTCATTACAATATCCAACATCTGTGCCCGAGTCCGGTCAAATTCTTCGTCATGATTACCAAAAGCAACAGCGAAAGGAATCTTCCGTTCTGAGATAGGCGCTAAAATTTCACGAATAGATTGTTCAGCAGGTTTACCATAAACAACATCTCCCGTATGAATTACTAAATCAGGTTTCTCGGTATCCAGCATTTCAATAACATTGTCTAAAGCTCGACTTGATTTCGGATTACCAGCTACATAATGTGTATCTGTTATCTGTAAAATCTTAAACTTACCATCCTTATTGTAAGTAAACTTTCTTTTGGAATCATCTGCATTCACAAAATCCGGTTTATCAGGAGTTACGATACTGGCAGCTGCATTTGATGAAATCAAACCGGCAACTCCTGCCATTGTTGAACCTTTTAAAAATGATCTTCTATCCATATTCTTTTTTCACGGTTTATTTAGATTAATTATTTCTTTGTATTCACCTTCTTAAAATGTTTGTGAAAATACAACACTTGATATTCAATAGAATCATACCAATAGTCTCGATTATGCTTACCTGGACGAACAATGTAGTCATGTTCTATACCTTGTTTATCCAAAGCCTCGTGGAAATTCTTATTTACTTCAAAGAAGAAGTCATCTTTACCACAATCCACAATAATTGCAATCTGTCCTTTTTGTAGATTTGGGACTAAGTTAATTACCGTAAACTTCTCCCAATTTTCCGGGTTTTGTTCAATGGTTCCTAATTGATCTTTCATATTCCAATTCTTCGGAAAAGGACGAATATCTACACCACCTGCAGTTGCTCCGACAGCAGAGAAGACATCACTATGACGAAGACCATTCCACATAGCACCATGACCACCCATGCTCAAACCAGTGATAGCACGTCCTGTACGGTCTGCAATTGTATTATAATGTTCATCCACATATTGAATCAATTCACTGGAAACAAATGTCTCATATCGATATTCCGGATTTGTCGGGCTATCCCAATACCAAGAATTTTTACCATCAGGACAAACAAAATAGATTCCTTTTTCATCTGCCAAACGAGGCAATTCAGGTTTAAAAGTAATCCACTGTCTAGCATTTCCTCCATGACCATGTAATAAATAGACCACCGGGCAATCTTTTGTATCTGCCACATCCGGACAAACAACTAAAACCTCTACTTTCTTGTTCATAGAAGCACTCTTTACTTCTACAATCTCTACCTTTGCGGCTTGAGAACTCAATGGTAACAAACAAATTAAAGCTACCACACATTTTTTCAACCAATTCATTTCTTATATTTTTTGATTCGTTTAATATCTCTCCTTATCGTTAAACTATGTTTATCTAATTTACGATTGACAAATATAGTAATAGTTTCAAAACAAAAAGCCTTTATTTTTTAATATTTATAAATTCCGATGTAGTGAAAAGAGAACTTTTGAGAAAAGTCCCAGTCTATAGATTTATCCACTTTTTACTAAAAGCATGGCAAAATCCTAATATCATAAAAGAGGCACTACCCTCGGGCAGTGCCTCTTTTATTTTCACCATTTTCTTTATCTCGACAGAGAAAACATACAATACTTAGTAACCTAATTCAAAGTCTGCGTCAATTGCTTTACGCCCTTCACTCATCCATTTAGGCATTGGAGCACCCTGCAAATAGTGATTAAAGAATTGGAACATACGTTTCTGGAAATCTACACGATTCGGCAAAGTTGTCGGCCAGTGCGGCTCACCAACATAATTAAGTAACCAAACAGGTTTTTCCAATCGTTTCAAAGCGACAAAATATTCGATACCTTGATACCAGGGCACATGACCATCAGCGTCATTATGTAGAATCAAGATAGGAGTAGTCACTTTATCCATATTAAACAATGGCGAGTTTTCAATATACTGCATTGGTTTTTCCCAGATGTTACCACCTATACGGCTCTGTCCATGTTCATATTGCATAGAGCGGTTCTTTCCAGATCCCCAACGAATACCACCGTAAGCACTTAACATGTTAACAACAGGAGCCCCCGATTCTATTGCAGCAAACAAGTTCGTTTTAGTTGCCAAATGAGCTACTTGATAACCACCCCAGCTATGTCCTTGTGCACCGATTGCCTTTTCATCGACATATCCTTCTGCAACTACCTTAGAAATACCCGGCATTACACAATTGAAGCAACTTTCTCCCGGATGGCCATCAACATAACGAATATCAGGATTAAAGATGATATAGCCATTACTCAAATAGAAAGCATAATCAATCTGTGAACGTCCCGGACTCGGCATGTGATAATTATATAAAGTCTGAGAATTTCTTTCGTAGAAATTTACAATCATCGGATACTTTTTGTTCGGATCAAAGTTTTCCGGTTTAAACACCAAACCTTCCAAAGGACGACCATCTAATGACATCCAAGAGATTAACTCTACATTACCCCAGATAAATTGATCTTGCTGTTTGATACCATTTGAAATACGAGTTGACTTCTTAAAGGTAATATCAGACAAATAAATATCAGGGAATTCTTCATAAGTTTCTTTTGTATAAATAACTGTATTGTTATCTTTTGCTTTAGTCAAAGCTGCCAACTTATAATTACCGGCAAGCAAAGCTTTCGGTGCAGTCGGTTTATTCAACTTGGCAGTATAATAACCATAGCCCTTTGTTACCTCGTTATAACCATTCAAATACTGTACTTCATTTAAGTTATAAGATCTCTTTTCACGATCTAACAACTGCATTAAAGAATAGCTAATCTTTTCTTCTCGTCCGTTTACAGTCAAATTAACAGGTTTTGTACTTCCTTTCGGATCGAACTTCCAAATATCATAACGGTCTTTAATCAAGATATATTCATCATTATCAGTCCAGCCTGCACAACCATGAGCACGAGGATGACTTGGCACATCATTATCTTCATTCCAAGCAGGGAATGTTTCCGGAGTTGTCAAACGATACTCTTTTCCATCTGCCATACAACGAGTGTACCAAGAACTGTCTTGGTCACAATACCAATAAGCATATTTACCTTTTGGAGAGAAACTCATATGTGCAGGGAACTTTGTCTTAATCTGTTCCTTTTCACCCGTTGCCAAATTGAATGTATAAATATCAAAGAAATGACGAGCCGTCCACATATTTTGAGTTCCATACGGTTCAGAAGTAGAAACAAAAGCGATATCTACATTTCCATCTTCTGCAGTGCGTAAATTCGGTAACTTATCATCTGCGACTTGGAACAACTTACCAGAACCGATGTTATAGACTGCTGTATAAGAACGTTTCAAAGCAAACTTCAAAGAGAATACCTGTTCTGTATATTGAGATTTTTCATCCCAGCTCCAAACCTGTACATTCGGACGGTTCTCCGCTAAGACTGTAGTATCTTTTTGTCTTGGCATTGGAGCAGTACCGAAGAATAAACGATTAGCGTCCTTAGAAAAATAGACGTTTCCATTTTCACTGATTACCCATGATTTAGGGAATGCTTGATTTGTTCTTTCCGCAATCAATTTACCGGTTCCATTGTTTTCTGACAAATACAAACTGCTTCGTGTAGCTGTCGAATCTTTTTCTGTACAGAACAAGTAAGCCAATTTGCTACCATCTTCACAGAAAGTAATCTTATTGAAAACACCTTTACCTTCAGAAATTCGGTTATCCCCCTGTTGAGGAATATAGGTATAAAGGACAGAATCCGAAACTACATATAAAACATTACCTTTTTTTGCAAATCCATATTCAGTAACTGCCGGGAAAGTTTTTGTCTGTGTACCATCCAAAGAACGAATATAAAGTGTAGAATCTTTCTTTCCTCCTCGCTGATAAGCCATAAAGTCAGCCGTTTCTGAAAGCTTGTAAGACTTCAAAGAATCAATAACTTCTTCACCTCCCACAATTTTCTTGATGACCAAACTGTTCATCGGCATTTTATCCTTCTTTGTCTTTTTAAGCTTCAAAGCTTCTACCTCTTCCAAAGCAGGAGTCTTTGTTACCAACAAATATTGAGAAGAGGCACTAAACTGAGCGCCAGCAGCCGGTTTATAAGTTACAATTTCTTCTCCTTTGTTATTATACAAATACACGGTTCCATCACCACGCCACGGTTCCATTTTACAAGAAACCCATTGTCCATTATTAGACAGACGCTGTTCTGAGATTCGTTCCCATCCGACCATATCGTCGAAATTCATGGCTCTTTTCTCTTGAGCTTGCAGAGAGAAGCCCGAAACCAGAAAAATAAGGCTAATAAAATGTTTAGAGTAATTCATTTGATGTTAATTATTTATTATTTCCACAAAAGTACTGCTTCTACATCTATAAAAAAATTTTATATCTATAAAAATTAGAGATTTAACGAAACCCTTAGACTGACCCAAACAAGAAAGGTTTAAATATAAACTCATTAAGAAAAGATTTTAATAAAAAATATAGTTTGGGCTTATCTTTTTCAGAGAAAAATAGTCATAAAGAAATCAAATCAACTATTATCTTTGTAGCGTTTATTACAAATAATTGTTTTTAAACACGAAAGTCATCTGTTTGCTAATATTTAATTCTATTATATTTCATCATGAAAAAAGTTTTATTACAAAGTTTGGCAGCTGCTTTAATTACAAGCTTCGCGTCTTGTACACAGCCGACTAACACATCTGCAACTCTTCCGGAAACAGTTACCATGAGTAAGGAAAAGTTGATGGATAAAATTAAAGGAGGTTGGGCCGCTCAAACCATTGGTGTTACCTATGGAGGTCCTACAGAATTTCGTTACAGAAGTGCAATGATCCAAGATTACGTACCTATCGGTTGGAACGATGGATGTGTAAAAGGTATGTTCGACCACTTCCCCTCTCTTTACGACGACATCTACATGGACTTGACATTTGTCGAAGTTTTTGAACGTTTAGGTTTAGACGCTCCTATCGATTCATTTGCTCATGCTTTTGCCTATGCAGACTACGGTTTATGGCATGCAAACGCTGCAGCTCGCTATAATATCATGCAAGGTATCATGCCACCGGAATCAGGTCATTGGTTAAACAATCCGCATGCTGACGATATTGACTACCAGATTGAAGCAGACTTTGCCGGTTTGATGACTCCGGGTATGCCTAACACTCAGTGTGAAATCTCAGACAAGATCGGTCACATCATGAACTACGGTGACGGTTGGTATGGAGGTGTTTACATTGGAGCGATGTATTCATTAGCTTTCGTATCTGATGATATTAACTTTGTAGTAGAAGAGGCTTTAAAGACAATTCCTGCCGAAAGTAAATATCACAAATGTATGAGTGACGTTATCCGTTGGCACAAAGAATATCCAAACGATTGGAAACAGACTTGGGCTGAATGTGAAAAGAAATGGAATCAAGACATAGGTTGTCCAGAAGGTACTTTAATGCCTTACAACATTGACGCAACAATCAACAGTGCCTATGTTCTCATCGGTTTGCTATATGGCGAAGGTGATTTCTTTAAAACAATGGATATCGCAACTCGTTGCGGTCAGGATTCAGACTGTAACCCGGCCTCTGCCGTTGGTATTTTAGCTACAATGCAAGGCTACAGCAAAATCCCTGAATATTGGATGAAGGCGTTAAGACAGGTAGAAGACAGAAACTTCGCTTACACCAACATGTCTTTGAACAGAACATACGCAACCTCTTTCAAACACGCTTTGGAATTAATCGAACGTAACGGTGGTAAAGTAACAGACAACGAAATAACTATTGCTTGCCAAGCTCCGAAACCTGTCCGTTTGGAACAAAGCTTCGAAGGAGTCTTCCCTATTGCTCGCAGAGCGATCAACAAAACAATTGAAGACAAAAAAGAGTTTACTACTGAATTTGAAGGAACCGGTTTTGCTTTGACCGGTGGTGTCAAAGGGGTAAAAGGCTATATCGCTCGTGTTGAGATGTACATTGATGGCGAATTAGCTGAAACAATCGTGTTGCCTTCAGGAAAAACATTAGGTCATCGTGTTGATTTGGCTTGGAAATATTTAATGCCAAAGGGAAAACATACACTTTCTTTCAAATGGTTAAATCCTGAAAAGGACACACATATCAAAGTAAATGATTTGTTGGTTTATTCAGATGGTCCGCAGCCTGTGGCTCATCAATAATAAACCGCTATAGGTACTTTTAAAGCCGCCATATATACATGGCGGCTTTCATGCGTTTTTATTAATCAATCAAAATATGTAGTATTATGTTTATTGTACAAGACTATTCATTAGCAATCCTCTTCTGCGTTGTAACAATGCTTTGTTGGGGTTCTTGGGGTAACACACAAAAGTTAGCCTCTAAAACATGGAGATACGAGTTCTTCTATTGGGACTATGTGATCGGTGTATTACTTTTCTCCATCGTATCTGCTTTCACATTAGGAAGTACCGGTGCACAGGGACAAAGTTTCATCCCGAACTTAATGCAAGCCGACATGACTTCATTGGGTAGTGCCTTCTTAGGCGGTATCGTTTTCAACGCTGCCAATATCCTGTTGTCTGCAGCCATCTCTATTTGCGGTATGTCTGTAGCCTTCCCGGTAGGTATCGGTTTGGCACTTGTATTAGGTGTTTTGGTAAACTACTTCGGCGCAGCCAAAGGAGAACCGATGTACATCTTCTTAGGCGTTGCCCTAATCACAGTCGCTATTCTATTAAATGCATTAGCTTATAAAAAAGCCTTGGTTGGCAATTCACAGAAGGTTTCCGGTAAAGGTATTCTTTTCTCTATCGTAGCCGGCGTTATCATGGCGTTCTTCTATCGCTTTGTAGCCGCTTCTATGGACCTTGATAGCTTTATCGAACCGGCAGCCGGCAAATTAACTCCGTACACTGCCGTATTTATCTTCTCTGTAGGTGTATTCTTAAGTACCTTCATCTTCAACACCATCGCCATGAAACACCCGGTAGAAGGCGAACCAGTTTCTCCTTCCGGTTATTTCAAAGGCAACACAAAGACCCACTTGGTTGGTATGTTGGGCGGTATGATCTGGTGTTTAGGTCAGTCTTTCAGTATGATTGCTTCTGAAAAGGCAGGTGCCGCTATCTCTTACGGTTTAGGTCAGGGTGCTACTTTGGTGTCTGCTTTGTGGGGTATCTTGATTTGGCACGAATTTAAAGGTGCACCGCGTTCTTCTGATTACTTGAACACCGGTATGTTCGTCTTGTTCGTTATCGGGTTAGGTTTCTTGATTTACGCAGGGGCATAAACACGCTTTTACTATTCCTCTTCTATCAATAGGATCTTTTTCTCTATTGGTAGAAGAGTTTTTTTAATCATCCATTGATACACTTATTTATTATGAAACACATATTTTCTCTCCTATTCCTATTCATAGCCCCTACTCTATGGGGTCAAAACGTTGAGCCGATCAAACTCTGGCCGAACGACCCGAAAGCCAGCGTCGTAGAAATTGAGGTCTATCTACCGGCTAAATCCGAGAAGCCGACACCCGCCGTTTTAATCTGTCCCGGAGGTGCCTACTGGATTGTAGCAATGGACCACGAAGGACGTGACGTAGCCAAATGGTTCGCCTCTAATGGCATGGCTGGAATCGTCCTACGATATAGAACCTTAGCCAAAGGGAACCATACCTATCCTTTGGAAGACGCAGAAAAGGCTATGTCCATGATCAAAGAAAAGGCGACAGAGTGGAACATCGACACGCACAACATCGGGGTCATCGGTTCTTCTGCCGGAGGTCACTTGGCTGCCTCTCTTTGCAACTTGGCAAAGGATGAAAACCGTCCGAACTTCGCCATTCTTTACTATCCGGTCATCAGCTTTGACGACGAAATCACCCACATGGGCAGCAAAAAGAATCTGCTTGGAGATAAATACCTGAATGACCCGGAGTTGGTCAACCGCTACTCTTTGGAAAAACAGGTAAACGACAAGACTCCTAAGACCTTGTTATTATTAAGTGAGAACGACGACGCAGTTTCTCCCCTAAATTCGATTCGTTACTACACCGCTTTGAAGGCACACAACATTCCGGCTTCGCTTTATATGTTCCCAACCGGTGGACATGGCTGGGGATTTAAATATTCATTCTCTTACTATCAAGAGATGAAAGACCTGCTTCGGAAATGGCTTTCTCACATGGATATTTTGGAATAAAAGTTTCATCAGATAAAAAAACGGGGCGTCTCTCGATCAGGAGACGCCCCGTTCACTTTAGTATTACCAACTATAATTCAGCAGGCTGATCACTTTCCGCCTTATCTGAACTTGTTCCACTGTCACGCAGATTGCGAGTCGCTTGTGTCTCTGCAATCAGGTTATTCACATCCCGAATAAAGGCGGCACTCTCTTCGGAAGGATTCAAGACATTACTTGCAAAAGCCAGGTCCGTCATATCCGTATACAGCCCATTCATTTCCGTACGTAACTCGCGACTCTTTGCGCTCGCACGTTGCAGGGCATTATTCGAAGTACGTTGAACGGACAATTCTTCATACGCATTGTTCACACGTTCCAATTCGTTCATATAGTTCACCAAACCTAACGTCACCACCGCTTCCGCAAATTCCTCTTTACGCAAGTCCATCAACAACCCTTTGATCGTAATGGTCTCCTGATTCAGCGGCAACTCAGCAATGCCGAGATAAGGTTTCACCGTATTATACAGTAATTCACCGGCCTCCTTTTCAGCCTCCATCGGTAAGGTACTGGAACGATACACACGGTTTGTAATAAAAGTAGCGATAGCGTCCCGCTGCTTTTCTAAATCATTCATCTTTTTCGTTTCGACACTCGAACGAGTCTGTTTGGTCAAATCCGTCAACTGACTCAGTAAGGTCTTCATCTGCGAAACTATTTCCGCCGGAATCGCTAAGGCGGGTGCACCTAATTCGGGGTCATCCAAATCCAATTCATCTGGGATATTTTCATCGGTTGTCTCTTCCGCCAAAGGAAGGTATCCCATAAAACGCGAAATAAAACTTGCATATTCCGCATTGTTCAAACGAGAGAGCGCAGGCTCTGTAAAATGTACAAACCTCATATTGTTAAAATTAATAAGTGTTCGGCAAGGTAGTAATATATTCGACACAAAACAACTTAAACTCCTTAAAATTCTTATCGCAGCTTGCGACGACGTTTTCCAACGGTCGGAACCCTCAGCACGAGCTGCGACGACACTTTCCAACGTTCGAAACTCCCAGCACGAGCTGCGACGACACTTTCCAACGTTCGGAACTCCCAGCACGAGCTGCGACGACACTTTCCAACGTTCGAAACCCTCAGCACGAGCTGCGACGACGCTTTCCAACGTTCGGAACCCTCAGCACGAGCTGCGACGAGGCTCACTCTTTTACTAATTCAAACCGTTGGAACTTCAACCAATCATCCGAATAGTTTTCACTGAACGCATGGCTGGCAGAGATATAAAGTCCGTCTTCACGAACAAAAGCCATCTTGGGATTGTAAGTACAATCCGGGAAAAGAG
>JAFUOJ010000026.1 GCA_017481945.1 Parabacteroides sp. | reverse complement strand
TCGTTGCCCTGCCTTCTTGTGTATTCTCAAAGTTGCGAAGTTTGGAAATGTAGAAGACAAGACGCTCAATAAACGCCTTTTATATATATGTCTGCTCCCACCCGCAAATCGGCGTGAGAACGACACAAAGGTATGTTTTTTTCGATATGTCAGACTTTTTGCTAAAAACTCCCCAAACCCTATTGGAGGCCTGGGGAGTTTTCTATTTACAGAAGGGGTGGACTATTTAAAGTTCGTCCGGTTGTTCATCCTCTTCTGTGCTTGTGGATGTTTTGCTGTCGTTGGTACTATCTTTCTCATTGAATGTGAAAGTAATATTATTCAACATGGTTCGCAATTCATCACAGGGAATAAAGCGGAGCTTGACTCGTACGATGGAGTCAGCATTAGCTTCTTCTTCAATCTGGGAACTTTTGGCATTAAACGAAGGCATGAAGGTTCCGAACCCTTCTACTTGGACGGCATGTCCCTCCTGGAAGAAAGTCTTCATGGATCGGACTAAGGCGAACAGTGTTGCCTGCACGTTTCCTAAGTTAATACCTGAAATCAGTGCAATTTGCTCACAAAGATTTCTAAATGATACGGGAGTTGCTCTATCTGGAACTACCACGTACTTTTCGGTTTTACTCTTGTCGAAACCGAATACTTTTTTGATACGACGGAATTTGAATGCCATATCTACCGTATTTAATAGTTAAAAAATAAAAAAATGATTTTGGTTATTGAGATTCGTCTTAAAATAAAAAATATAGTTCAATAAAAAGATGTAATAAAGTATATTTTAAAAATGTGTTTAAAAAGTTATTTAAAAATCTGTCTTTAAATTTTCGTTGAAATAGTCTGTAAAATAAAAAAATTAATTCGTCTTGTAAAAAATAATGGTCATCTCAATAACCGAGAGCAAAAGTACACATTCTTTTTTAATATCAAAGCGTTTTCAGTAAAAAAACTATCGTTTTCTTAGTAAAAAATGTTCTGCTCGTAAAGGGGTGAAAACCTACTTAGTAAGTAGACAGTCGGTTACTTACTAAGTAGCCTTTTCTCTGCTTAGTAAGTAGAGAGGAAGCTGCTTACTAAGTAGAGGAGGTTCTACTTAGTAAGTAACTTTTGCTCTGCTTTCGAAGAGGGTGGGCATATTATTGGAATAGGATACAGTTTTAAATTATGATATAATAAAAATAAATATGAAAAGGATGAAACGATATTGTTATTATGTGTTGTTGCTTATTGTATTAGGCAATGGTGTTTCGTGTTCTTCTGGATATGATGATTCAGTAATCGGGTGACAATTACCTATAATGGTTCAACCGCGACGATTGAGCAAAATAACGATAAAATGCTTTGTCATACGTTTCCACTGTGGGAACTTTTGGAGGTATGGGCGGTGGTCCAGGAAAATTTTAATTTTATTCGTTTTTTTGAGTGTTTTTCCTTAAGTTTGTCAACCCTTAAAAGTAGGGATGAAGGATAAAAAACGATTTTATTAAATTAAATATAGCGTATTATGGCAACAACTCCGTTTCATTATCAGCCGATGTTCCCATTGGGACCGGATACAACTGAGTATTATTTGCTTACAAAAGATTATGTTTCAGTCTCTGAATTTGAAGGAACACCAATCTTGAAAGTGGCAAAGGAAGGACTTACGGCAATGGCAAATGCTGCATTCCGTGATGTATCTTTTATGCTTCGTCGTTCACACAATGAACAGGTCGCTAAAATCTTGAGCGATCCAGAAGCTAGTGATAACGATAAATATGTCGCACTGACTTTTTTGCGTAATGCAGAAGTTGCAGCGAAAGGTGTACTTCCTTTCTGTCAAGATACTGGTACAGCGATTATTCATGGTGAGAAAGGTCAACAGGTTTGGACCGGCTATTGCGATGAAGAGGCTTTGTCTTTAGGTGTTTTCAAGACCTATACAGAAGAGAACTTGCGTTACTCTCAGAATGCACCGTTGAATACGTATGATGAGGTTAATACCAAGTGTAATTTACCTGCTCAGATTGATATTGAAGCAACTGAAGGCATGGAGTATCATTTCCTTTGTGTTACAAAGGGAGGTGGTTCTGCTAATAAGACCTATTTGTATCAGGAAACAAAGGCAATCTTGAATCCTGCTACATTAGTTCCTTTCATTATTGAAAAGATAAAAACGTTAGGTACTGCTGCTTGTCCTCCTTATCATATTGCAGTTGTTATCGGTGGTACTTCTGCTGAGAAGAACTTATTAACTGTGAAATTAGCTTCTACTCGTTTTTATGATAATTTACCTACTACAGGTAACGAGTATGGCCGCGCCTTCCGTGATGTAGAATTGGAAAAACAGGTATTGGAAGAGGTTCATAATATCGGTTTGGGTGCACAGTTTGGCGGTAAGTATTTAGCTCATGATATTCGTATTGTTCGCTTGCCACGTCATGGAGCTTCTTGCCCTGTAGGTTTAGGGGTTAGTTGTTCTGCAGACCGTAATATCAAATGTAAGATTAACAAAGAGGGTATTTGGATTGAGAAATTAGATAGCCATCCAGGAGAATTGATCCCGGAAGAATTACGTCAAGCGGGCGAAGGTAATGCAGTGAAGATTGATTTGAACCAACCGATGGAAGAGATCTTGAAGGTATTGGATAAGTATCCGGTTGCGACTCGTCTCTCTTTGAATGGTACAATCATCGTTGGTCGCGATATTGCTCATGCAAAATTAAAAGAACGTTTGGACCGTGGTGAAGATCTTCCTCAATACATCAAGGATCATCCGATTTACTATGCAGGTCCGGCGAAGACTCCGTCAGGTATGGCTTGTGGTTCTATGGGACCGACAACAGCAGGTCGTATGGACCCGTATGTTGATCTATTCCAGAGTCATGGAGGTAGCATGATTATGCTGGCGAAAGGAAATCGCAGTCAGCAAGTGACTGACGCTTGTAAGAAACATGGTGGCTTCTATTTAGGTAGTATCGGTGGACCGGCTGCTATCTTAGCACAGAATAATATTAAGAGTATTGAATGTGTAGAATATCCGGAATTGGGTATGGAAGCAATTTGGAAGATTGAAGTAGAAGATTTCCCAGCGTTTATCTTAGTTGACAACAAAGGTAATGACTTCTTTAAACAGATCAAACCGCGCTGTGCTGGTTGTACAAAGTAAATAAATCTTAAGGTAGAAAACAAAAGAGGGAGAAACAGTGAAGTTTCTCCCTCTTTTATAATAAATAATTTAATCCAATTAATGTTCACGACGAGGACCACGGTCTCCACGGTCTTGACGAGGGCCACGATCTGGTCTTGGACCTCTTTCCGGTCTTTGTGGACGTTCTTCATAACCTTCCGGTTTCGGAAGTAATACTTTACGAGACAATTTGAATTTTCCAGTTTTAGGATCGATATCCATTAATTTGATAGTAACAGTATCGCCTTCTTTCAAACCGGCTTGTTCAACAGACTCTAAACGTCTCCAATCGATTTCAGAGATGTGTAATAATCCGTCCTTACCTGGCATGAATTCAACAAATGCGCCATAAGGCATGATTGAAGAGATTTTTCCTTCATATACTTCTCCGATTTCTGGAACAGCAACGATTCCTTTGATTGCGCGAATAGCTGCATCAATTGTTGCTTTGTTTGTACCTGAAATCTCAATTTTACCAACACCGTCTTCTTCTTCAATTGTGATAACAGCTCCTGTTTTCTCTTGAATACCCTGAATAATCTTACCACCCGGGCCAATTACTGCACCAATGAATTCTTTACCGATAGTCATTGTTTCAATACGTGGAGCATGCGGTTTCAAATCAGAACGAGTTTCTGGTTGAGCATCTAAGATTTTACCTAAAATATGCATACGACCTTCTTTTGCTTGAGCCAGTGCATTTTCAAGAATTTCATAAGATAAACCATCTACTTTTATATCCATCTGGGTAGCAGTGATACCGTCTTTAGTACCTGTTACCTTAAAGTCCATATCACCCAAGTGGTCTTCATCACCTAAAATATCAGATAGAATTGCATAATTCTGACCTTTATTTTCAGAGATCAATCCCATAGCAATACCTGAAACCGGCTTCTTCATTGGAACACCTGCGTCTCTCATCGCCAAAGTACCTGCACATACAGTTGCCATTGAAGAAGAACCGTTAGATTCTAAAATGTCAGACATTACACGTACAACATACGGATAGTTTTCAGGAACCATACGTTTTAATGCACGCCAAGCCAAGTGACCATGTCCAATTTCACGACGACCTACACCACGAGAAGCTTTTGCTTCACCTGTTGAGAACGGAGGGAAATTATAATGTAATAAGAAACGTTCTTTTCCATGAACCAATACATCGTCAACAATCTTTTCATCCGCTTTTGTTCCTAAAGTAACAGTAGAGAGTGATTGAGTCTCACCGCGAGTGAAAATAGCTGAACCGTGAGGACCAGGTAAGCAATCTGTTTCGATCCAGATAGGACGAATTTCAGTTGTCTTACGACCATCTAAACGTTTACCTTCGTCCAAAATAGCACGACGCATAGCCTCTTTTTCTACATCATGATAGTAGCGACCGATCATTTCAACCTTCTCTTCAGTCAATTCTTCTTCAGAGAACTGTGCTTTGTATTCCTCCACGATTGCTTCAAATGCTTCAGCACGTTGATGTTTATCTGTACCAGAGGTAGCTACGGCATAAGCTTTGTCGTAACATTTTTCACGTACATCTTTACGTAATTCGTCATCGTTTACTTCGTGGCAATATTCACGCTTTACTAATTTACCACAAGCTTCTGATAATTCAAGCTGCACCTGGCATTGAACTTTGATGGCTTCATGTGCAACTTTAATCGCTTCTAACATCTCAGATTCCTGAACTTCGTTCATTTCTCCTTCAACCATCATGATGTTATCGATAGTTGCACCTACCATTATATCGATATCTGCTTTTTCCAATTCAGAGAACGTCGGGTTTACGACATATTGACCGTCAATACGAGCCACACGGCATTCAGAAATCGGTCCGTTGAACGGAATATCTGAAACTGCTAATGCCGCAGAAGCTGCTAAACCAGCCAAAGCATCCGGCATATCAACTCCGTCTGCTGAGAATAAGATAACGTTTACATATACTTCTGCATGGTAATTATCTGGGAAAAGAGGACGAAGAGCACGGTCTACTAAACGTGCTGTCAAAATTTCATAATCAGAAGCTTTACCCTCTCTTTTTGTAAAACCTCCTGGGAAACGTCCAAATGCTGAGAATTTTTCTTTGTACTCTACTTGTAACGGCATAAAATCAACTCCCGGGTTTGCGTCTTTAGCGGCACAAACAGTAGCTAACAACACAGTGTTACCCATACGTACGGTAACTGCACCGTCTGCCTGTTTTGCCAATTTCCCGGTTTCGATGGTGATGGTTCTTCCATCAGCCAACTCGATCGTCTTTGTAATTGGATTAAGCATAATCTTTTTTTCTTATTTTTCTATCTGTAAAATTGGCGCAAAGGTAGTGAAAGTTTAGCTCTAATCATGTGAAAATGAAAATAAAAAAAGGAGAAAACGACTTTTTTCTAAAAATAAAAGGAAGATTTTCCTAATAATGGTGTCATAATTGTAAATTAATGTATATTTGCAGCGAATTAAAAAATAAGGTAAAAGAAATGATGAAACAATTATCCGTGCGATTGTTGAATGTTTTGGGACTATGTTTGTTCTTATTTTCTGCTTGTAATAACTCTTCTGAATTTACAGTAAAGGGAGTTGTCTCTGGAGCAGAAGGGCAACTTATGTATTTAGAAAATGTAGGTATCACTGACGTAACAGTCCTTGATTCTGTCAAGTTGACTTCTAATGGTAAATATGAGTTTACGAAGAAACGTCCGGAATATCCTGATTTTTATCGTTTACGTTTAAATAATCAGTTAATCAACTTTTCTATAGATTCAACAGAGACAGTCTCTATTGTTGCAGATGCAGGAACGTTTGCGACTTCTTATTCAGTGGAAGGCTCCAAAAACTCAGAGGCAATTAAAGAAATTACTTTGGCTCAACTGGACGCAAACCAGGCAATTAGTCGTTTGCGTAAAGATTATGAGGACAAAATGATTTCTGATACCACGTATCGTTCCAAAGTGTTGGGTGCAGCTGAAGCTTATAAGGAAATTGCTCGGAAATGTATTTTCTCTGCTCCTATGTCAACGGCTGCCTATTATGCTTTGTTTCAACAGATAGATGGTTTATTGTTCTTTGATTTATATGATAAAAAAGATGTAAAGGTATATGGAGCCGTGGCTACCAGTTATGACCATCATTATCCAGAGAGTCCTCGGGCTAAACATTTGCATAATTTGACTTTACAGTCAATGAAGGTTTTGCGTGCTCAACGTCCGTTTGATTATAGTAATGTTGAAGCGAAAGAAATTTCATTTTTAGATATAGAATTACCTAATACAAAAGGAGAAATTGTGAAATTATCAACAATTGCTCCGGGTAAGGTTGTTTTAATCAATTTTACGGCTTATCAAACAGAATGGTCTCCTGCTTTGAATATGGCATTGGGGGATTTGTATACAAAATATAATAAACAGGGATTAGAGGTTTACCAAGTATCATTAGATAGCGATTCTCATTTTTGGAAAAATGGAGCTTCTAATTTACCTTGGACTTGTGTGCGTGATCCACAGTCTGTTTATTCACAGATTGCAGGTCTGTATAATGTAAGACAGTTACCGGCTCTTTTCATCTTGGATCGTAAAGGTAATTTGGTAAAACGAGTTGATGATTTGAATAAATTGGAAACAGATGTAAAGGCAGTGCTTTAATTTGTTAAAGCTAACATTCAGATTTATATGTTATAAAGCACTTTGCAAAGGTTGCGAATCTTAAAAAGAAGACTTATCTTTGCAACATCAGAAATAAGAGAAAGGGGAGTTCCGGCCAAGTTGTTGGTCGGGATTCTTTTTTTATTATGTAGTAATTAGTAATAACAATTTAAATAAAATAGGAGGATTAGATATGGCAGTAAGCTATATGACGAAAGAAGGTTATGATAAGATTTTGTCTGAAATTAATTATCTGGAAACCGTGAAACGTCCGGAAATATCTGCCCAGATAGCAGAAGCCCGTGACAAAGGTGATTTATCTGAAAATGCAGAATACGATGCGGCAAAAGAAGCACAGGGAATCATGGAAGCGAAACTTGCTCAATTGAAAGGCTTGATTGCAAATGCTCGTTTGATTGATGAATCTCGTGTACAAACAGATGAGGTTCAGATTTTAAATAAGGTAAAGATTAAGAATACCAAAAATAATGCCGTTATGACTTATACTTTAGTTTCAGATTCAGAGGCAAATTTAAAGGAAGGGAAAATAGCGGTAAGTACTCCTATTGCTCAGGGATTGATGGGAAAGAAGGTAGGGGATATTGTAGATATCAAAGTGCCTTCAGGTATGATGAGCTTTGAGATTTTAGAAATATCAATTTAAAGAAATAAGATCATGGCTTCAATATTCAGTAAAATTGTTGCAGGTGAAATCCCTTGCCATAAAGTGGCAGAGGATGAAGAATTCTTTGCTTTCTTGGATATAAATCCGGTTTCGGCAGGTCATACATTGGTAATTCCTAAAACAGAAATTGATTATATTTTTGATATTGATGATTCTGTATTGGGACGTATGATGGCTTTCGCAAAACGAGTAGCCCAAGCACAAGAGAAAGTAATTCCTTGTAAACGAGTAGGATTAGCTGTAATGGGGTTAGAAGTTCCTCATGCTCATATTCACTTGATTCCTATTCAGAAGGAGTCCGATATGTATTTTGGAGGAGAAAAGATGCAAGTTTCGCAAGAAGAATTGGCAGATCTTGCTATGCGACTTAGAGCAGCTTTTAAATAAAATAAAGGAAGAATTTATAGAAAATTGTTATATTTGTAATCGCTTCTCTTGAGCATAAAAGAGGAGCGATTTTTTATTCATTGGTGGTTTTTGCTCATAGAATTGTTGACCTAAAAAGAAAGCTCTCCTTGTGAAAGGACAGCTTTCTTTTAAACACATCAATGTTATGAACAGAATTCTAAAGTTATTCCACTTTTGAGATTTTACCACTTCCGACAACCTGTTTCTTTATTTGTTGAGCATTCCCTTTGTATAAAATGGTACCGGAGCCTGTTACTTGAGCGGAAATTTCTTTATTTACTGTTATTTCAATATTTCCGCTACCGGCAATTTCACAATCGAAAATATTCGTCTGTAAATCGAAAGCTTTAACTGTACATGCTCCTGCACTTTCAATTTCTACATGATTTGCAGTACCACTTAAGTTAATCTTTCCACTCCCAGCACTTTCATAATTTAGACGATTGACCGTAATGGAGTCAGCCTGTATGATACATCCTCCGGCAGATTCAATTTCTAATTTATCTCCTGTCAGTCCTTTCCCTAAATTACAATTACCACTTCCTGATACCTGAAATTCTTTTAATGCGGTAGAATTAGTTGTAATTATAAATTTCGTTGGAGTGATTTGAGTTCGCTTATCTTTAGGACGAATGATTAGTTCTTTATCTTCATCATCTATTTTGACTTCTAAAACGTTCATTATATTTTGATCCGTCTCTATTTTTAGATAAGGAGCCTCGTTTGATTGGGTATAAACAAGCTTTATATTTTGAGCTTTAATTCCCAATTGATTGTAATCACTAATTGGAATCTCTTGGCTAATAATGTTTCCATCCCCTTGAACTCTTTTTAAATTTAGATTAATAGTGCAAGAGAAAGAGCATAGAACTCCAGCTAAAAGAATGAATAATAATGAATAAAGATGTCTCATAACAATAAAATTTTATTAGATGTCTAATTCAAACCAAGGTAATGTACTCCATCCATTTATTCCTGTCTGATAGAAATAGACAATACTTAATGCGATAGATACTAACCATAATATAACAAGTGTCCATTTGGCTGCATTGGGTAACGGCTTCACTTTAAATAGCTGTGTACAAATTGCATAGGCCAATGAGAATATAGGAATACCGATTAACAGTATAATGCCGATACATCCCATAATTACCAACGAGGTTGGAGCTCCTGCTACCCAATCAGCGCCAAATGGGGACAACTGGTAAAGTACCTGTGTTCCTCCAACTAAGATAGCAAATGTTATGACTACTAAGATAAATACGATTAGTCCCAATGGAGGAAGTAGAAGCAATCCTATTAGTATTGCTGTAAATTTTAAAATGAAACCGAATATATAGACTACTAAATCCGCTAACTTTTGTAAGAAATTCCTTGGCTTCTCTGAGCTTATATAGTCATTAACATTATTAGAAACCTTCTCAAATCCGTTAGTTACGGTTTTCCCTATATTTTCAAGTGTAACACTTTGTCCACGCATGATTAGTTTATCTGCAGCTGTCCGTGCTAATGGCATTATCATCCATAGGATAAGATAGATGAAAATAATCATAGAAGCGTATGGGATAAAAAGTAGAAGTATCATTGCTAAACGTATCGCTGTTGTATCCCAACCCAAATAAGCTGCAATACCACTTGCAACACCTCCTAATATCCGATTGTCTGGATCACGCATGAGTCGCTTTTTCCCCTCTACCGGTTCATTTCCTAAGAAAGAGTGTGTTTTTGTATCTTCCTGCTTATTCTCATTTTCGTCTTCATTTCCAAAAAGTTCTTCCGGTTTTCCCATACGTTCAATAACCTTTTCTACATGTTCAATGGTTATGACCTCATATCCTAAACGGATACGTTCGTTGAACAATTCAGAAATACGCATTTCAAAATCATCCATAATTTCTTCAGACCCCTCTTCCTTTTGAAAATGGATACGCAAATTAGAAAGATATTTATCAAGTAATTGGTAGGCATCTTCATCAATGTGAAAAACGGTACCTCCTAAATTAACTGTAAGCGTCTTTTTCATTGTTGTATGATTTTAATTGTTTCTAATGTGATTAATGGTGTCATTTAGTTCCTGCCAAGCAGTTTCTAACTCTTTGAGAAATTCTTCCCCTTTGGGAGTTAGTTGATAATACTTTCTAGGAGGACCTTGAGTAGATTCTATCCACTGATAACTTAGAAATTCACTGTTCTTTAATCTTGTTAATAGAGGATATAGCGTTCCTTCAACTACAATCAGCTTGGCCTCTTGTAACTTTTGGATGATGTCAGAGGTGTAAGCCGGCTCTTTTCTCAGGAGCAATAGAATACAGTATTCTAATGTCCCTTTTCTCATTTGTGATTTTACGTTCTCTGCATTCATATCTATTTCTGTTTTTATACCACAAAAATATGTATTACCTGTGTACTATGCAATACATACTACTTTGTTTATTGTATTTTAACATTGAAATTGCACAAAGAAACTGATTTTGTGTAAAAATAGAACTGATATAGTATTAAATATGAGGGAAAAGCGTACTTTTGTAGTGTCAATTCAAAATAAAGAATTATGATTTATTACCACTTTGCCGAATTGGTTCATCGCCAGGCAGAAAAATATGGATCTCGCACTGCGTTAAAACATCGTGATAATGCAACTGGAAAATGGTTGAAAATCTCTTGGAAAGATTTTTCAGACAAGGTTATGCTCACAGCGAAAGCTTTGGCAGAGTTTGGGGTAGGAGTTCAGGAGAATATAGGTGTTTATTCTCAGAATATGCCACAATGTTTGTACACCGATTTCGGCGCTTATGCCAATCGAATAGTTTCTATTCCGATGTATGCGACCAATTCTCCCGGACAGATTGAGTACATTATTAATGATGCAAAAATCCGTACTTTATTTGTGGGCGAACAGCTACAATACAATAATGCCTTTAAAGTATTGAAGGAGTCAAAAGTATTGGAACGCTTGATTATATTTGATTCTCAAGTGAAATTAAATCCGGAAGATAAAACTTCTATTTATTTTGATGACTTCTTACGTTTAGGCGATAATGCACACGCAGAATCGGTTGTTAAGATTCGCATGAACGAGGCTACACCGGAGGATCTGGCTACCATTATATATACTTCGGGAACTACGGGAGAATCTAAAGGGGTCATGCTTCATCATTATAACTATCTGGAAGCAATGCGCATTCATGATATGCGCTTGTCTATGACGGATAAAGATCTCTCCATGTGCTTCCTGCCTTTAACCCATATTTTTGAAAAAGCTTGGACATGCTATTGTCTGCATAGAGGAATGACGGTTGCTATCAATCAGGATCCAAAGATGATTCAAAGCACCTTGAAAGAGGTTTGTCCGACAGCCATGTGTAGTGTCCCTCGTTTCTGGGAAAAAGTATATGCCGGAGTACAGGATAAGATTAATTCTTCCTCCCCCGTGATGAAAAAAGTTTTCTTAAGTGCGATTGAAACTGGGCGCAAGTATAATCTGGAATATAAGAACAAAGGAATCCCGGCTCCAACTAAACTGAAGTTGAAGTTCGAGATGTATGATAAAACAGTATTCTCTCTATTGAAACGGGTCTTGGGGATTGAGCGAGGCCGTATCTTCCCGGTAGCAGGTGCTCCTTTATCTGATACAATCAACGAGTTCTTGCAGTCTGTAAACATTCCTATTATTTACGGATATGGATTAAGTGAGACAACGGCTACGGTTAGCTGTTCTCCGGGAGTTGGTTTTCAGTTTGGTTCTATCGGAAAAGTAATGCCTAACGTACAGGTACGAATAGACCCGATAAATAGTGAGATTCAGGTAAAAGGTAAGACGGTCATGTCCGGTTATTATAATAAACCGCTTGAAAACGCAAAAGCTTTTACTGAAGATGGGTTCTTCCGTACGGGCGACGCTGGCCGTTTGGAAGGGGATACTTTGTTCTTCTTGGAACGTATAAAAGACCTGTATAAAACTTCAAACGGAAAGTATATTGCTCCTCAAGCGATTGAGATGGCGATGAATGGAGATAAGTATATCGAGCAGGTGGCAGTGATTGGTGACCAACGCAAGTTCGTTAGTGCTTTGGTTGTCCCGGCTTATCCTTTGTTGGAAAAGTATGCAGAAGAGAAAGGATTGAATGTCACTACGCGTGAAGAGTTAGTAAACCATAAAGAGATTATTCGTTTGCTGGAGACACGCATAGAGGAGAATCAGAAGAACTTGGCTCCTTATGAGAAGATAAAACGCTTTACGCTGTTGGCAGAACCTTTTATGTTAGGATGTGAGTTGACTGATACTCTTAAATTACGCCGCTCGGTAATTCTTCAGAAATATGCGGAACAAATTGAGAAGATGTATGAGGAGTAGTAATTTTGTCCCGGCTTGTATCTTGATATTATAGAGGTTAGAAAATTTAAGTATCTTTGTAGCTCAAATTAAAAAAGAAAACTATTTATGATTACATCAGACCAACTAAATAATGTGTTGGAGCGCGAGCAAGCGCTGAGGGGGTATCTTTGACATAGATGGTAAGACCATCCAGTTGGAAGAAGAAGAACTACGTACACAAGATCCGGGCTTTTGGGAAGACGCCAAACGTGCTGAGGTTCAAATGAAGAAAGTAAAGGAACTGAAGAAATGGATTGAGTTGTATAATGAAGTGCATGCAGCTGCAGAAGAATTGCAGTTGGCTTATGACTATGTAAAAGAGGAAATCGTTAGTGAAGAAGAGGTCGACGAAGCTTATACGAAAGCTATTCAGTTAGTCGAAAGCCTTGAGTTCCGTAATATGTTGCGCCAAGAGGCTGATCAGATGAGTTGCGTCTTAAAGATTAACTCAGGGGCAGGCGGTACAGAAAGCCAAGACTGGTCTTCTATGTTGCTTCGTATGTACACCCGTTGGGCAGAAGCAAACGGCTATAAAATCTCTATGGCCAATTACCAAGAGGGTGATGAAGCCGGAATAAAAACAGCAACATTGAATATTGAAGGGGACTATGCGTATGGTTATTTGAAAGGCGAGAACGGAGTTCATCGTTTGGTACGTGTCTCTCCATATAACGCACAAGGAAAACGAATGACCTCTTTTGCTTCCGTCTTTGTAACTCCATTGGTGGATGATACTATCGAAGTGAAGATTGATCCGGCAGCAATCTCTTGGGATACATTCCGTTCTGGAGGTGCAGGAGGACAGAATGTCAATAAAGTAGAATCAGGTGTTCGCTTGCGTTATCAATTCAAGGATCCTTATACAGGAGAAGAAGAAGAAATCTTGATTGAAAATACAGAAACTCGTGACCAGCCGAAGAATCGTGAGAATGCAATGCGTCAGTTACGCTCTATCTTGTACGATAAAGAGTTGCAGCACCGTATGGAAGAACAGGCAAGAGTTGAAGCGGGTAAGAAAAAAATTGAATGGGGTTCACAAATTCGTAGTTATGTCTTTGATGATCGCCGCGTGAAAGACCATCGGACGAACTATCAGACTTCGGACGTGAATGGCGTCATGGATGGTAAGATTGACGACTTCATTAAGGCCTATTTAATGGAATTTGGGGGAGAAGATACTGCCGAAAGGTAAGTTTTCCCCGTGAACATTTGCATATTTCGATAATAAGTCGTAATATTGCACCCGATTTCAGAGCCGTGCTCTGAACAGGTCCTATAGCTCAGTTGGTTAGAGCACCTGACTCATAATCAGGGAGTCCTTGGTTCAAGCCCAAGTGGGACCACAAAAAATAAAAAGCTCACTATCGATTGGATGGTGAGCTTTTTTATTTTCTATTAGGTGATCTGTCTGTATGGATAGTATAATCGTAAAAAATGGCTGCCGACCCATTTCAAATCCGGTGCCGACCCATTTTGCAACGGGTCGGCACCGGGAAACGGTTCTTTGCCGACCTTTATTTCTTTACGCTTTTCAGCATTTCTTTTACGGCCTCTTCCAATTGGTGATCCTCTCCTTTGAGTTGAGATTCCGGAGAATTATAGACTTCAATATCCGGTTGCAACTCATTATTTTCGAGATAGCGGCCTTGCATATCCTCCATACCTACTTGCGGAATACCGAATACGAGTGTCGGATCGATTTGTGTTTCCCACCAAACAGCGGTCATAGTTCCCGGAACCGGAGTGCCGATGAGTTTTCCGATGTTTAATGTCTTGTATAACCAAGGGAAACCATGTGCGTTGGAATAGTTGTCCTCACAAACCAGTACACAAGAAGGCTTAATCCATTTATTATAAGGTTCATTACCGATGAATTGACCTCGTGGGGTGAATTTAGCGTATTGCTTTCCGCTGAGAAGAGTTGCCAAATCATCGTGAAGCCAACCACCGCCATTGTGACGAGTATCGACGATTACAGCCTCTTTATTTCGGCAACGACCTAACAATTCAGAGTAAACTTCGCGGAAACTTTCACTGTTCATCGCTTGTATGTGTACATAACCGATTTTACCCCCTGACAGCATGTCAACCATCTGCCGTTTCTTTTCGACCCAACGTTTGTATAGTAAGCCGGACTGACTGCCGTAAGTGATTGGTTTTACCGATTCCTCAAAACGTTCTTGGGTTGCCGGATTGTAAACAGAAAGAAGAACCATCTTATTTGCCTTTCCACTCAATAAAGGATAATAATCCTGCCCGGCTTTGATCGGAGTACCATCAATCTTTTCGATGATACATCCCGGTTGAATTTTAGAATCAGCCTTAGTCAACGGCCCTTTGGCGATGATTTCTGCAATTTTTAACCCGTCTCCGGTGTAATTGTTGTCATAGAATGCTCCTAAGCAAGCAGTTGCCGGAGTCGTTGATTCCGGACGGTAGCGAGCTCCGGTATGGGAACCGTTCAATTCTCCTAACATCTCTGATAACATCTCCGAGAAGTCATAGTTGTTGTTGATATGTGGTAAGAACTTCTCATACGCCTCCTTATAGCCTGCCCAGTTAATGCCATGAATTTTGGCATCGTAGAACTTGTCGGAAACTTGTCGCCAAGTATGGTTGAAAATATATTCGCGTTCTTGAGCCGGACGGTATGTAAATTCAGCTTTGAATGAAATCGCTTTAGTCTTGTTATCTTTGATTTCAATCTTTTTCAGTTGACCGCGTGAAACAAGGAATAAGTTCTCTCCTTTCTTGTCCGAGAACATACTTCCACCGCCAACCTCTTTGATCAAAAGTTTAGTTGTGTTTTCTTTGAAGTTCTGTTCCCAAAGGTCGAAACCTTTCTCAAAAGCAGCACAATAGTACAGCTTGTCCCCTTTAGGAGATAAGACAGCGTCACCCAAGAAAGAAGAATTAACGGTCAGACGAATGACACGGTCTTTACGGTTCGCCAAATCGAACTGGAGCGGTTCGACAGCTTTTTCTTTGTCTTCCTCCTCCTTCTTCTCATCGTCTTTCTCTTTATCTTTCTTTTCCTCTTTTTTATCCTCCTCTAAAAGTGCCTGTTCTTCTTTGGAAAGACGGAACTTGTCATAAGCCTCCCCGTCAAAGAACATGATGTAAACGTCATCTTCTGCACCCCAACTACCATGACTACGGTAACCGGCGCGGTCAGAAGACCAGATCATAGCTTTACCGTCCAATACCCATTTGGCATTGCCATCCGAGTAACCACTTTCTGTCAAGTTAGTCATTTCTCCACTTCCGTCCGCTTTAACCAAGACAATATCCGTATTGTTCCAGCCACCGATGTCGATGTATTTTGCTAAGAACCACTTGCTGTCTGGAGACCATTGGTACTGTTGGTCACCATCCGAATAGGAGTAGTTATATTTTCCATCCAAGACCGTACGTACCTTTTTGCTCTTTAGATTGATTACCCGTAAGGCAGTACGGTTTTCAAGAAATGCCACCTCTTTGCCATCCGGTGAGTATTTCGGTTGGAAAGAGGTCTGAGAATTATTCACCAACGCTTCCTCTTTTATTTCCTGAGCGTAGGTGAAATATTTATCCTCTTTACGGACTAAACTACTTTGATAAATACCCCAAGTTTCTCCTCTTTCGGAAGAGTAAACTAATGAACGGCCGTCCGGACTGAAGTCTAAGTTGCGTTCTTGTTGAGGCGTATTGGTGATTTGTTTGGTAGTCGCATATTCAACAGAGGTTACGTAAACATCCCCTCGTACGATGAAAGCTACCTCTTTCCCGTTAGGAGACACTGCAATGTCTCTGGCACCGTTGGTTTTTAACTGGTGAATCAGTTCGTTCTCAACCTGATCTGCAATGATTTGAATATTTACCTTACTGGGTTTATTCCCCTCCTTTACGGTGTAAAGCTCTCCGTTATAACTATAACATAGGTTCCCTTCGCGATCAGAAGTCAGGAAACGGACCGGATGAGTTGTGTGTTGAGTGATTTGGCGAGTGTTGTTACCTGATAGGTCACTCTTGAAGATATTGAAGCTTCCCTTCTCTTCACTGAGGTAATAAAAACCGGAACCATCAGGAGTCCAGACCGGATTGCGGTCTTCCCCTTTGAAAGAGGAGATTTTCTTAAAAGAACGCTCTGCTCCAAGCGTACATACCCAAATGTCACGAGTGATAGAAGAGGTATGGTGTTTACGCCAGTTGTCTTCGTATCCTTTCATGTCTTGATACAGAAGCTTGTCTCCCTGTTTGTTCAGAGATAAACTTTGCATAGCTAATGAAGAATAAAGGACAGGACGTCCCCCGGTTAAATCCACTTGGTAGATTTGAGGAAATTGTCCGGAAGGGAATTGACTGTCTTTTACATCCTGCTGAATAGAGGCAGAGTAAAGAATCTGTTTGTTATTACTGAAGGTTTCCGGATATTCATTGACGGAATGAGAAGTCAATTGTTTCGGTACACCTCCCTCTCTGCTCATGACAAAAATATCAAAGTTCCCGTTTCGGTCAGAAGCGAAAGCAATCTGAGTACCGTCAGGAGACCAGATAGGCCGAGTGTCATGACCGGGATGAGTTGTCAATTGGGTCGCTTTCCCTCCCTTTGCAGGGACAGTATAAATATCCCCTTTGTAGCTGAAAGCAATTGTTTCACCGTTGGGAGAAATTGCAGGGTAACGCAGCCATAACGGATTTTCTGCGAATACATTGGCCGTAAACAGTAGTACGGACGTCAGAATAAATAAGTGTTTCATGTACATAGCTTTTAAAGTCGTAAAGATACAGTATTCTTTGGGAAAAGAACGAGAGAAAAGATTTTTCTCTTCCGTTTATTCGTGAAAAAAAAGATGAAAAAATAATGGATTATTGGCTTTTTCATACTACTTTTGTGTTAAGTAAAACTTAAGGCGTGGGTATTGTGATTTTTATTGTGTAGGTTTTCGAGGTACCTCATTTCAGTAAAAACATAATTCCCACGTTTTTTATTCCCTTCCTACTTTCTTTTTCTATCTTTGTTGGTGGACTAAATAACAAATAGATATGAAAAAGAGTTTTATTTTTTCTTTATTACTTTTGATCGGTGTCCCTTCGCTTTTGATTGCAAAAGAGGAAGCTCGTTTATTGCGTTTCCCAGCGACGAATGGACAGGAGATCGTTTTCTCCTATGCGGGAGATCTTTATAAAGTTCCGGTGACGGGAGGTGAAGCTAAGCGTTTGACTTCGCATATTGGGTATGAAATGTTTCCTCGTTTTTCTCCGGATGGACAAACGATTGCTTTTACCGGACAATATGATGGAAATACAGAAGTCTATACGGTTCCAGCAACGGGAGGAGAACCTTTGCGTATAACCTATACAGCGACAAATAGTCGGGATGACTTGGGAGATCGTATGGGACCTAATAATATTGTGATGAATTGGACTCCGGATGGTAATCGGATTGTATATCGGAATCGTATCGGTGATGGTTTTAGCGGTAAACTTTTTACGGTAGATAAAGAAGGTGGTTTGTCGGAGGTAATACCATTACCGGAAGGAGGGTTTTGTAGTTACTCTCCAGATGGAAAACAGTTGGCATATAATCGGGTTATGCGTGAGTTCCGTACTTGGAAATACTATAAAGGAGGTATGGCAGATGACGTTTGGATTTATAATCCGGCAAAGAAGACGGTAGAAAATATCACGAATAATCCGGCACAAGACATTATTCCTATGTGGATTGGGGATGAGATTTTCTTTATTTCTGACCGGGATCGAACGATGAATCTGTTTGTTTATAATACAAAGACAAAAGAGACAAAGAAGGTGACTGACTTTACAGAGTACGATATTAAGTTTCCAAGTGCAAATGGAAATACAATCGTCTTTGAGAATGGAGGTTACATTTATAAGATGGATGCTATCGCAAAGAAACCTGAGAAGGTGAATATTACTTTGACATCTGATAATATTTATGCTCGGAGTGAAATAAAGAATGGAGCTGGATATATAACGGCTACCAGTCTTTCCCCGGATGGCGAGCGATTAGCGATTACTGCCCGTGGGGAGGTTCTTAATTTGCCTGCAGAGAAAGGAGTTACTAAAAATATTACTCGTTCACCGGGTGCACATGATCGAGCTGCTCAATGGTCACCCGATGGTAAATCTATTGTCTATATTTCAGATAAAACCGGAGAAACAGAACTCTATTTACAGGAGGTGACAGGTGGAGAACCTGTTCAATTGACAAAGGGAAATACCACCTATATCCGTGGTTTTGAATGGAGTCCTGACGCAAAGAAGATTGTTTATGTAGACCGTAAGAACCGTTTGAATTTATTGGATCTAACTTCTAAGCAGGTAACAACTTTGTTACAAGATCCGAAAGGAGAACCGCGTGGAGTGACCTTCTCTCCGGATAGTAAATGGTTGACTTATACTCGTATTGCTGAGAATGATTATAGTATTGTTTATGTCTATAATTTAGCAGCGAAGAAAGAATATCCTGTAACAGACAAATGGTATGATTCCTCTTCTCCTGTATTTAGTACAGATGGAAAGTATTTGATTTTTGCTTCCGCACGTGACTTTAATCCTACCTACGGCTCTTTGGAATGGAATCATGTATATAATAATATGCAGGGAGTGTATTTAGCTCTGTTATCCAAGGAGACTCCATCTCCTTTTATAGAGAAGGACGCAGAGGTTGCGACTGTTAAGATAGAAGTACAAACGGGTGTGAAGAAAGAGGAAACAGCAAAAGGAGATAAAACAACATCAACGGTTCAATTTGATCCGGAGGGTATTACGGAACGAATCGTTAAACTTCCGATAGCCCCTTCTTATTATAGAAATTTCTATTCAGATGGTAAGCGTGTATATTATTGGAAACGAGGAGGAACTACAGTTTATGATTTGAAGAAACAGAAGGAAGAGGTTGTAGCGGATGGAGCTATGATGACTGTAGAACCAAGAGGCAAAAAGGCTATCTTCTCTAAAGGAAGGACACTTTATGTAACAGATATTCCGACAGGGAAAGCGAATCTTTCTAATCCGGTAAATCTATCAAATATGCAGATTACAGTAGATTATCCGCAGGAATGGGCACAAATCTTTGATGAGGCATGGCGTGCTTATCGAGATGGTTTCTATGTAGAAAATATGCATGGGGTAGACTGGAAACAGATGAAAGCTAAATATGCTACTTTGCTTCCTTATGTTAAGACCCGTCTGGATCTAAACTATATTATTGGAGAAATGATAGGGGAGTTGAATTGTGGACATGCGTATGTAAATCCGGGTGAGATGGAACGTCCGGAACGCATTAAAACGGGATTGTTGGGAGCTGAAGTTTCTCGAGATAAGAGTGGTTTCTTCCGTTTGGAAAAGATCTTACAAGGAGCTTCTTGGAATGAAAAATTGAGGTCACCTTTACAAGAACCGGGAATAGAAGCAAAGGCGGGTGAATATATTGTAGCTATTGATGGGGTTCCAACCAATAGTGTAAAGGATATGTATGCTTTGTTAGTTGGAAAGGCGGATGTCCCTACTGAAATCTCTCTGAATAGTAAACCTCAGTTGACAGGGGCTCGTAAGATTGTGATTAGTCCGTTGGAAGAGGAATATTCGTTGTATCACTATAATTGGATACAGGAGAATATTAAGAAAGTAGATGAAGCCTCTAATGGTAAGATTGGCTATATCTATATTCCTGATATGGGACCGGAAGGCTTAAATGAATTTTCTCGTTATTTCTATCCTCAGTTGGATAAGGAGGGGCTGATTATTGATGACCGTGCGAATGGAGGAGGAAATGTTTCTCCAATGATATTGGAACGTTTATCTCGTGAACCCTATCGCTTGACTATGCGTCGTGGCTCTTCTCGCATTGGAACCGTTCCTGATGCGGTACAGGTAGGACCAAAGGTTTGTTTGATTAATAAATATTCTGCTTCCGATGGAGACCTGTTCCCGTGGGGATTCCGTGCATTGGGATTGGGTAAGTTGATAGGAACCCGTACTTGGGGAGGTATTGTTGGTATCAGTGGTTCGCTTCCTTATATGGATGGAACTGACATTCGTGTTCCTTTTTTCACCAGTTATGATCCGAAGACTGGTGAATGGATTATCGAGAATCATGGAGTTGACCCAGATATTTTGATTGATAATGATCCAATTAAAGAATGGAATGGGGAAGATGAACAGTTGAATCGAGCTATTGAAGAGGTGATGAAAGAATTGAAGAGTCGTAAATCGCTTCCGAGTGTTCCAACTCCAAGGGTTTGGAATAAGTAAGATATAAGAAATTCTCTTTATATTTACAGTCCATATATCTTTAGGATGTATGGACTGTTTTTTATTAATAGCAACTTGTATGAAAAGATCATTTCATGATATCATCGCTTTATCTCTGATTGTTTTAGGGGTATTGTCGGGCTGTTCATCTATGGGTGAAACAGGCGAAAAGAGAAAATGTAAGTATGTCAATCCTTTTATTGGTGCAAGTACAAATATAAAAGAGGCGGGAGCTTCACATGGTTTGGGAAAGACAATTCCCGGAGCAACATCTCCTTTTGGGTTGGTGCAATTAAGTCCTAATACCATTACTGGAGGGGATAATGGTCCAGGATATAGTGACGAACACCGTAGTATAGAGGGGTTCGCTTTTACTCAAATGAGCGGGATAGGTTGGTATGGAGATTTAGGAAACTTCTTAGTTATGCCGACTGTAGGAGAGTTACATACGAATTCCGGTAAGTTAAGTGATCCGGATGCTGGATATCGTTCCCGATATGATAAGGAAAGTGAACGAGCAGAGGCCGGATATTATACTGTAGAGTTAACCGACTATCAGATTAAGGCTGAGGCAACAGTGGCTCCTCATAGTGGTATTTTGCAATTTACTTATCCTGCCCATATACAGTCTCGTATTCAAATAGATTTGGCAAGACGTGTTGGGGGAACTTCGGTTTGGCAAGAGGTTAAAGTGGTAGATGAGCATTCAATTGCGGGAAAGATGGTTTGTACTCCTGATGGAGGTGGTTGGGGAAATGGTGTCGGTAAGGCAGATTATGTTGTCTATTTCTATGCTCAGTTCTCTAAACCATTAAAGAAATACGGAGTGTGGTCTGTTACAATTCCGGAGGGACAAGAACGTAAACGTCAGTTTGTCGAGAGCAAAGCCTTTCAAGAGTTAGTCGCAAAAGCCCAAATCCATGAAGGTGTACGGGAATTTAAAGGAGAACACATCGGATTTTTTACAGAGTTTGAAACCCGGAAGGATGAAAAGGTACAGATGAAAGCCGGTATCTCTTTTGTCAGTGAAGCAGGAGCTAAAAAGAATTTGGAGGCGGAAATCTCTCATTGGAACTTTACTAAAACTTTACGGGAGAACCAAGAACGATGGGAACAGGCTTTATCTAAGATTCAAGTAGAAACAACTGATGAGGAAAAGAAAAAGATCTTTTATACAGCATTGTATCGTACTATGATTGACCCTCGTCTGTATGCTGATGTTGATGGTAAATATATCGGTGGGGATAAGCAAGTTCATGAGACGAAGGATTTCCAGAAACGTACTATTTTCAGTGGGTGGGATGTGTTCCGTAGTGAAATGCCTTTGCTTACGATTATTCGTCCGGATGTTATTCAAGATATGTTGAATTCTTTAATATCCTTGGCAGAAGAGAGTGGTAAGAATTATCTTGAGCGTTGGGAATTTCTGAATGCTTATACCGGGTGTATGGTTGGTAATCCGGCAATATCTGTTTTGGTAGACGCTTATAGAAAAGGTATTCGAGGATATGATATAGAGAAGGCATGGAAATATGCCGATTATACTTCTCATCTGTTTGGGAACAGCTCATTCGGATATTCTCCAAATTCCATTTCACAGACATTGGAATATGCTTATACTGAATGGTGTATGGCGGAACTGGCAAAAGAGTTAGGAAAGACTGATGATGAAAAGAGATATAGAAATTTAGCTTTATCCTATAAGAATATTTACGATAAGGAGAAACAAAGCTTTCGACCGCGTGATGAAAAAGGAAACTTTTTGCCCTGGCCGGAAGAGGGAAGACTCAAAGAATCGTATGGTAGTGTAGAGTCAAATCCATTCCAACAAGGTTGGTTTGTCCCACATGATATTGACGGACTGATTCAATTGATGGGAGGAAAAGAGAAGACGTTGGCCGAATTGGACTATATGTTTGAGAATACGCCCACACATTTCCTTTGGAATAAATATTATAACCACGCTAATGAACCTGTACATCATGTCCCATTTCTCTATAATCGGTTAGGGCAACCTTGGAAAACACAATATTGGGCACGTTTCATCTGCCAGCATGCCTATAAGAATGAAGTGAAAGGATTGGTGGGAAATGAAGATGTAGGACAGATGTCTGCTTGGTATATCTTAGCTTCTATTGGTATGCATCCGATTTGTCCGGGAGATACACGCATGGAACTTTTTACCCCTTCATTTGATCGTGTTGTTGTAGAAGTTGGAGAAGGGAAGCAATTTATTATTACAGCGAAAGGACAATCTGAAAAGAATACCTATATCCAATCGGCTACTTTGAATGGACAACCCTATGATAAGTGTTATATTGACTATCAAGATATAGTTAAAGGAGGTACTTTAGAGCTGGTAGTATCTGATAAACCGAATTACAACTGGGGAAAGTCTCTCTAAATATCTTGTAACTATAAGGAGTTGTAAAATTTATTATGTCAATTAAATATATGTTTTTTAAATTAATAAAAATAGCTAAGAAGTTTCATTTTATAAAAGGATGAAGCTTCTTAGTATAAAGACCTTATACTATTCTATTCTCCATCTTCTGTTCACAAAACGTCCTGGAAGCTTATATGAAATAACCTTTGCTGGAACACCCGCAACTGTTGAATTTTCAGGAACATCTTTCACCGCAACAGATCCTGCGCTAATAGAAGAGTTATTTCCAATATTTACATTTTCTACAATACATACATTGGGACCAATGTATACATTATCTCCGATTATTGCAGGTGTGTTTTTATTTGTACCAATTGTTAAAAACTGACTTATGTTACAATTATTTCCTATTATGGTTCCACCATTAATAATGATACCCCTACCCAATATATAAACCATATCCAATTTGAGTCGTAGTAGGTATTGGTATTCCATATTTTCTAGATAATTGAAAATGCATAATTCTTGCTATAGGATATAAAATATTCTTTTTCATAGATAAACAGAGTCAGAAGCAATAAAAGAAACAATGATTTTTACCGAGGCTATTAAAAATGGTTTCCCAAAAGGTATTATTTTACCTGAGTATCTATAATAATTAGATAAAATATATGTTATAATTTGCCTCATAACTATATATAGCTTTCCTGTCTCCTCCGGTCTACATTGATACAAAAAAAGAAGCGAGAGACTATCTTTTATCACTACTTTGAGGCTCTCGACTGCCCTTACCCAATGATGAAACAATAGTCCTACGCTTTATGCTAGTATATAATTATCCCTGTCAAAGATTTATATATAACAAACATCTACGTAGGAGCTATTTTTATTATCTTGGATAAATGAAATTGTCGAGATTTCAAAGCAAGGTAATGTCGAAACGCTTCTACGTTATTTTTTCTAATACGTTACAAAAAAAATATTTTTGAAGAGACAAAACGTTTGGAGCTCTTTTTTAGAATCTTTGAATAATTAGAGTTCTTCTATAAAGAGGGACATGACAGAGGATACAGTGTTGAAAGACATGCAAGATGGTTGAAGAAGAGATATTCCCCTCAATGTATGTTTTCTATGAAGTAGTAACAACCTCGTTTAATCTAATTGCTTCTTTCATAGGTTACATATATGTATAAGGGGAGGAGAATATATACTTTGATAAAAGTTATTGTAAGAAAGAATAACAAAATAAATTGTTATTCTTTCTTACCCTGTTTCCCTCCGGCGATTTTGTCGACGAGGACTGCGATGGCACCATCTCCTGTAACGTTACAAGCTGTGCCGAAACTATCCATAGCGATATAGAGGGCAATCATTAGGGCCTGCAATGTCTCGTTGAATCCTAACATGCTTTGTAAGATTCCTAAAGCGGCCATGATGGCTCCTCCGGGTACTCCCGGTGCGGCTACCATCGTGATACCTAACATCATGATGAAGCCGGCAAAGGTGGAAAGTGTTACAGGCATTCCGGACATATACATGATGGCCATAGCACAGGCTGTAATCTTCATCGTACTGCCGGCCAAGTGGATGGTCGCACAAAGGGGAATTACAAAAATGGCTATCGTTTCGCGTACTCCATTCTTTATGGTTTGTGCTAAAGTCACCGGTATTGTTGCGGCTGACGATTGGGTTCCTAAAGCGGTGGCATAGGCCGGAAGCATGTTCTTTAATAACTTAAGCGGATTCTTCCCACTGGCGCTTCCTGCAATTGCAAACTGAATGAGTAGCAATAGGACATGCAAAACAAAGATAACTAAGATGACCTTTAAGAACATGCTGATCACGCTCATCACCTGTCCGCTGACCGTCATGTTTAAAAAGATACCAAAGATATGAAGCGGAAGTAGAGGGATAATCACTGTTTCGATGAGCTTCGTGATGATTTTCTGAAAGTCTGAGAAGGCGTCTCGTAAAGTGGTCCCCTCTATATAGGAAAGTCCTAAGCCGATTGTGAAGGAGAGTAGCAGAGCGGTCATGACGTCCATTAACGGAGGCATGGCTACCGTAAAGTAGGGCAGCAGCATGAAATCTCCTGGATTTTCCATCGCTGTCAATTCCGTATTGACCGGCAAAATATTCGGGAAGAGGGCCGCACAGTTGAAGTAGGTGAAGAACCCTGAGAAAATAGTTGACCCGTAAGCGATCAGCGTGGTTATTACCAGTAGTTTCCCTGCTCCTTTCCCTAACTCCCCAATGGCAGGGGCGACTAATCCTAAAATAATAAGAGGAATAGCAAAGGAGAGGAAGTTCCCAAATAATGAATTAAATGTAACAAAGATACGGGTGATTCCATCGGGCAGAAATTGTCCGAATACAACACCGGCTACAATGGCGATAGCTACTTTAGCTAATAACGATACTTTCAGCTTTTTCATTTTTCTTGTATATTTTAAACCCAAGAGAGGCAATGATAATACTCATCAATGGGCTGATTAAGTTAAAAAAACAGTAGGGAAGGTAGGTGAATGTGGCAACCCCAAGGATGGTGGCTTGCGTCATACCGCAGGTGTTCCAAGGAATCAGTACAGATGTGACTGTGACAGAGTCTTCTACGGTACGGCTCAGCAATCGATTCTCATACCCTCGCTTTTCATAAATATCTTTGAACATATTTCCACTTAAGATAATGGAAATATATTGGTCTGCCGTACAAATATTAAGGAATAGCCCAGAGGCCACAGTGGAAGAGACTAAGCCTACTGTCCCCTTGATGAATCGGACAAAGACCGATGTAATACTTTCTAACATACCGCTGCCTGCCATCGCACCTCCAAAGCACATTGCGCAAAGAATCAACCAGATGGTATCCAGCATTCCTGCCATTCCGCGTGTAGATACTAAGTCGTTTAGTTCAGTATTCCCCGTCTGTATGCTGGTCTCTCCATAGAAAGTCATCAGTAATCCTTTGAAGTTCGATTGTAGATCTTGTACCTGTAACCCGGAAATCTCTTGTAATAAGTGAGGTTGGAAGAGCAGGGCAAACAGGCCTGCCAGTGCTGCAGAGATAAATAATGTGATAATAGAAGGGACCTTCTTGGCTATCATTACTCCGGTAAGGACCGGTACTATCAGTAACCAGGGAGAAATATGAAAAGTCTCTTTTAATGCAATCGAATATTGGGCGATATGCTCTGTCGCTGTAGCTTCATGCGAAAAGCCTGCTATCGTGAAGATAAGAAGTGTGATAAGCAGAGAAGGGACAGTTGTGATTAGCATATAACGGATATGTCTGAACAACGGTGTATCTGTAACGGTAGATGCTAAGATTGTTGTGTCAGAGAGCGGTGAGATCTTATCTCCGAAGTAAGCCCCGGATATAATGGCTCCGGCTATCCAACCGTCAGTGAAACCTTGTGCTTGTCCGATGCCTAACAGGGCAATCCCAATCGTGGCAATAGTTGTCCACGAACTACCGGTCATTACGGATACAATGGCACAAATAATACAGGTGGAAGCCAAGAAGAAGCTGGGATGAATAATCTGCATACCATAGTAGATAAGGGTAGGAACTACCCCGCTTATCATCCAACTTCCGGATAAAGCTCCTATAATCAACAGGACGATGAGAGCCGTCGCTACACCGGTGATATTGTTTATGATCCCCATCTCCAAAGATTTCCAACTCACTTTGCAATGAACCATTGCGATGAGACAGCAGATCGCAGTCGCTGTTAATAGTACAATTTGACTACCGCCGCTTAGCGCGTCACTGCCAAAAGTACGAATAGTGACAAACAGTAAGGCTACCAATACTGCTATGGGAACCAATGATAGTAAAGGGGAAGGACGTTTTGTCGGATTTTGCTCCATTCTGAATAATACTCTTCTTATAATTGTTTACCGTGCAAATGTAATAGAAATGTAGTAAAACACTGCTATTGTGTAAGTGATTTTAAGAATGTATTAATGATTTTGCAGTAATAGCTGCGTTAATTCTTTCACTCCCTCCGAAGCTCCTTTCTGGATGAAATGGATATCGTTACGGTATGCCTTCACCTCTTTAGGGTCAATTAAGTAGATGGGTTGACCGCGACGAACGTAGTTGAGGAGCCCGGCTGCCGGGTAAACATTCAAGGAGGTACCAATAATGACAAAGATGTCGCAATCTTCTACCCAATGAATGGCCGGTTCTATCATAGGGACTGCCTCTCCAAACCAAACAATGAAGGGACGAAGCTGTACGCCTTGGGGATCCTTATCTCCGATTTTTATGTCTGGGTTTTCTGGTGAAAGGTCATACGTTGTTTCTAAATCTCGTACGGAACAAGCTTTCATTAGTTCTCCATGCAAATGGATTACTTGACTACTTCCTGCACGTTCATGTAAATTGTCGATATTTTGTGTAATGATACGAACGTCGAATTCTTTTTCTAATTCCGCCAATCCGATGTGTCCTGCATTCGGCTTTGTGGTAAGTAGTTCTCGGCGTCGTTGGTTATAGAAGTCCAATACTAATTGAGGATTTGCAGCAAAGCCTTCCGGAGTGGCGACGTCTTCTACTCGATACTTTTCCCATAGACCATCAGAATCACGGAAGGTAGAGATTCCACTTTCAGCACTCATGCCAGCTCCTGTTAGTATAACTAATTTCTTTTTCATAAGACCATCTTTTTATTACACATTACAAATATAGGAAAAGATACGTAATGTAGGAGATAGAAGTTTAGATTTGATGGAAAAGGGATACGCATGGAGTGAAACTTCTCTAAGCAGGGAATAAAAAATGGATGCCGAGGAAATAAAAACTCCCTCGGCATCCATTTTTTATGCGGTTCTCTTTCGAAAAAGAATTTCTGCTTTAGATGATTTTTTCTATTACAGAGAGGTTCTTGGCTACATCTTCATCTGTAACCTCGTAGTTCGTCAAGTCTCCTGCAAAATAACGGTCATAAGCAGCCATGTCTATTAATCCGTGACCTGAAAGGTTGAATAGGATTGTACGTTGCTTGCCTTCCAATTTTGCTTGCTCTGCTTCGCGAATTGCTGCTGCAATGGCGTGAGAGGACTCTGGTGCAGGGATAATACCTTCAGTTTGTGCAAATAAGGTGGCAGCTTTGAATGTTTCCAACTGTTGAATGTCTACAGCGTCCATTAAACCGTCCATCTTCAATTGACTGACAATTGAGCCTGCACCGTGGTAGCGTAAACCTCCTGCATGAATATTTGCCGGGGCAAAATTATGTCCCAATGTAAACATAGGAAGAAGTGGTGTGTAACCCGCCTCGTCTCCGAAGTCATATTGGAATTGTCCGCGAGTCAGTTTAGGACAAGACGCTGGCTCTGCAGCTACGATACGAATTTCTTTACCTTGAGTCAACTTATGGCGTAAAAATGGGAATGCGATTCCGGAGAAATTGGAACCACCACCGAAACAAGCAACAACAACATCGGGGTATTCTCCGGCCATTTCCATTTGCTTTTCAGCTTCCAAACCAATAACTGTCTGGTGGAGCATTACATGGTTCAAAACGCTACCCAATACATACTTACAGTTAGGCGTTTGCATAGCCAATTCAACAGCTTCTGAAATAGCAGTACCTAAGCTACCTTGATAATTGGGGTTACGAGTAATGATGTCGCGACCGGCACGTGTACTCATACTTGGTGAGGCAATAACTTCTGCTCCAAACGTTTGCATCATAGAGCGGCGGTAGGGCTTTTGGTTGTAACTAACCTTTACCATGTAAACAGCTAACTCTAACCCAAAATGTTTAGCAGCCATTGCCATAGAAGCTCCCCATTGTCCGGCTCCTGTTTCTGTAGTGATATTAGTAATTCCATCCTTTTTACAGAAATAAGCTTGTGGGATGGCAGAGTTCAATTTATGCGAACCAACAGGGCTGACACTTTCGTTCTTGAAATAAATGTGTGCCGGTGTATCAAGAGCTTTCTCCAATCCGTAAGCACGAACTAATGGAGTCGGACGCCAAATTTTATACATATCGCGAACCTCTTCCGGTATTTCGATCCAAGCGTCAGTCTCATTCAATTCCTGTTCTACTAACCCTTTAGCAAATAGGGGATAAAGATCTTCTGCTGTTAGAGGCTTTTTTGTCTGAGGATTTAAAGGAGGGAGCGGTTTATTCTTCATGTCGGCTACAATATTGTACCACGCAGTTGGAATATCTTTCTCCTGTAGTAAAAATTTCTTACTTTCCATGTCGTTTTATGTCGTTTATATTATTCTCTAATTTTGCCTTAAAAGCTTACAACTTGGAAGCAAAGTAACGAATAATATTCCGTTCTTCAAATGAAATACAGGAAAATATATATCTTTGTGGTACAAGACCGCAACAATGCGGATAACTGATATTTCTTTTGCCTAAGAAAAAAGTTGTATTTTTGTAAGCTACATTAACGAATTAGGAAGATGGCTAACGATGAAATGAAACAAATCTGGAAAGTGCCAGAGCCGACACTTAGAAGGTTACCGTGGTATCTTGCCTTTTTGAAACTTTTAAAAGGAAGAGGAGAGGCTTTTGTATCGTCTACTCAGATTGCTAAAGAAATAAGTGTAGATCCAAGTCAAGTTGCAAAGGATCTTTCTTTTGTGAATATTGCCGGAAAAACACGTGTCGGTTACGAAATTGATACATTGGTAGAGGTGTTAGAAGACTTTTTGGGATTTACCGTACAACATAAAGCCTTTTTGTTTGGCGTTGGTAGTTTGGGAGCTGCTTTGTTACAAGACTCCGGATTGAAACAATACGGATTGGAGATTGTTGCTGGTTTTGATGTTCGTCGGGAGTTGGCAGGGAGTCAAATAAATCATATCCCCGTTTATCACATGGAAGATTTTCCTCTTAAACAAAAAGAGTATGGTGCAACTATTGGGGTGATTACGGTTCCGGTGGATAAAGCTCAAGAGGTTACAGATCATATTATAGCGGGTGGAATAAAAGCGTTGTGGAATTTTACGCCGTTCCGTATTCGAGTTCCAGAAAATATTGTAGTACAGAATACTTCGATGTATGCCCATCTGGCAGTCATGTTTAATCGTTTGAATTTTTCAATTGCTGATATATGAAAATAATTGCAGTAGGGATGAACTATGCAGCCCACAATAAAGAGTTGCATCATTCGTTAGAATTATCAGAGCCTACCATCTTTATGAAGTCTGATTCTTCATTATTAAAAGATGGGAAGCCGTTCTTTATACCTGATTTCTCGTCAGAAATTCATTATGAGACGGAGTTAGTTGTGAAGATTGATCGGCTGGGAAAGAATATTGCAGAGCGTTTCGCTCATCGTTATTATACGGAAGTAACTGTAGGGATTGACTTTACAGCTCGTGATTTACAGCGGAAACTACGTGAACAAGGACTGCCTTGGGAACTTAGTAAAGCCTTTGATAATTCGGCAGTGGTTGGCACGTTTGTTCCAGTGGAACAGGTGGGAAGTATAAGTAATCTTCCTTTCCATTTAGATATTAATGGGAAGACAGTTCAAAAAGGAAATACGCAGGATATGCTTTTCTCGGTCGATAAAATTATTGCTTATGTAAGTCGTTTCTTTACGCTGAAGATAGGCGATTTGATTTATACTGGAACTCCGGTTGGGGTAGGTCCAGTTCAAATAGACGACCATTTGCAAGGATATATTGGCGAACAGAAGTTGCTGGATTTCTTTGTGAAATAACACTGAAAAGGACGTATGAGGAGAATCTTTTATACATTGTTGTTCGTATTTTGTTTACTCGTTTCAGCTTGGGCAGAGGGAAGTCAATATGCTTCTAATTCTGTCTTAAGTTCAGGGAAATGGGTAAAGGTACGTGTGGCAGAAGATGGTATTTACAAATTGACAACTACGGATTTGGCTAAAATGGGGTTCTCCAATCTGGAGAATGTGGCTGTTTATGGGTATGGTGGTTGGCCTTTGGATGAAGATTTCTCCACTCCTTATATAGATGATTTGCCAGAAGTAGCTGTATGGAGAGGCTCTGATTATCTATTGTTTTATGGGAAAGGAGCTCGTAAATGGGAGTATTCATTATCTTCCGGTTGTTTTGAGCATACAAATAATCCTTATTCCAATTATGGATATTATTTTGTGACAGAGAAAGAAACAGCAGGTAGAACTATGGAAAAGGTTGTTTCTGTAGAGGGAGCTACTTTGCAGGTAACGACTTTTGATGATTATGTACTTCATGAGCAGGAATTAGTATCGGTAAATAATTCAGGCCGCGAGTTGTATGGAGAATCTTTTGAGACTACATTATCACGTGATTTTACAGTTTCTGTCCCAGGAATTACTAATGAAGAGGGAATGGTCTCTCTTTCATTTATAGCACGTCCTACAGGTACTGCAGGGAAAGTGACAATGAGTGTAGATGGGAATCAGCTAATTTCAAGTAGAATTACAACGGTCTCAGAGTCTTATGTGAAAGCGAAGGCTATAAATCAAGTCGCTGCTTGGAAGTCTGATAAGGAAGAGTCCGTAAAGGTAACGATTCAGTATAATACAACAGGGCATGAAAATGTTCGCCTTGATTACTTTCGCCTCCAGATGAAGCGGTTATTAAAGATGTATGATGGTTATACTTTTTTTCGGAACATTGCTACTATAGGAAATACTTCTCGCTTTATTGTACAAAATGCGGATGTAAATACCCTTGTTTTTGATGTAACTGATGGTGTTAATCCTTGGCAAGTTGAAACTACTTTAGAGGGTACGGAATTATCTTTCTCTGTGCCTGCTTCTACTGTTTTACGCGAATTTGTCGCAGTAAAACCGGCTCAAATAAAAAGTCCGGAAGTTGTCGGAGAAGTAAACAATCAGAATCTGCATGCTTTGGAACAGCAGGATATGATTATTATTGCTCAACCTGTTTTTTGTGAACAAGCAGAACGTTTAGCTGAAGCACATCGCATACAAGATGGATTGAGTGTAAGGGTTGTAACTCCTGAATCAATTTATAATGAATATTCAAGTGGTACTCCTGACGCGACAGCCTATCGTCGCTTTATGAAAATGTTTTATGATCGTCAGACCTCTACCGATGATGCGCCAAAGTATTTGTTACTATTTGGAGATGGCTCGTATGATAATCGTCAATTGACTTCTGCTTGGAAATCAATAGATATGAGTAATATGCTATTGACTTATCAGACTGAAAATTCATTGAATGATAATTCTTTTGTTGTAGACGATTACTTTGGTTATTTAGATGATTCGGATAATAAGAAAAATCTATATAGTAAGAAATTGTGTTTGGGTATAGGGCGTTTCCCGGTTCGAACATTAGAACAGGCTACCCAAGCGGTGGATAAAGTTATTTCTTATATGGGTAATCAAGATTGTGGCTCTTGGAAAAATAATCTTTGTTTTATGGCTGATGATGGTAGTAATTCTGACGCATATACTACAAAGCATATGCAACAGGCGGATCAATTAGCTACTTATATAGAAAGTAATCATCCTAATTTTTTAGTGAATAAGTTATATTTTGATGCGTATAAGAAGGAGCAATCAGGAGGACAAGGTGGTTATCCGGATGTCCGTTCTAATTTGCAGAAGTTGTTAAAGGATGGTTTGTTGTTGTTTAATTATACTGGACATGGGAACACGATTGCTTTGAGTGATGAGCAAGTCATAACCCAAACGGATATTACACAATATTCCTATTCTCATTTGCCAGTATGGATTACAGCAACATGTGAGTTTACTCGTTTTGATGATGTAAGTACAGCGGCAGGAGAAAGTGTTTTCCTTAATAAAAATAGTGGAGGTATAGCCTTGTTTACTACAGTACGTTTAGGGTTCCCCGAATCTAATTTTTCGATGAATGATAAATTAATTCGCTATTTGTTGGAAAAGAACAGTGGTTCAGTACGTACATTGGGGGAAGCTATGTTGGAAACAAAAAATGCTTTGTCTTCAGTGCGGGAATTAGGTTTCTGCTTGATTGGAGATCCTGCGTTAAAGCTTGCTTTACCTGAATATAGAATTCAAGTAACTTCGGTAAATGGACAATCTGTTGATGATGAACCAATCGCATTTAAGGCATTGGAGAAAGTTACGGTAGAGGGACAGGTCGTAAATACTTTGGGAAACTTGGCCGTTGATTTTACAGGAGTTATAAATCCGACAATAAAAGACAGTAAGATTTCAGTGACCTGTTTAGATAATAATAATACAGGGGAGACTCCATTTGCTTATACAGATTATCCTAATACATTATTTATAGGAAATGATTCTATACGAGAAGGTAAGTTTAGTTTTACGTTTACAGTCCCTAAAGATATCTCTTACTCAGGTTTACAAGGAAAGATGAGCTTGTATGCTATTGATTCTCAAAATGGAAATGAGGCACAAGGTAGTTTTAATAATTTTATTGTGGGAGGAACCTCTATTACAGCTGAAAAGGATACGGTGGGACCAGAAATACGCGCTTTGTATTTAAATGATACTACTTTTGTCGAAGGCGGGCAGGTTAATACAACTCCTTACTTTGTCGCAAAAGTATGGGATAAAAGTGGAGTGAATATTACCGGTAGTAGTATTGGACATGATATGATGTTAGTTATAGATGAATCATCGGCTTTATCTTATAACCTGAATAGTTACTATGAATTGTTGCCGGGAGAAGAAGGAATGGGTATTGTGAAGTTCCCTATTCCTGAATTAGAACCAGGTGTACACATGGCCGAATTTTGGGTATGGGATATTCAGAATAACTCAACGGTATATACATTTACATTTGAAGTAGTAGAAGGGTTAAAACCTTTTATCTTTGATGTAATAGCAACGCCAAGTCCAGCTCGTGAACAAGTTACGTTTCATATTACCCATAATCGACCTGAAAGCCGTATGAAAGTGGGTATTATGGTTTACGATTTGGCTGGACGTCGTTTGTGGAAACATGAAGAAAGTGGAATGTCTGATTTGTTTAAAGCTTACTCTGTCTCTTGGAATTTAACGATTGGTGGAGGCGCTCGTGTTCGTCCGGGAGTTTATATTTATCGGGCTGTTATCAGTACTGATAATTCAAAAGAGGTAACAAAGGCGAGTAAGCTGATAATCTTGGGTGAATGATTCTACTAAAAGATAAATTTTTATACAATAAAGTTTAGAATAATTAGTTTATACAATGAGTTGTATTAAATAATAGATATATGATAAGAGTTTTAAAAATCAGTACACTTACTATATTATTGGTATTATTAACCTCTCTTACGACAGTTTGGGGACAGGATGATTACTCATTGCTTCAGATGGCTGTTCCTTCTTTAAATATTGCTCCTGATGCTCGTGGGGGTGGTATGGGAGACTTGGGGGTTGCTTCATTACCAGATATTAGTTCTCAGTATTGGAATGCAGCAAAGTATCCATTTATGTATAGTAAAGGTGGGGTAAGTTTATCTTATACACCTTGGTTACGTAAATTGGTTAATGATGTCGCTTTGGTAAATATGTCAGGTTATTATAAAATAGGAAGTAATGACTTGCAAGCTATTGGGGCCTCTTTGCGTTATTTCTCTTTAGGAGAAGTAGGTATGTGGGAAAATATTGGAGATATTCCTTATTATACTAATCCTTATGAAATGGCATTTGATGTAAGTTATAGCCGTAAGTTATCAGAATCCTATTCTATGGGAGTAACTTTGCGTTATATTCGTTCTGATATGGGTACCGATGCAAATGAAGAAAAATATGCAGGTACAGCTTTTGCTGCCGATATTTCTGGTTATTTGGAGAGATATGTTATAATGGGAAATGCAGAAGCATTATGGAGCTTTGGTTTTAATTTGTCTAATATTGGTAGTAAAATATCGTATGATGGAGGAGAAACCAATAGTTATCTTCCTGCAAAACTAACTTTAGGAACAGGTCTTCTTTACCCAATTGATGATTATAATCAGATAGGAGTTTATTTAGACCTGAGTAAATATTTAGTGCCTTACGCTCCTCAAAAAGAAGATGGAGAAAGTGAAGATGATTATCAACAGCGTATAGATGATTATAAGTCTTGGTCTAGTATTTCTGGTATATTTAAATCTTTTAGTGATTCACCAAATGGTTTATTAAAAGAGATTATGGTATCTGCGGGTGCTGAGTATAGTTATAATCAACAATTCTTTGTGCGTGGTGGTTATTTCTATGAAAGTGCAAGTGTCGGTAATCGTAAATATTTTTCTGTAGGAGCTGGTTTTCGTATGAGCGTGTTCCAGTTAGACGCAGCTTATTTGATTAGTACGGTTCAGCAAAACCCATTGGATCAGACATTGCGTTTCTCTTTATCCTTTGATATGGATGGTATTAAGAATCTATTCAGATAAAAAGATATGAAGATACGAGTAGGTTTTGGATTTGATGTTCATGCTCTTGTTCCGAATCGTGAGTTATGGTTAGGAGGAATAAAAATTGAACATACAAAAGGATTACAGGGACATAGTGATGCGGATGTTCTTATTCATGCAGTTTGTGATGCATTGTTAGGAGCTGCCAATATGCGGGATATAGGTTATCATTTCCCTGATACTGCTGGAGAATATAAGGGTATCGATAGTAAGATTTTATTGGGTAAAACAATGAAGTTACTTCAAGAAGCAGGATATTCTTTAGGTAATATAGATGTGACCGTTGCTGCAGAACGACCGAAATTAAATCCTTATATTCCAGAAATGAAACAAGTTATGGCAGAAGTTTTACAAGTGGATATTGATGATATCTCTATTAAAGCTACAACGACAGAAAAACTTGGGTTTACAGGCCGTCAAGAAGGGATAGCAGCTTATGCAACTGTATTAATTCAAAAATGACATTTATGAAGAATAACGATTGGAAAGACCGTTTAGGAGTTATGTATTCTACTAATCCTAATTTTCAATATGATACTGGAGAAGAAGAGGAAGAAGAAACTCTTCCTAAGGAAAAACAACAATTACGTATTTCTTTAGATAAACGGAACCGAGGAGGGAAAATGGTTACATTGGTAACAGGATTTGTTGGTAAAACTGTTGACTTGGAAGCTTTGGGAAAGCTCCTGAAAGTAAAATGTGGTGTTGGTGGTTCTGCTAAAGAGGGAGAGATTATCGTACAGGGGGATTTTCGCTCTAAAATATTGGAAATATTGCAGAAGGAAGGTTATACCAAAAGTCGTATAATTTAATAAGATATATGCTGACTGTCTACAGAGCTTCGGCTGGAGCAGGGAAAACACATAGATTAACAGGTGAATATTTAACCTTATTATTTACGGGGCCAGGAGCTTTTCGTCGTATTCTCGCTGTAACCTTTACAAATAAGGCAACAGATGAGATGAAAACTCGGATTATATGTGAATTATATAATTTAGCTTCCGGGGAGAAATCTGATTATATAGAATTATTAAAGTCTACCTATGAATTAACTGAGAACCAAGTACGAAAACAGGCTTCCCAAATCTTAATAGATATACTTCACGATTATTCAGCTTTTAATATTAGTACGATTGATCGCTTCTTTCAACAGACAATGCGTGCTTTTACTCGTGAGATAGGTTTACAAGGTGGTTATGGCATAGAAATGGACCAAGAGTTAGTATTAACTACAGCAATTGATAATTTACTGACAGATTTAGAGAAACCGGAAAGTGAAGATTTATTGAATTGGTTACTTCGTTTTTCTGAAGATAAAATAGAGAATGGAGGAGAATGGAATTTACGTAAAGATATCGTCGCATTGGGCCGAGAGATTTTCAAAGAAAGTTATAAAGCATTTAGTGAGAAGGTTAACCAAGATATAGGCAATAAAGAAGCTTTAGAGAAATATAAAAATAGCTTGTATCATATCATTCGGACTGTAGAGACTGAAGTTAAGGCTTTGGGGCAGGAGGCTCTTTCTGTTATGGAGCGACATGCGGTAAAGCCTACAGATTTTAAAGGAGGAAGTCGTTCTCCTCTTTGTCTCTTTGAACGGTTAGCCCAAGGAGAAATGAAAGAACCTTCTGCCACTTTTAGAGGATTAATTGATAATATAAACAATTATTATACGAAGACAACACCGGCCGGTATGCAACAACTTATTACGGCAACTGTTATGGATGGTTTGAATGATTGTGTACGTGGCGTAGTTTATCTGTTTGAGAATCTAAAAGCTTATAATACAGCAACCGAAATAGTCCGTTATTATTATACATTAGGAATCTTAGCTGATATATCTCATCAAATAGCAAATTATCGAGAGGATAAAAATGTAATGTTGATTGCAGATACAACGGAGTTATTAAATAAAGTAATTGGAGGTAGCGATATCCCTTTTATTTATGAAAAAACGGGTACACGTATTGATCATTATATGATTGATGAGTTTCAGGATACAAGTAACATGCAGTGGGATAATTTTCGTCCATTAATAGAAGAAAGTTTAGCCCAAAATCGGGAGAATTTGATTGTCGGAGATGTTAAACAAAGTATTTATCGTTTTCGTAACTCTGATTGGAAGTTATTGGATGAACAGATTCGGAATGACTTTTCTTTGAATGAGCTCCGAGAAGAAACATTGATGGATAATTGGCGCAGTTGTCGAAATATCGTTGAGTTTAATAATGCTCTTTTTACGGTACTACCGAGTATTCTGCAAATACTATATAATGAGACTTTGGAAACCTCTACTTTAACGGAACAACAACGTAACTATTTCTTTACAAAAATAATGTCTGCTTATGATAAATGTTTTCAAAGAGTATCCACTCCTTTTATGCAGAAAGAAGGTCATGTTCGAGTTGAGTTTCTTCCTGTTGATGAGGACAAAGATTGGAAGGATTTATCATTAGAGCGATTACCTGGCATATTGGAGCAATTACAGGATAATGGATATCAATTGAATGATATTGCTATATTAGTTCGTACTAATCAGGAAGGGGCACAAGTCGCAGATACATTATTGACATATAAGGAACAACATCCATCTGATAAATATGGTTATGATATTATATCAGATGATGCATTATTTATTTGTAGTTCAGTTGCTGTTCGTTTTCTAATCTCTCTGTTGCGTTATTTGAAAAATCCGGAAGACCAGACAATCGAACATATTGTTTTATATTCTTATCAAGTTTTAAAAGGACAATTAGGGAAAGAACGACCAATGTTTCCTGAAGAGATCACTATATCGTTGAAGTCTCTTTCTTGTCAGTCTTTGTATGAAATTACGGAAGGTTTATATCGATTATTCTCTGACGATTTCTCTGAGAATGAACAGGTCTTTGTACAAGCCTTTTTGGATATAGTCTCTGAATATACTCAAAAAGAGAGTGCAGATTTAGGACTATTTTTGAAATGGTGGGATGAAACAGGTTATCGAAAAACAATTTCTACCCCAGACGGACAAAATGCCATTCGTATATTGACTATCCATAAATCAAAGGGATTGGGTTTTAAAGCCGTTGTGATTCCTTTTGGAGATTGGGAGATTGATCATAAACCTACAAAACCTGTAATTCTTTGGTGTCATCCAGAAGAAAAGCTATTTAATCAATTACATTTGGTCCCAGTGCGTTATAGTCAGGCTTTAGGTAAAACAATTTTCGCATATGATTATTTTAAGGAGCGTCTACATGCTTTTATTGATAATCTAAATACATTATATGTCGCTTTTACTCGTTCAAAAGAGGAACTAATAGTCTTTGCTCCTCGACCTAAAAAGATAAATGAAAAGACAGGTGAAGTTGAAAATGTTTCAACTCTATCTGCAGCTTTATGGTCGGGGTTATGTACAGAGATGAAAGAAACACGAGAAGGAGAATCTTTAATCTCCTTACCAAATTCGTTTGATACAGCTACTGGAGTCTTTGAATTGGGAGATTGGTGGAAACCGGTTGTGAAAAAAGAAAGGAATGACATACAAGAAATAGAGATGACTTATCTAAGCTCTATTTCTCCTGACGAGCGTTTACAATTACGATTACACGGGAAAGGATATTTCTTTGATGATACTCGTCGGAAACATGGAACTTTAATGCATGAGTTATTAAGTCGTATTCACACACCCAAAGATATTGTAGGTGCTGTTGAACGTTATCGTCAAGAAGGAATCATTGATAAAGCAGAAGCTACGACTCTTATAGCACGTCTGGAGGAACTGTTGAATTTACCGGAGGTCTCTTTATGGTATGATGAGAAGGTTCGTGTATTGAATGAGGTTGATATCTTATTCGGAAAAGGACTATCTAAACGTCCGGACCGAGTGATAATTACTGATGATAAAGTAATTGTGGTTGATTATAAGTTTGGGGAACACATAAATCCCCGCTATCAAAATCAAGTGAGAAACTACTTGAAATTGATCCGTCAGATGGGTTATAATCAGGTGGAAGGATTCCTTTGGTATGTAGAATTAAATAAAATAGAATCTGTGAAAGAGTAATATATTTTTTGTTATTCGGTAAAAATGAATATTTTTGCAAATTATTACAGATTAATGCGCAATTAATTCAGAAATGAAAGTACATAAAGAAGGAACAGGATTGTTGCTAATGTTATTTACAATATTTTTTATTGTAGATGTCACGTTGTATCATACTATCGGTACGGGGTGGGTATTTTATCTTACAACATTCCTCACTTCTGTATTCTTTCTTCTGGTATTAAATTTCTTCCGAAGCCCTGCTCGTCGTTTCCCGTATGATTCAGAAGGATTAGTAATCGCGCCGGCTGATGGAACAATTGTGGCAATAGAAGAGGTTAAGGAGAATGAAATCCTGCATAAGGAATGTTTGCAGATATCGATCTTTATGTCTGTTTTTAATGTACATGCTAATTGGTTCCCGGTTAATGGAACAGTGAAACATGTTTCTCATCAGAAAGGACGTTTTATGGCCGCCTATTTACCTAAAAGTAGTACGGAAAATGAACGTTCGGCAGTTGTAATTACTACTCGTAATGGAGTGGATATATTGGCTCGTCAGATTGCAGGTGCGATGGCTCGTCGAATTGTAACCTATGCCAAGGAAGGAGAGAAATGTCATGTTGATGAACAAATGGGATTTATCAAATTTGGTTCACGTGTAGATGTTTATTTACCGATAGGAACAGAAGTATTAGTTGAGATGGATCAAAAGGTTACAGGAAACCAGACTCCCATAGCGCGTTTGGGAAAATAATCGAAAGAATGAATATCAAAAAAAGCATACCCAATTTAGTTACTTGTTGCAGCCTGATATCTGGTTGTATGGCTGCTATTATGGCATTGAAGGGAGATTTGCCCGTGGCTACTTGGTGGATTATAATTGCTGCTATATTTGATTTTGGAGATGGTTTTGCCGCTCGTTCTTTGCATGCCTATTCTCCAATGGGTAAAGAATTGGATTCTCTTTCTGATATGGTAAGCTTTGGGGTGGCACCAGGAATGATTGTTTATCATTTGTTAGAGCAAGCTTGCCAGACAATTTCAACTGTAGGAAATCTTGCGAATTATATCCCTTATTTCGCTTTGGTGATCCCCGTTTTCTCTGGTTTACGCTTAGCGAAGTTCAATATAGATGAAAGGCAGACTACTTCGTTTATCGGTATGCCAGTACCCGCCCATGCTCTGTTTTGGGCCTCAATTGGATATACATTTCAGAACTCTGTGCCTGTAAATAGTATTAGTTTTGTGACGGGGATTATTGTCGCCGCGGTTCTACTCTCTTGGTTGTTGGTATCAGAGATACCGATGTTCTCTTTGAAGGTTAAATCGTTGAAATGGAAAGGAAATGAACTACGTTACATATTAGTAAGTGGAGCAATTCTTTTTATCGTTTTATGGGGTGTTTTAGGGATTGCAGGAACGATTATACTCTATATAGCCTTGTCTTTTTTTAACAAGAGAAGATAAACCGGTAATTTATTCTATATGTTTGTTTTATAAACTATTATCATAGATTGCAGATATGTTTAAGTTTTTGTTTGTCATGTTTTTCTTTTTTCTCCTGTTACTATTTTTAATGGGATTCTCTATTATACGCACTTTTAAAAATATACTGTTTGGTAGCGGTAATAATGGAAAGAAGAATGGACAACAACGTCGCCAGACAAATAATTCCCACTCAAAGCAACAGGACAATCGATCCACTCGTCAGGAATATACCTCTACTTCACGTAAGAAAATATTTTCTAAAGACGAAGGCGAGTATGTAGATTATGAGGAGGTGAAGTAATTACCTTCTTTTTTGAAAGAACCGTTTCATCTCTTCGGCACACGCTTGCTCTAAAATCCCTCTCTTTACAATCGCTTTAGGATGGAACGCTTTAGGTGCATATTGTTGAAATCCTCTCTTTTCATCAGAAGCTCCATAGACAATTGTACTGATTTGAGCCCAACCAATGGCCCCGGCACACATAATACAGGGCTCTACAGTGACATAAAGAGTACATCCCGTTAAATATTTGGCTCCTAAAATGTTTACTGCGGTTGTGATAGCCAACATCTCCGCATGAGCTGTCGGGTCTTGTAACCTCTCTGTCTGATTATGTGCCCGTGCTATGATTCGGTTATTGCATACAATAACAGCTCCCACCGGAACTTCACCTTCATCTGCTGCCGCACGCGCTTCAATAAGCGCTTGCTTCATGAAATATTCGTCATTGAAAGGATTGATCATCTTCTCATTTCATTTTCATTAAAGAGGGTTGGATAATCCTCTTCCAAAGTTTTAAGTATATGTGATAGAATTGTTTCACGATACCACCGAGACTTATTGATAATTTTATACTTCGCTAAATATCGTTCCACAGCTTTGTATTCATCATCGTTAAGCATAAAAGTGATTTTATGCACACGGGGATGATTGGGATGGGATGATGAATATTTACGATTTAGCCTCATAGATTGCAAATGTAAGGGGGAAAGTGCAAATAAAAAAGAAAAATACTACATTTGTGCAAACTTGAGTGAATCAAATGGCAAAGAGTAACGACACAGGAAAGAATGGAGAATTAGCAGCCCGTACTTTTTTAGAGAAACAGGGATATCAAGTCTTACACACCAATTGGCATTGGCACCACTACGAACTGGATATTGTCGCGGTGAAAGAGAATGAATTGGTTGTTGTTGAGGTAAAGACCCGTTCTGCAAATTATCTATTGGCTCCCGATGAGGCGGTGGATAGGGCCAAAGTTCGTCGTATAGTGGCAGCAGCTGACGCTTATGTTCGCCGTTTTAATCTTAACATTTCTGTCCGTTTTGATATTATCACAGTTATAGAAAGAGGAGAGGACTATCAGGTGGAACATATAGAGGACGCCTTTTATGCTCCTTGTCGTTGATATAATATTTAAGATAGAAGTATATGAATATAGAAGAGGTTCGAGCATATTGCTTATCATTAAAAAATGCGACCGAGAGTTTCCCTTTTGATGATATTAATTTGGTATTTAAAGTAGAGGGGAAGATGTTTTTAGTGATCCCGTTGGACGGGAATGAACCCCGGATCTCATTGAAATGTAGTCCCGATTACACCGATGAACTACGGGACCGATACAACGCTGTTGAAGGAGCCTATCACTTCAATAAGAAATACTGGAATACCATCTATTTGGAACGTGATATGCCAGACGAAGAGATTAAACACTGGATTCATCATTCCTTTCGGGAAGTTATTGCTAAGTTACCCAAGAAAATAAGAGAGACATACATCAATGAATAAAGAGAACGAAACACCGCAAATCCTTTGGTTAAAGGAGACTGATTCCACTAATAACCACCTACGAAGCCTTTTAGATAAGGAACAATTACCCGAAGGCTCTTTGGTTGTCACAGACTTTCAGACAGCCGGCAAAGGACAAGTCGGTAACTCTTGGGAGTCAGAAGCGGGCAAGAACTTAATGTTTAGTCTTTTGTTATATCCCGACTTCATTCCTGCTAATCGTCAGTTTCTCATCTCTCAGATAGCTTCATTGAGTGTTAAAGAAACATTGGACGCTTATACCGATTTCATCCAAGTGAAATGGCCTAACGACATTTATTGGAAGGACCGTAAAATATGTGGTATGCTGATTGAGAATGACCTTTCCGGACAGCTCCTTTATTGTTCCATCATCGGAATCGGTTTGAATCTAAATCAATCTCTCTTCCGAAGTAATGCCCCCAATCCTATCTCTTTAACTCAGATTACCGGCAAAAAGTATGATCGCGAAGAGGTCCTAAACCGTTTCCTACGTATATTCTTTCAATATTATTGCCTCCTGCTTCAGGAGAAAGAGGAGGAGGTCCGTACTGCCTATATGCAAGCTCTCTATCATGGTAAAGGCTATCACCGATATAGAGATGGGCAAGGCCAATTTGAAGCCCGCATACAAGCGATTGAACCCACCGGCCATTTGATTTTGCAACTACGCGATGGTGAACAACGTCGTTATGCCTTTAAAGAGGTAACTACACTCGTTGATTAGGGGTTTCTGATTAATAAAAAGGCTACCTAAAATTTATAGAGGTAGCCTTCTTTAATGTTTAGATCAATTTTACAACTTAATTTCTATCACCGGATGTTTGTCTTCTGAAGAATACATACTTTCAACTGTGAATGAAAGTGTAGCGTCCTTTTTAACTCCTTTGTGGAAAGAGGTGAACGGCTTGATTCGGATTGGATTCTGGTTTGGGAAACGAATGATGTATTCCATAGAGCTGTTGTTGGTCAATCGTACTGTCCGAGTCCCATTGTCATTTGTATTGACAATGGTTGTTTGAATAGTCGCTAAGAAGAAATCTTTTAGTAGCTGTTCTTCGCCTGCCAATGTTCCGTAAGCATATGCTAAAGTACGGCGAGCGTCGATTGCTTCACGCAAAGATTCCAATGTGTTATCCTTTGCCAAGATGAAGGTCATGTTACGACGGTGACCATTCACACGGAAAGTCTCAGCTGATGAATCGTGCATATCGGTATTGGAAGATACAAATAGATTCTTCTGATGAGCACGAGTGATGATTTTAGGATAGAACTCAGGACCATTCATTACTTCAACACCGTCAATTAATCCTTCTCCATAAGCTTTTAATTCAAATTCAGGGTGGTCAACACTCTTACGACTCCAACCGGGATGATTGTGCATAACTAAAGCTCCCTGTGCTCTTGCATTGCGGAATGCTTGCAGAGGATCCGGATCGTAAATCGTGTTGTTGTCTTTAGTGAAAAGCGCGTTATAGTGGCCATATTCTTTTTGGTCACGTGTGATTTCTACCCCCGGAACAACTGTAAGACCATACCCTTTTGCCGCCTGTTTAGCTAATTCAACAGGATAATTCAGGTCCACCTGAATACCCTCTTTATCTGCCGGTCTGGTTGCAATTTTATGGTTGTGAGCCTTTGTCCCTTCAGGTACATATCCTTTCAGGTAGGTTACTAATTTTTCTTCATAAGGACGATATTCCAAATGTTCTGTAACAGCGATGACGTCTAATCCATCGTGCCAAGCTTCACGCACGCGGAATTCAGGCGTACAACTTCCATCTGAGTAAATCGTGTGTGTATGTAGATCGGCTTTGTAAACATTGTAGCCATTAACTTGAGGAAGGATAAATTCCGTTCGTTGAGACACCTCTCTCAATGTGTGTCGAGCCAGATCTGGATTGTGTGAATCTTGATAATGATATTGTGCAGATACACCCATTGCGCTTGATAAAGCGACTGTCAAAAATAAAAGTTTTTTCATGATGATGTGTTTTTAGTTAGAACTTTAGCAAAGATACAACAAAGAAACGAAAGTGAGTGCGAAACGGGGAAAGAATGTTGTCTGTTAGCGATTTAACAGTGTCTGCCAAGATGTTGCAGTGCCATCAAATGTCAATGAAAAGCCAAGAAATGACAAAGTTTCGTTACTATCCCGTTACTTTGATTTTTGACTTTGAACGGTTGTTCTGGTTGCTGTAACAGGCTGAATAGTAATACATGTTAAGCTATTGTGATTGCAAATATAGCGAAGTTTCTCATATCTTCGTTCCTGTTTCGCTTCGGCTGATTCTTTTGCATCGATACGCTGTGTTTTGCTTACCGTCACTCAACTCTACAAGTAATAATTTCGCAAACAAAAAA
>JAFUOJ010000025.1 GCA_017481945.1 Parabacteroides sp. | reverse complement strand
TAATGTAACAATCAATGGCGCTGCTGGTAAGAAAGTTGTAGTAAGCAACATCTTAGGTCAGGTAGTAGCTAACACAGTTCTTACATCAGACAACGCAACAATCGCTGCTCCTGCAGGTGTAGTAGTTGTAGCTGTTGAAGGCGAAGCTGCTGTTAAAGCAATCGTTAAGTAAGTAATATTCTTACATATCGTAAATCTTTTAAATTAATAATATCGCTGCAAGTCCCTCTGTGAAGAGCAAAAGCAGCCAAAAAATAAGAGGCGAAGGAAGTTCTTTCTTCGCCTCTTTTGTTTCTGCCTATTTCTTTTTTGTATCTTTGTACAAGATTTTTTTGAATATGGCAGAAGAAGGACAGATGGTGCTCCGGACGGAGGACTTGGTGAAGAAATATAAAATGCGTACGGTGGTGAACCATGTTTCTATCCATGTGAAGCAGGGAGAAATCGTGGGATTGCTTGGCCCGAATGGGGCAGGAAAGACCACCTCTTTCTATATGACGGTGGGGTTAGTGACTCCGAATGAGGGAAAGATTTTCTTGAATGACATGGAAATCACAAAGTTTCCGGTGTACAAACGGGCACGTAATGGAATCGGGTATTTGGCTCAAGAGGCTTCTATCTTCCGTAAAATGACGGTGGAAGATAATATTCGTTCTGTATTGGAAATGACTGAAACGACTCCGGAATACCAGAAAGAAAAGTTGGAGAGCCTACTGACAGAATTTGGGTTGCATAAGGTCCGGAAAAACTTGGGTGATCAGTTGTCCGGTGGAGAGCGTAGACGGGCAGAGATTGCTCGCTGTTTGGCAATCAATCCGAAGTTTATTATGCTGGATGAACCTTTTGCCGGCGTAGACCCGATTGCTGTACACGATATTCAGAGTATTGTTGCCAAGTTGAAATATAAGAATATAGGTATTTTGATCACAGACCACAATGTGTACGAAACCTTGAGTATTTGTGATCGTGCTTATCTCTTGTTTGAAGGAAAAGTCCTTTTCCAAGGAACAGCCGAACAACTCGCTGAAAACGAGATTGTAAGGGAAAAGTATTTAGGAAAAGACTTTATTTTGAGGAAGAAAGAGTTTTAAGTGCCGACCGTTTGATTGTTTGGCAACAAAAGAGGAAGAGAATAAAGAGGATGACGGCAATGACCGTATAAGGAAATAGATGGGGAGCTGTGATCTCTCCGGTGATATATTCGTTCTCTTTCAGACTTTCGTCAGACATACTGAGTACTGCTATAGTATTGTTGGTAAAGTGGGCAAAGATTGGGACCCAGAGGTTTCGGCTCCAATAAAGCAGGTATCCGAAATAGGCTCCTAAAAGCATTCGGGGGATAAAACCATAGAATTGCAAGTGAAAGGTACTGAATAGAATGGCGGTAATCCAGATGACAAGATGATGATTAGGTGTCCATTTCTCGAAAACCCGTTGTAGAGCCCCTCGAAAAAGGAACTCTTCAGTGACTCCTGCGGCTAAAGCAATTACAATCAGATTGGCGCATAGCGTAATCACTCCTTCTCCTGATAATAAAAGTTGGGTAACCTGCTCTGCTGCCTCTTCTTGGGCTAACATCCAGTTTTCAAGGGGAGCTAAACAATCCGGGAGGTCCATTTGTCGATTGAACAGCCCGATTAGGTTGATGGCCGGAGAGAGTAGCACCATGCTGAGAAGGGTAAGTAGCAGGAGGTGTACGTTTGGGAATCTTCCGATGGATAGGAAGTCTTTCGGATGGTAACTACAGGTCCATGCGAAAACCAAAGCAGGTAATAAAAAAGTTCCGATAGCGGAGAAAAGTTGTATCAGGCGCATGAGGTCCGGGTGCTGCATAAGGTCTGCCTGCATTCCATAGAATAGATAAAAAGGAGTTACAACCAGAAGGGATGAAAAGATGGATCCGAACAGGACGAGTAGGAGTAGGATCATTAATTGAAAAACAGCCGATTTATCAGCGAATATACCTTTTAGAAACATACTTTTTATCGATAAATATTTGTCCAAAGATAGAGAGAAAAATAAGAACTTGTTTAAATTTCTCTCGTTTATAACAAATTAAGCAAACAATTTGCGAGATTAAAAGAATAAGGCTAATTTTGCACCCTAAAATTTGAATAAGACTAATTAATTAAATAAATCATTCAGAATGAACGTTTCGCTTAACAACATTGATGCCACAAAAGGTATCGTGAAATTAGAAATAGTGAAAGCTGACTATGCTGACAGGGTAGAGAAGAACCTTCGTAGCTTCCGTCAGAAAGCAAATGTGCCAGGGTTCCGTAAAGGTATGGTTCCAATGGGTATGGTAAAAAAGATGTATGGTAAACATGTTTTGGTTGAAGAAGTCAATAAATTGGTTTCAGAAAGTCTTTTCAACTATATCCGTGAAAATAAAGTGAACATCCTGGGCGAACCGCTGCCTAACGAAACAGAACAGAAAGAGATAAACTTCGATACACAAGAAGAATTTGAATTTTGTTTTGACGTAGCTTTGGCTCCGGAAATCAAAATTGAACTTTCTAAAAACGATAAGGTTCCTTTCTATCAGGTGAACATTGATGACGAAATGGTAAATAAGCAGGTTGAAGCTTATCAGGCTAATTTCGGTAACTACGACCAAGTAGAAGATGTTCAGGAAAAGGATTTGATTAAGGGTAGAGTAGCAGAGTTGGAAAACGGTACTCCGAAAGAGGGAGGTCTTGTTGTTGAAAACGCTGTTTTAATGCCGATGTACATTAAGGATGAAGCAGAAAAGGCTAAATTCTTAAGTGCAGGTAAGAATGCAGTGGTCGTATTCAACCCTAACAAAGCGTATGAAGGTGCTGAAGCTGAATTGGCTTCTTTCTTGAAAGTGGATAAAGAGGTCGCTGCTGGTATTACAGCTGACTTTAGCTTTGAAATTCAGGAAATCACTCGTCATAAGAATGCTGAATTGAATCAGGAATTGTTTGATAAAGTATTCGGTGAAGGCGTTGTTAGCAGCGAAGAAGAATTTAAGAATAAGATTCGTGAAGCATTGGCAGAACAGTTCACACCGCAGAGCGACTATAAGTTCTTAGTTGATGCTCGTGAGTTGTTGGTTGAAAAGGCTGGAGAATTGGCTTTTGCTGATGACTTGTTGAAACGTTGGTTATTGGTAGCTAACGAAAAGAATACAAAAGAAAAACTTGACGAAGATTATCCGAAGATCGTTGAAGACTTGAAATATCACTTGATTAAAGAAACTTTGGTTAAGGGTAACGGTTTGAAAGTTGAAGATGCTGATATCGAAGACTTCGCTAAGCGTGTGGCTAAAGCACAGTTTGCACAGTATGGTATGTTGTCTGTTCCTGAAGATGTATTGGCTAATTATTCAAAAGACATTTTGAAGAACAAGCAGACCCTACAGAACATTATCGACCGCGCTGTTGAAGAAAAATTGGCAGGCTGGTTGAAGGAACAAGTTGAGTTGGATGTTAAAGAGGTTTCAGCCGACGAGTTCAATAAACTTTTTGAAGCTTAAAAAACTTCGATAAAAAGGCAACTTCGGTTGCCTTTTTCTTTTAAAAAGGACTTCCTTGCGAAAAAAATATCTTTCCGGATAACAAATAAGTTGTTTCTTTCAGAAATTTATTTATAACTTTGTTATTCCGATAGGCAAGGGGAAGTCCCTTTTTTTATGACTTTTCGGTATTATAATAAGAGATATAGTATATGAATGATTTCAGAAAGTATGCAACGAAGCATTTAGGAATGAATAGTAATGCGCTGGATAGTTATATGAATATAACCAGTAGTTACATCTCTCCGACCATTATAGAAGAACGTCAGTTGAATGTTGCGCAGATGGATGTGTTTTCTCGTTTGATGATGGATCGTATCATTTTTTTAGGGACACAAGTCGATGATTATACTGCAAATGTGATTCAGGCGCAATTGTTATATTTGGATTCAAGTGATCCGGGCAAAGATATTTCTATTTATATTAACTCTCCGGGAGGTTCTGTGTATGCAGGATATGGTATCTATGATACTATGCAGTATATAAATAGTGATGTGTCTACTATTTGTACAGGTATGGCAGCCTCTTTTGCTGCAGTTCTGTTGGTGGCAGGAACAAAGGGTAAACGTATGGCGTTACCTCATTCTCGTGTGATGATTCACCAACCTTTAGGCGGTGCACAGGGACAAGCTTCCGATATCGAGATTGTAGCTCGTGAAATTTTGAAGGTAAAGAAAGAACTCTATACAATCATTTCCAACCATTCAGGTAAACCGATAGAAGAGGTTGAACGCGACAGTGATCGTGACTACTGGATGACGGCAGAGGAGGCTTTGGCTTATGGTATGGTTGATAAAGTTTTAATACGTAATAAATAAAAGGATACGGAATGGCCAAAACAGGTGATAGTTGTTCGTTTTGTGGGCGCTCACGTAAGGATGTGAATCTGTTGATTGGTGGAATCACAGGAGCTATTTGCGATGAATGTGCAGGTCAGGCGTACAATATTGTGCAAGAACATAAGTCGAGCGAAAGAAGTTCTTTGGAATTAAAATATGAGGATTTACCGAGACCGGAAGATATAAAAACTTTTTTGGATCAGTATGTGATTGGACAGGACTCCGCCAAACGTTTTTTGTCGGTTGCCGTTTATAACCATTACAAACGTTTGATTCAGAAAGTAACAACCGATGATGTTGAGATTGAAAAGTCTAATATCATTATGGTGGGGGCAACAGGTACCGGTAAGACATTGTTGGCACGTACGATTGCAAGGTTACTGCATGTACCGTTTACAATTGTAGATGCGACGGTATTGACGGAAGCTGGTTACGTTGGTGAGGATGTTGAAAGTCTTTTGACTCGTTTGTTGCAGGCGGCAGATTATGATGTAGAGGCAGCACAACGGGGTATAGTTTTTATTGATGAGATTGATAAGATTGCTCGTAAAGGGGATAATCCATCAATAACTCGCGATGTAAGTGGTGAAGGTGTACAGCAAGCTTTGTTGAAATTGTTGGAAGGATCAGTTGTAAATGTACCACCTCAGGGGGGACGTAAACATCCGGAACAAAGAATGATTGCTGTGGATACGAAGAATATATTGTTTATCTGCGGAGGAGCATTTGACGGTATTGAGAAGAAGATCGCACAACGTTTGAATACGCGTGTGGTTGGTTATGTCGCAAGTGAGACTACTGCGCAGGTAGATCGTGACAATCTATTGAAGTATATTACACCTACTGATTTAAAATCTTTTGGTTTAATACCGGAGATTATCGGACGTTTGCCTATTTTGACGTATTTAAATCCGTTGGATCGAAATGCGTTGCGAAATATTTTGACGGAACCGAAGAATTCTATTATCAAACAGTATATAAAGTTGTTTGAGATGGATGGAATTCAGTTGACATTTGAAGAGGAAGTCTATGAATTTATTGTAGACAAGGCTCAGGAGTTTAAGTTGGGAGCACGTGGCTTACGTTCTATCGTGGAAGCCATTATGATGGACGCGATGTATGGCATGCCTTCTTCTAAAGAGCAGTCTCTTCGAGTTACGTTGGAATATGCAAAGGACAAGTTTGGAAAATCGGACGTGAATCGTTTACAAGTTGTTTGACGACGGTTCTCTTTAATATAAATTGTATGGCGAAGAAGGATAAATTAACAGAAGAACTCAAAAAACATTTTGGTTTTGATACGTTTAAAGGAAACCAAAGAGCTATAATCGAAAATGTACTGGCAGGAAATGATACCTTTGTATTAATGCCGACCGGTGGAGGAAAGTCTTTGTGTTATCAGTTGCCTTCTCTTATGATGGAGGGAACGGCGATAGTAATCTCTCCTTTGATAGCATTGATGAAGAATCAGGTAGATGCCATGCGTAACTTTAGCGAAGAAGATGGGGTGGCTCACTTCATTAATTCTTCTCTGAATAAGTCGGCAATAGACCAAGTAAAGGAAGATATAAGGAGTGGACGAACCAAGTTACTTTATGTAGCTCCGGAGTCTTTGACAAAGGAAGAGAATGTGGAGTTCTTGCGTCAGGTTAATATCTCATTTTATGCGGTAGATGAGGCACACTGTATTTCTGAATGGGGACATGATTTCCGACCGGAGTATCGTCGAATACGTCCTATTATCAATGAAATAGGTAAACGCCCTTTGATTGCTTTGACTGCAACGGCAACTCCAAAGGTTCAGCATGATATTCAGAAGAACTTAGGAATGGTTGACGCTTCTGTTTTTAAATCCTCCTTTAATCGCGCTAATTTGTATTATGAAATCCGTCCGAAAACAAATAATATAGACCGAGATATTATTAAGTACATAAAGTCTAATGAGGGGAAATCGGGTATTATCTATTGTTTGAGTCGTAAGAAGGTAGAAGAGTTTGCCGATATATTGAAAGCAAATGGAATTAAGGCCTTACCGTATCATGCAGGGATGGATTCCCAAATGCGTTCTGCCAATCAAGACGCGTTCTTGATGGAGAAAGCGGATGTGATTGTTGCGACAATCGCTTTTGGTATGGGAATTGATAAACCGGATGTACGTTACGTGATACATTATGATATACCGAAGAGCCTCGAAGGATATTACCAAGAGACTGGCCGTGCCGGTCGTGATGGAGGCGAAGGGCAATGTATCGCTTTCTATGCATATAAAGATTTGCAGAAGTTAGAGAAGTTTATGCAGGGGAAACCGGTGGCAGAGCAAGAGATAGGAAAACAACTCCTGTTAGAGACGGCTGCCTATGCTGAAACTTCGGTATGTCGTAGAAAGGTGTTGTTACATTACTTTGGCGAGGAATATCTGGAAGATAATTGTGGAAATTGTGATAATTGTTTGAACCCTAAAAAGAAAGTGGAAGCAAAAGAATTATTAAGCGCAGTACTGGAAGTAGTAGTTACTTTGAAAGAAAAGTTTAAAGCTGAATATATTGTCAATATGTTGATTGGCAATGAGACTTCCGAAATACAATCTTATAAGCATAACGAACTGGAAGTGTTTGCTTCTGGAACGGAAGAAGATGAGAAAACATGGAATGCCGTAATCCGTCAAGCTCTAATTGCTGGATATTTGGTGAAAGATATAGAAAATTACGGTTTGTTGAAGATTACGGATAAAGGTAGAGATTTCTTAAAGAGACCGGTCTCTTTCAAGATTACAGAGGATAATGAGTTTGATGAAGAGGAAGAAGAAGTACCTGTTCGCGGTGGGGCAACTTGTGCGGTCGATCCAGTCCTTTATTCAATGATGAAGGATTTACGTAAGAAGTTGTCAAAACGTTTGGAAGTTCCTCCTTTTGTAATTTTTCAAGATCCTTCTTTGGAAGCGATGGCAACGACTTATCCTGTGACTTTAGAGGAATTGCAAAATATTCCGGGGGTAGGAGCCGGTAAGGCAAAACGTTACGGAAAAGAGTTTGTAGAGTTGATCAAGAAACATGTTGAGGAGAACGAAATTGAACGTCCTGAAGATCTACGTGTTCGAACTGTAGCAAACAAATCTAAATTAAAGGTTTCGATCATTCAGCGTATTGACCGTAAAGTGGCATTGGATGAGATTGCTATGACAAACGGTTTGGAATTTAATGAATTGTTGGATGAGATTGAAGCAATCGTTTATTCCGGTACACGAATTAATATAGACTACTTCTTGAATGACGTAATGGATGAAGATCATGTAGAGGACATCTATGAATACTTCAAGGACTCAGAAACGGATGATTTAGAAGATGCAATTGATGAATTAGGTTGCGACTATACAGAAGAAGAGATTCGTTTAGTACGTATTAAGTTCTTGTCGGAGATGGCAAATTAAATAAATATCAACTCTTTTTTAGAGGTTGGGTTTGATAAAAAACACTAATTTAACGGAGCTATATACTTTTCCGGGTTGCTCTCCGTTAAATTAGTGTTATTTTTGTAATGTATATCGGAATATGATAAGAAGAAGAGTAATAAAGGAGTTGTTGGTATTGACCGGAATATTTGTTTGTGTTATAGGGAAAGCACAGATACCAGCAGATTCGGTAGTTATGACTGTTGCCGGAAAGCAGATTCCTTTGGACGAGTTTGTTTTTATTGCACAAAAGAATAGCGAAGTTGATTTGTCTGATCGTAAGTCAGTGGACGCATATGTAGAACTATTTAAGAATTTCAAACTGAAGGTTGCGGAAGCAGAATCTTTGGGAATGGATAAAACTAAAAGTTTTAGAGATGAATTAGAAAATTATCGTACGCAATTAACTTCGAGTTATCTCTCTGATAAGGAAGGCGAGGAGGCTGCTGTTCGTACGGTCTATGACCGTTATGGAGAGGTTCTGGAACTTAGTCATATTCTATTCCGTTTGCCTCAAAAATCTTTATCAAAGGATACTGTCGCTGTTTACCAAGAAGCGATGAAAGCGTATGAGCGTATCGCTGGAGGAGAAGACTTTGCTACAGTAGGTGAAGAGTTGATGAAAGCAGATAAAGAACACGTCGGGTATGAATATGTGAGCAGTCTGCTGCCAATGCAGACAGTGAAAGCTTTTGAAAGCGTTGCCTATTCCATGCCGGTCGGATCCTTATCGAAACCTGTTCGGACTACTATGGGTTTTCATGTGATTAAGCTACACAGTCGGAAGCCCAATCCGGGATTGCTTCGTGTAGCTCATATCTTAATTGCTTTTCCAAAAGATTCTGTAGCAAATGGAGAGGCACAAACGTTGGCACAAGCTGAAGAGGTATATGAAAAAGCGAAAGCAGGTGCCGATTTTGCTGAATTGGCAAAGAATTATTCTGCTGATTCCGGAACTGCTAAGAAAGGAGGTGAATTACCTGTTTTTGGCGTGGGAGAAATGCTGAAACCTTTTGAGACGGCAGCGTTCGCTTTAAACACTCCGGGAGAAATCTCTCGTCCGGTGAAAACTCGCTTTGGTTATCATATTATTAAGTTAGTAGAAAAGAAAGGAATCCCCTCTTTCGATACGAAGAAAAAAAGCTGGTCTCGTCAGATGGCACAGGGTGAACGAAATTTTGAATACTATCAAGCTTTTGACGAACGGATGAAACAAGAATATGGATATATATTCTATCCTGAGGCCTATGCTGAGTTGCAGGCAATTTGTAACGAGTGTTTCCCTTCAGATCCTGCTTTTTATGAAAAGGCGAAAGATATGAATAAGACTTTATTCCACTTAAATGGAATAGATTTTCCGCAGAATGAATTTGCTTATTATATCCAACGATGTCCATTCTCCACTAAATCGTATGCCGGTGATTTTATGCAGGAGGTGTATGATTTATTTGTTCGAGATATTGTAACGACGGCAGAGCGTAAGAACCTGACAACGAAACATCCTGAGTTCAATCTGCTAATGCAGGAATATCGAGATGGTATTTTGTTGTTTGAAATCAGCAATAAAGAGGTTTGGAGTAAGCCGATGGAGCAGCAAGCTAAGGCAGAAGCGGATTGGATTGCGCAGTTAAATCAGAAGTATCCAGTTGAGATAAATCGGAAGCTGGTGAAGAAGATTAGTAAAATGATAAAGAAATAATTAAGAGAAATTTATATGAGGTCTTGCTTCATTTTTATAGCATTCGTATCTTTGCTGTGTTCTTGTAAAAGAACGCAACCCATAGATACTGCGGATGTTTTGGTAAGAGTGAAGGATAGAACCCTTGCACGATCAGATATAAAAGCACAAATCCCTCGTGGAATTTCCTCGGCTGACAGTCTGTTACTTGCTGAAAATCTGGAGAAAAAGTGGGTAAAAGACGTATTGGTATATGATGTAGCATTGCGTAACTTGGAAGCGGAGGAAAAGGTTGAAGTCGATCGGCTGGTTGAAGAATATCGACATTCGCTGATTCGTTATCGTTATCAAGAACAATTGATAAAGGAAAAGCTTTCTGCTGAATTTCAGGAAAGTGATAAGTTAAAATATTACGAAGAAAATCAGAAAAAGTTTATTTTAGAGAAAGCTTTAATAAAAGGGTTGTTCTTGAAAATACCGATTGACGCACCTGGACTTTCTGACGTGAAAGGGTGGTACCGCTCAACTTCTGAGTCTTCTTTAGAGAAGATAGAGAAGTATAGTGTGCAAAATGCAAATATCTACGACTACTTTTATGATAAATGGGTAGATTTTGATCAGGTGATGGATAATATTCCGATTCATATCCCCAATGCGAATACTTTTTTAAGGTCAAATAAATTTGTGGAGGTAAGTGATAGTTTGTATTGTTACTTACTGAATATAAAGGAATTTTTACCAGTGGGTACAATTGCCCCTTTTGAGTATGTAAGTCCGCAAATTGTAGAGATGTTGACCAATCAGCGAAAGTTGGATTTTTTGAGAAAATTTGAAGAAGAATTATATAATGATGCAGTCAGTGACGGAAATGTTGAGTTTTATACGGAACCGTAACTGATAACTTTTAAAGAAAGTACATGATGAAAAAGATTTTGACAGTATTCATTCTTGCCTGTTTATCTTGTGCGGTATCCGCTCAAGAAAATGTGATTGATGAAATTGTGTGGGTGGTAGGAGATGATGCAATTCTACGTTCAGATGTTGAGAACCAGCGTTTATATATACAGAACGAGGGTGAACGTTTGGATGGAGACCCTTATTGTGTAATCCCTGAACGTTTGGCGATTCAGAAATTATATTTGAATCAAGCGAAATTGGATAGTATAGAGGTGAATGAAAGTCAAGTCATTCAGGAAGCAGAACGTTGGATAAATTATGCTATCAATCAGATCGGTTCTAAAGAGCAGTTGGAGGAATATTTCAATAAGAAGATTTCTCAGTTGAAAGAAGAACGTAAGGAAATGCTTATGGAACAACAGACTGTACAACAAATGCAGCGTAAGTTGATTGGTGAAATTAAATTGACCCCTGCTGAGGTTCGTCGATATTATAATCAGATACCGAAAGATAGTCTGCCCAATATTCCGACTACGGTAGAGGTACAGATTATCACTATGGAACCTAAGATTCCTTTTGAGGAGACTGACGCGATTAAAGATCGTTTACGTCAATTTACAGAGGATGTCAATTCGGGAAAATATGAATTTTCAACATTGGCTCGTCTGTATTCTGAAGATCCGGAATCTGCAAAAAGAGGCGGTGAGTTAGGTTTCGTTGGAAAAGCCAGTTTGCTACCAGAGTTTGCGAATGTGGCATTTAATTTGAAAGATCCGAAAAAGATTTCTCAGATTGTTCAGACTGAATATGGTTATCATATCATTCAGTTGATAGAGAAACGTGGAGACCGTATCAATTGTCGACATATTTTGTTGAAGCCGAAAGTTGCAGATAAGGAGATGAATGAATGTATGGCTCGCATGGACTCTTTGTATAATGATTTGACTGCTAAGAAATTCTCTTTTGAGGAAGCAGCGACTTTCCTTTCTGCGGACAAAGATACCCGTAATAATAAAGGTTTGATGGTAAACCAGCACATGGAAAGTAGCAATAGTGGCACTCCGAAGTTTGAAATGGCTGAATTACCACAAGAAATCGGTAAAATGGTGTACACTATGCAGGTAGGAGATATTTCCAAACCATTCACGATGATTAATGACAAACAGAGAGAAGTAGTAGCTATCGTGAAATTGAAAGCTCGCGTAGAACAACATAAAGCCAATATCTCAGACGACTATCAAGTGTTGAAGACTATTGTTGAGGATCAAAAGCGTGAAGAATTATTGAAAGACTGGATTCGGAAAAAACAGAAGAGTACTTATGTGCGTATCAGCGATGGTTGGCAGAATTGTGATTTCCAGTATCCGGGTTGGGTTAGAGAATGAGAACTGTAAATAAATTTATTCTTTTAGTTCTATTTTTATTGACTGTAGTATGTGTTTTTGCGCAGACTCAGGAGGGTATTACGCATGATACTACAGTCGTTTCGATGAAAAAGCCACAAGTCGTTTCTGTTGATAGTGTGCGAAGTTCGGATACGATTCCCGCTAAAAAGACGAAAATTTATTTGGAACATACCAATACGTTATCATTTGACAAAGCAGTACGACCCGATGCACAGATATTAAGTGGGGAAGTTTGCTTCCGTCATGATAGTTACTATATGTATTGTGATAGTGCTTATTTCTTTGAAAAGACCAATTCTCTTGAAGCATTTAGTAATGTCCGTATGGAACAAGGGGATACGTTGTTTGTTTATGGAGATTATCTTTTCTATGATGGAAATGCACAAATAGCTTATTTACGTGAAAATGTCCGAATGGAGAATGGACAAGTAACGCTTTTTACGGATAGCTTAAACTACGAAAGAATTCCCAATATCGGTTATTATTTTGAAGGAGGTCTGATTGTTGATTCATTGAATCAACTTTCTTCTTTTTATGGACAATACTCTCCGGAAACCAAATTGGCTGTTTTTAATGATAGTGTTCGGTTGGAGAACCCGAATTTTACCTTGTATTCGGATACATTAGAATATAATACCGATTCTAAAATCGCTACGATTTTGGGCCCTTCTATTATAGAGTCAGATAGTGGAATGATTCATACCTCTCGTGGCTGGTATAATACGGAGTTGAATACCTCCTTGTTGTTAGATCGTTCTCAAGTGGAATCGGGAGAGAAAATTTTGATAGGAGATTCTATCTTTTATAATCGGGATTTGGGGGTTGGAGAGGTATTTGGTAATATGAATGTGATAGATACTATGCAACATGTTACTTTAACAGGAAGGTATGGTTACTATAACGAGAAAACGGGGTATGCATTTGCAACAGATAGTGCCTGCTTCCTTGAATATTCTCAAGGAGACACGTTGTTCTTGCATGCTGATACGTTGCAGATGATAACGGTTGATTCTGTCTATCGGGAAATTAAGGCTTTCTATGGCGTTCGTTTCTTCAGGAAAGATATGCAAGGAGTTTGTGATTCCATGCAGTTCAATACACGAGATTCCGTATTATATATGTATAAGGAACCTGTACTTTGGAATGAACAATATCAGTTGTATGGTGATACGATTGCTGTCTATATGAATGACAGTACCATTGATTACGCACATGTAATCCAGTTCGCTTTTGCTGCCCAACATGTGGATTCAAGTTATTACAACCAGTTAAAGGGAAATGATTTGAAAGCCTATTTTGATGGAAAGACCGTACGTAAGATTGATGTCGAAGGGAATGCGGAATCAATCTTTTATCCATTAGAAAGCGATGGGGCAAAGGTAGGCTTGAATGAAACAAAGAGTGGCTTTTTAACAATCTGGGTAAAGGATAATAAATTGGATAAATTAAAGATCTGGCCGAACCCAGTAGGAAGTATGACTCCTATACCGGATTTAAAACCGGAACAGAAAACCTTGAAAGATTTTTATTGGTTTGACTACTTGCGCCCGAAGGATCGATATGATATTTACCAAGTAGTGAAAAGAAAAGAGACAGAATCTCCAAAGAGAAGTAATAAATTTGTACATTAGCGGAATAAATTCTAAGTATAAAATATATGGCATTATTTTCTTTTTATAATGTGCGGAAACCCCGTCAGTATGAGCATAAGCCGATTTATTGGGATCCACATAAAGAGGCGATGGAAGAGCGTATCCGGAAGGTAAAGCGTGAGATGGGGGTAGAAGAAGAACTGACAATTGAAGATTATAAAGCAGAAATCAAAGGAAGCTTTATAGAAGGAACATCTCATTTGAAGAAAAGCCGCGATCGGGGACAAGATTCTCGAAGTCGTACTTATAAGAATGTCAAGCTGTTATTAGCAGCTTCTATTTTACTCGGAATATTCTGGTATTTGTTCATGTAATGAGCGACATAATTCATTTACTTCCTGATCATATTGCCAACCAGATTGCAGCAGGTGAGGTAATTCAGCGTCCTGCCTCTGTAGTTAAAGAGTTGGTGGAAAATGCGATTGACGCAGGAGCCAGTCAAATTCAAGTCAATATAAAAGACGCTGGTCGAACATTGGTCCAAGTGATTGATGACGGGAAAGGTATGTCCGAAACAGACGCCCGAATGGCTTTTGAACGACACGCTACTTCCAAGATCGCTTCTGTAGAAGATATTTTTTCTCTACATACGATGGGCTTTCGAGGAGAGGCTTTGGCTTCTATCGTCGCTGTCTCTCAAGTGGAGTTACGTACACGTTTGAAAGGAGCAGAGTTGGGTACTCATTTGTCCTTTTCTGGTTCAAAATTGGAATACACAGAACAGGATAATTGTTTGGAAGGAAGTTCTTTTTCTGTAAAGAATTTGTTTTTCAACATACCGGCTCGCCGTAAATTTCTAAAGAAGAACGAAACAGAGTTTAGAAATATTATTAATGAGTTTGAACGGGTAGCTTTAGTAAATCCACAAGTTGCATTTTCTCTTTACCATAATGATACGGAGATATTTAATCTTCCAGAGTCGGGACTTCGTCAGCGTATTATTAATGTGTATGGTAAGAGTTTAAATCAAAAACTCCTTTCTGTAGACGCTCAAAGCTCCTTGGTTACAATCTCTGGGTTTGTGGGGCGACCGGATTCTGCTAAGAAGAGAGGTGCTTTGCAATACTTTTTCGTGAATGGACGCTTTATGAAACATCCTTCTTTCCATAAAGCGATTATGCAGGTGTATGAACAACTGATTCCAGCAGGAGAGCAGCCAAACTATTTTATCTATTTCACGTTGGATCCATCTACGATTGATGTAAATATTCATCCGACTAAGACAGAAATAAAGTTTGAGAATGAGCAACCGATTTGGCAGATATTAGTCGCGGCTGTTCGTGAGGCTTTGGCAAAGTCAAGTGCGATTCCTCCTATTGATTTTGAGGCAAATGATGCAATAGATATTCCGGTTTATAATCCAGTAAAAGAGGTGAAGCTGCAAGATACTCCTCGGGTTCAAGTCAATACTGGATACAATCCTTTTGATACAGTTTCATACAAGAAACCGGAATTTGATTGGGCTAAGCTCTATAATGATTTTGAGGAAGAACGATCGATGATTCAGCAAGGAGCGGATTCAATGGAAATACCTTCGCTAATTTCTTCCGAACCGAAAATTGAAACAGAAGAGGATTTGGAGTCGAATAGAACGGAGGATTTGTTTGGGAAGATGTCTGCTCCATGTTATCAATATAAAGGTAAATATATAGTAACCTCTTTAAAGTCCGGGTTGGTTTTGATTGATCAACATCGCGCTCATGTCCGAATACTGTATGATCGGTATTTAATGAATTTAAAGCAGCAGCAGAGAGCCTCTCAGCAAGTCCTTTTCCCGGAAGTAATTGAATTTACTGCTGAGGAAATAGCCTATTTACCGATCCTACTCGAAGATTTGCATTTGATGGGATTCGATTTGACTCCGTTGGGTCTGGATTCTTATACTATAAATGGAATCCCTGCTGGAACTGAAAAGTTAGCTCCTGTATCATTGGTTCGTGAGATAGTGGATCGAGCTATTGAAACAGGGTGTGAAGTACATGAAGATATATGTGAATCTTTTGCGCTCTCTTTGGCGAAAGCAGCAGCTATACGTTCTGGTAAAATTTTATCAGTAGAAGAAATGGATAATTTGCTTGCTTCACTGTTCTCTTGTCCGGAATCTAATTTGACACCGGATGGGAAGACAATTCTTTCTATGTTGACAGATGAAGAATTGGAGAAGCGTTTTCGGTAATATTTATATGTATAAGTCTAAATTTGGGTGGTAATCGAATAGAAATCCGATAAGCATGAGTTTTTAATTCAGTGCTTATCGGATTTTTTATGGATGCAGATTTATTGGATAGAAAATAATTGTTAATTATGCGTAAATATGGGAAAGAAATATCTTGTTATACGCGAACAAATATGTACCTTTGCAGCGTTTTAGAGTGGGGAGTGCTAAAAGGCGCGAAAAGCGAAAGAAAATGAAGCACTTTCGAGACTCAAAAATAAAGAAAATAGATAATTGTAATAATAACACATTCAAGGTTTAAAAAAGAAAAGAAATGCCTACAATTCAGCAATTAGTTAGAAAAGGAAGGGAAACTTTGGTGGAAAAAGGTAAATCACCTGCGTTGGATTCATGTCCTCAGAGACGTGGCGTTTGCGTACGTGTTTACACTACAACACCGAAAAAACCTAACTCTGCAATGCGTAAAGTAGCGAGAGTACGTTTGACAAATGGTAAAGAGGTGAACTCTTACATTCCGGGAGAAGGACACAACTTGCAGGAACACTCAATCGTATTAGTACGTGGTGGTCGTGTTAAAGACCTTCCAGGTGTGCGCTATCACATTGTACGTGGAACTTTGGATACAGCAGGCGTAAACGGACGTACTCAAAGACGTTCTAAATATGGTGCTAAGCGTCCGAAGCCAGGACAGGCAGCTGCTGCAGCAAAAGGAAAGAAGAAGTAATTAGTTACATCCCTTCAAACTGAGAATTAAATTAAAGTATTAAGCTGGTTTGAGTTATTTGGATAGGCTACCGGTTGAGTAAATGGTTCAGCGGAACCGTTGAAGACGATTAGAGGCAACCAAGAACAAGAACAAAATTTTTTAAAAGACAAAATGAGAAAAGCAAAACCAAAGAAAAGACAGGTGTTACCAGATCCTGTTTTCGGTGATGTTAAGGTTACGAAATTCGTTAACCATTTGATGTATGATGGCAAGAAAAATACTGCCTTCGAAATTTTCTATTCCGCTTTGGAAACTGTAAAGGCTAAAATGCCTAACGAAGAAAAGTCTGCTCTTGAAATTTGGAAAGCAGCATTAGATAATATTACTCCTCAGGTCGAAGTAAAATCCCGCCGTGTTGGTGGTGCGACATTCCAAGTACCTACTGAAATCCGCCCGGATCGTAAAGAATCAATTTCAATGAAGAATCTTATCATCTTCGCTCGTAAGCGTGGTGGTAAAACTATGGCTGACAAATTGTCTGCTGAAATTGTAGATGCTTTCAATAACCAGGGTGGTGCTTTTAAAAGAAAAGAAGATATGCACCGTATGGCAGAAGCTAACCGTGCATTCGCTCACTTCAGATTTTAATTAATAAAGGCTTAGAAAGAATATGGCAAACAACGATAAGCAATTGGTGTTTACAAGAAACATCGGTATCATGGCTCACATCGACGCTGGTAAAACAACTACTTCTGAACGTATTTTGTTTTACACTGGTTTGACTCATAAAATTGGTGAGACTCATGATGGTACTGCTACAATGGACTGGATGGCTCAGGAGCAGGAACGTGGTATTACTATTACCTCTGCTGCAACTACTACATTCTGGAACTATTTAGGCAACCGTTATAAAATCAACTTGATTGACACTCCGGGGCACGTTGACTTTACTGTAGAAGTAGAACGTTCTTTGCGTGTGTTGGACGGTGCTGTTGCTACTTTCTGTGCTGTAGGTGGTGTGGAACCGCAGTCTGAAACTGTATGGCGTCAGGCTGATAAATATAATGTACCTCGTATCGGTTACGTAAACAAAATGGACCGTTCAGGTGCAAACTACTACGAAGTTATTCGTCAGATGCAGGATATCTTAGGTGCACATCCGTGTCCTATCCAGATTCCTATCGGTGCTGAAGAAACATTCAAGGGAGTAGTAGACTTGATCAAGATGAAAGCCATTTTGTGGCATGACGAATCAATGGGTGCTGAATATAGCATAGAAGAAATCCCGGCTGATTTGCAGGCAGAAGCAGAAGAATGGCGTGACAAGATGTTGGAAGCATTGGCTGAATGTGATGACGCTATCATGGAAAAGTACTTTGATGATCCTTCTTCTATTACAGAAGATGAAATTAAAGCTGCTATCCGTAAGGGTACATTGGCAATGCAGATCAACCCGATGACTTGTGGTTCTTCTTTCAAGAACAAAGGTGTTCAAACATTGTTGGATGCAGTTTGTGCATACTTACCTTCTCCTGAAGATACTCCAGCTATCGAAGGTACAGATCCTTCTGATCCTGATAAAGTAATCGTACGTAAGCCGTTATCAACAGAACCGTTGACTGCTTTGGCATTTAAGATTGCTACAGACCCATACGTAGGTCGTTTGTGCTTCTTCCGTGTATATGCAGGTGAAATCAACGCTGGTTCTTACGTTTTGAATACACGTTCAGGTAAAAAAGAACGTATCTCTCGTTTGTTCCAGATGCACTCAAATAAACAGAACCCGATGGAAACTATCGGTTGTGGTGATATCGGTGCAGGTGTTGGTTTTAAAGATATCCGTACTGGTGATACTTTGTGTGACGAAGCTAATCCGATCACATTGGAATCAATGGAATTCCCAGAACCGGTTATTGGTATCGCTGTAGAACCGAAGACTCAGAAAGACTTGGATAAATTGGGTATGGGATTGGCTAAGTTGGCTGAAGAAGACCCAACATTCCGTGTTCAGACAAACGAAGAAACAGGTCAGACTGTAATTAGTGGTATGGGTGAGCTTCACTTGGATATCATTATTGACCGTTTGAAACGTGAATTTAAAGTAGAATGTAATCAGGGTAAACCTCAGGTTACTTATAAAGAAGCAATCACTAAATCTGTTGAACTTCGTGAAGTTTACAAGAAACAGTCTGGTGGTCGTGGTAAATTCGCTGATATCATTGTTCGTATTGAGCCGGCTGATGAAGGTTTCGAAGGTACACTTCAGTTTATTGATGAAGTAAAAGGTGGTAACGTTCCTAAGGAATTCATCCCGTCAGTACAGAAAGGTTTCGAAAAAGCAATGAAGAACGGTGTATTGGCTGGTTATCCATTAGATCAATTGAAAGTTACTTTGATGGATGGTTCATACCACCCAGTTGACTCAGATCAGTTGTCTTTTGAAATCGCAGCTCTTCAAGCATTCAAGAATGCTTCTGAAAAGGCTGGTCCTGCTTTGATGGAACCGATTATGCAGATGGAAGTTGTAACTCCGGAAGAAAGCATGGGTGATGTGATCGGTGACTTGAACAAACGTCGTGGACAGGTTGAAGGTATGGAAACAAGCCGTACAGGTGCTCGTATCGTTAAAGCAAAAGTTCCATTGGCTGAAACATTCGGTTATGTAACAGCTTTGCGTACTATCACTTCAGGTCGTGCAACCTCTTCAATGCAGTTCTCACACTATGCTCAGGTATCTTCTTCTATTGCTAAGCAGGTGTTAACAGAAGTTCAGGGTCGTGCTGATTTGATCAAATAAAATATTAGAAACATATATATAAATATGAGCCAAAAGATCAGAATTAAATTAAAGTCTTACGATTATTCTCTTGTAGACAAGTCTGCAGAGAAAATCGTGAAGACGGTTAAGGCTACCGGTGCAGTTGTTAGCGGACCGATACCTCTGCCTACGCACAAGCGTATTTTTACTGTGAACCGCTCTACTTTCGTAAACAAAAAGTCTCGTGAGCAGTTCGAACTCTCTTCTTATAAGAGATTAATTGATATCTACAGTTCAACAGCAAAGACAGTTGACGCTTTGATGAAATTGGAATTGCCAAGCGGTGTTGAAGTAGAAATTAAAGTGTAAGTTTTTTAACAAATTAGTGAAATGCCAGGATTATTAGGAAAAAAAATCGGAATGACATCCGTTTTCAGTGCCGAGGGAAAAAATCTTCCATGCACTGTTATCGAAGTGGGTCCTTGTGTAGTTACACAGATTAAGACTTTGGAAAAAGATGGCTATGAAGCTGTACAGTTAGGTTTCGTTGATAAGAAAGAGAAACATACTACTCAGCCAGAAATGGGTCATTTCAAAAAAGCAGGTGTAACACCCAAGAGATACTTGGCCGAGTTCAAGAATTTTGAAACCGAATATAAGTTAGGTGATGTAATCACTGTAGACTTTTTAGAAGATGCAGGTTTCGTTGACGTAGTTGGTACATCAAAGGGTAAAGGTTTCCAAGGTGTTGTTAAACGTCATGGTTTTGGTGGTGTAGGTCAGACTACTCACGGTCAGCACAACCGTGCTCGTAAACCGGGTTCTATCGGTGCTTGTTCTTACCCTGCAAAAGTATTCAAAGGAATGCGTATGGGTGGACAAATGGGTAATGAACGCGTAACTGTTCAGAACCTACAAGTGATCAAGGTTATGCCGGAACACAATCTTTTGTTAGTAAAAGGATCTGTTCCAGGAGCAAAAGGTTCAATCTTATTAATTGAAAAGTAATGGAACTGAGCGTATTAAATATTAAAGGTGAAGATACCGGAAGAAAGGTAACATTGAACGATGCTATCTTTGGCATTGAACCCAATGATCATGCTATTTACTTGGATGTAAAGCAGTATTTGGCTAATCAGCGTCAAGGAACTCACAAATCAAAGGAAAGAAGTGAAGTTTCTGGTAGTACTCGTAAATTGATCCGCCAGAAAGGTGGTGGTGGTGCTCGTCGTGGTGACATCAACTCTCCTGTATTGGTAGGTGGTGGTCGTGTATTCGGCCCTAAACCAAGAGATTATGAGTTCAAATTGAATAAGAAAGTAAAAAGCTTGGCTCGTAAATCTGCTTTGGCTTATAAAGCAAAGAATAATGCAATTGTAGTTGTAGAAGATTTCACTTTGGAAGCTCCTAAAACTAAAGAATTTATAACAATTGCTAAGAATCTAAAAGTTGCTAAAGGAAAGCTTCTTTTGGTTTTATCAGAGAAAAATAATTTCGTATATTTGTCGGCCAGAAATTTAGAAAAGGCAAATGTTATAACCGCTTCTGAACTAAATACATACAAAGTATTGGATGCTGTTAATCTTGTATTGACTGAAAGTTCAGTAGCTGTAATTGAAAAACTGTTTAACGCATAAGGAGTAGAGAAATGGGAATTATTATTAAACCTATAGTAACAGAGAAGCAAACTGCGATTACAGAAAAGATGGCTAATCGCTATGGTTTTCGTGTTTCTCCTGATGCCAACAAGTTAGAGATTAAAAAAGCTGTTGAAGATATGTATAATGTAACAGTAGTTGATGTAAATACCATCAACTACTCTGGAAAACAGAAAACTCGTTATACTAAGTCTGGTATTATCAATGGCAAACAATCTGCTTTTAAGAAAGCTATCGTAACGTTGAAAGAAGGAGAAACAATTGATTTCTTTAGTAATATCTAAAAAAAGAAATGGGAATACGTAAATTAAAGCCCACAACACCGGGGCAGAGACACAAAGTTATTGGTGCATTTGATAAAATCACTGCAAGTACACCAGAAAAGTCTCTTGTAGTAGGTAAGAAAAGTACAGGTGGTCGTAATAACACTGGTAAGATGACAATGCGTTATATCGGTGGTGGTCACAAACAAAAGTACAGAATTATCGATTTCAAGAGAAACAAAGATGGCATTCCTGCAACAGTAAAATCTATTGAGTACGATCCAAACCGTACTTCTCGTATCGCACTGTTGTATTACGCTGATGGGGCAAAGAGTTATATTATCGCTCCTAATGGATTGGAAGTTGGCCAAACAGTGGTTTCAGGAAGCGAAGCAGCTCCTGAAGTAGGTAATACTTTGCCTATGGCAAATATTCCCGTTGGTACTATTATTCACAATATTGAGCTTCGTCCGGGACAAGGTGCTAAATTAGTACGTTCTGCTGGTGCATTTGCTCAGTTGACTTCTAAAGAAGGCGATTACGCAATTATTAAAATGCCTTCTGGTGAAACCAGAAAGATTCTTGCTGCTTGTAAGGCTACAATTGGTAGTGTAGGTAATTCAGACCATGGTCTTGAAAAATCAGGTAAAGCCGGTCGCTCTAGATGGTTAGGTCGTCGTCCTCACAACCGTGGTGTTGTAATGAACCCGGTTGATCACCCAATGGGTGGTGGTGAAGGTCGTGCTTCCGGAGGTCATCCAAGATCTCGCAATGGCTTGTATGCTAAGGGCTTGAAGACAAGAGCTCCGAAGAAGCATTCTTCAAAATATATTATTGAAAGAAGAAAGAAATAATCTGATTAATTAAGTAAACTATGAGTCGTTCGCTAAAAAAAGGCCCGTATATTAATGTAAAGCTTGAAAAGAAAGTCTTGGCAATGAATGAGTCAGGCAAAAAAGCTGTCGTTAAGACATGGGCAAGAGCTTCAATGATTTCGCCTGACTTTGTAGGCCATACTATTGCAGTTCACAATGGAAATAAATTTATTCCTGTTTTTGTAACCGAGAACATGGTAGGTCATAAGTTAGGAGAATTTTCTCCAACGCGTACATTCCGTGGTCACGCCGGTAACAAGAAAAAATAATCGGTAGTAACAGGAATTCAGGAATCTGAAAATAAAAAGAATCAATAAAATGGGTGCTAGAAAAAGAATATCAGCTGAAGCAAGAAAAGAAGCCCAAAAGACCATGTATTTCGCAAAATTGCGTAACGTGCCGACTTCTCCGCGTAAAATGCGTCTTGTTGTAGACATGATTCGCGGTATGGAAGTATTCCGTGCACTTGGTGTTTTGAAGTTTTCTAATAAGGAAGCTGCAGCAAGAGTAGAGAAATTGCTTCGTTCAGCTATTGCCAATTGGGAGCAGAAGAATGAACGCAAAGCAGAAGCTGGAGAGTTGTGCGTATCTTCAATCAGCGTAGATTGTGCTACTACATTGAAGAGAATGCGTCCAGCTCCTCAGGGAAGAGGTTACAGAATTCGTAAACGTTCGAACCATGTAACTCTGTTTGTTGATACACTTAGTAAAAACGATAGTCAAAATTAATTTGTAGATGGGACAAAAAGTTAATCCGGTTAGTAATCGTTTAGGAATCATCCGTGGTTGGGATTCCAATTGGTATGGCGGCAAGAAATACGGAGATACTTTGTTAGAAGATAGCAAAATCCGTAAATATTTGAATGCTCGTCTTGCTAAAGCTAGTGTATCTCGCGTCGTTATTGAACGTACGCTGAAGTTGATTACAATTACAGTTTGCACATCACGTCCAGGTATCATCATCGGTAAAGGTGGTCAGGAAGTTGATAAGTTGAAAGAAGAGTTGAAGAAAATTACAGATAAGGAAGTTCAGATTAATATCTTTGAAGTAAAGAGACCTGAATTGGATGCTGTGATCGTTGCAAATAATATTGCTCGTCAACTTGAAGGTAAAATTGCTTACCGTCGTGCTATTAAGATGGCTATTGCTTCTACCATGAGAATGGGAGCCGAAGGTATTAAAGTGCAAGTTTCTGGTCGTTTGAATGGTGCTGAAATGGCTCGTTCAGAAATGTATAAAGAAGGAAGAACTCCGTTGCACACTTTTAGAGCAGATATCGACTATGCTTTGGCTGAAGCGTTAACGAAAGTTGGTTTGCTTGGTGTTAAGGTTTGGATCTGTCGTGGTGAAGTATATGGTAAGAAAGATCTTGCTCCTTCATTCGCTGCTTCAAAGGATTCAGGTCGTAGAGAAAATGCTGGCGGCAGCAGAGAAAAGAACTTCAAGAGAAAGAAAGCTAATCGTTAAACGTTAGAATTTAAGAAGAAATGTTACAACCAAAGAAAACCAAGTTCAGAAGACAGCAGAAAGGTCGCATGAAGGGCGAAGCTCAACGTGGTAACCAGCTGGCCTTCGGTTCGTTTGGTATAAAAGCGTTAGAAAATAAATGGATTACCGGTCGTCAGATTGAAGCTGCTCGTATTGCGGTAACTCGTTATATGCAACGTCAAGGTCAGGTTTGGGTTCGTATTTTCCCAGATAAACCTATCACAAAGAAACCTGCTGAAGTACGTATGGGTAAAGGTAAAGGTAATCCGGAAGGGTTTGTTGCTCCAGTTACTCCAGGTCGTATGATTTTTGAAGTGGAAGGAGTTCCTTTTGATATTGCTAAAGAAGCTTTGCGTTTGGCAGCTCAAAAGCTTCCGGTAACAACAAAATTTGTTGTGAGACGTGATTATGATATGGCTAATCAAAATGCGTAATTTGTTATGAAGATTGCAGAAATTAGAGAATTAAGCACGAAGGAGTTAGTAGAAAGAATTGATGCTGAAGTTGCAGCTTATGATCAGAAAGTGATCAACCACAGTATTTCTCCGAGTGAAAACCCTGCTCAGATTAAACAACAACGCAGGATGATTGCGCGCATGAAGACAGAATTGCGCCAGAGAGAACTTAACAACAAATAATTGAGCCTGATGGAAACTAGAAATTTAAGAAAAGAAAGAACGGGCGTGGTTACTAGCAACAAGATGGATAAGAGTATCACTGTTGCTATTAAATGGAAGGAAAAACACCCCATTTATGGTAAGTTCGTCAATAAGACGAAAAAATATCATGCTCACGACGAAAAGAATGAATGCAACATTGGCGATACCGTAAAAATTATGGAAACTCGTCCTTTGAGCAAAACAAAAAGATGGAGATTAGTTCAAATAATCGAAAGGGCTAAGTAACATGATACAACAAGAATCAAGACTAGTAGTAGTAGATAACAGTGGTGCAAAAGAAGCGTTATGTATCCGAGTTTTGGGTGGTACAAGAAAACGCTATGCCACTGTTGGGGATGTAATTGTAGTAGCAATTAAGAGTGTTATCCCGTCAAGTGATGTGAAGAAGGGTGCTGTTTCTAAGGCTGTCATTGTTCGCACTAAAAAGGAAATCCGCCGTCAGGATGGTTCATACATCCGTTTCGATGATAACGCTTGTGTATTATTGAATGCTGGTGGTGATATTCGCGGTAGCCGTATCTTTGGTCCGGTTGCCAGAGAACTTCGTGCAACAAACATGAAGATCGTTTCACTTGCACCTGAAGTGCTTTAATTTTGTAAAATTTAAAGTAATGAGTAAATTACATATCAAAAAAGGCGATATAGTTTTTGTTAATACCGGCGAAGACAAAGGTAAAACTGGTCGTGTTTTGGAAGTTCTTGTAAAGGACAACCGAGCTATTGTCGAAGGTATTAATGTGGTATCTAAGCATACCAAGCCTAATGCAAAGAATCCTCAAGGAGGTATTGAAAAGAAAGAAGCCCCTATTCATATTTCTAACCTTAACGTTGTTGACCCGAAATCCGGTAAGCCGACACGTATTGGTCGTAAGTTAGACGAGAAAGGTGCTTTAGTGCGTTATTCTAAAAAATCAGGGGAGGAAATTAAGTAATGAGCAATACTGCCAGTCTTAAGAAAGAATATCAGGACAGAATTGTTCCTGCTTTGACAAAAGAGTTCGGTTATAAAACCGTAATGCAGGTTCCGGTACTTAAAAAGATTGTTATCAATCAGGGTTTAGGTATGGCTACTGCAGATAAGAAGATTATTGATATCGCAATCAGTGAATTGTCTGCTATTACAGGTCAAAAGGCTGTAGCAACAGTTTCAAAGAAAGATATTTCAAACTTCAAGTTGCGTAAGAAAATGCCGATTGGTGTAATGGTAACATTACGTCGTGAGCAAATGTATGAATTCTTAGAAAGATTAGTTCGTGTAGCTCTTCCTCGTATCCGTGACTTCAAGGGTATCGAAAGCAAGCTGGACGGTAGAGGTAATTATACACTTGGTATTCAGGAACAAATTATTTTTCCTGAAATAAATATCGATAATATTACCAAAATATTAGGAATGAATATTACCTTTGTAACCTCTGCGAAGACAGACGAAGAAGGTTATGCTCTTTTAAGAGAATTTGGATTGCCTTTTAAAAATGCAAAAAAAGACTAAGTAGTTATGGCAAAGGAATCAATGAAAGCCCGTGAGGTAAAAAGAGCTAAGCTCGTAGCTAAGTATGCTGCTAAAAGAGCAGAATTGAAAGCAGCAGGTGACTATGAAGCTTTACAGGCTTTACCTAAAAATGCATCTCCTGTACGTTTGCACAATCGTTGTAAAATTACAGGTCGTCCGAAAGGTTATATACGCCAATTCGGTATTTCTCGTATTCAACTGCGTGAAATGGCATCTCTTGGTTTAATTCCGGGTGTAAAGAAAGCAAGTTGGTAAGAGTTTTTATTAATTTAAATATTGTCCGGGAGGCCGGATCAATTTAATTATTTATTATATGACAGATCCTATTGCAGATTATTTGACAAGATTGCGCAATGCAATCAAAGCGAAGCACAGAGTTGTTGAAGTGCCGGCGTCAAATTTAAAGAAAGAGATCACAAAGATCCTTTTCGACAAGGGCTACATTCTTAATTTTAAGTTTGTAGAAGATGGTCCTCAGGGTACGATTAAAATCGCCTTGAAGTATGACCTGGTAAACAAAGTAAATGCAATCAAGAAACTTGAAAGAGTTTCTACCCCTGGTTTGCGTAAGTACACTGGTTACAAAGAAATGCCGAGAGTATTGAATGGTTTAGGTATTGCCGTTCTTTCTACTTCTAAAGGTGTGATGACAGACAAAGAAGCCCGTGATCTTAAGATCGGTGGTGAAGTATTATGTTATGTTTATTAATTAGGAGGAAAGAAGAATGTCAAGAATAGGAAAATTGCCAATTCATGTACCGGCCGGTGTTACGGTTACCATTAAGGATAATGTAGTGACTGTAAAAGGTCCCAAAGGTGAATTAACTCAGGTAGTAAATCCTGATATTACGGTTTCTTTGGAAGATGGTATTATCCATCTAACACGTCCGACAGACGACAAGAATCATCGTGCATTACACGGTTTGTATCGCGCATTGATCAACAATATGGTTATTGGTTGTTCAGAAGGATACAAGAAAGAACTAGAACTTGTTGGTGTTGGTTACCGTGTGACAAATACAGGTCAGTTGTTAGACCTTTCTTTAGGTTATACTCACAACATTTATATGCAGTTGCCTAAAGAAGTAAAAGTTGAAACAAAAGCAGAGAGAAATAAGAATCCTCTTATTATCCTTGAGTCTGCTGATAAACAATTATTAGGTCAGATTTGTGCTAAGATTCGTTCATTCAGAATGCCGGAACCATATAAAGGTAAAGGTATTAAGTTCGTGGGTGAAGAAATTCGCAGAAAGTCTGGTAAATCAGCAGGTAAGTAATCTACGTAAACTGAAATTATCATGACAACGAAGGAAGAAAGAAGATTAAAAATAAAAGCAGGCGTACGCGGTAAAATATCAGGAACTCCTGAACGTCCGCGCCTGACTGTGTTTAGAAGCAACAAGCAGATCTATGCACAGGTTATAGATGATACAACAGGTAAGACTTTGGCAGCTGCATCTTCATTGAAAATGGATATCAAAGCTCCGAAGAAAGAAATCGCTGCAAAGGTTGGCGAACAGATCGCTAAGGTAGCTCAGGAAGCTGGTGTACAAGCAGTAGTTTTTGACCGTAATGGTTACCTGTATCACGGGAGAATTAAAGAATTAGCTGATGCTGCACGTAACGGCGGCCTTAAATTTTAATGAAGATGGCAGGAGTTAATAATAGAGTTAAGTCAACCAACGACATAGAGTTGAAGGACCGTTTGGTTGCAATCAACCGCGTAACAAAAGTAACTAAGGGTGGACGTACATTCAGTTTTGCTGCTATTGTAGTAGTAGGTAATGAAGACGGCATCGTTGGTTGGGGCTTAGGTAAAGCCGGTGAAGTAACAACAGCTATCGCTAAGGGTGTTGAAGCTGCTAAGAAGAACTTGATTAAAGTTCCTGTTCATAAAGGTACAATTCCTCACGAACAGTTTGCTAAGTTCGGTGGTGCTCAGGTTTTGATCAAACCGGCATCTCACGGTACTGGTGTTAAGGCAGGTGGTGCTATGCGTGCTGTATTGGAAAGTGTAGGTATCACAGACGTTTTGGCTAAGTCAAAAGGTTCTTCTAACCCTCACAACCTAGTAAAAGCTACAATAGCTGCATTGGGTGAGTTAAGAAGCCCGATGATGGTTGCTCAGAACAGAGGTGTTGCAGTAGAAAAAGTATTCAAAGGTTAATTAGGGAGGATAGAAAGTTATGGCAACTATTAAAGTTAAACAGACAAAAAGTAAAATCAATTGCCCGAAAGACCAGAAAAGAACGCTTGCAGCATTGGGTCTGAAGAAAATGAACCAAGTAGTAGAACATGAAGCTACTCCGGCTATTCTGGGTATGGTTGAGAAAGTGAAACATTTAGTTTCAGTAGTAAAGTAATAACGGTTGAAAAATAAACGATACGATATGAATTTATCAAATTTAAAACCTGCAGAAGGCTCTATCAAGACCAGAAAGAGAATTGGCCGTGGTCCAGGTTCTGGATTAGGAGGAACTTCAACTAGAGGTCATAAAGGTGCGAAATCAAGATCAGGTTACAAGAACAAGATCGGTTTCGAAGGTGGTCAGATGCCTATTCAGAGACGCTTACCTAAATTTGGTTTCAAGAATATTAACCGCGTTGAATATAAAGCTATCAATTTGTCTACATTACAGACTTTGGCTGAAGCTAATCAGTTGACAAAGATTGGTATGGCAGAATTGATTAATGCTGGTTTCGTATCAGCTTCTCAGTTGGTTAAAATTCTTGGTAATGGCAACTTGACAGCTAAATTGGAAGTGGAAGCTCATGCTTTCTCTAAGAGTGCTGAAGCTGCTATCCAAGCAGTAGGTGGAACTGTTGTTAAACTCTAAATTATGAGAGCAGTTGAAACAATAAAAAATATCTGGAAGATTGAGGATCTGAGAAATCGGATCCTCACTACTCTTTTCTTTGTAGCGATCTATCGTTTCGGTACATATGTAGTTCTTCCGGGTATTGATCCAAAAGCTTTGACCGCTTTGCAGGAACAAACAAGAGGTGGCTTATTAGCTTTGTTGGATATGTTTTCTGGTGGTGCTTTCTCTAATGCTTCTATTTTTGCATTAGGGATTATGCCGTATATTTCTGCGTCTATTGTGATGCAGTTAATGGCAATCGCAGTACCTTCTTTCCAGAAATTACAGAGAGAGGGAGAAAGTGGTCGTCGTAAGATTAACCAGTGGACACGTTATCTGACTATCCTCATTCTTTTGTTCCAGGGTCCCACTTATCTTGTTAACTTAAGTGTACAATTAAGAGCCGTTGGAGCTGAATTGCCAGCAGGTATTTGGTTTACTATCTCTTCTACAGTTATTTTAGCTGCAGGTAGTATGTTTATCTTATGGCTTGGTGAAAGAATTACAGATAAAGGTGTTGGAAATGGTATTTCATTTATCATTTTAGTAGGTATTATAGCTCGTCTACCTCATTCATTGTTCCAGGAATTCATCTCAAGAACAAGTGAAAAGACTGGTGGTTTGGTTATGTTCTTATTTGAAATGTTAGTCCTTTTGTTGGTAATCGCAGGTGCTATTCTATTGGTACAAGGTACTCGTAAGGTTCCTGTACAATATGCAAAACGCATTGTAGGAAACAAACAATATGGAGGTGCACGTCAGTATATTCCTTTAAAGGTAAATGCTGCTAACGTAATGCCGATCATCTTTGCGCAAGCAATCATGTTCATCCCTATTTCCATTGTTGGTTTCTCAAATACAGGTGAACAGTCTGCATTTGTCTCTGCGTTTATGGACAATACCGGATTCTGGTATAATTTCGTATTTGCTGTATTAATTATTCTATTTACATATTTCTATACAGCTATCACGATTAATCCGACTCAGATGTCTGATGATTTGAAGAGAAATAATGGTTTCATTCCGGGTGTTAAACCGGGTAAGAGTACAAAAGACTATTTGGATACCATTATGGACCGTATTACATTGCCGGGTGCATTCTTCTTAGCATTAGTGGCTATCATGCCTGCTTTCGCAAGACTTGCCGGTGTAAGTATGGAATTCTCTCAGTTCTTTGGAGGTACATCTTTGTTGATTTTGGTAGGTGTAGTGTTAGATACATTACAGCAAATAGAAAGTCATTTGTTGATGCGTCATTATGACGGTTTGTTGAAGTCAGGAAGAATTAAAGGTCGCTCAGGCGCCGCTGGTGCTTATTAATTAGAATGATCTACTTAAAGACAGATGAAGAAATTGAGTTGATGCGTGCTGCCAATCAACTGGTTGGTAAAACGCTTGGTGAATTAGCCAAACATATTGCTCCAGGTGTCAATACGCTTCAACTTGATAAAATAGCCGAGGAATTCATTAGAGATAATGGTGCAGTTCCTGCTTTTTTAGGATACGGAGGATTTCCAAATTCAATTTGTGCTTCCGTAAATGAGCAAGTGGTTCACGGCATTCCATCGGCAAAAGCCGTTTTGAAAGAAGGCGATGTTATTTCCGTTGATTGTGGAACGATTCTAAACGGTTTTGTTGGAGATTCAGCCTATACGTTTTGTGTAGGAGAGGTCGCTCCGGAAGTAAAAAAACTTTTGAAGACAACTAAAGAATCTCTTTATTTAGGAATCCAACACGCCCTTGAAGGACGTCGATTAGGAGACATTAGTCACGCTGTTCAGTCCTATTGTGAATCGAAAGGTTACTCTGTCGTCAGAGAATTGGTCGGTCACGGTATCGGTCGTAAGATGCATGAAGAACCGGAAGTACCCAATTATGGTCGTCCCGGTTGTGGTCCCTTGTTAAAAAGTGGTATGTGTATCTGTATTGAACCGATGATCAATATGGGAAGTAAGAATGTCGTATTTGAGAGAGACGGTTGGACAGTACGAACGAAAGACCGCAAATGTTCTGCTCATTTTGAGCATTGCATTGCGATTCGTCCGGAAGGTCCCCAGATTTTATCTTCGTTTGATTTTTTAGAAGAAGTTTTAGGTAATAACGCAATTTAATTTGATTAAGGATTTATATGGCTAAACAGTCAGCAATTGAACAAGACGGAGTTATAGTTGAAGCATTATCGAACGCTATGTTTCGTGTGGAGTTGGAAAACGGACATGAAATCACAGCTCACATCTCAGGAAAGATGAGAATGCATTACATTAAGATTCTTCCGGGTGATAAAGTAAGAGTGGAGATGTCTCCGTATGATCTATCGAAAGGTAGAATTGCTTTTAGATACAAATAAAAAAAACAACAAAAGATATGAAAGTAAGAGCATCTTTAAAGAAGCGTACTCCTGAATGTAAGATCGTAAGAAGAAAGGGTCGCTTATATGTAATTAACAAGAAAAATCCTAAGTATAAACAACGTCAAGGATAATTTATTATTTTTGCAAAAAAATTCAAGTAAATAATATGGCTATAAGAATTGTAGGTGTAGATTTGCCGCAAAATAAAAGAGGAGAAATTGCCTTGACCTATATTTTCGGTATCGGTCGTAGCGCTTCAAAATCAATTTTAGACAAGGCTGGTATTGATCGTGACATCAAAGTAAAAGATTGGACTGATGACCAAGCTGCAAAGGTTCGTGAAATCATTGGTGCTGAATACAAAGTAGAAGGTGATCTTCGTTCTGAAATTCAGTTGAACATCAAACGTTTGATGGATATCGGATGTTATAGAGGTGTTCGTCACCGTCTTGGTTTGCCTTTGAGAGGTCAGAGTACTAAAAATAACGCTCGTACTCGTAAGGGTAAGAAGAAAACTGTTGCAAATAAGAAAAAAGCTACTAAATAATAAGAGTTGATATGGCAAAGAAAACAGTCGCAGCAAAGAAGAGAAATGTAAAAGTTGACGCTTATGGTCAAGCTCATATTCATTCTTCTTTTAACAACATCATTGTATCTCTTGCTAATAGCGAAGGTCAAGTAATTAGCTGGTCTTCTGCAGGTAAGATGGGATTCAGAAGTTCTAAAAAGAACACTCCGTATGCCGCTCAGATGGCAGCTCAGGATTGTGCAAAAGTAGCTTATGATCTTGGTTTGAGAAAAGTAAAAGTATTCGTAAAAGGACCAGGTAACGGACGTGAGTCTGCTATTAGAACTATCCACGGTGCAGGTATTGAAGTAACTGAAATCGTTGACGTTACTCCGTTGCCACACAATGGTTGTCGTCCTCCGAAAAAGAGAAGAGTATAATTAACTATAGTTTCTTGAACAACGAATCCGGAATTGTGAATAGATTACACAAAGACCTTATCCTCTCTGTAGTCGCGGCTGCACGGTTCCAGATTCAGATTAGAACATTAAAACAATAAAAAATGGCAAGATATACTGGACCTAAAACAAAAATTGCCCGTAAATTTGGTGAGGCAATATTCGGACCGGATAAAGTTCTTTCTAAGAAGAACTATCCTCCTGGACAGCACGGAAATTCACGCAAAAGAAAAACTTCTGAATACGGAATCCAGCTTCGTGAAAAGCAGAAAGCTAAATATACTTACGGTGTATTGGAAAAACAGTTTAGAAACTTGTTTGATAAAGCTTCTCGCTCTAAAGGTATTACCGGTGAAGTTCTTTTGCAGTTATTGGAAGCTCGTTTGGATAACATCGTATATCGTTTAGGTATCGCTCCGACACGTGCTGCTGCTCGTCAGTTAGTTTCTCATCGTCACATTACAGTAGACGGAAAGGTTGTTAACATCCCTTCTTACTCTGTAAAAGCAGGTCAGATTATTGGCGTTAGAGAAAAATCTAAATCTCTTGAAGTGATCGCTGATGCTTTGTCTGGATTCAACCACAGCAAGTATCCTTGGATCGAATGGGAACAGGCTTCTATGAGCGGTAAGTTCTTACATTTACCGGAAAGAGCTGACATCCCTGAAAACATTAAAGAGCAGTTGATCGTAGAATTGTATTCTAAATAATAAATGATTCCATGGCGATATTAGCATTTCAAAAACCCGATAAAGTATTAATGTTGGAAGCGGACAATTTCTTCGGTAAATTCGAATTTCGTCCGTTGGAACCCGGCTATGGTATTACTATAGGTAATGCTTTGCGCCGTATTCTTCTGTCATCACTTGAAGGTTTTGCTATTACATCCATTAAAATCGAAGGGGTTGACCATGAATTTGGTACAATCCCCGGTGTTATGGAAGATGTAACCAACATTATCTTGAATCTTAAGCAAGTGAGATTCAAACATACGGTAGATGACGTTGAGAATGAAAAAGTAAGTCTTACTGTTTCGGGTTCGGAAGTGTTCAAAGCCGGTGATATTGGTAAACAGCTAACTGGATTTGAAGTATTGAATCCGGAATTAGTTATTTGTCGTTTAGATCCGAACGCAAGTTTCCAGATTGAACTGACGATTAACAAAGGTCGTGGATATGTTCCTGCTGACGAAAACAGAGATCCGAACGCAGACGTACAAGTAATAGCTATCGACTCTATTTACACACCGATCCGTAACGTTAAGTATTCAATTGAAAACTTCCGTGTTGAGCAAAAGACGGACTACGAAAAGTTGGTTCTTGAAATAGCCACTGATGGTTCTATCCATCCGAAAGAAGCTTTGAAAGAGGCAGCTAAGATTCTGATTCATCATTTCATGTTGTTCTCAGATGAAAAAATCGCAATTGAAACTGTGGATACTGACGGTAATGAAGAATTTGATGAAGAAATTCTTCACATGCGCCAGTTGCTGAAGAGCAAACTTTCTGACATGGATCTTTCAGTTCGCGCGTTGAACTGTTTGAAAGCCGCTGATGTAGAAACGTTAGGTGAATTGGTTAAATTCAACAAGAATGACCTGTTGAAGTTCCGCAACTTCGGTAAGAAGTCACTTACTGAACTTGATGAATTGCTGGAAAGTCTGAACCTTTCATTCGGTATGGATATCACGAAATATAAATTAGATAAAGAGTAAGTAAAGCGATGAGACATAATAAAAAATTCAACCATTTAGGTCGTACAAATACTCACCGTAACGCTATGCTTTCTAACATGGCTTGTTCTCTAATCAAACATAAGAGAATTTTTACCACTGTTGCTAAAGCTAAAGCGCTTCGTAAATTTGTAGAACCACTTATCACGAAGTCTAAAGAGGATACAACTCATTCAAGACGTGTGGTATTCAGCAATTTGCAAGACAAATATGCTGTAACAGAATTGTTCAAGGAAATATCTCAGAAAATTGGTGACCGTCCAGGTGGTTACACTCGTATCCTTAAGACTGGTAACCGTTTAGGAGATAACGCAGCTATGTGCTTCATTGAATTAGTTGATTACAACGAAAACATGTTGAATGCACCTGCTAAGAAAGCTTCTAAGACAAGACGTTCTCGCAAAAAATCTGCTGCTGCTGTTGAAGCACCTGCTGCTGAAGCTCCAGCTACAGAAGAAAATGCAGCTGAATAAGCATCAAAGAGTATTCTATCAAACTCTAAATAAAAAAGTCCGCCGGAGTATTCTCCGACGGGCTTTTTTCATTCAACCTCTTCCTCGTCACCCGATTTAAAGTGAAACAAGAAATTCAATAGAGCCAAGATAAACTCTAACACCTTTTTGATCTTTCCTCTCATACAAACACTATTTATTAACGAATCAACTGAATCACAGCCGTAATTGTCTGTGAAATCTGAACCAGACTCTGCCGATAAACCTCCCGGTTATCCCCATTCGACTCATGAATATACCGACTATACGCAATCTCTTTTGCGTACGCTTCCGGATGTTCACTCACCTGCCAGGCCGAACGATACCCGTTTCGAATCAACCGCGCAAAATCCCAAAAAGAAAGTGCTGCCGAATCATATCGGCGAAAGTCCAACGCATATTGCGAAGTCTTCACTGAGACCTTCTCGCCATGCCAATACGCATTACTGCACCCGTAGGCAGTCAGCCCGAAGAAGTTGTTCGCCTCCCTCGCCAATCGGCTCGACCCCCAACCACTCTCGAATGCTGCCTGTGCCAAAATTACCACTGGATTCATCCCGAAAGCACATCCGGCCTCCAAGGCAGCCCCCAAATAACGCTTTACGAATCTAATTTGCTCTGTTTTCATAACTCATCTGGAACCTCATTTTCACTGCTTGATTCTGTAGTAGTAGACTCAGAATCAATACGTTCAACCGTTACCTTGTTGATCATTTCCCTCAGTTTTGCTCCCGGAGAGAAGATTATTTTCGGCTTCCGGATCATTGACGCCTGAAAATCCTCCGCATTTACCACTCCGGAGCTACCAATCGAGAGACGGAAGTTACCCAACGCCCCCAACTGTATCACCTCGCCACGCAACAACGCCTCCTGCATGCAACGAATCAACCCCAGCAATACCAACGCCACATCCCCGTCACTCGCTGTCGAACGGTCTGCCACCGTCTCACAAATCGAATCGAAATCCATCGTACCCGTCACGTTAGCCGAAGCATAATACCGTTTAGCGTCGTCCGCTGCTCCCTTTGTCAAGTCCTTTTTCTGGACCAATTTATATTTTAAAGCCATATCAAATAAATAAGTTAAGAGTTAGTGCTTAATTACACTACAAAGATACACCCCCGGCAGCCTCTCCCCGGAAAGGTATGGAAAGCTCTCCGATATTTCTGCGGTATTTACTACTTTTCGGAAAATAATGCACTGATAATTTGCTGCTTACGAAATAAATGCGTACCTTGTAAGTGTATAAGAAAACACAAATACAATACGCTATGGAATACGAAAGTAAAGACAATCGCCCTGTCAGAGGGGCGATGGGCGTCACCGAGTTCGCCCAACTCTATTTCCCCGACTGCACGCCGGAAGTAGCCTACAAACGTATGTGGGTTTGGATTGCTACCTCACGTGGATTGAAAGAAAAACTCATCGCAGCCGGATGGGTTAAATTCCAAAAACTCTACACACCCAAGCAAGTAGCCTGTCTGGTAGAACATTTGGGAGAACCCTGAACAAACCTAAAACACATGGGGAGGCTGGACGGAAGATAAACAAGCCGTCCTGAAATACCCTAATATCTTTGCAATAATGCAAATTATGAAAAACATCGAAGGTACCTACTTCGATTCTGTTTTCCATACGGAAAACATGCGACAAATGACCTTGGGTCAGTACATTGACAAGGTACGCAGTCATGAATTTGCTTCGCAGATCACCCGACTACGTGAACTGATGAAAGCCGGTAAGAAACAGGAAGCTGTCGAGTACAAGAAGAAGCTACCCCTCTTCGTTGTAGGAGGAGTCATGAAAGGCGGTAGACGCCTCGAACACCTTCTGCACTACAGCCAGTGTCTCTGTATCGACATCGACAACTCGCCCGTCTCTCCCGAAGAGATCAGACGAATCGCCGAAAAACTCTCGTACGTCAAGGCCGGGCACGTCAGCCCCTCAGGGACTGGCTATAAACTCTTTGTGACCGTTGACAGCTCGTTGGCACAACACGCGCAAGCCTTCGAGACCGTCCGCTGTCGCCTCGAAAAAGAGATCCCCGGCATACAAGTTGACATTAGTGGAAAAGACGCCAACCGAGGCTGCTTTGTGAGTCATGATCCACTCGCATTCATGAAGGAAGAAACGGAGTGCCTGAAGATTAGCACTGCAGAAGCGGAAAGCGTCGGGAAGAACAAACTCAAGAAAAGCGCGCTCGAACTCTACATCAGTAAGTTTGAACGCAACAACGCCTTTCTGGACGGACAGCGACACCTCTTCATCGTGAAGTTGGCAGCCCAGCTGAACCATGCCGGATTCCCACTCGACGAAGTAGTCGAGGAGTGCCGGCGTCGATACAGCAGCACCGACTTCTCCATAGGGGAGATAGAGAAGACCGTACGGGATATTTACACCCGCTACCGCACTTCCCATGCGACTCAACCCTATGCCCCGAAAGAGGAGAGAGACTCAGAAAAAAGTTCCAAAAGTTCCAAAAATTCCTATAGTATATCTGAAAAAAACACACCTTCAGATGAAGAGGACGAAGAAGCTGATATAGAACTAAATGAGTCCCTTTTACCCCACTTCAGCAAGGCTATTTACGACCAACTTCCGGACATCCTTTCGGACACGTTGAAGCCGGCGAAAAGCCAAGACGAACGGGACATTATGCTACTGGCTGGAATGGTTCTTTTCAGCAGCGTGATGAACAACGTCAGCGGCTCTTTGGGAAGACACGAACACTTCCCCTGCTTCTATGCCGCCGTCATCGGACCCTCCGGAAGTGGGAAAGGATGTGTCGCAGCCATGCACAAGATGGTGGAACCCTGGCAGCAGCACGTCTACGAAGAGTCCCGTCGGCAGGTCAAGGAGTATGAAAAGCGCAAACGAGAGTACGACCTCTACATCCAGAACTGGAAGCAGAGTTCTCGTAAGAACCCCAAACTCCCGCTCGACCTCCCCGACGAACCGGAAGTCGTCAAGCAGAAGAACCTGAACATCTTCGGGTACATAACGCTGGCTCGTTTCTTGGAACTCCTTCAGGACAATGACCCCTACATCTCCTGTCTCTTTGAGACCGAGATGGAAGCACTGATTCAGACGATGGGGCAGGACTTCGGAGGATATGGCTACCTGCTCAATCAGGCTGCACACCATGAACGTGCCGGAAGTGACTCCAAGATGAGTGGGCCCTACTTGGTAGGAACACCCAAGTTGGCACTCTTCGTCACCGGGACGGACGGAATGTTCAAACAGTTGGTCCCGTCTACAGAGAACGGTACCTTCAGCCGATTGATGATTTATAAGTTGATCGGTAACAGCGCCTATCGTAAACTGACCTCAGAGGATGATACCCGGACGGCAGCAGACTATTTCGGATCCTTAGGGAAACGAGTCTTAGACATTGCCCTCCATCTGGAACAATCACCCACCTGGGTTAAGTTTACAGACGCTCAACGGAAACGAATAGACCGCTTTTTCGAACGCGAATACAATCAGGTACGTGCCTTCGACAACGAAGACCTATCCTCTTCTGTACTTCGCAATCGGCTGGCTGTCTTTCGTATAGCCTCTACGCTCACCGGACTGCGCAAAGGGGAGAGACATTCGTGGGAAACAAACTGTACCATTGAAGACCGAGACGTCGATATCGCCTTGGAGATGGCAAAGGTCTGTTTGAAACACTCCTACGTAGTCAGCACCACGTTGCAACGTCCGCAGAAGAAAGCTCGTTATAAGTTCCCCTATAACCAACAAAAGTTCTTCGCCGACCTTCCGGAGAAGTTCAAATGGGGGGAATTAATTGAGGAAGCGCGTGTCCGGAAGATAGCAAAGACGAGCCTATTCCGAATGGTAAAAAAATGTGAGTTGCTTGGGCTATTAGTCTCATTAGGAGCAGGTTACTACCAGAAAACAGAAGAGGGAAAAACAATTGTTGCTCCAGAAATACCATAGGGAATTTTTGGAACTTTTGGAACTTTTTTGAAGGTAGTACCCCGGGAAAATCCCGAAATCGCTGGAATGCGCCCCAAAAGGCGAAAAGCACCCCTCCGAGAACCGCTCCGCATGGAGGTCTAACTCGATAAGCACCAATCAGTTAACCCTGGTTTTCGCAAATAGCCGAAAACCCACTAAAATGGTTGGTCTGAAAGTGTTAAATCAAATGTTAAAACGGTGATAATCAAAATCTTAGGAGGGAAAAATCAATGACCAACGAAAAGGATCGTTTACACTTGTCATTTTCAACTGCAAAAATACATATACTTTTTATTCCTGCAATTATTTTCTCCAAGAAATTTCTTTTTCTATATCCTTTCTTATCAATTAAATAGAAAATTGAGGACGAAATTCCTGCTTTTTGATACGAAGTAAAAAACACCAAAAAAAAGACCAACGAAAACGATCGTTTTCGTTGGTCTTTATACCAAAATTAACTTAAGGATTGGAAATTAAGTGATTACAAATAATTTATTAATTAAAAAGTTAAGTTTATGAAGAAAAAGTTTTTTACTCTTTTCGCGGCTTCACTGATGGTAGGTAGTGCGTATGCACAATGTCCAGTTGAAGGTGAGGTTGTAGCTACTTCAATTGAAAGTAGTAAACTTTATTATCTTCGTTATACTGCTACTAATACAACTACAGATGTAGCAGATAGTGATGATTATTTTGCTGTAACAAAAGCTGGTGCTAAAGATTCTGTAGTATGTGTTACTAACGCTGATTTGGCTGCTAAGGGTGACTCTGCTATTTGGAAGGTTATTAAAGTAAATAATATGTACCAGTTCCAGAACGTGGCAACTGATAACTACTTCCAATTGCCGATTTCTGAAGCTGTAATAGCTAATGAATTTGGTTGGAACTTTGAAGCAACTGATACTCCTGCTAAGTTAGGTTATATTTATAACTATGAAAACTATCAGGTAGATGCTTCAGGTACTGCTGTTAAGATGATTAAGAGCGATAATGCAGGTTCTAATCTGTATGCAACAGAAGTGGGTTGGAAGAAAATGACAGCTGCTGAGTTGAACAAGATGTATTCTGACTGGTTCAAATTGACAGATAATTCTGCTACTTCTCAAACAACACAGGCTCAGAATTCTCATAAGGCTATTGAAAGCAAGTTCCATGCAGAAGGTGTTAATAGTTTAGATACTGATACTGAATATAAATTGAATGTTTATGGTACTAAAAAGTATTTGAACGTCGATACTACTTATTATGATCGTATTGGTTTGTTGGATAGCACAAAGAGATTAGGAGGTCTTGTATTGACATTGGATACAATCACTAATAAAAAGGCTATTGAAACTTATCAGTTTACAATCTGGAAGTTAAGAACTGCAGATAAAGATTCTTTGGCAATTCAAGTACATGGTATTCCTGTGATTGCAACTCCTAACTCAGGTGAATTATTCAAAGATAATACATCTGATGACGCGACTGATAATGGTTGGATCACTTTGTCTTCTTATGACGCTGGTTATAATGAAACAGCATTGACAGCAGCAGAAGGTTGCTTCTCTAAAAAAGGTATGCCGAATCCTCAGATTACAATGACAAGAGGTAAAGGTGAACAGATTGAAGCAGGTTACTACTATATCTATAAAGGTTTAACTCAGGATTCTGCTAAAGTGGCTGTTCTTAGTCAATACATGTATACTTCACAGTTTACGTGGATGGCAAACCGTGAAGGTAAAGAATTGGTAGCTGCTGCACAGTGGTATGTACCTGAAACTTCTTACTATCCAACTATCTTCAACCGTGAAACAACAAATCCTTATGTTGATAACTTGCAAGGTTCAGCTGTTAATACTAAGAAGTTCTATTCTATTGTAAATGCAGATGGTGATACAATTCCTAATGCGTATGAAATAGGTGGTGATACTATCACAATGATTAAGATCAATCCGGAAGATCCTTATTTGGGATATAAGAGATTTGGTGTAGATGCTGAAGAAACTGAAGTTACAGAAGTTTATTTGCAGTTCAATACTGAAATCATGGGCGAAAATAACTTGGCTTATGTTGTAGAATCTGCTTATGCAACAGACTCAATGTTGAAAGTACGTGCAATGGAAGATGTTGCAGGTGCTCGCGCTTACAAAGTAATGCCGGTTGATACATTCTCTATCGGTCGTGATATTTTGACTGCTATCTCTTATAAATTGTATTATGTAGCAGGTACTGATACTTTCTATGTGAATAGTTTAAGTAACGTATCTTATGGTAAAATACATCACACAAAAGATGTTGCAAATGCTACTAACTTCTTAATGCGTGCAACTTATGATGAAGGTAAATATCAAATATTAGCAGTGCCTTTGCAATATGGTCCTACTAATCGTTTATGTCCTAATGAAGGGGAAATCGTTAAAGCTGCTGATCGTATAAAAATAGCTAGTAGTGGAATGTTACCTGGTTTAAATCCTCGTTATGTGTACTCACAGGTATCTGTAGCAGCAACTACAGCTGATGTTTATAGAAATTCATATTTGAATGAATTGAACGGTTTGTGGTCATTCGTTCCGACAGTTGTTCCTGAATACTTGTCATTAGAACCGGGTCACTACAGAGTATCTTCAACTGAAAATACAACATTGGCTATCACTGCTAACGCTGCTAACAAGAACGCGATCTTGAAAGCTGAACAGGATAAACCGGGTTACGAAGCAGACTGGTTCAAATTGTGGATTGACACAGTTGATACAAATGTAGTACGTCCTACATTCTTGATCGGTACAGCTCAGCAAGGTTTGGTAGCTGATAGCTTGAAAGAAGCTGGTCACATGGCTTATTTGAAGAACTCTGGTACATTTGTTGCTCCTGCTAACGATGTTCTTGCTGCAAATGATTCAGTAAGCTTTGTTTCTGCTCTTCGTGTTGGTTCTGATTCATTACAGATCAATGATACTACAAAAATTGCATTGGCTAAAAATCCTGCTTATACAGTAGCATTGCGTAAGGTTGACGGTGCAGAAGGTAATGTAGCATACGTAGAATATCGCAAGGATAATACTCACTATGGTTACTTAGCACAATCTAACGGTGTATTATATTACACAACAGGTAACTTGAAGACTGCTTTGAACAATGCTTTGACATTCGAATTTGAAAAGGCAGAAGAAGCTCCTACAGCAAACGAAACAATCGCTGCTGAAGGTGTAACAGTTATCGCTGGTGAAGGTAATGTAACAATCAATGGCGCTGCTGGTAAGAAAGTTGTAGTAAGCAACATCTTAGGTCAGGTAGTAGCTAACACAGTTCTTACATCAGACAACGCAACAATCGCTGCTCCTGCAGGTGTAGTAGTT
>JAFUOJ010000029.1 GCA_017481945.1 Parabacteroides sp. | reverse complement strand
GCCGCTATCGATTGGGGTGGTGATACTTACTACCTGCAATTAAGTATGGACGTAGCCGGAGGTAGTAACTATCTGTTAGTATCAACAACACAGATGTTACCGGTTCCCTATGCGCTTTATGCGGCAAAGGCAGGAAGTGCGGAACAAAATAGTAGTTCTGTAATAGACTTTGCATTAATTCCAGATGAAGGATACTCTGAGTACCTTCAAATAATGGTAGACATATAATAATCGGTTATGATTATGAAAATCGTGAAAATCTTGAGATACCAGAAGGGACCTATAATGTCAAATACATATTTACTAACAAATATGGGAAAAAGAGAGAATTCGCCTTTAAATATATTAGAGATTAAGTACAACAACTATGAGAAAATTAATACTAATTATAATATTATTCTTAGGAATCTTTACTGTTCATCAAGCCCAGCAACTTGAAGGCTCTTTCTCCATTCAAGGAAAAGAGGAAGCTGAAACCACAATGACATTAACAGCCATTGCCGGACAGCCTTTTGAGGGAACACAGGAGGGTACAGCTCTGTCTTACGGCTTTATTGAAGTCGTTTCTACGAACCATGAAAGTGCTACGGTTAACGCCTTGCGCTTCCCACAGGAAAGCCTTGCATTGGAAACCGGTGTGAGCCATACGCTCACAGCTGTCTTTAATCCGGAGGAGGTAGATAATCCTCTGCTGAACTGGTTCTCTTCCAATCCGGAAGTGGCTACCGTTCAGTCCGGAACACTCTCTGCGCTAAAAGCCGGAACAACTGTGATTACAGCTGTTTCCGCTTGTGGCATGTACTCTGCCCAGTGTCAAGTCACCGTCTCTGATCCCGAACCAGACCCAGAACCCGAGCCTGAGCCTGAGCCAACACCGGATCCAGAGCCGGAAGAACCAAGGCCGGACCCAGAACCTGAACCGGATCCCGAACCAGACCCAATCTGGGTTACTGATGTGGAAATCACGCCTACGGAAGTAACACTTACAGTAGGAGAAACAGCGGTTCTCTCTGCCACTGTCTTCCCGACAGACGCAGACAATCCGGCGGTTACTTGGTCAACATCCGATGAAACGGTTGTAACTGTTCAGGAGGGTTTAATTACAGCCGTAGCTACCGGCACAGCCGTAATCAAAGTAACAACTGTAGACGGTAACTATACCGCCTCATGCTTAGTTACGGTAGAGAAGGACGCAACCGGTATCGAGGGAATCAGTGCGGGCATTAAGGTATATCCGACTGTCACGACTGATAATATTTATATTGATTTAGAAACCCCAAGGACCATCTACCTCATAAACCTTTCAGGTAAAGTCTGTGCGATCCACTCTTGTGCTTCAGGGACAAATACCTTGTCCCTACAGGCTTATCCTTCAGGAATCTACTTTATCTGTATTGATAAGGTGGTGATGAAGGTAGTGAAAAGATAGAAGCGAAAGCTTTTATCTGCTCTTTTATGTAAAAGGAGAGAATCCCTCAAAGGATCCTCTCCTTTCTTTTATCTCATCGCCCCTCTATCTCCTCTACCAAAGAGGAAGGGAGCTTCCGAACGTCAAAAAGAGCAATAATATAAACAACATCCTTTTCGATGAAATAGATCAGTTTATAGTTTTTGTGAACAAGCAAACTTCTATACATTCGAGAACATCCAACTAATAAAGATTCTTGTTTTCCGATATACGGATTTAAAGAAATAATTCTTTCATTTTTCAATAATGTCTCATAGAATCTTCTGGTTATACGTTCTCCAAAGACACATTTCCCATACTCCAATATGATAACCAAATCATTCAGAGCGTCTTTCAGCCACATTACTTGCATAAAAAAGGATACTTTTCTCTCATCATGCTGTGTACTTGCTCAGAGGTATACACTCTTCCTGCTGCAATATCTTCAAGAGCTTCTTCAACACGAACAATTAATTCCTCCTTCGTAGAAGGTACACCGGGAATTGGTTCCCATATTACATCTTCTTCTTGAGATAAGCCATAAGATACAGCAGGCTCTGCAATACGTTGTAGTTCCTGATTTTCTTGGGGAGAATAAGGTTTTGTTTTCATATTCGCTTCGTTTTATGTTATTGAATAAATACTATCGATAACAAAAGTAGTAAATTCCTTCTTTTATAAAAGAAAAGGACAGATCATTCTTATCTGTCCTTTTTATTTTATCAACGACGACGTACACTACGCACTGCGGAACTACTTTGAGTTTTGGCCGCTTTCGGTGCTTTAATCTTAGCCGTCTTAGTTTTAGTTTCTTTTACCTCCTTAGTCTTTTGACCACGTGCGGCTATAGTTGCCTTCTTCGTTGATTTCTTTCCGTCCTCATCGGTTGCTAACTGAGTCGTATCCGGTTGCAGATACAATGCCTTTTCAAAAGCAATCAATTGGTTTTCGATACGTTCCTGTTCGCGCTTCAATGAATCCGGTGTCGGGCAATAGGCCTGCAACGGTTGGTTCATTAAGTTCTGTGTCTTAAAAATATCTCCTTGGAACATACGACGACGGAAGTAATCATCTAACGTAAAAGTCATGGCATTATTAATATTAGAAGTCATGATATACGTTGTATTGATGTACGGACGTAAGTTTTCGTATGGAATCCAGAACATTGGCATGGTGTTCTGTCCCATCTCATCTGTAATTGTCAATATCGGACAAATAGCCAATGTCTTTACATCAAAGACAGAATTATTTTGGTCGAAATACCAAGCCTCTTTAACATAGTAGGATTTCACATCTGCAGAAGGAATGTCACTCTCATTAACTACAAAGCTGACCGGTTCTTTCCCCTCAGCCGGAGTCTCTTCGTAATAAATACGACAACGATCTAACATTACCTTTAAGTCTAATATCCGATCATCACTAAAGTCTTCGTAACCATCCAAGTACTCATAAGCATGCAACTTACCTTCACAAACTAATTGGAAGATGATGGAGAAGAGATTCATCTGCCCATTCATCGGCTGCGTAGGATAATACAACGGAGCATTTGGTTCCTTCATCAAATCGATCTGACGATAGATTACTCTCATCCAACGAGCATTACCGATCTGTTGGGTCATCCGTTCGTTCATATCTTGAGCACGCACTGTTAATTCAGACATACTACTTTCTTTCTTTTCCTCAGCACGAGCACCACGACTAGCCTCAGGACCTCTTCGTTTTTGCTGTTGCTGTGTGTTACCTGCTTCTTCCTGTGCCTGCACAGGGATAGAAGCAAACAAAGCGGCAACAAGAGTTGCTATGTAATAAAAACGTTTCATATATTATCTTAATTGGGGGATCAGCTCAGTACCTATCCCTATGACGTTAATTTACGATTACTTCAACTGTTGGTATAATTCGCTCTTTATTATCCGGCCCTAAAACCTTTACATGAGTAATATAAAAGCGTTTACCTCTTGCCAAACGACGGATATAATCCTTCTGACGTTGAGAGAACTTATTCCCTTGTGTGACTTCAGGAATAATATTACCCATAGAGTCATAGAAGGTTAATTCAAAACTCAAGACTTTAAATGGAACGTTTAGCAAATCGTCATCAATTGCAGCCTGAATACCGTCAGCCTCCACTAAACTACGCTTTGAAAGTTGACCTCCTCGGAACTTACGAACATTTCCATTCTGATCTTTATACTCGATATAAGGCATAGGATCTGGCAATGCACGTACACGAAACGTTGTTTTTGCCATTTCCACACTACGTCCATCTGCCATCTTAGCATGTACAGAGACCACAGCGTCTGTTCCAACAGTATTCGGACGGGCCTCCCATTGATCACCCTTACGAACCAACGTACCGTTAGTCATACTGGCTGTTACATTCCCACTCGGAACACCCGGTACGGCAATACGGATAGGATTGGCTATACCTGCATAAAGGACATTCATCAACATCGGAGCGACTGTTGCACTAGGCTCTGTCACAAAATATTCGCTTTCAAATTCACGACGCATTGTACTACCGTCACTTCCCGGCATTTCTATATATCCCTTTATAGGATAAGTACCCGGAACACCCGCTACAGTTGTAAAAAGACCATTTGCCTCATAAGGAAGTTCCTTACCATTAACAAAAACTGTAGGACGTTTAGTTGAGTCAACAGCTGAAAGAACAATATTTGCTCTATACTGACTTCCACGCATAACAATCTGACTTTCTGGAATCACCTGTGCAGTAATCTGGTTTACACGATAATCACGTACATCAACACTACTCAATAGATTCGACAGCACCTCTCCCTCTGCATAACGAATATCACTTTGCAATTTTGTCAATAGAGTAATTGCTGCGGCAACCGGCATATTTTCAAACAAAGCCTCTTCCCATGAACGTGTATTAATACCAGCCTTACGAGGTGGAGTTGTTGATAAAGCCGCTTCAATCACTCGGGTCTTGGCCTCATCCTCAACCATATCTCCCATCAACTTCCGATATTCTTCTATCTGCTGGCGTAGTTTCTTACCTTCCCCAGCAACCGGAGCCAACATTACACGAGAAGCTGCTTCCAAATCGTCTTTATGTTCAATATTATTAACATCAGCTTCTTTTCCATCTGCTAACTGAGCTATACGAACTTTCAAATCCTGCACATAATTGAACAAATTATCAGAAGCTTCTTTCACCCGCTTTCCTTTTTCATACCAAATACGTACTTTCTCAGGATTACTTTGATAATAGGCTTCTAATTCATTGTTAACAATTTTATTTCGAGTTGAAGCATTATCTATAGATGTTCGCAAGCTACCTTCTACCAATCCAAAGCCGTCAAGAACTTCTGATGACACATTTAAGGCCATCATAGCGATGAAAACCAGATACATCAGGTTTATCATCTTCTGGCGAGGTGAATTGGGATTATTTGATATTCCTGCCATAATTGATTACTTCATTGGATTGTTTGTGTATGGAGGTTGTTGTTGATATCCATACGGTTGTTGATACGGCTGCTGAAAGTTTTGTGGTTGTTGCGGCTGCCCTGCTTGTGCATAAGTAGGCTGCTGTGGCTGTGTAGGAACCTGGATACCCATATTTACAGTCATAGCCTGTAATAAACGAGTATATACTTGGTTCAATTCAGCCAACTGACGCGCCATCTTTTCAGTTTCATTACGAAAGACAGAACTATCGACCACAGAACCATCATACATCTCACGAATACGACTTAAGCCTCCATTGATATGTTCAATAGACTCAATCTGTGAACTTATACTCTTCAATTGGATCTCATAGATAGTATTCAAACCAGAGATATTACGATTCAACATTTCCATCTGTTGTACATAACCTCTTGAATTTTGATTAATACCATCAGAATTATCAGTGATTGCTTTATAAGAACTCAGTAGCGTATCAGAAACGTTTGTTAGAGAATTTGTCACCTGACTGAAACGTTCCATGTGTTCAGACATACTTGAAAGTTGTTCTAAATATTTTTGAGTAGCTTCTGTCAATTCCGCCATCTTTGAAATTTGATCGGCAGCACCACTCAGTTTCTTAATACTATCAGACAGATTTTTTGTATCATCGGCACTTACATCCAAACCTAAAGAACCTAATCCATTTCCTGATTTACCTCCAACATGAATATTTACACCGGAAGAAGAGGTGTCATCATCTGTCATATTCTCAGGAGAATTTACTAAATTCGCCATAGATGTATTCGCAAAATCAGGACGGTCTAACGGGTTCTTTGACTTCAATACAGGAAAAACTTCTTCCCAATGATATTCATTTCCAGGACGTTCAAATGCTGAAACAAAAAAGACTAATGCTTCTACCGTCATCGCAACAAATAGAATCTGGTTACCATACGGTAAATGCAATAGTTTAAACAAAGCACCAATAATAACAATAGAGGCACCCCAGCTATAACAGAAATTAAGTACTCGCTTTCCCTTTTCACTAGCAAGATACATTTCTACTCTGTTTTTATATCTTCTATATTTTCCCATAATATTGATGTATATTCATTTTTTAACTTCACTTAAAAATGAAGTAAACTATATTATTTTTTACCTTTTGCTCTTGAGAATCCAATTTGTGTACGTGCACAACGGAAACCTATATATGAACGTGTTTCATTCTGATATTCAAATGTACGCATATCTGAACGGATAAACTGAGAAACATCTTTCCAAGAACCACCACGAACAACTTTCTTCTTCATTGCATACGGATCCTCCTTAGCCGCATTATAACGTAAATCAGGATTCATATCGCTCATCTGGCTAGGACCAGACTCTGAATAAGAGGTAGAAGTCCATTCAGCAACGTTACCCGCCATATCATATAAGCCAAATTCATTCGGAGAGAAAGAACCCACACGAGATGTAATCAAATGTCCATCTTCTGTATAGTTCCCTTTACCCGGTTTAAAGTTTCCTAAGAAACAACCTTTACCACTCATTAATTCATCACCAGCCCAAGGATACTTATTTTCATTTTTACCTGTACGAGCAGCATATTCCCACTCACCTTCTGTCGGTAAACGGAAAGACTCTATTGCTTGTCCACTGGGGAAATTCAAAGATTCTTTAAATAAATTTGTACGCCACACACAATAAGCTGTAGCCTGTTCCCAAGAAACCCCTACGACAGGATAATCATCATACCCTGGATGAGAAAAGTACATACGCATATAAGGTTCATTGTAGGCATTGTTAAAGTCATTTACCCAGCAAGTTTCATCCGGATAAATATTTACAATACGCGTATGCAAAAAATCCCACGGTCCACTCAACTGACGAGTAATAGTTTCATTTACAATCTCCCCTTCATCCGTTACATAAGCAGTATCTTTAGAGATCATGATAACCTCATTAGGATCCACTTGAATATCAGTGTTACGAACACGAGCTGATGGATCTAAATTATTTTTACGCAATGCAGCTGATGTATAATCATACCATTCATATTTATACACCATCTGTTTAGGATCTAATGTTTTCTCACCAGTTACAGGATTAATCGTATAAACACTTTCAATCGCACGAATTTCATCTTCATTCGCACGCTTCCAAGGGATCGGACGATTCCAATCTAAATGAGGAGTAACAGGTTCACCATACTTATCTTCTGTGATCTTAAATAAATCATTACCACCATAAGCAGGATCTGCTAATCGTTCTCGGATGATAGAGTCACGTACCCAATAAACAAACTGACGATATTTAGCATTCGTAACCTCTGTCTCATCCATCCAAAAAGCATCAAAAGAGACACCTTTCGTCTCCGGATTAATTCCCCACAAAGAATCCTTATCAGCAGGTCCCATTTCAAACGAACCTCGCTTAATTAAAACCATCCCATAAGGAGCTGGTTCGTTAAATGCAACTGTTCGCACTCCGGTAACCTCTCCTCCTGCACCAGTGAGAGATTTACCACATGCGGTAAACAGGGCTACTGCCACAAGTACTAACAATACCTTTTTCATATACTATAATATACGTACACTTTTATGTCTATTCTTTCCTGACTTTGATTTCTTCAATTTTAATTTATAGCTCACTACTAATTCATGGCTCCCGCTTGTTCCTTTCAAAACAGGTGTGGTAGGAAAATCATATGCATATCCTACCTGCAGACTACCGAATTTAGCTCCTAACAATAAAATCACAGATTCATTTACCCGCCAGGAAAAACCACCATTAAACATTTTATTATATACCATCCGAGCGGTTATATCCGCCTGAAAACTCTGCATATCAGTTTTGAGAAACAGAGATGGTTGTAACTCTAATAACGGATTTCGCAACTGAATATTGTATCCTCCTGTTAAATTATACGTACTACTTAAATACATTGAAGAATATTCATCTAAAGAAATCTCAGTTTTATTTAAATGCGAAACTCCAAAACCCACATAAAACTTTTTATGGGTATAATAAAGACCTGCATTCATATCCATTCCCATCCCGCTAACTTGCGTACTAGGGATTGCTTCGTCCTGTTGCTGATGAAATTGGCTAGTAGGATAAAAAACTTTCTCTCCATTAAAAGATTGATTTACCAAACCCAACTGTATCCCTATACTTAGTGTTCCTCCAAACAACTTCTGTTTATAAGCATACTGTCCACTAACATGTGTATTTTGAAACATTCCTATTCCTTCCGTAAAAACAACCAATCCCACTCCATGATCTGTTTTTCCAAACTTCAAGGGCATATCCGCATTAATAAAGAAAGATTTTGGTGCACCTTCTATTCCTATCCATTGAAGACGAGACAGCGCTAACATATTCAGTTCCCCAGAAACTCCAGCATACGCAGGATTATAGTATCCCATTGCCATGAAATACTGGCTCAATTGTGAATCATATTGCGCTTTCAAACCTATAATACAGGTTATCCAAAAGATGATGAACAGGAGAAACTTCTTCATGCAAATACAAACGTAATAAAAAACAATAAATTGTATATAAAATAAACGAGGTAGCGGAATCCAATCCTACCACCTCGTTATTATTTCATACTACCTGCACGTTAAAACGTACATTAATATTCTTCTTCGTTGAAGAAAAAGTCCTCTTTACTCGGATAGTCAGGCCAAATATCTTCCATACATTCGTATATTTCACCTTCATCCTCCATTTCCTGCAAATTTTCAATCACTTCCAATGGTGCTCCCGAACGCTGTGCGTAATCGATCAATTCATCCTTGGTTGCAGGCCAGGGTGCGTCTTCCAATTTCGAAGCTAATTCTAATGTCCAATACATAGCTATCAAGTATTAATAACCACCGTAGTGGTCAGGTTCTCAAATTATCCGCAAAAATATAACAATATTCTTTAGATACAAGTATAATCCCAAATAATTTCATTGCCATTATTTCGTATACACTCTTTACGGGCCAAAACAAACAGATAATCAGATAATCTATTAATAAAAACAAGAACTGGTTCTTCTACAAAAATTGTTTCAGTCAATCTATAGATCTGACGTTCTGCTCTTCTACAAACCGTACGACATACATGAGCCAATGAAGCCGAACGGCTTCCTCCCGGTAACACAAAATGACGCATTTGAGGCAACTCACTATCAAGTCGATCGATCTCCCTCTCAATACGAGCTATTGTTTCTGGTAAAATCCTGCTCTCCACCTTTAATTCTGTACTTTCCTGATCTGTAGCCAAATAAGATCCTATTGTGAACAATTTATGCTGAACAAACAATAAGAAATCTTGATCCATCTTTTCTTCCAATGAGGAAATCAACAATCCGATGAAAGAATTCAACTCATCTATTGTCCCATAGCTTTCAATCCGTTGATGAGCTTTAGAAACTCGTTGACCACCAACTAAAGAGGTTGTACCCTTGTCTCCTGTTCCTGTATATATAACACTCTTTTTCATGTACCTATATCCTAAAAATAAACTATATAATCTCGCTTATGCAATTTTTTATTAAAGAAAACTATTCCCATCGAATAAAGATCAATAGTCACTGTCACTTCTGAATTCAAACAGACTTTATCCCAAAACTCGGACATCCTACGACTTGTCCTTATACCTTCAAAAACAAATATCGTATCTTTATGTATGTATTTTAAACAAGTTTCAAATAGTTCATTATTATTTTGCTGTTCATATAAAGTATTAAAAAAAACAAAATCAAGTTGTTTTATATCCTCCAATGCCTGAGGTAACAAATTTTTATAACATCCTACACGTAAATCGATCGAATTACGAGCTGCTTTCTCAAAGACCAGACGAGCAATCTCTGCAAACTCAGGAATATTCTCCAAAGCAATACATTTAAGTCCCATAGCATAAGAGGTCAAATACAAAGTGGACAACCCCATCGAAGGTCCCAACTGTAAAATTGACTTTGACTTAAAATAATTAGTAAGTCGAAAAAGTAAAGCTCCATGCTTCGGCTTAATCGACTCTCTCTTAACAATTTCTCCCAATGAACACTTACGAATCTTTCCTCTCTGTTGACGATCCGGATAAATAATTTGTTCCTCTCTATAAAGCAATTGTTTACGAATAAGCTCTATATCACCAAAACTATAATAAGGACACTGTTCTTCTATTACCTTTGTAATCAAATTAAAAACAAAAGGTGAATGTACACCGAAACCTTTTCGATAACGAATGCCTCGATATAACAACAAGCCTTTTCTTAATGTATTGGTCTTAGGTATAATCCGCATATACTAATTATTTCCAGACAAAGTTAGGATAATTTTATTGTTTCTTGCAATAAGACCTATAAAATAAGAGGCTGCTCATCTTATGAACAGCCTCTCAACATTAAAAGTGAAAATGTCGGTAATACTAAATATCGAATTTCACAATCATTTTCTTATCTACCCCAACCAGCGTTGAAGTTGTACTCTTCCATCGGAACTTCGTAAGTCATATACTTCTGATCCAATGAACCGGTACGCCAGTGAATAGTTGAACCGGAACGATCAATGGTCTGTCCCCAACGTTTTGCGTTCAAGAATTCCAAACCACGTTCACCCCACATCTCAATTCTCCACTGTAACTTGACCAAATCTTTGATTGACAAACCACCTTTGTAGTTATCGCAAGTCAATGTCGGAACACCTGCTTTTGTACGAGCAGCCAACAATGTATTCAATGTTGCTTTTGCCTGTGCATCCTGACCGGCTTCTGCATAAGCCTCTGCTAACATCAATACAACCTCTGATGAACGGATATAAGGTTGGTCGGTATTAGAATGCTGACTACGAGCAGTCTGTTGCAAACAGATTGTTGCACCCCACTTCATATTTGTATAAGCATGAAGAGTATGAGTATCCTTATTCAAGAAATAAGTAAACTCTTTGTCTGTCGGAAGCGTATTGTCTTTACGGAAGTCATTATCATCAATCTGATTGTAAAGACGATCATCTGTACGCATGAAAACAAGATTTGTTCCTGTACCATCACCTGAGAACGGGTTGAAGTTTCCATAGTAATAAGTTGAAGCACCATTACCATCTACCCAACCTAAAATACATTCAGGATTCTTTGAAATAGAACAAAAAGCATTATCTTCCGCCATTGCTTCTTTTTCTTCTGCCTGCAAAGCGTCAAAATCCTGCTGTTTTACACCGTAGTTAGCTTCTGCAATAAAGTTCGGATAATGAGCCAAGATGTCATTACATGCACTTATCGCTGCTGTATAGTTTCCGGTCCACATCGCTACACGAGCTTTCAAATATTGAGCAACGCCTAAATCTATATCGTTAGTTGTTCCTACTGTGTAACCACCATCTTCTGTTCCGGCTTCTTTAAATAAAGCGATAGCTTCATCCAAATCCTGATTAATAAACTGATAAGTTGCGTCTGATGTAGATGGAGCAACCGGATCATTGATTCCGTAAGTAGTATAGATAGGCATACCTTCACCACCTTTACCCCCTTGCAAATAAGCCGGCTGATAACGTTCCATCAGAGTCATGTAAGCGTATGCACGTACACACAAAGCGGCAGCACGACCATTCTTTACCTTTTCTGTTCCTTTTTCTGCAATTTCATCTGTTACCAAAGACAATACCTTATTCGCATTTGTCAAAGCATTACAAGGTAATGCCCAGTAAGCATAGTTGTAACCTGTTTTTCCCTGATCGTCTTTCCAAGGTTGAAAAGATGGATCCAAGTCATACATTGTTAAATAGAAACTGCTTGAGGTACTGTTATTCAATGCTCCAACAACAATATCATTTGCACGGCTACCCAACATGATTTCCTGACCATTAATACTATTGATGGCATTTCCTGAATAGCCATTATAATTACCATTCAAACGGAAATTAGATTCCAAATTTGCACACAATGCCTGAATAATGACATCCTTCTTTTCCTGATCCTGTGTTTTATCACTGTTCAAGATAGAAAGAATATCTTCATCGACAAAATTCTGAGGACGCTGATCCAACTCAGAAGCACATGAAGCCAATGCAGCACATGCTACAAATGCCAATCCCCATTTTTTACCTTGTACTATATAATTTTTCATATACTTAAATTCTTTGTTGTTTCGAATGAATTAGAATGTAACATTTACACCAATAGAGATTGTACGCATAGTAGGATAAGCATACGCGTCAACTTCCATACCACCTATCAATGACATACTTGGGTCAATACCTTTAGCAGCTGCTACCATGAACAAGTTGTCACCTGATACATATACACGTGCATTGCTGATCAATGCCTTCTGAGTAATTGCTTTTGGCAATGTATAACCTAATGTGATGTTCTTCACACGTAAATAAGAGGCACTGAACAAACACATATCAGTATGTAACCAACTACCTACAGTCTGACCTTCTACATAACTACTTCCTGTATAATAGAACTGCATTGGGAAATAAGCACTCGTATTTTCAGGTGTCCATGTGTTACCAATTAAATCTTGTGATGGTACATACGTTGTTGAATTAATTGATGAGTTTTTATATAAATTCTCAGCATAATCACGGCTAAAGAACTTACCACCCAACTGGAATGCCAATACAGCTGTCAAGTCAAAGTCTTTATACTTCAATGTAGTATTCAAACCACCAATCAATTTTGGAATAGCACTACCTACTTCATATTTTGAAGCCTCATTAGGATCTGTAGTAACTACATCTGAACCGATGGCCTTATCTGTATATAAACCGGCTGCATGGTCAGCTTCGTCTACACGGTGCCAATATTGAGCTACACCATATTCTTGATTAACGCCTGCATACTTACGAATATACAAGTTATACCAGTCACGACCTACACCACGTAAATAGAAACCACCACCTTGAGCAGCAGAAGCACCATTCATTGTCCAACCTTCTGAGTTTGCTTCGTAAGTTCCTTCCGGTAACATTGAGTTATCTGGGATTGAACCTTCCGGTACACTCGCCAATTTGGTTGTATAATGAGTTCCATTCAAACTTACATTCCAAGTAAATTCTTCATTTCGAATAATGTCTGCACCAATTTCAAATTCGATACCACGGTTACGAATACCGGCTTCATTTGCCTGTAATGATTCCTGACCTGTAGCCATATATGATACAGGTTTGTTATAGAATGAATTGGATGTCAAACGATCATAGAAGTCAAATACCAATGTCAAACGACTATTCAAGAAAGACAAGTCGATACCTGCGTCCCAAGTCTTTGTCTCTTCCCAAGTCAATTTATCATTTACCATACTACCCATACTTGCGGTCCAAGTTCCGTTTGGTGTACCGGAACCATTTGATGTCTGAGTATATTTTGTTCCGATAGACCAAGTACGGTAACCACTATAACGACCTACACCTGAAGCATTACCAATCACACCATAGCTCACACGAAGTTTACCGTTATCCAACCAGCTCTGAGTTTCTTCCATGAAATCCTCTGCAGTAAAACGCCAACCAGCACCTACTGACCAGAATACACCCCATTTATCATTCTTAAACTTAGAAGAACCATCGGCACGTACTGAAGCAGAACCATAATACTTGCTTGCATAGTCATAGTTTACACGACCTAAGTAAGATTCCATTGCTTCAACCTGCTCTGAAACCCAAGGTGTTGCCAAACCACTACCTGCTGTATATTTACCTACGAAGTTATAAGGACTGATAAAACCTGGTAAGAATTCATAAGCACTACCATACTGAATTGAAGAAAGCGTAAACTTATTAAACTCATGAAGAGCCATTGCGTCAATATTATGATCTTTAATGGTCTTGTTGTAGCTTAACATCACTTGAGAGTTCAAGTTCTGATAGTTATAACTATATTTAGAATATCCACCCTTACTTTTATCACGACCTACTAAAGATTGAGTGTAACGAGTACGATCGATAATATTCTGGTCAAAACCAAATGTTCCACGTAATTTGAAATCATTCAAGAAAGATATTTCACCATAAATACGACTGGTCCAAGCGTCTTTCTCATCCATTCGTTTATCGTTTGCCTGAGAATAGATAATATCTGTAGCTCCATAATTTCCTTTAGTCTGACCTAATGGAGAATAAGTTCCATTAACTAAAAAGTTATGTGGAGTTCCTGTTGTACTATTATAAACATAGTTACCATTTGCATCGTAAGCATAAACCGGTACAATCGGTGTATGACCGTTGATGAAACGCATGACGTTACCTTGGTTTGAACCGGCGTCTGAACGACCCCATGTCAATGCCATAGACTGAGTGTTTGTCTTTGCGTAAGACATCTGAGCACCCATCTTAAACCAATCAAAAACATCTGCGTCAACACTGGCACGACCACTGTAACGTTCAAATTTAGAGTTTTCGATAAATGATGGATCTGACAAATAACCTAATGAAGCAAAGTATTTTATCTTTTCGCTACCACCATTAACACTTACGTCATACTGCTGACGGAAACCGGTCTTTAACAACTCATCCGCATAAGATTCATCATAAAGTAATTGAGCATTCGGATTGATCTTTCCGTCCGGGTTTACCAAATAAGCTCCTGTCATGGTTGAACTGCTTGTTGAGCTGTTTCCATCCGGAGTATAGATAGCACCTGGAACGTCATAAGCCATGTAGTTTCCTAAACCGTTACGACCAAACTCTGTTTCACTACCGATATAGTTGAACAAATGCTGGCTCGCAAATTCAGCTGCCTCTTCATGAGAATGGTTCGGATTATTAACGTTTGTTACACCATTAATCGGGTTACCCGTACCGTTTACACCATAACGATAAGAGTTGTAGATAGATTTCCAAGCATACTCATAGTAATCTGCTGCATTATCAATACCACCAAAGTTGAAATTACCAATGGAGTTCCAACCCCAGCGACCGCTGAATGATACCTGAGCCTTACCCTGTTTACCCTTCTTGGTGGTAATCAATACAACACCGTTCGCACCACGAGAACCGTAAAGGGCTGTTGAAGCAGCGTCCTTCAAAACAGTAATATTCTCAATATCTGAAGAGTTCAAAGTTGACAATGGGTCTGTTCCTTCTGCTGTTGAAGGCACACCATCGATAACGATCAAAGCATTAGCAGCATCGGCATTTGTTGAACCAACACCACGTACACGAATACCGGCGTCAAAACCTGGCTGACCGTCTACTGCTGAAACCTGCAAACCTGGTACAGCTCCTTCCAATGCTTTTGTTGCAGAAGAGGTACTTTGAGTACTCAACACCTTAGAGTCAATCTGAGTAATTGCACCTGTCAAGTCTTTCTTCTTCTGAGTACCATAAGCGACTACTACAACTTCTTCCAACTGCTCTGAGTCTTCAGTCATTGTTACATTAATAACCTTCTGGTT
>JAFUOJ010000024.1 GCA_017481945.1 Parabacteroides sp. | reverse complement strand
CGGAGGTTCCCAACCGCTAAAATCTGCCTTCAAATAACAGAGATATTTACAAACATCGGGGCAGATTCTTTCAAATAAACGATTCTCCGGGACTTCAGGTTTTCCTCTTTGCAGCCATTTATGGAATAGCTCTAACAAAAAAACAAGGCGTTTACCATAAATTGCACAATCTATTTATCCGATAGTTAGCTATACAGCCCTTTCTCCATACAAAAAGATACTTTCATTTTGATTCGGTTTTACTGCAAAATAGAAAATGGAGCTTTTAATATAGCTGCCATTTTGACAGAAACTTATTTCTAAATTTTGCTTTAGTCGTTATCACCTATTTACTGTCGTGAATATTGGCTTCGTGTATCTTGGTGGCCATTGGAAGGCACAAAGTATCAACGAAAACAAATTACTTTCTTCCCTTAATTATCTTGATTTTCTTATTTCCGTCTATACTTCTATCCATATCAATATAATGAAAAATCTCAACATTTTTGGTATCTATAATACCCAACTTAAACTTTTCTTTTATCCATAGACTTCCAGACTTTGGCAGACAGTACACCTAGAAATTCTTTCCATACCTTTTCGAATTTTCATTTCCGGCAATAATAACAATTGTTTACCAAAGAGTAAAAGCGAGAGGCTATATTCACCATTCACATCCGCTATTATTAATATAGAATATATTGATATAAATCTCCCTGAGAATTTTTTGCTTCTTTCTTGTAACTCCACAATATTTTTAATAACTTAGCACAGTTTTTTCAGTTAGGTTGGTTGATAATTGCTCATAACTTATTGATTACAACTCCAAAATTGTGAAATTAGCCAATTAAAACCATCTGATTAACAAATAAATATTAATAATAAAATCATTTCAAAACTGATTATCAAATAAAGACATATAGAATTAATAAAAAAACAACATGAAGAAAAAAGTTTTTAAAATCATCCTTTTTACTGCTATCATTATTGTAGCAGGTTATAATTACAAACAAAATAAAAAAACAGTAGAATTTTCAGATTTAGTATTAGACAACGTGGAAGCATTAGCTAGTGGGGAAGATGGTAATGAAACATATAAATATGTTATTCCTGGAACTCATGTAGCTTGTGTTTGTTCAGGGACAGGTGATTTAAGTTGTTGCTAATTATTAAAAAGGAGAGGAGATTTCTATAGTTTTCTCCTCTCTTCATCAAAAAAACACCAATAATCATGAAAAATCTATTATTATTTCTAATCATCATAGGATTCACAGCTTGTAATTCTCCCCAAAAAGAAAAAGAAGAAGAAAAAGGAAAAGAAATATTTTTCTCAAAACAAGAACAACCCTCCAATCAACTAAATTTATTGCAAAATAAAAGATATATACCTCTTGAAACTACAGATGAATGTTTATTATCTGAAATAACCCAATTATTTTGTACATCTAAAGAAATGTTTATTTTTGATATACATACTCAAAGTGTTTATGTATTTGATTATACTGGTACATTTTTGAGGAAATTACACAAAAAAGGACAAGGGCCAGGTGAATATTCATTAATAACAGCAATTACCATAAATGAAAAAACAAATCGATTATCTGTTGTAAACATTGGTAATAGTATCTTATCTTACGACATAAATTCTTTTGAATTTATAAATGAACAAAAAATAGAATCTATTGCTATAGAAGAAAATGATGAGCAAAAATATTATTCTTATAACTCACTCCCTATAACAAAAAACAATATAGACTATAAATATCATATTATTAAATATGACAAAAAAGGCAATATTGAACAAGTTTTTTTACCAATTAAATTCGAAAGTGGTTATGTTATGCGACCTATTTATCGTTTTTATCGAGATGGTGATAAATTATTTACTTATTTACCATATACATCAAATGTATATGAAATAACAAAAGATACTTGTGTTTCATCTTATACTATGAAATATGAACATTTAACTTTTCCTACTCTTGAATTCCTCAATACAACAAAAAAAGAGAAAAAGAATTATATCAAAGAACTTTCTAATGAAAACTATGTCTACAATGTTCAAATATTCGAAAATAATGACTTTCTTATATCATTATTTGATGTAGGGAAAAATAATTATATCGGGCTTTATAACAAAGACAAAAAAGAAGGTTTCTATTTCTTCAAAAAAGAGTACAAAGATACTTTTGAAAAAATTGATTATTTTCAAATAATAGGTTCTCATAATAATGAATTCATATCAGTAATAAAACAAACTGATATTAACGATAAGAATATTGAAGACAAAGAACTCAAACGAATTTTATCATTAAAAAAGAGAGAAGATAATCCTATTTTATTATTTCTACAATTGAAAAAATAAAACAGAAGAAGACACCCCCTGTATCATTAAATACTATTTGAAATAATAGAATTACATATTAAAAAAGCCACTCAAGATTAACTTGAGTGGCTTTAAACTTTTTCTACTCTTATTTTTTAATCTAATACGATCATTTTATGTTTAGGAACTAATATCTTCATAATCGACCAACCGATCAGATAAGCAAATGCACAGATACAGAAGATTACAAAATAACCTGCCGGTTTTCCCACGAAACCTAAGAAAGTCATTTGTGTTTCTGCGGCATAATCAAACAACATACCTGCACCTTTGTTGATCAAGAAAGAAGCTAAACCTCCTGCCATTGCGCCAATACCTGTAATTGTCGCGATGGTTGATTTCGGGAACATATCTCCAATAGTTGAGAACAAGTTAGCAGACCAAGCTTGATGTCCTGCACCTGCCAAACCAATAATAATCGCCGGGAACCATACGGAATATCCTTGCAAAGGTTGTGCAAACAGCGCGAACAACGGGAAGAATGCGAAAATAAGCATGGCTCTCATACGTCCTGCATACGGTTCCATTCCTTTTTTCTCTACGAATAACTTTGGTAGATACCCGCCAAATATTGAGATTACAGTTACAATCAGATAAAGGACAAATACCAACATCTTTCCTTCTGTCGTCTGCATGGTATAACCACATTCTGAGAAATAAGCCGGAGCCCAGAACAAATAGAACCACCATACACCATCTGTAAAGAATTTACCAGCAATAAATGACCAAGTCTGTTTATAGCCGAAACATTGCAAGAAAGGAATAGCCTTTTCCTCTTTTTCCGGTTGCTGTTTAACCTCCGGTTCATTTACTGCGTCTTGCTGAACATAATCTAATTCAGCTTTATTCACATACTTAGAATTCTGAGGTTTGTCATACATATACATCCAGAAGAACATCCAAACAAATCCTAACGCACCAATAATGATAAACGCCATTTCCCAACCAAACTTACTTGCCAAACTGGGGATTGTCAGCGGAGCTGCCAACGCACCCACTGAAGCTCCTGCATTAAACAAAGAGGTTGCAAACGCGCGGTCTTTCTTCGGGAAATATTCAGCTGTTACCTTAATGGCTGCCGGGAAGTTACCTGCTTCACCCAATGCCAAGATAGCACGACAGGTAAGGAACAACCATACACTCGCGGTTGCTACAGCCAATGCCAATTGAGAACCGGCTTCGATCGCGATCAATGCTTCAATAGACTCAACCCCTTCGATTTTCATGGTAGCCCAGCCACAACCGGCATGCATACAAGCGCCTAATGACCAAACACCGATAGCCCAAAGATACCCTTTCTTTGTTCCCATCCAGTCCACAAACTTACCCGCAAATAAACAGGCTACTGCATAAAAGATTGAGAAGAAACCGGTGATCGTACCATAATCCGAATCAGTCCAATGAAACTCCGGAGCGATGTAATCCTTCCACGTTAGAGATAGCACTTGGCGGTCCATGTAATTCACAGTTGTTGCAACAAATAACAACAAACAAATCCACCAACGCCAATTCGTCATTTTTTGATTTTCTTTTTGAAATGTACTCATGATATTAAATTAAAATACGTTTTCCATAATACGCGACAAATATAGTTGATTTTTTTCGTTATGCAAGCCTGAGAACCGGCATTACACAAAGCTTTCCAATCTTTTATTCTCTTTTTTGGAGAAAAAAAGCATTTTGCGTACGTTTGCGTCTATCAAACATAAAAATTCATTTATACCATGATTTATATGAAACAGATTTTCTATTTATTACTCCTTTCTCTCCTTTTTAGCTTGACTTCTCAAGCACAGGAACAGGAAAAAGTAGCTCCTATACGAGTTGCCTGTGTTGGAAACAGTATCACGTTCGGCTCCAGTATCGCCAACCGGGATAAAGACAGCTATCCTGCCGTCCTCGGACAGATGTTAGGCGAAGGTTATGAGGTTCGTAACTTCGGTTTTAGCGGGCGTGTCCTCCTGATGGATGGAGATTATCCTTACATGAAAGAACACATGTTTCAAGATGTTCTCGAGTTCAATCCCAACATCATCATCATCAAATTAGGGACCAACGACAGTAAGCCGCAGAACTGGATACATGGTAAAAAGTTTGCCAAAGACATGCAAACCATGATCAACACCTTCAACGACTTAGCTGCCAAACCTAAAATCTATGTCTGTTATCCGGCAAAAGCTTATAAAATCAAATATGGGATTACAGACAGTATCATTTCCAACGAAATCATTCCGATTATCAAAAAGCAGGCTCAAAAGAATAAGTTAGACATCATCGACATGTATGCAGCTACGGACAATATGCCTGAAAGATTCCCGGACGGCATTCATCCGGACGTAATCGGTACACACCACATGGCTGCCACCGTCTATAAAGCCATCACCGGAAAAGAGAGCGATCACCAAATCCAAGCCTTCCCCGGTCAGAAAGGCGAATGGAACGATTGTGACCGCTACGACTTTAAGTTCAGAGGGCGCAAAGCCATCGTCGTTGTTCCGAAACAGGCTGCCAAAGGGAATCCTTGGATCTGGCGTCCTGCCTTCTTCAACGCGTTTGCCAGCGTAGACCGTGCTTTGTTGAAAAAAGGGTTCCACATTGTGTATTACGATGTCACTCACCTCTACGGCAGTCCACGTGCCGTCTCTTTGGGTACGGATTTCTATAAAAACATGGTTACGAACTACGGCCTTTCTGAAAAAGTCACTTTAGAAGGGTTCAGTCGCGGTGGACTTTTCGCTTTCAACTGGGCGGCTAAGAATCCGGAGAAGGTAGCCTGTATCTACGTGGACGCTCCGGTATGTGACGTCTTCGTTTGGCCGGGACGTGAACGGGCAGACTTATGGAATGACCTTTTAAAGGAATGGGAAACAACTGACGCTGCTATGGCAAACTTCAAAGGCAATCCCATTGATAACTTAGCTCCTATCGCTGCTGCCAACATCCCTATCTTTGCCGTTTGCGGAGATAGCGACCAGAGTGTTCCGTATGAAAAGAATATGAAGATCGTTCGTGACCGTTACAAAGCCTTAGGCGGTCCGGTAGAGGTTATTGTCAAAGAAAATTGCGGTCATCACCCGCACAGTTTAGACAATCCGGAACCCGTTGTAGACTTCATTCTTCGCCAACAGCCGGAATACAAGAAGTATGTACATTATAATGTTCGCGGCAGCCTGCAAAACTCTTTGTCTAAATTTGAAAAAGAGCGCAAAGCCCGCGTAGCCTTCTTAGGAGGTTCTATCACCGAGATGAAGGGATGGCACAACCTGATTGAACAGCAGCTTCAACAACGCTTCCCCGCGACTCAATTCGAATGGGTAGAAGCAGGTATCAGTTCGACCGGAACAACACCGGGTGCTTTCCGTCTGCAACACGACATCCTTTCCAAAGGCAAAATAGATTTATTGTTTGTCGAGGCAGCCGTAAACGATGATACCAATGAGTTCACCGCTACGGAACAGGTTCGCGGCATGGAAGGCATTGTTCGCCATGCTTTAAATAGCAATCCTGAAATGGACATCGTCATGCTCCACTTCATTTACGACCCGTTTATCCCTAAAATCGCTAAAAAGCAGCAACCGGACGTGATTTTAAATCATGAGCGCGTAGCCAACCATTACCTCATCCCTTCTATCAACCTTTGTCAAGAGATTGGCGAACGTATGCAGGACGGGGAGTTCGATTGGGACACTTTTGGGGGTACTCATCCAAAACCTTTCGGTCATAAATTCTATGCAGCTGCCATCGGTCACCTCTTCGACGAGATGTGGAAGGGTCTTTCCCCGGAAACAGGCTGCAAAGCGCATGAAATACCGGCTGAACCTCTGGATTCTTTCTGCTATGAGAACGGTGACTTCCTCAGTATCGAGCAGGCACGCTCCAACAGAGGTTGGAAAATCGTCGAAAACTGGCATCCGGACAATGACGCAAGCAAACGCCAAGGGTTCGTGGACGTTCCGATGTTGGAGGCGACTCAACCGGGCGACCAATTGACTTTGAACTTCAAAGGGAAAGCCATCGGAATCTTCTGTGTCTGTGGTCCTTCTGTCGGAATCTTGGAATACAGTGTAGACGGAAAGCCGTTCAAAGAAATCGATATGTTTACCAACTGGAGCCGCACGCTTTATCTTCCTTGGGTTTACATGTTGGAAACGGAATTGGAGAATACCGACCATAAGTTAGTGCTTCGAATGTCCAAGAAGCACAATAAGAAGTCGAAAGGCTACGAATGCCAGATACGAAACTTCGTCGTAAATCAATAAAAATAACAGGGGCCACTTCTCATTTTTACGGAGGTGGCCCTTTCGGTTCTCTTGTCACAGCTTGCGACGACGTTTTCCAACGTTCGAAACTCCCAGCACGAGCTGCGACGACGTTTTCCAACGTTCGGAACTCCCAGCACGAGCTGCGACGACACTTTCCAACGTTCGGAACTCTCAGCACGAGCTGCGACGACACTTTCCAACGTTCGGAACTCTCAGCACGAGCTGCGACGACGCTTTCCAACGTTCGGAACTCTCAGCACGAGCTGCGACGACATTTTCCAACGTCTATTACTCCTGAACCAACTTAAAACATTGAAAATTCAGCCAATCATCTGAATAGACATATTCATCGAGGTATCGGCTTTACCCGGATACTTTTCATAACGAATGATTTATCAAATTTGGACAACCCAAATATAGAGGAAATATCCAATATATTTTGTCTGTTTATACATTCTGGTACTTTTGCGCCCACAAAAGAAAGGCGTTAAAAAACCAGCAAAGCAATGAACCAGTCCATTAGAACCGATCTTTATATCGATCTATTTTTATTTAAAGTTAATGTCGAAGAAAGGAGGATCCTGAGTTTAGGATTCTCCTTTTTAGTTTTAGTTCATCCAATCCCCATTATCCTTAATTAGCTGGACGAGACGTTGAACTGCCTCCTCCTCGGGGATGTTTTTCAAGACACATTCTTTTCCTTTATAGAGACTTATCCGGTTTTTACCGGCTCCAACATATCCATAATCAGCGTCAGCCATCTCTCCCGGACCGTTTACAATACAACCCATAATACCAATCTTCAAACCTTTGAGGTGCGAAGTGGCTTCCTTAATACGGGCAATCGTAGTCTGAAGATCATAAAGTGTACGACCACAACTTGGGCAGGAGATGTATTCCGTTTTACTGATCCGCTTACGTGTTGCCTGTAAGATAGCAAACATATAATTGTCAATAGTAGCGGTATTATCTCCCTCGTTATGCAACATCACACCATCTCCAAAGCCGTCTAACAGAAGTGTACCTAAATCAGCTGCAGCTTTTAGTTGCAGAGCTTCCATATCTGTCTCGCGATACTCACGGTGTAAAATCACAGGAGCGTCACAGCCTGCTGTCATCAAACGGTGCATAGCAGCTCTTTGAGAACCGACTCCGTTCAGATTATGGGTACTCAAAATTATCACGACAGAAGGATCTTGTTTTAATAGCTCTATCGCATAATCAGTCAGATCATGATTTGTCAATCGAACAAACTTGATTGCAGCGGAATAGTCTTTCAAAGTCTCAATTTCCGACGCAATAAAGTAAGGATAGGCGTTAGGACGTTCTTTCCAGAAGTGAGCGTCCACTAAAAGACGGAAATGATCCGGTAAATTATCGGGATCCTCTTTACCTATATATATATAGTCAGGAAGCACAGTACGGTCAAATTCAAAATCGCCATTGCTACGGTCTGAAATGACAAGCGGCTGGGAATTGCCTCCAATCCCCTCTACCATACGACTCAGACGAGTTTCCGGAGAGATTGGGTTATACCCTGGGGCAAGGGTTGCTTCTATCGGTGTATGTCCTTCACGCTCTAAAATGTAGTCTACTAACTTACGAGCAACCGGTATTTCCGCTTCCGGATCTTCACTCAAAGAGACCCGGATAGTATCTCCTATACCGTCAGAGAGCAAAGAACCGATTCCGACTGCACTCTTAATACGACCGTCTTCACCATCTCCGGCCTCTGTCACTCCTAAATGCAGAGGATAATGCATATCCTCCAGCTCCATCGTGTGAACCAGAAGACGGACAGTTTTAACCATAACAACCGTATTGGAGGCCTTTATGGAAATGACTACATCTGAAAAATCTTCATCGCGGCAAATTCGCAGAAACTCCATGCAAGAGGCAACCATTCCTTCCGGAGTATCACCATAACGACTCATGATACGATCAGACAAAGAGCCGTGGTTAACGCCTATGCGAATGGCCGTACCATGTGCCTTACAGATATTCAAAAAGGGGATAAAACGGTCGCGAATCTTTTGTAATTCGGCTGCATATTCCTCATCGGTATATTCTAAAAGGTCAAATGTTTTTACCTTATCAACATAGTTTCCGGGATTAATACGAACCTTTTCAACCTCTTCCGCAGCAGCGTCCGCCGCCCGCGGATTGAAATGAATATCGGCAACCAAAGGTGTCAGATACCCAGCCTCTTTTAGTTGCTTACGAATCACACCTAAGTTACGTGCTTCACGTTCTCCCTGAGCTGTAAAGCGAACATACTCGGCTCCAGCGTCAATCATACGGATGGCTTGTTGAACAGCTGCGTCTGTTTCCATCGTTGAAACATTCGCCATAGATTGAATACGGATTGGGTTCGTACCTCCAAGCGGTGTATTTCCTATACGGACAGTGGAGGATTTTCTTCGAGAATAGTTAAAATAGTGATCCATTTCTAAACGAGCAAGGGGAAAAATCAACAGTTGGAGGAGTAATTACCTTTCCACTCCTCCAACTGTTAACTTTCAACTAATTAGTTTTATGTTTATAGGAGACTTTTGCCAATTCTTCATTAGCCTTTACGATCTTCTTCTTCAAATCCTCTTTATAGGTTGCTAACTTTTCTTGTAATTGTTCATCACCTACAGCAAGCATTTGTACAGCTAAAATACCGGCATTTAAAGCGCCATTGATACCCACTGTCGCAACCGGAATTCCCGGAGGCATTTGTACAATCGCCAATAGGGCGTCCATACCCTCCAATGTTGAATTAATAGGAACACCTATCACAGGAACCGTTGTCATAGAGGCAATCACTCCACATAAATGGGCAGCCATTCCAGCTGCAGCGATAATAACCTTAATTCCTCTTTCCTTAGCTCCTTTTGCAAAAGTTTCTACTTCAGCCGGTGTACGGTGAGCAGACAAAGCGTGCATTTCAAATGGGACTTCCATCTCATCCAAAAACTTAGCCGCTTTCTCCATAACGGGCAGATCCGAAGTACTGCCCATAATAATACTTACGATAGGTGTCATTTTGCAATCATTTGTTCATATTCAGCAGCAGACATCAAATCTTCTACTTCTGCAGGATCAGATAAAGCAACTTTAATGATCCATCCTTTTCCGTAAGCGTCCTCGTTTACCAATTCAGGTTGTTCTTCCAAGTCTGGATTTACTTCCAAAACTTCACCACCTGCCGGCATAAACAAATCAGAAACAGTCTTTACAGCTTCAATCGTACCGAAAACTTCCTCTTTTCCGACGGTTTCACCTTCTGTTGTAATGTCAACAAAAACAATTTCTCCAAGTTCGCTCTGAGCATAGTCAGTAATACCTACATAAGCGACATCTCCTTCTACACGGATCCATTCATGATCCTTTGTGTACTTTAATTCTGCTGGAAAATTCATAACTATAGTGTTTTTATTAGATAAATAAATAGATATAACTTAAGAATGAGGCTACAAATGTACATATAAATCCGAGACAAAACCCGGCATATACTTGTATTGGTGTATGCCTTTTCAAAAAAATACGGGCAGACCCCACTAAACCTGCAATTATTATCACACAGATAAATACCCAATAAGGATTTATAAAATGGGTCTGGGCAATTCCCATTATCCCACCTAACAGTCCACCAATCCCAATCGTATGCGCACTGATTTTCCAAAAGAAATTAATTAATAAAGCCAAAATCAACGCGACACAAACACCTAACAATAGGGATATAAACCAAAAAGGTAACATCATCTTGTACATATAAAAAGCACAAAACATTACTGACATGATAAAAATCAGATAAGGGACAATACGTTCTTGACGCCTCGCTAATTCCATATCAGTCGCAGCTCCTCTTTTCACCAACAAGAAAATGAATCCTCCGGGAATAACTGCTGTCGATAAAAACGCACATCCCACCAATAGCAGCTTCATAGTAAACGGATAAATCACTAAATAAGTGAATGTAAGAGCCAACACAACTCCATAAGTTACCATGAGTAGCGGATGAAACATTCCCGATATGATATTTGCCAATAATCTCATAAGGCTTCAAATTTATATTTCTTTTCTGAGTCGTGCAACAGGAATATCCATTTGTTCACGGTATTTAGCAACTGTTCGACGAGCAATTACATATCCCTTCTCTTTCAATATTGCTGCCAATTCCTCATCTGTAAGCGGTTTGTGTTTATCCTCATTATCTACATATTCTTTCATAATCTTTTTCACTTCACGAGTGGATATCTCTTCACCGCTCTCTGTTTGCATAGATTCTGAGAAAAAATACTTCAACGGATAGATACCAAAATTCGTTTGTACATATTTACAATTACTAACCCGAGAAACTGTGGAGACATCAAACCCTGCACGCTCTGCCACATCTTTCATTTTCATCGGACGCAGTGTGGATTCATCCCCCGTGAGGAAAAAATCACGCTGCAACAAAATGATTGCTTCCATCGTACGCTGTAAGGTATTCTGACGCTGCTTAATTGATTCTATAAACCATTGAGCAGCGTCTAATTTCTGCTTCACAAATAGAACAGCTTCTTTCATTTGGGAGGTTTGATTGGCTTTATTATTCGTATAATCCTCAATCATCTCTGCATATTCACGATTTACCCGCATTTCAGGTATCCCACGATTGTTCATACTCAATATCAACTCGCCATTTACTGCCTCCACAAGAAAATCCGGTACAATCTGACTTAAAGCTGTTTCTACAGAACCGCCCCAACTTGCACAAGGTTTAGGGTCCAACGTAGTAATCTCATGTATAATCCTTTTTAGAGTCTCTTCATCCAAATCTAACGCTCGCATAATTTTATCATAATGTTTGCGTGTAAATTCTTCAAAATAATCGGTTAACACCCGAGTTGTTAGTTCCGTCACATCCGTTTTCTCCCGTTTATTCAACTGTAATAAAAGACATTCTTGCAGATTACGTGCACCAACTCCTACCGGATCAAAGTCCTGTATAATTAAAAGAACTTCTTCTACGTCTTCTACTGTAACATCCAATCCTGCATGAAAAGTCAAATCATCAGCTATCGCAAATAAATCACGACGTAAATAACCATCATCATCAATACTTCCAATCACATATTCTGCGACCTTTACTTTTTTCTCAGACAAATCCCGTAAACCTAATTGCTGAAGCAAATATTCGTTTAAAGATTCACCAACGGCAAAAGGAACTTCTTCCCGTTTCTCTGCTCGCTCACTTAGCTCTCGTAATTTATAATCAGGAATATCATCTTCGCTTCTATAATCCCCCAAAGAGAGGTCGACTTCTCCATCGCTTCCTCCTTCTATTTCATTAGGGACAAGTTCTCCATTTTCCTCATCACCTGTTCTTTCAAAATCATCTACAATCTCCTTTCCTTCCTCTAAAGCCGGATTATCCTCTAATTCATGCTTTATTCGTTCTTCTAATTCAATAGCAGGAAGTTCCAATAGCCGAATAAGTTGAATCTGCTGTGGAGAAAGTTTTTGTTGTAATTTCTGTTGTAGCTGTTGTTTCAACATAATCAAAATGAATAATACCTTATGAATATGCAAATATAACCTTTTACAAAGAGTAAATCACATCCTTCGAAATCTTTTATTTCCATTTATAAACAGATCTCAAAATTTATTGTTTACTTTGTAACACATTGAATATACAATATGACAAAAAAGAAATCTGAAAAAAGAAGTAAAAAATCGGAGAAGAAGAAAAGTAGTCCTAAAACTGGAAATAAACGAATGAAAAAAGAAACGATGATTCATGCAATCATTCAGGTTTTCAAATCTTCTCCTAAAGAACCTTTTAACTATCGACAAATCAGTAGTATGATAGGTGTCGACAATCAAGTGCAAAAATTACAAGTAGTAGAGATTTTATATACGTTAGCTTCTGAAAATATTATTTCTGAAATTGATAGAGGTCGTTATCGTTACAATGATTGGGGAACAACCATGATTGGAACTTTCATACGCCGTCAAAACGGGAAAAACTCTTTTCTACCCGAAGAGGGTGGAAATCCTATTTTCATTGCAGAACGGAATTCAGCTCATGCATTAAATGGAGATAAAGTAAAAATACAACTTCATGCCAAAAGAAAAGGAGCTGATCCGGAAGGAGAAGTAATTGAAATATTAGAAAGTCAACGTCGTACAATCACGGGTAAACTTCAAGTAACGAAAGGTTTCGCTTTCTTAGTCACAGAAGATAAAACATTAGCTAATGACATCTTTATTCCTAAAGAGAAATTAAAGGGAGGTAAAACGGGGGATAAGGCTGTTGTCCGTATCACTGAATGGCCAGAAGAGGCTAAGAATCCATTAGGAGAAGTCGTTGACATCTTAGGAGAAGCTGGGAATAATGACGCCGAGATGAATGCCATTTTAGCTGAATTTGATTTACCTTACAAATACCCGGAAAATGTAGAAAAAGCGGCTAATAAGATATCTGAAGTTATTACCGAAGAGGAGATTGGGAAACGAGAGGATTTTCGGCAAATTACCACTTTCACTATTGACCCGAAAGATGCCAAAGATTTTGACGACGCGCTTTCTGCCCAAAAATCAGAGGATGGAACATGGGAGGTAGGTGTACATATTGCCGATGTAACTCACTATGTAAAATCTGAAAGTCTAATTGACCGAGAGGCTTATAGTCGTGCAACGTCTGTATATCTTGTAGACAGGACAATACCAATGTTGCCTGAACGTCTATGTAATCAGATCTGTTCGCTTCGACCCAATGAAGAGAAACTTTGTTTTTCTGTCATCTTTAAATTAAACTCAAATGCAGAGGTTATACAATCTCGTATCACACGAACAGTTATCAAAAGTAACCGCCGTTTTACATACGAAGAGGCTCAAAATATCATTGAAACCGGAGAAGGAGACTACAAAGAAGAGATATTGGCTCTAAATGAATTGGCAAAAAAACTGAGAGAAAAACGATTCAAAGCAGGAGCTATCGCTTTTGATCGATACGAAGTTAAATTCGATATTGATGAAACAGGTAAACCTTTAGGAACGTATGTAAAAGTATCTAAAGAGGCCAATAAACTGATTGAAGAATTTATGTTATTGGCTAATCAAACAGTCGCAGAATTTATTGGGAAAACAAAAAATAAGACAAAGAAAACATTTGTCTATCGTATTCATGAACAACCCGATCCTGAAAGACTGAGAGATTTCTCATCTTTCATTAGTCGCTTTGGTTATAAAATGCGTACGGAAGGAAGTAAAACTGATATTTCTAAAAACATCAATAAACTATTAGATAGTGTCCAAGGTAAACCTGAAGAAAATCTGATTGAAACATTAGCTATTCGCTCTATGCAAAAAGCGCGTTATACAACAGACAATATAGGTCATTATGGATTAGCGATGGATTACTATACACATTTTACATCTCCTATCCGTCGTTATCCGGACATGATGGTACATCGTTTATTAGAACGTTACCAAGCAGGAGGGCGTAGTGTTATAAAAAACAAGTATGAGGATTATTGCAAACACTGTTCTGATATGGAAAGTGTAGCTGCTAATGCTGAACGTGCCTCTATCAAATACAAACAGGTCGAATTTATGAAAGACAAATTAGGTCAAGTCTTTGATGGGGTTGTTTCTGGCGTAACAGAATGGGGATTATATGTAGAATTAAATGAAAATAAATGCGAAGGCCTTATTCCTATACGGGATTTAGACGATGATTACTATGAATTTGATGAAAAAAACTATTGTCTATTAGGCCGTAGGACAAAGCGCACATATCAATTAGGAGACTTAATCACAGTAAAAGTGGCACAAGCCAATTTAGAAAGAAAGCAATTAGATTTCGCAATCGTTTAAAATAAATAAGGGATAATTGATGAGTATTAGAAACATCAATTATCCCTTATTTAACTCCAATACATAAATCCCATCACTCCACTGGTAATCAATCCCAATCCTAAAAGTCCATAAAAAATACGTGCTCCCTTACGGCCAAACCATTTAACAAAAGTCATGGCACCACTTGTCTGAAAATACCAATCCAAATCTCTAATAGCAGCAATCAGAGAGAATAGACCTAATAGGATAAAGAGTACCAGAATAAAATATTCAGATGGTTCCATAATTATTTTACTTCTACTGTTCGAGAGCCATCCGGATTTTCTGTGATAGCAACTTCCACAACATCTCCCGGCAACAAATCTTCTATTTTTTCCGGCCACTCAATAAAACAGAGTGCTCCGCTATAAAAATAGTCTTCCGTACCAATATCTTCAGCCTCACTTAGCTTATTCACTCGATAAAAATCAAAGTGATAAATCAATTCTCCAGTTGTATCACTACGATACTCATTTACAATTGCGAATGTAGGACTATTAATTACATCTTCTACCCCTAATTCTTCACAAATCGCCTTGACAAAAGTAGTCTTTCCGGCTCCCATACTACCCCGAAAAGCAAAAACAGTACGGTCATCCATTCCTGCTATAAATTCCTTTGCAGCCTGACGAATTGTATCTAAACTTTCAATTTTGATAATACTCATGAAATCTATACTTAAAATGTTCCCACAAAATTAATCAAATTGTCCATATCCTTCAGAGATTATATGTTATTTTGGAGCCATCGTGATAAAAGGAACCAACATCTCTTCCATAGAAATACCTCCATGCTGGAATGTATTTCTATAATAGGACACATAATAATTGTAATTATTTGGATAAGCAAAAAAGTCATTATCCATCGCAAAAATATACTTGCTACTTAAATTGGGTGAAGGCAATCCCACTTTATCCGGAAAACGAATATCATACACCTCTTTCGGATTATAATTTAAGTTTTTACCCACCTTATAACGAAGATTCGTATTCGTATTTTTATCCCCAATCACTTTCTGGGGGTTATCCACCCGAATAGTTCCATGATCCGTAGTTACAATAACTTTATACCCTTTTCCGGCAATACGTTTAAATAGTTCCAAAGCTCCGGAGTGTTGAAACCAAGAACGGGTTAAACTCCGATAAGCAGCTTCGCTTTGCGCCAACTCACGAATCATCTTATTTTCCGTTCGAGCATGTGAAAGCATATCAATAAAGTTCAATACCACTACATTCAATTGATTATGCAGCAACGAAGGAACTAAACTGAGTAACTTATCATTATATTGTGAATCATGCACCTTATGATAAGAGAATGTATACTTTTTTCGAAATCGCTCAATCTGTGTCTGAATCAGTGGAGCCTCATTTAAATTCTTCCCTTCCTCGCTTTCCTCATCTACCCAAAGATCCGGAAACAGTTTTTCTATTTGTAGCGGCATTAGACCAGAGAATATCGCATTACGAGCATACTGTGTTGCTGTTGGTAAAATGCTATAATAAAGATTTTCATCGAACGTATAATAGTCCGCCAATAAATCTTTTACCTCTCGCCATTGATCCAATCGGAAATTATCAATCAAAATGAAAAAGACTTTATCTCCGTTCTCAAGCATTGGGAAAACCCGTTTCTTAAACAAGTCCGGACTCATCAACGGACGATTATCCGGATCTTGGATCCAGTTTTCATAATTCCTCTTTACAAACTTACCAAAAGCATTATTAGCTTCCTGCTTCTGCATACGTAACATATCCGTCATTGGAACCTGACTGCTTTCCAACTCCAGCTCCCAATACACCAGTTTTTTATAAACCTCCATCCAATCGTCAGTTGTCAGCGAGTCGTTGATCTGCATACCGATCCGCCCAAACTCCTGTTGATACCCGACTGTCGTTGTTTCAGATATAATCGTGTTCTTATGCACATTTTTTTTAATGGAAAGAAGCAGCTGATTCGGATTAACCGGCTTAATCAAGTAATCGGCAATCTTATTTCCTATCGCCTGATTCATGATACTCTCTTCTTCACTCTTTGTAACCATGACAACAGGGACGTTTGGATTAATCTCCTTAATCTGAGCCAACGTCTCCAAACCGGTTAAGCCTGGCATATTCTCATCCAAGAAAATAATATCAAAGGATTCCTCTTTGCAGCATTCAATTGCGTCTTGCCCACTGATTACCGGAACTACTTCATAGCCCTTATCCTGTAAAAAAAGGATATGAGGTTTCAATAAATCAATCTCATCATCTGCCCAAAGTACTCTATCTTTTTTTGTTGTCATAGTCCAATCTTTCGTAATTAACAAAAAGCAAACTGAGAAGTTCACTTACTACAAATGTATAACATTATAACGATATTCACTACCCTTTTGTATAAACTTCCTCCTTTTTTAGGCTCTTTTGCATTCAAACTACACATTATTTCACTGATTATACGCTGCTTTATAAAGCGATTCTCCCATTTATTTGTAAATTTGCCCTGCTTAAAAATAAAAATAGATATGGAACACCCATTAAGTATTTACAACACACTCACAAGAAGAAAGGAACAGTTCACCCCGCTGCACGAACCGCATGTGGGTATGTATGTCTGTGGTCCTACAGTTTATGGTGACGCGCATTTAGGACATGCTCGTCCGGCTATCACTTTTGACCTTCTGTTCCGTTATCTGAAACATTTAGGATATAAAGTACGCTATGTACGCAACATAACTGATGTCGGTCACTTGGAACATGACGCTGATGATGGCGAAGATAAAATCGCTAAAAAGGCTCGTCTCGAACAGTTAGAACCTATGGAGGTTGTTCAATACTACTTGAACCGTTATCATCATGCGATGGAAGCTTTGAATGTGCTTCCTCCAAGTATCGAACCGCACGCTTCCGGTCATATCATCGAACAAATCGACTTGGTTCAGAAAATCTTAGACAACGGCTACGCCTATGAAAGCGAAGGTTCTGTCTATTTTGACGTTGAGAAGTACAACAAAGACCATAAATACGGAATCCTTTCCGGCCGTAACATTGATGACATGTTGAATACGACACGTGCATTGGACGGACAGGATGAAAAACGTAATCCAATCGACTTCGCCCTCTGGAAATGTGCCCAACCCGAACATATCATGCGTTGGCCATCTCCTTGGAGCAACGGTTTCCCCGGTTGGCACTGCGAATGTACCGCAATGGGAAAGAAATATTTAGGTGAACACTTCGATATTCACGGTGGAGGTATGGATTTGATCTTCCCACACCATGAATGTGAAATCGCGCAAGCCGTAGCCTCCCAAGGAGACGACATGGTTCACTACTGGATGCACAATAACATGATTACCATCAGCGGTCAAAAGATGGGAAAATCCTTAGGCAATTTCATCACTTTGGACGAGTTCTTTACGGGTAACAACAAAGCGTTGAATCAGGCCTATTCTCCTATGACCATCCGCTTCTTCATCCTGCAAGCACACTATCGCAGTACGGTAGACTTCAGCAACGACGCGCTACAGGCTGCCGAAAAGGGTTTGGAACGCTTGATGGACGCTTATAAGAACTTAATGAAGTTGAAAGCTTCCGATGTATCGACAGTAGACGTGAAAGACCTGCGCCAGAAGTGCTACGAAGCGATGAATGACGACCTCAACTCTCCGATTGTCATCGCTCACCTGTTCGACGCTTCCCGTGCAATTAATTCCGTAAAGGATGGCAAGGCGACAATCTCGGCTGAAGATCTGAAAGAGCTGCAAGAGGTATTCCACACCTTTGTTTTTGACATCTTAGGGATGAAAGACGAAGCGGCTTCTGCCGGTGGAAACAATTATGAAGCCTTTGGCAAAGCGGTAGACCTGTTGCTTTCTATTCGTCAGCAAGCTAAAGCCAATAAAGATTGGGCTACCTCAGATAAAATCCGCAACGAACTGACGGCTCTTGGTTTTGAGATCAAAGATACAAAGGATGGAGCGGAGTGGAAACTAAGTAAATAACCCCTAAAATTTTTTGTCATACTTTGAGGGGGCTTCCAAGTCATTTGGAAGTCCCTTTTTTATGCTGTAAGTTCATTTTTAAGAAACGGGAAATGCCTTTTCAGTGCTGCAAAATGACTTTTAGGACCCTAAAAACCATTTTACAGTAGTGAAAAGGCATTTTTAGACTTTTAAAAACCAACTTGCAGCGGTGAAAACCCATTTTTAGGATCCTAAAAATGGACTTACAACAGTGAAAAGCCATTTTGAGCCTGCTAAATTGCATTTTGCAGCACTTCAAAGGTTTTTTAAGAAGCTTAAAAGGGACTTTTACCTCAAGAAATAGCCAATTCTTTCTCTTAATTCCTAATCCGACATCTTCTATCTGGTAAAAACAAAAAATTCCTGGACACATTCATGCCCAGGAACTGAATCTAACTAAAACCTACCCAATTATTTTGCCATTCGACTTATAACTTCTTGGTTTATTTTGCGAATTGCGGCTTCGTCAATCTTGATCACTTTACGGTCATAGGTCATTAAACCGTTTACCTCACCTTCTACGTCTGTTGTCTGTGTATAAACAGCTGCAGAAAAGCCGCGGTCGATGAAACTTTGTAACGATTTCGCATATTTTATATACTCAGCTGTTACTTCAGCACCGTTTTTAAATTGGATATATCCCCAATTGCGTTTGTTCCACCACAAATGATTTTCGACAGGTAAGCCAATGCCACCATATTCACCCAATACATTCACGCGAGCAGGATCTGACAGGAACATATCAGGACCCGGATAGTTATGTAGGTCAATAATGTCTCCGCAAGGACGATGATTACCACCACTGGCCGGATTTACCAAACGAGAAGGGTCGTAATTCTTTGTCCAAAGAGCCGCTTTTTCCGTACCAAACTGTCCCCAACCTTCGTTGAAAGGAACCCAGACTACGATAGAGGGGAAAGAGATACCTAAGTCAATAATTTCTTTCCATTCCTGATAGTAATTATCGATGGATTCTTGAGTTCGGTCTTTGTCCGTACCGCCATTATATTTGTGAGGCTCCCACTTGTTGCCCATATCACCGCTTGGCATATCTTGCCAAACTAAAATGCCCTCTTTATCGCAATGATAATACCAGCGAGCCGGTTCCACTTTCACGTGTTTACGAATCATATTGAAGCCCCAGTCTTTTGTTTTCTTAATATCAAACAAAAGCGCTTCGTCAGTCGGAGCTGTGTACAATCCGTCAGGCCACCAACCTTGATCCAGCGGACCGTATTGGAATAAAGGTTCGTTGTTCAAACACATACGCATAATTCCATTCGCGTCTTTCTTCGTTGAAATCTTACGAAATGCTGTATATGATTTTACTTCGTCAATAACCTTACCATTTTTCCACAATGAAACTGTCATATCATATAAATAAGGATTAGCAGGAGACCAAAGTTGTGGGTTTTGAACGCCTAAACGTAATTCTTTCCCTTGCACACCTTTCGCAGAAGCAACTACCGCACCTTTATCCACTAATTTTACTTCTACAATATCCGCACAACAAGTCGCAGAAGTTGAAACCGTCACATTGATGGCATTATGGTCGATGTTAGGGATTGCTTTAATTGCTGTAACATGGTTAGCCGCAACCGGTTCTAACCAAACAGTCTGCCAAATACCGGTTACCGGAGTGTACCAGATACCTCTTGGATTATGGGTCTGTTTACCGATAGGTTGAAATCCTTTATCGGTAGGGTCCCATACACGTACAACCAGTTTCTGATTCCCTTTATTTGTCAAATACGGGGTAATATCAAATGAAAACGGAGTATAACCTCCTTTATGAGAGCCAACCAAGACATCATTCACAAAGACATCTGCCTTCCAATCGACTGCCCCAAAGTTCAAAACGATATTTTTATTCTTCCAGGCTGATGGAATCGAAAAAGAGCGTTTATACCAAAGTTCATTTTCTTGTCCAACCTCTTTTTGTACACCGGAAAGAGAAGATTCGACAGCAAAAGGCACTAAAATCTTTCCATCAAAAGCAGAAGGTTCTACGCCCCCAACTGGTTTAATTGCATATTCCCACTCCCCATTCAAATTTTGCCAATCGTTACGTTCCAATTGAGGACGAGGATATTCTGGCAAGACATTATTGGGATCTACTTTTTCCGCCCAATCTGTTTTGATCTTATCTCCGACCGGTTTCCACTGCGCATTAACACCTAACGTCAATGCCAATGCCATACACGCTAATAATTGCTTTCTCATGATATATAACTAAATTATTTAATACAGAAAAAGCCAGGGTATAATCCCTCTATACTGTCATATACTCTGGCTTTCTATGAATCACTATCTCAAACGTACCACTTCTGAATAAATAGCTTGATCCGCACCCTTTGCTAATACCCCTACGCGAGCATAAAGAGCTTTGGCATTCGCTACATCCTCGCTATTAGTAATATCAGCAGATAAAGTTACAGCTCCAGGTTCTACGCCTGTAATATCCTTACGGAACAAATTATTTACATCATCCGCAAATTGAGTTTTACTCAACAATAAATACACTTTATTGATAGAAGCAGACGAAACAATCTGATCTATCGTGAAAGAGGCATTCATTGTTGTTCCGGAAACAGACATTTGCGCATTAGAAATCAAGAAATAGGGAGTTACCTCTAACTGTACTTCTGTAGTTCCTTTCAAATTCACAACTACAGTATCACGAGTATTTACCCAAGGACCATTACCGTCACGAGTTATTAGCTTATACTCACCATCAAACAGTTTTGCAGCAAATTTTCCATCCTGCCCTACATATACAGAGATTGGATCGTCCAATTCATATCCATCTTGATATAATTGAAGCTGAACTGCCTCACCTGTTCCGCGGAGTTGCAATGCTTTTCCTTGATAGGTTACTGTTCCCATCAATGTTGATTCCGGTGCTTCATAATTATCTTTTCCACAACTAGCAAATAAAGCTAACAGTAAAACCAACGAAAAAATATTTGATATAATTTTCATACTCTTCCTATGTTTAAATTATTGATATGGATTCTTAACTAACAATGGATTATTGTTTATCCAAGTCAGATTAAGGAAGTTATAATAATTTTGCACTTTGAAATAACGAGCATTGGGAGACGCAAATAAGAAGTCTTCAACAAATACCCATTTCCCATTATTCGGATCGCCCGGTGCAACCACACGGTATGGCCATAGACGGCGATGACGAGCTTGTCTATCTGTACTATTACCATTCCATACCTTATCTGCCAAACGCCAGCGCTTCAAATCCCACCAACGATGGTCTTCAAAGGCAAATTCAACCCGATATTCATGCACAATATTATCAAACGTAACTGTCGTCAAAGGTTTCACACCCGCTCTCTCACGAATCGCATTGATAAAGTTAGCAGCACGCCCATTGCTCAATTCAAAAGAGGCTTCCGCAGCAATCATATAAGCTTCAGAGATACGAAAACGAGGCATCCACATTTCTGAACCACGTCCACGAGTTCCTGCAGATGGAGTTTCATCTAAATACTTACGAACATAGAAACCTGTTTTATTTACATACTGTTCATTAGATTCCTTAGGACCATTTTCAGCTGTAATCAGATTTCCATTTTCATCTTCAGTATCTAAATCACCTGTAACAAAATCCCAGTTTCCGTTATTTTTAACCAACTGACCTGCTTGTAGAACCACTTCTATATCCTTGAACTGCGCACCCGGATAGATAATAGTTCCCCACAAACGAGGGTCTCTATTCTTGAAAGGTTCGTCAGCTGTTTCATAAAACTTATAAGTTCCATTCTCTGTCGTTTCAACCAAACTCTTTTGACCGGGAGTTTGCGTATCAATTAATTCATACTCCTCTACCAAGTTTAAGAGTGCCCCTAAATAACTATTATCAATGTCCTCTGCATGAGATTTCGGAGCATTCCAGTTCGTGAAACCATGTGTTTGTCCCGGATAAATATAATCACGTGCCCAGATAACTTCCGTATTATTATCCTTGACACAAACAGCTTCATAGAAATTCAAACCTTTGTCATTCGGATGACGATCCTGTAACTCATACGGACTATTGTTAATCACTTCCTCCGCTGCAGCTAAAGCAGTCTGATAATATCCATTCGCTTTCTCTGCAGGAATACCAACTTCTCCTCCTTCTGTTCTAATCGGAGTATCCATCTTGTTATTATAATTAGCAATAGATCCTGCATATACAGCAGCACGTGCCTCTAACATTTTAGCAGCCCATTTATTAGCACGAGCTGAATTTGTTTGCTGTTCAGCCGGAAGCATTGAATAAATAGCCTGACATTCAGAGATGATATAATCATACATTTCAGCTTCTGTTGCACGAGGTCTACGCAAAGAAGCAACATCTGTACTTTCATTATATTCAAATATCTCATCTCCAACAATAGGCATACCACCTAATCCACGACAAACATTGAAATAATACCAAGCACGTAAGAAACGAGCTTCTCCTTCCAATGGAGCCTTTTCAGCTTCAGACAAAGCTTTTGTTTCACGTAATCCTTTTAGGAACTGATTGAGATCTCGAACAAGTGTATAATCATACACACGCCAAAGGTCGTCTCCAAATGTAGACCGTTCATCTGGTCCTCCATTACAATAGGCAGCTTCATCTAATACTCGCAAACTACTCCAATCCGCAACATGTTGTCCCCAAGTTACACGTCCATAATAGTTTGCCAAAACAGACTTAATCATAACTGCGTCATTAAAAATCTGTTCGTCTGTCAAAATGTTATCAGGTTCCTGATCCAAAAAACCATCACAGGAGGTCATTGATAACATACAAGCTGCCAAGGCTGCGAATATATATTTCTTCTTCATAGCCGCTTAAAATTTAAGATTTAAACCAATATTAATAATTCGAGTCGTTGGATACCCCAAACCATTACTTTCATCTGACTCAGGGTCAATACCAGGAGCATTTGTAATTGTGAATAGATTTGTTCCTGCTACATAAAGTCGTAAATCAGAAATCAAAGCTTTTTGAGTAATATGCTTAGGAACTGTATATCCAAATTCCAAATTACGTAATTTGATATAGCGTACATTTCTCATCCAGAATGAACTATTCCAATAATTACTATGAGAACTATTACCAATCAACAACATTGGATACTTACCAGGAATCAATTCACTATTTGCATCCCAAATATCAGCTAAATGCCAAGTATCTTCCATATAGTACTGGGGATTATTTCCACCGTCATGGAACGGATTACGTTGTTCATAATTCTGATACCAAGAAGACATTGCACCACCCGTTAAGTCGAAAGCCAAATCAAATCCTTTCCATGCAAAAGAGAAATTCAAACCATAGTTCAAAATCGGAGTTGAACCTTCACGATATCCGATTGGACGATAGTCCATACTATTAATTACACCATCTCCGTTCACATCTTTATACTTAATATCACCCGGTCGAAGGGTCTTATTTCCTTGACGGTCATTATCAATTGGATAAGTTGCGATTTCTTCCCAACTCTGGAACTGTCCAATTGCTTCTAATCCCCAGTTCAAATAACCAAAACGATGAGTTGTTGAGTTACGATATTCATCCCAAGAATTGGAGAAACGAGGTTTATACTCTTCCCAATCATAGTAACGAGCATAGGTAATATTTCCTCCAACAGAATAGCTAAATTCTTCTATCTGGTCTGACCAACGAACTGCAGCGTCGTATCCCATGTGAACATCTGAATTCAAATTTTCTTTCGGTAAAGAGAATCCTACTTCAGAAGGTAACAGTACATCATAACGAGAAGCAGGCAAACCATCACGTTGGCGACGGAAAAAGTCGAATTGAGCACTCAAACGATTATCCAAGAATGAAATGTCAAAACCAAGGTCTAAAATCTTCGCTTTAATCCAAGAAATAGTAGTAACAGGAAGACCACGTGGTTGTGAACCAATTGTATAAGCACCATCAATCACAGAACCACCTTTCTTATATGTATAACCACTCATATAATCGAATGCGGAATAACCTGAGACATTATCATCTCCAACCATACCATAAGAACCACGAATCTTCAAATCGCTAATAACATTAGCCACCTTTGCTTCTTTCCAGAAATTTTCTTCTGAGATTCTCCATCCCAAAGAGGCTGAAGGGAAGAAACCCCAACGATCATTTGTAGGGAATTTCCAAGAGCCATCATAACGAGCTGAGAACTCTACTAAATACTTATTTGCATAATCATAATTACCTCTGAATAACCATCCCAAACGAGCTTCTGTCTCATTTCCGTAATCGTTATACTTATCCATTGTCTGATAATCAATCAAGTGCAAAGAATTAGCAGTAGGTCTTGAGTGTAACCATGTATATGGAGTATCACGTCTAATAGCTTCAAAACCAACAATAGCAGAAACATTATGTTCTCCAAACTTTTTCTGATAAGAAAGTTGGATGTTAGAAGAAAGTTCTTCATCATGTCCTACACTTCTTTCTCTCCAAGGGTTTGTATTTTCAAATATGACAGGATAAGTATCTGTAGCCTCATCATATCCATACAACTTATAAGTGTACTCTTGGTTGTTCATTGTTTCATAATCCAACAAATAACCAAACAAACCTTTTGCCTTTAAACCATCCAAGATTTCATATTCAATTGTACCCTGCATTTGTATCACACGAGTTGTCTTCTTATACTCACCAGACAAATCATAATTTAACCAAGCAAAGTTTGTTGCAGCATTAGAAGATGTCAATGTCGGATAAAGCGGATTATCATTTGCATACGGACGCTTTGTCGGCAAATTTCGATAGGTACCAAAACGAGGCATCCAATAATCATCTACTTCAGGAACACCCGGGTTCTTTAACTCTTCAATACGACCGTTCATGGTTGCTCCAATTTTCAAACGATCATTGATTTGAGCGTCAATATTCATCTGTACATTTGTACGTTTGAAACCACCATAATTCACAATCATAGCGTCCTGATTCAAATGTCCTAAAGATACATAGTAATTGATTTTATCTGAACCTCCGGAAATATTAGCATTTACATAATATTGAGGATTCGTTTCCCATATAAAATCATACCAATCAAATGGAACATATCCTTTTTCGGTTCCTTGACACCACTTTTCATAATCTTCTTTACTATAAGTGTAATTTGTTTTCCCTTGAACCGTTTCTGATTGAATATAGTTTGTCAAATAAGTTTTAGCGTCAGCAGGTTTAGGGAATGTGGATGGGTTCTGCCAACCATAATACATATTTAAAGCAACTGTATTCTTAGTATTCCGTTTACCTTTCTTAGTATTGACAACAATAACACCATTTGCAGCACGTACCCCATAGATAGCAGCAGAAGCATCTTTCAAAACAGAAATACTCTCAATATCATTGAAATCTATGTTATTAAATTGAGCTGCGTCAGATTGTACACCGTCAATCACATATAAAGGATCACCCATGTTACGAATCTGGATACTTGTAGTAGCACCCGGACGACCATCTGCCTGACGAGTATTTAAACCTGCCACTTTACCAACCAATGCACCGGAAGCAGTAGAAGATACTGAACGACTAATATCATCAGAACCTACAGCTGTAACGGCACCTGTTAAAGTCGCTTTCTTTTGTGCCAAACCGAAACCTGTTACGACTACTTCTTCCAAAGCTTGTGAATCTTCACGTAAAACTACATCCTGCAACCCGCCTGTTACTTTCACTCCTTGTGTAACATAACCGATATAAGAAATTTCCAATGTAGCACCTTGGTTAACAGTCAAAACATAGTTACCATCAACATCTGTAATCGTTCCATTTGTTGTTCCTTTTTCAACTACATTAGCTCCAATCACAGGAAGTCCGGTCGCGTCTTTAACAACACCCTTTACCGTAATACTTTTTTGTTGTTTAACCACAGGTGCTGCTTTCTCACTCTTTGCCTTTGCAAATAATGCAATCTGATTATTTGAAATCTCAAAAGCTACACCAGTAGATCTAAACATGACATCCAGTACATCGTGTAATTTCTGATTTTTTACATCTAAACTTACATGCTTAGATAAATCTAACATATTAGCATCGTAAAAGAATGAATAACCACTTGCTTCTTCAACTTTACTTAATGCTTCAGATAATGGGATATCAGAGAACTGAACTGTAATCATTCGCTGTTGTCCTCTCGCATATCCAAATTGTAAGCTGGGGAAAGAAATGAATACAACAATTAATAGCCATACTCTCCAGCTTTCCATATTAAAAGAATGAATAAATTGTCTCTTCATAATTCATGATAGAAAATTTAAAATAAAACAATAATTAACTTTACATTTCTCAATAAATTCGTATTACATTCTTACCTTCATTTACCCTCCTTTTTTAATGGGTTCAACCTAATTGTTACTTTATCATTTTCATCGAAACTATAGGTTATTGGATGGATCCGAGCCATTAACCGAAGTATCTCTTCCAATGGTTCATTTTTAATTGTAAATGTATAAGCCTGGTCATCTGTAATAGAGGAATCTACAATCACTTTCACTCCATACCATCTGGTCAAATAACGAGCCAGTTCTTTCAGTGTTTTTTGTTCAAAGCGTACAGATTCCTGAATCCACATTGTATCAAAATAGACATCCTTTTTCTCTACTTTTATTTTTCCTGACTTATCTAAAATTGCTACCTCACCTGGGGATAATAAATACTCCTCTTTTCCGGATGTGACAGATACAGAACCGGATAATAAACTGACATGCTTTTTTCCGGTATTTCTTGCAAACATATTAAACACCGTACCATGTACTATGACTTTAAAATCTTGATTTTTAACGATAAAAGGTCTACTATCATCTTTTACTACTTCAAAATAGGCTTCCCCGGTCAAATAAACGAATCGTTTACGGTTCCAAATTGTCGTTTTATACTCAAGACTTGATTCTTTATTCAACCAAACAACAGAACCATCTGGTAACATAATTTTTGACTTACCATTCAAAGCCGTATAGGATCTATCTATCGTACAAGTATCATACCACTGCTTCGTAATATAACCCATAAAAGAGAAAATAAAAATCAATAAGATTGAGGCAGCAGCAGATATCCATCGAAAACGATTTAATGGGATACGAATCTCTTTTGAATTCTTATCTATTCGACGTTTTAATTCAATCCAAAGACGATCTGCGTCAGATTCAAATGTTTCTCCCTCTTGCTGAATAGAATCCCAAAGTGTATGCAACGTTGCATACACTTCCTCATGGGTCATGACCCATGAGGAGAGAGATTTTTCTTCCTCCAAAGAAACTTCCCCTCTAAACTTTTTAATCAGAATATCCCAAGGTATATTTTCAGACATACGATTCATTTACTTTTTATAAGACTCAAAAATGAAATTCATCCCCTAAAACAATTATCGCTTTTCTGATATTTTTTTTGAAAAACTATTTAGACGTTTTACAGTAACAGCCCCTTTTACAAATTCAGGTATATTGAATGACTTCATTAAAAGTGAGTAAAAATCAGTATCTTGTTGCGGCAATAAAAAGGGTTTAAATACTTCTCCTCTTTCACTAACATAAGCTATAAACGGACGTGTATAAAGTCCATCTAAACGACGACTACTAAACACGACCCAACGACCATTCGAAGACCAAGAATGATAACTTTCCGTATCATTACTATTCACAAGACTTAAATCACACTCTTCTCCCTTTTCTAAATCAATCATACATAAATCTGCCTCTTGGTACCAAATAGGGAAAGTTCCATAATCAGATCGGGTACACATCAGAAAACGTCCATCAGGAGAAACCCGAGGAAAAGAAAAACTATCTCCTTTTAATCGAGCATTATAAATCGTATCCACTTGATTTCCAAAAGTACCTGTCGAAGAATTAAAGGGGATTCGACAAATACTGTATTTCAATTGTTGAATAGAATCAGGCATCGCACAAATAGGGGCAATACAATAATACAAATATTCACCATCAGGAGAAAAAGAAGGGAAAGTTTCAAACGAGAAAGAGGACGCTATAAATGGTGAAATTAGAGCCTTATGTTCCTTTTTATCATATACAATAACATCCGATTTAACATCAAAAACTTCAACCCGTTGTGTAGCATGAACCTCTTGTGTTGTTTCATTGACTGAAAAAGCAATATAACGCCCATCAGGATGCCAATAAGGATACACTAAAGGGGTAAATTCTTGAAAGGAATGACTATCTATCTTTTTTATATCTTTTCCCTCTATAACCAATGTCCCGCTATTAGAAGCACGCATGTGAAGGAGCATTTTCTCTGGATCATTCATACAGAACGAATGACAATTCACACAATTCAACTGCCCCATTTTATTCTCATAAATTGCAGTTTGCTTAAAATCAGTCAAATTCCTCTGATAAATACCCATTTGATTCCAAAGAGCATATCCCGGCTCTATCAATCGATATACTAAATAATCATCTATAGGCTCATTTGCCACATAAAATAAAAAGGGTTGATAAGCACTCCACTTCTCATTCCTTTTCTTCATTATCGTAACCTGGACCTCTCCGCCTAACGACTCTTTTAATAACAAACGCCATTGTTTCAAAGGAATATTAAAAGACTTATTACGAGCCTCTATTTCAAAGTTATAACCAGACTTTAAACTTTCAAAAGAGACAATAAAAGTCTCTCCTTCCTCCTGCACAGAAAAATTCAAAGGAGCAATATTTACTGGTATTGTTACTCCTATATAATCCGGGAAAATAGCAGGAACATTCTCTTCTACAGAAAGAATTTCTTTTTTCTCTGAACAAGAAGAACAGAGCAACCAACACATTAAATAGAGACATACATATCTAATCATATTTCCTTTCATTTTCACTCTTTATTAAACAGTAAATAATACCAATAAGTCCCCTCATAATTCTTTTCCATAATCTCTTTTACATTCATCTGATTATGAAAACGTTTCATATCAGTATCAAACTTATGAAACGAACTCTCCACTTTAAAACTAACTCCATTATCCAACCATTTATCCGGTTGTTGCTGATACAAAGCAACTACAGCTTCTTGTTCCCGTATGGATAACGAAGGCCATACAGGAGTATGATAATATAGATTTAATAACCTTTGAAAGCCATGTAAATTCTGGCTTAACATATATGACACTGTCAAATATTGAATAGGAAGTGAATTATCAGGATTATTAATAGCCAACTGTTCAAGGATTTGTAACAAATAAGGGAATCCAATATAACGATCCTCTTTTATTAAAGCCTTTTGTTTGCTCCCCAATACTGCGTCTCGTTGAATCGCTTCATAACTCAATAAAGATCGATATTGTAATGCCCATTTTTTATAATAAAGAGTATGTTCTAATATCTGAATATATTTCTCTGCAACAGCATAAGCACCTCCTATTAAATTAGTCTGTATCAACCGTTGTAACAATCGAGGATTTCCACCAGAATGCGAGGATAAAAGTCCCTCAAAAGCAAACTTTTGTGCCGAAGCAATATCCCCGATATGGTAGTAAATATCAGATAATGTAATAGCATTTTCCATCGTATTATCCCAGGAGGTTAATAGTCCTTTTTCTTCTTGTTGAGGATATTTCAAGAAGTCTTCAGTTAGACGTCCTTGTTTGGCAAGAGCTAAATTCAGAATATTCAATTGCTGTAAATTTGTATTTGTCAGCGGATAATTTGATATGATTTTATCCCAAGCTTCCGTCCTTAAATAATAATCCTGTTCAAAAACCAAACGATTAGCTTTCCCCCGAAGAGGGAACCAAATCAAACCGATCACCACAAAAAACTTTAAACTAAACAACAACCAAATATCTCGCCTTTTCTTTCCAAGAATCTCCTTATCTTTCAATATACGAGCTAAAATCAAACAGACAGGAAACATATACCAAGCATAATACACCTCCGAAGAATGGGCCAACGGATCATAATAACCATCCGGAAGAAAAGCAAAACGCCACTCTCCTATCCTCTCTGCATACACACTCCAAAATCCTATTCCTAATTGACAAAAAGGCATAATCAGAAAAAGCAATCCCGTCCGCCAATTCATCAACAATTCATATAAAAATGCAACACAAGCAAATAGAAAAGCAATCGGACCTGCTACCCAATAAAGAATCGTTTGAAATCCTAATCCACACAACATTCGGACTCTATAATCACCTATCTGTAAGTATCCCCAAAAGACAAATAACATCAATAGATAACTCCAAGTTCCTTCAGGCAAATAACTCTTATCTAACTGAACTACTAATAAAGCAATAGCAGGTAATGTACTTAAAACATAGCTTATTCGGGACATAACAAATTTCAATATTTGTTGAGTTATGCCTACACAAGCCGTAAATAAAAGTGATGTAATCAAGGCTCCAGCAGTCGGATAAACAAAAAATTGACCCCAAAAACGAGCTAAATAAACAGAACCCCCTCCAATCTGAGAAAAAGTGTCAATTGCATATTGCTTGGTAAATAAAAATAACTGTAACTGTTCTATGTAATAAAAATAAAAGGACTGTGTATTTTGTAAATACAAAAACACTCCCCCGAATATCAAACATAAATATAGTAACCTCATAATAATATATGATTGTATATATATATGTTGGACTCAAAAACAAGGTATATCCCCTAAAAAGAGGTACATTTTTTTTACCACAAATAGGAGTAAGAGTCTCCTAAGAAAGCCTTAATTCTTTTTAGAGCAATAGTAATTTGTTTTTCAACTGTTTTCTCGGAAATATTCAACTGCTGTGCTATCTCTTTATTGGTTAATTGTTCCTCTCTGCTTTTCTTAAATATGTCTTTACACCGGTCTGGCAAGAAAGTAACAGCCTCCTGAATCAGTCTATGTAATTCCTGAACTTCTAATTCAAAATCCTCCCCAGCCTCCAAATCCAAAGAAGATAAATCTTCTAAATAATAAGATTCTTTTTTATCACGAATATAAGTAAATGCCTTATTTTTAGCAGACTGAAAAAGATAGGCCTTTAACGTCAAACGAATCTCAAATGTTTCACGATGTTCCCATAAATAAGTAAAAATATCTAACACAAACTCTTGAGCTTTTTCTTTATCATGAATATAATACATAATAAAACGCTCAAGAGAATCAACATATTCATAAAATAAATGCTTAAATGCTAATTCATCTCCCTGTTTTATTAGTTTTAGTAATAATATTTCGTCTAATTGTCCCATCATTAGGTATTATTTGACAAATTATCAATAAGGCGCAAATATAGTGTTTAAAATTTATATACAATTACCTATTTCACTTATATATTGATACTCTTTTACACTTCCAATAATTAAAGTAAGCGATTAATTATCTCTTTTTTAAGAAATTAAAAGAGAGATAATATCCAAAAAAGAAATAAAAATATTATTTCTTTGTCAACAATCAAACCAATATACTTTTAAAAGGGAAAAAGAATTAAGTCAAAGAAGAATGCAGCGTTCCGGAATGACATTTTTTTCAGCGAAGCAAGAATGCCGCATTCTGCTCTGTTTTCTTTCGCAGGGAGAAAAGAATGCAGCGTTCTACCCTATTTTCTTTTGTAGAGAAAGAAGAATGCTGCATTTTAGGGATATTTTTTAAGAAGACAAGTCAGAATGCACCATTCTTTGTTCAATTTTTTGCAGAGAAGCTAAAATGCTGCATTCTGGGTTCTCATCATTTTATTTATGTCTCTTAGGTAAGCATTCTTGATACACGCAAAAGATTTATAGTACAGGATTGAGGCGGGCTGGATATTAATCAATCTTCTTTATTATAATCTTCACCCTTTATACCTAACTCGCCATTACTCATCGCATTAGCAATGTCAATCTTCAGTTCTTCATCATAATCTGATCCTATCATAAAAGCTGTCATTATACGCAAGAGCAAATCCTGAGTAATATTTGAAGCCGCTACATGATAAACAATAGCCTCCAATTGACGCATAAATATACAAGCTTCCCACAGATAGTCATTTTTATACAGAAAATATGCTCCCAACGTCAAAGCAATACGTTTGTTGCCATCATTGAAATAATGTCCAGAGCAGAATTTAAAGACAAGATAGGAAAGCTTCTCGGTGAATGTAGGATAATATAAATCGTTCTGAATGAAATCAAGTGTAGCAAGTACCCCTCCCTTATCTCGTACTCCAGCAAAACCTCCGTTACTAGCGTCTATCATTTTTCGATAGACTTCCAATGTCTCTTTATAACTGATATATTGTATCTCGTTATTCATCCTCAGCTTGTTTTAACCGTTTTAGCACATCTTTATTGTCTTCCAATATACGATCGAAATCAACCGATTGGTCACCAATGAACCTTTCATATTCTTCTGGAGTAACAGCTTTGAGATATTCGGCAATATTGCCATGATAAGCATCGCGGAAACCAAAATCACGTGAAGCCATTTTTGTTCTGGCATCGTTAAGATAAGGTTTCTGCATTGGGTGTTCTACTAGTTTTCCAATTATTTGTTCGACTTCTTCAATTGTGAGTTTTACTCCACCGTTTTGTTTGTATCGTTCCTGTATTGCAGCTCCAACACCATTCTCAAAAGATGAAATTACCAATAATACCTCTGCATACAGTGTGTGCCGTACATTATCTTTACTGTCCAAACATAATATTTCACGATATTCTTTGGCGTTCTCCTTAAATACAGCCTTATAAATAAAGTCAGTCACTTGTGCATACTTGTAGGTTTGGTGACCTTGAACATACTGGCTAATTGCCGATGTAAGATTCTTTCGATAATTCTCTTCTGTTATGGCTGCTGGAATATAGTTCATATCTCTTCTGTTAATAAATTTGGTTCCTCCACCCGTTTTTTCATGTATAGTGGTAATGACCAAATCAAGAATCATGCTGCGCAATGCCTTTGCCCTTTCACTCTCCGTAAGCAACATACCAATATTAAGAAATGCTCTAAAATTAAAGAGACCAAGCTGGGTCGTTTTGCTCGCCTCATTAATAAGGTGAGCAAATTGTAACTTAAACTCTTTCAATGATTTACCCTTACATAAAAAATAGCCATTGTGCTTTAATTCATCACTATTAGACACAAGGTATCTATCTATGGTTGAAATATCAACCCCATAGAATTCAGCAACCATTTTCTTGGTTAACCAATATTCTCCTTCAAAAAGCATACCTGAAATCTCAAGGCGTTTCTGTATCTCGCTAACAGCGAAACGGTTGTTGAGGACATTCTGGCGTTCTATATTTGAAACTGTCAGGTCTTTCATTATCTATAAAATTAAATTTTTATTCCCAATATCTACTTTATCCCAGCCAATATCTTGTTTATCTCATTTCAAGAATCTTGCGCTTCTCGAAATATCCAAAAAGAGTTTAGGGAGGAGCAAACCTCACTTCTTCATCCTTGGATTTATTGTAAAATTACATAAATTATCCGAGAATATTCACAATACACAAGAACATTTATGTTTTATACTTCTCAAATCCTTTGGGTATTACAGGAAAATCCAACAAAGAGAATCCGATAGAAAATGACATGTATTAATCACGTTCAACAACGTAATAAATTGCGATTTAAAAATTTCAACAACCTCACAACATTGATTTCCTTTTTATCAAAGAATATTTTATCCAATTATTATTCTCTAAACTTCCATAAATCCTTATATTTGCAACATTCCCGTGCAGAAGTCTCATAACAGAGAGGGATGGGCGGGAAAGACATATTAAAAAAGGCGTTTACTTGACGCTTTGGTTTTGACGTTACAAGAACTTCGCAACTTCTAAATCCAGTCGAAAACAAAGCAACAGTAGATACCCCGTAGGTGTGTTTTTGTACAGCCAATGTTATATCTATACGAAAGTATGGATATTGGTTTTGTATATATACATATCGGCGTGGGGCTTCTGCGTTGCTCGTTCTGACTGGATTGGGCAATGCGAAGGCCTTTGTAGCGTGGGACGAGTAACAAGACAGACTCTCACGCCTTTTTTGTATAATAAAATCTTAAATCCTTTCTGTTAGGAGAGTCAGCAGAGCATATATTGAAATTATGCTAAAAGTAAAAACAATGCTAACTCTACCAACATGGTTAGATCGGTTTATCTTCGAAGAATTAGGGGCAAAATATTGTCCTTCAAATTCTGACATGACAGTCATAGATTGGGATAAATCCGATGTATTAAATTACTTAGGAACTTATTTCCCCCGAAGTTATACCGAATCTTATATCATATTCAAAAAATATTTCAAAGGAAAAACTATCTCAAAAGATGAGATTAGCATATTTGATTTTGGATGTGGGACCGGAGGTGAAATAATAGGACTAATCACAGCTCTCTGTGAAAGCTTTAACAATTTAAAGAAAATACGCATAACCGCATTAGACGGGAATCAACACGCATTAAGATTATATGAACAGGTACTTGCAAAATTTCAATCTCAAATAAACATTCAAATTGAGAATAGACCGGCATTAATCGAAATTGATGATTTCTATGATCTCCATATTTTAGAAACAATTCTTTCAACTCAATATGATATCATTATCTCTTTTAAAGCCATTTGTGAATTTGTCACCAAAGAACGTTTTGAACAAGATAATCCCTACGAACATATTACCAAAGTTTTATTACCTAAACTACAAAACGGAGGATTCATGTTTTTAGCAGATGTTTCTACCTACAACGGTGTTTCACAAGAGTGGCTTCCTAAAATGATGGATAAAGGATTACATCAAATAGATTGTAAAGTAGTTACTAAAAACAGCGGTTATAACGAGCTTTTCACCTTATCACATTCTCAAAGAGGGTATGATAGAAGTAAAATCACATGGCGTCTAATAAAAAAATCGAACTAATATGGCTAAAAAAGATTGGATGATAAAGGAATCTGAACTTGATGAAGATCAAATCCAGGTTCTAATGGCTACACATGAAAAATCTTGTGTAGTTACAGGTTGTGCAGGTAGTGGGAAATCAGCTCTTGCTTTAATAAAAGCTGGACGTATACAGAAAGAAAAAGGTAACAACTATAAAATTATAGTTTTTACTAAAGCATTATGTCGCTATATGAATGCAGGAAAAGAAGCACTCAAACTTACAAATGACTTTTTCTACTATTGGGATTGGAAAAATCACTATAACGCACCTTCTGCTGATTACATAATCGTAGATGAAATACAAGATTTTACCAAAGAAGAGATAGAAGAATTTATTTCTGCTTCTGAAAAGGCCTTCTTCTTTTTTGGAGATACAGCTCAATCTATCTATGGTGGATTTAAAACGACTTTTCCTGTAGAAAAAATACAAAACTTAGTACCTCAAAATAAAAGATTTAAAACTTTTGATTTATATAGAAATTACAGATTACCCATACCTGTAGCTCGTCTTGTACAATATATTGGAATAGATCTTGATGGTTATGACGAAAATATATATAAAAGTAGAGAAAACCAAATACCTAAACTATTACAATATGAAAATATAGAAGAACAGGCAAAATCTATTGTTGAGATAATAAAAAGATATTCACTTACTGATGTAGGAATTCTTTTACCTTATAATGATGACGTTTTAATTTTTCACCGGTTATTTAATGAATATGGACTTAATCATGAAATAAAATATGAAGACAAACAATGTTGGACTAATAGGATAGATAGTCTAAATTTCACTACAGAAAATCCCAAAGTTATGACTTATCATAGTGCTAAAGGTCTACAATTTGAAACAGTTTTTATTCCTAATATTCGGGAACTAAATATGCTGCGAATGGAACAAGAACAAAAAGCACTTTATGTAGCAATGACACGAACTTATCGTGATTTATATATAATGTATTCTGGTAATCTACCTTCACATCTATCGGAATCAGTTATTCCTAAAGAATTGTATGAAACATCATTAACAAAAGAAATAGTCGATTTTTAATATGAAATATTTATATATACCAACCAGTACGCTAAACTTCAATAACATATTGTCAAGTGAAAGCATTTCTCCCGAATCGTTTTATAAAGAACGGAACTTTGGATATCATCACTGGTACTCCATACCAGAAAATGAGAATACAAACGTAATTTTATTGTATGATTCAAAATGTTTCTTCAAACGTCCAACAAGCGATTTAGAGGATCATCCTTTATTAATCCAGGTTAGAATTGACGAAAAGAGTTTGTCTAAATATGCTGATGGAGTATATTATAGTGACCATACAATATATTTAGATCCTTGGAATACTAAATTTATTTTCTTTTCATCAGAAGAAAAAAAAATAACATTATCCATGTCTGACAGTAGCCTTGAAACAAAAGTAATCCAACTCCATCGTAAAAATAACATGCCTGTTGAAGAGAAGAAACCTCAACAGGAGTATCCTATAGTAGAATTTAAACACATAGATTTAAATACCATTGAAATCGAGAATGATTTTCGTATTAATCGGATGAAAGGATTCTTATACGGTTACTATATTGGAGCATTATTATCTTTAGATAAAGAAACTGTAAAAAAACTATCCAAATCTAAAGAATCTCTTAATATACTTTCTGCAATTGAATCAAGTATTGAAAAGCGAGCCACAAATCATCAATCTGAAAGATTAAACTTTCTGCTTAAGGATATACTGACAACTGGAGATTTGTATAAAAATTTATCTGAAATTAATGATTCTAAAAATGATTCCATAAATCTTAAACTTATAGATTGGATCAATAAAAAAATAACTCAACTGGAATCAGAAAAAGGTAAAAAAAGACTTTCTCCAGATGAAAGTGAAGTAGTTATAATTGAAAATAATCTATCAAGTATTACGACTCTTTCTAATAAATTAGAACAAAAACTATTTAAAGAATGGGTAAATACTATCCTTACATCTAAAAAATACGATCATAAAATCAATTCTTTTAGAAAGGAGCTATCCGATGATATAACTTTAAAAGCAAAAGATATTTTTGCAACCCAATGGAGAAATAGCGATACTCAAAAGTTTCTAAATAAATTACGTCACCATATCGGAGGCGAAAGTTTTGACGTGGAATGGAACAATGGACTTCTATCATCTGTTGCTGCAGTAGTTTTAAAAGGTGAAGATTGGAATAAATTACTTACCTTTATGCAAACAAAGGGTATGTATGATTATCGACTTGCTTTTAGTATGTATGGAGCATTAAATGGTTTTGCAAATCTGACAAGAGACTTTACAGATTTGTTATTTTCTTGTGATAGTAAATATATAGCAGATGTATATACTGAATTTCATATGTAAACTTTTTGGTGAGAGATTAGATACAAATCTAAAAAAAGAAAAAGTAACACAAGAGGCAGAGGAAACATCATCTACCCAAACACCCGGATTTGATACATTTTTTAAATCCATTTGTACAAAATGTACGACTGTAAGGAAAGATGAAAATAATTATAAAAAGCATTATCAAAAACATGGTGGCTTAACACCCGATTTTTTAAACGCTATCAAGCAGGATAAAACATTAAACAAAGGAAAAGGTGTACAGAAAGGTGTAATTTCAAATATTGAAAAACTGTTAAATCCATCGAACAAGAAAACAAGAAAACAAAAAAACGAAAAGGATTCAAACTTTTCAGCTAAATCTACAAAATCTACTCATACACAAAACAGACTTCCTTTCGAAAACACAGAAAGATTTGATAGTTATCCAAAATTTAATCTTGATAACCTTGAATACATACGGCAAGAAATAGAAAACTGTACCCCCACGTTAACAGATAAGGTTAAAGACCTATTAGAAGAAGATTTAAAATGGATATTAGATCCCTCTTTTTCAAAAAACTGCTCCAATGAAGATGCTATACAAAATTTTCATAAAAAATTAATTGAGGGGAAGACCCAACCTGTTGGACGTAGAGGTGGAGATCAAAGCTGGAAAAACAAGCTCTATGAAGAACTTGATATTGAAACTATTATCACACACTTAAAAGAAGTTTTTTAATAATTGATTTATATGAGAAACGACAAATCACATATCATAAACGAATCGGGACAGACAGTCGAAGCTACTGCTCCTGTCATTATATCAGCAAGCCGTTCAACTGATATACCAGCTTTTTATGCTAAATGGTTCTTTAATCGTTTAGAAAAAGGGTATTGTGTTTGGTATAATCCTTTCAATCAAGAACCCAGTTACATATCATTTAAGAATTGTAAAGTCATTGTTTTCTGGACAAAAAATCCAAAACCAATTATTCCCTATCTACACAAGTTAGAAGAACAAGGTATTCATTATTATTTTCAGGTTACATTAAATGATTATACACTTGAGAAGTTTGAACCAAACGTTCCCTCTGTTTCTGAAAGGATAGAGACTTTTAAAGAACTATCTAACAGAATAGGAAAAGAAAGAGTTATTAAGCCGAATATGGAAAATTGGGAATCAATTAAAAGGTTATACCAATAAATTAGTATTCAGTTTTATTGATGTAAATTCATATCGAAAAGTACAGAATAATCTTGTTAAAGAAACAAACGACTTCAACAAAGGAAACATAGATACGGCAGAAATAAACCAAACGCAACGGCAAGAAATAGCAGAAGGACTTGCCAAGCTCCGTGATATATGGAAAAAAGAGGGATGGAATTTAACATTAGCAACCTGTGCTGAAGATATTGATTTAAACTATTTAGGAATAGAACATAATCGTTGTATTGATGGAGAATTAATGAAACAAGTATTTTCCGAAGACAAAGCATTACTTTATTACCTGCAAACCGGTGTTTTACCCGAACCAGATATATTCGGTGAAATACCTACAGTACCTTTAAAAAGTAAAAACTTAAAAGATAAAGGGCAACGAAAACTATGTGGTTGTATGGTTAGTAAAGACATCGGCATGTATAATACATGTAAACATTTATGCATATATTGCTATGCCAATAAAAGCCGTAATATGGTATTAAACAATGAATCTAAACATTCAGATAATAGTGAGAGTATAATAAAATGATATTTGTAAAACTTGCAAATATTAAAACTACTCTTATTATTATTTTTTGTACTAAAAACAAATATATATAAGAAAAAAATTAAATAAAGTTTTATGGATAATAATCAATATCAAAAAGAAAATTCATTTCATATCAGAAATCTTATAAACAAGATTATAGAACAAGATTCTGACAACAAACAAACAGTAATAAAATCCGATGAATACATAATGTCTGGATTTTCCTCTATAGACGAATTAACAGGAGGATGGAGAAAAGGACAGTTAATTACAATTATGGGATGGCCTTCAATGGGTAAAACATCATTACTTCTGAGTATGATAAAAAACTTAAGTATTAATCCTAATGAAAAAATAGCAGTAGGATTTTTTTCTTTAGCTACAAAAACATCTCAACTAATAAAAAGTATATTAGCAAATGTTTGTGAGATTCCTATTAGAAGACTTCAAAAAGGGAATAATCTACTCGAATCATATGAACTTGATATTTTAAATAAAGGAATAGATCTTTTATATGAATCCCCTATATATATTGATTATAAACAAAACAACATTAATGATATATGTAAAGTTGCAAAAGAATTAGTTATCAACCAAAATATAAAAATATTATTCATAGATGATATTCACAAACTGATACAAGAGACATCTTTTAAAAAAAAGAAACAAGAATATAATCATATCATGAAATGTCTTAAAAATTTAGCAAATGATATAGATATTCCCATTATTATATCCTCTTTATTTGAAAAATACAAAGAATGTAACTTAATTTTTGAAGATCTTAGAAATCAGCAGTTCAATTTTTTTTTAGAAACAGACACACTCATCTTTTTATACAGACCTGATTTTTATGGTAGAACAGAGGATGAAAAAGGTAATAGTCTAATCGGTATTAACAAGCTTTACCTAATAAGAAATAAATTCGGGAAAACAGGAATAATCAATTTACGATTCAAGGATGAATATTTAGAATTTGCCAACTGCAATTTTGAAAACGTCCCTGAAAAATACAGAAGAAAGATCAATTATTCTGACTTATTAAAAGAACTAAAAGAAGCCTTATTAAGCGAATATGATTATGATCAAAATTCTCGTTTCGAAAAATTTTGGGATAATGGATTTTCTTTTGACTCTTATATCACAAACTCGGAAAATTTAACAAATGATGAATTCATCGCATATTATCAAAACATGCTAGAAGGATATGATTATTTTAAAGCAATCTGTCTCCCTAATACAAATGCAATACTCATGGAGTATACTGATCGTCTCGAAGGGGAAAAAATTTATTCAGTATTTGTTATATCCGAGGATAAAAAGAAAATAATTCATGCATATCCTGAAAATATTCTATTGACAGAATTAAGCACTCAAAATAAATTCCGTATAAAAATATCTAAAAATACAGATGAAACAAATAAAAATCAGATAAAATGGTGTAAAGAATTTGAAGCTGATTGGTATTTATCTTAATTAAATTATAAAATGGGAGAAATAAATATTTATAATTGTCCTCAATGCGGTTATACCGTAGAATTAAAAGAAGGTAAAGGATATTTTTGTGAATTTAAAATTGGAGTATGTGAATCCTGTCAAAACTTATATTCATATTCTACAAATGAGCTATCACTAACTCCAACAAATAAATTATTTGATTGCAAATTTTATACCGTAAGAACTTTTCATCCATTAAAGGATACTCTTCCATTTTATCTAGACAAAAACAATTTAGATTTTTGTCTAGAATGTTATACTGAAATCAGGTTAACCGAATGGGATTATAAATCATGTCCAAAATGCAGTAATAATATGTACAAAAAAACTATCGGACACTGGAAATAGGAATAATTATTATTTATCAAACTTTTATTATAATCCCTATAATAAAAAGGTGAAAGGTTTAAATTATCTTTATCCTTTCGCCTTTTTATCAATTTCTTTTTTTTAATCTATCTCACTTCCTTTTCATCTCAACCCGCGAAGTAAATGGATAACGTAGTCCCTGGGAGTTTTTATAATAAACTTCGGCTGCACCAATCTTTAACTTTGCACGTATTTTTATGGGGATATGGTTTTCATCATCTCCTACCCAAATCTCAGCTGCAGCTTTACTTTGCGTAAAGGCTTCATCGTAAATATCTATATAAAAATGACGTGTCCTATACTTTAAATAATCTTCTCGCTCTACTATCTTTTGTCCCGTATAGCGAAAACTGATATTCACTACATCCCGACCAATAGCAACCTGAAAAGGGAATTGATCACCACTCTCCATCTTCTCCCAATCCAAAGAACGCAGATAAAGCGCGGCTCCTAACATATCAAACATATAGGGAGCTTCCGACACCAATAAAGTATCTATCTTAGTCCGCGTTCGTGTGTATCGAAGAGAATGAGCTTGTACCTTTTCTTCTTGATAAGAGAAACGGAGTCGGTCTACCAGATAATAATCGTCATCATTCACTCGTTTCTCACTTTGAAGGAGTAACATCTCTGGAGAGAAATGACAATCGATTGTATCTCTCATACTATATACCTTCTCTATAACGCCGGTTGTCCGAAAAAGTAAACGATAATGAAAAGCCGGCTGTTTTTCAAATTCAGTTTCTTGAATAGAGAGTGAAGCCACACCTGCTCGCGGCATTAATAATCCCCACTTAAAGTAAAGTTCATACTCCACCTCTTCTCCGGGAGAAAAACGGTCACGAACAGCTATCTTTTGTGCTTGTACTGTTCCTACCAAACACAAAAGCAATACAATCCATCCTATAAAGAGATGATTAGAATGACAATCCCGCACTTCCACGACTACTGCTTTTTGAAGATGATTTGCTTTCTTCTTTATAATTTCTTTTCTTCTTTGTTACCTCTTTCGGTTTATTCTTTAGAATCTCAATAGGCTTTTGTTTCGCCAATGGAGTAGAATTCACATCCCAAGTCTCTTCAACCTGCCAATTCTGCATGATTTCATACATCTTAGGAGAATAATAAACCTGCTCAGGTTGACGCTTTTCGGCATAATTTCCGGTATCCCAAAGCCCATTTTCGTTTGTGTCCAAAATAATACGGGCATAATACTTATCAGGTTTCAAATCCATAAAAAGCACGCCTCCATCTTTCACCTTGGCTTTACGCACAGGAACGTCACTTGGATTCAAAAGCTCTACAAAAGCTGCTGCATCTACTCCATTGATATTTAAATAGAGATGTCCATATTCATCCTCCTTCTTGATTTTGAAACTTCCGGTATAATCATCATTCCATTTCCCATAGACACTATAAATAGCTGCCGAATCTACTCCAATTCGATATTCTTCTTCATATTTCCAAGGACGTTTAATAAAGAAACGCAAACTATTGGTCGTATCCGACAAAAACTCAAAATCAGCATTCTCCCAAAGTGTATCTACTTTTTGCTCTAAAAAGAACATCTCCTTATGAGGATTCAATACCGGTTCACTAAATGTAACTGATAATGTATCGAAAATATTCATTGAGCTTTGGGCATTCGTTTGAATCCCTAAAAATTCGATTGGATCTGATTCTCCCTCTTTCTTCTCCTTTTTCTTTTCAGTCGGACGATTACGCATAACCAACTGAACAGTATCCGTCTGCGGACGAAGTATATTCAAAGAGTCACTTTTAGGATAGGTTATTTGGACCTGCAAAGTATCTTGTTTCCAAACCGTCGAATCCAGAAGCCAATATTGAACAGCCGCTCCTCCCTCTATTTGTTGTACAAAATACCAAGCGCTATCTGCCGGTGTAAAATTAACCGGAACAGGAGCAGGGACTGTATCTAATTTTGCATTAAACCGCAGGGTAAAATATTTCTCTTCGGGACGTTCCGGTTTCGTCATATATTGACGTACAAAATGTTCCTTAAACAGACGAAGTTCAATATTATCCGGCAGAAAATGGGTATAGTTCACGGTCCGAATAGTATCAATCGTCAGGCTATCTTTCCAAGTCGTATCTTGTCGTGTTGCAAACTCAAAAGAGGGGACAATCACAGAATCCAAGAAGGCTATATCTTCACCCGGTTGATCAAATTTATAATCTCGATTTACATCGTTCAAAGCAAAGATATGATAAGTACCCGGAGCTATATTCCGAATCGTAAACTGTCCTCTATCATTCGTTCGAGAGGTACGGTCAAAAGGAGTTTTCACAAATGCCGAGTCTGCTAAATCACTATGTAAACCTATCGTTATACCGGGCATAGGCTCTAAATTCTCTGCATTCAACAGCACTCCCGAAACTTCCATCGTATCGATTACATCTCCGGTAGAAAAAGCAAAAGAGAAATTTTCATAGACGTTCTTTTCATTATTATCAGCAATCGAATTTGTAAAATCGATTGTATAAGTAGTGTTTGGTTTCAGGGAATCTTTCAATTCTATCACAGCCTTCTTTCCAGCTGCCCGGATAATAGGCAGTTCCATCTGAGGAGGTGTGATAATGACATTCTCAGTCGGCTTCTCAATTTGTATCAATTCATCAAATAGAATCTCAACATTTCTCCCTTTATAATTGACTTGATTAGGAATGGGTGTACTACTTACAAACTTAGGGGGGGTCTCATCATAAGGTCCCCCATTAGGACTGCCGATATTAGCACATGAATAAATCACTGTTAACATCAGCATTCCACACAGGAAACGAAAAACACCTCGTATATACCACTTATTCATTAACTCTATTTTCAAATGTAGTTCGACAAATACACGCAAAAATAGAGAAAATCCAATGAAAACCTATCAGATATTCGCAAAAGCTTGTTCTAAGTCTGCGATTATATCATCAATGTGTTCGGTACCTATACTCAAACGAACTGTCGAAGGTGTAATATGTTGTTGGGCTAGTTCTTCTGGACTCATCTGTGAATGAGTTGTTGTATATGGATGAATCACCAAACTTTTCACATCGGCAACATTTGCTAAAAGAGAGAAAATCTCTAATGAATCTATAAACTTCCAGGCAGCTTCCTGTCCTCCTTTTATTTCAAAAGTAAAAATACTTGCTGCTCCATTCGGGAAATAAGATTGATATAAAGCATGATCCGGATGAGTTGGAAGTGACGGGTGATTTACCTTAGCAACCTTCGGATGTTTAGACAGATAATCAACCACTTTCAGAGCATTTTCTACATGTCGTTCTACACGCAATGACAATGTCTCCAAGCCTTGCAACAGAAGGAATGCATTGAAAGGTGAAAGGGTAGCTCCTGTATCACGTAAAATAACGGCACGAATACGAGTAACAAAAGCTGCTGCCCCTGCAACATCTGCAAAAATCGCTCCGTGATAACTTGGATCCGGCTTGGCTAATGTTGGGAATTTATCCGCATTGGCCTTCCAATCAAAGCGACCACCATCTACAATCACACCACCTAAGCTGGAACCATGACCACCGATAAACTTAGTAGCTGAATGTACAACAATATCAGCTCCATGCTCAATAGGACGAATCAAGAAAGGAGTGGCAAAGGTATTATCTACAATCAAGGGGATATGATAACGATGAGCGATCTCAGCCACAGCGTCAAGATTAGTTACGTCCGAGTTGGGATTACCGAACGTTTCCACATAAACGGCCTTTGTGTTTTCTTGAATCGCAGCTTCCAAAGCAACTAAATCATTTACATTAACAATCGTATTGGAAATACCTTGATTCGCCAACGTATGGGTTATCAGATTGAAGGAACCTCCATACAAATTATCTGCAGCAACCACATGATCACCTACTCCCAAAATATTCTGCAACGCATAAGCAATTGCGGCAGCACCTGAAGCGACAGCCAACCCGGCAACCCCTCCTTCAAGAGCAGCTACTCGTGTTTCAAAAACACCCTGTGTAGAATTAGTCAAACGTCCGTAAATATTTCCAGCGTCACGAAGTCCAAAACGATCTGCTGCATGCTGTGAATTACGGAAAACATAAGAAGTTGTTTGATAAATAGGGACAGCACGTGCGTCTGTTGCGGGATCCGGCTGTTCTTGTCCTACATGAAGTTGTAACGTCTCAAAATGTAAATTCTTTGCTGCCATAATTGTATTCCTTTTATTTTTTAGTTCTTATTTCTTTTCAGCAAAAGTAGAAGTAGAAGATAATTCAAACAAGATTTACCGCAAATACAGAAAATAATACTATTTTTACCACATCAAACAGAACATACAATCGCTATAATCATAATAAAATGACTCTCAAAAGAATTTTATTCTTATGGACACAATCAATAAATTAGACAAGGTGGACATTCAAATCCTCCGGACATTACAAAACAATGCTCGACTAACGACCAAAGAGTTAGCAGCCAGCGTCAGCCTATCTTCAACCCCTGTTTTTGAACGTCTAAAACGTTTGGAGAACAATGGATACATAAAGAAATACATTGCAGTATTGGACGCAGAGAAGCTGAACCAGGGATTTGTCGTCTTTTGTAGTGTCAAATTGAGACGGTTAAACAAAGAAATTGCCTCAGAGTTCACCAAGATCATACAAAACATTCCGGAAGTAACCGAATGTTATAACATATCAGGTAGTTATGATTATCTTTTAAAGATCCATGCTCCCAATATGAAATACTACCAGGAATTTATTTTAAATGTATTAGGAACGATTGATAGTTTAGGATCGCTGGAGAGTACTTTTGTGATGGATGAGGTAAAACATGAATATGGAATACATATATAAAAGAAGTAAGGGGAAACTTCTTTCCCCTTACTTCTTTAACGCGTAAATACGTTGGATAATATCTACAATCTTCATCCCTTCCAATACATTGGTTGTAATACATTCCGTACTGGAACCTGAAAGGACACGAACAACGTTTCGGATAACAAAATTATGATTTTGAGCTGAACCTTTATAAGGGCCATAATCATTTCCCGGATTTGTTGGTGCCAATTCCGGCATTTCATAATCTTTAATATGGCAATACTCCACCTCATTCATGTATTGCCCTCCAATCTTCACACTTCCATTCTCTGCCACAATCAGCATACTACTTTCCATATTCTTATTCCAAACAGAAGTTGAATAGTTCAAACAGCCCATACCCCCATTGACAAAGTTGAAATTCACAAAGCCGGAGTCTTCAAAAGCAGTCATTTCTGCATGATTAAAATCGGCAAAACGGGCCTGAATATTACAAATATCACCAAACAACCAATACATAATATCAATGAAATGTGAGAACTGTGTAAATAAAGTTCCTCCATCCATGGTTGCGTCTCCATGCCAACCACCCGGTTTATAATAGCGTTCATCCCGATTCCAATAACAGTTCAGCTGTACCATGTAAATCTTACCCAATCGTCCCGATTCCACCATCTCTTTAATCCAAACAGAAGGAGGAGAATAACGATTCTGCATGACACAGAACACCTGTTTCCGATATTTCAAAGAGGTATATACTACTTTCTCCGCATCTGCCAAAGTTAAAGCCATCGGTTTCTCAATTACGACATTACACCCTGCCTCTATAGCCTGAATAGCCATAGAAGCATGTAGTCCATTAGGTGTACAAATATTTATAACATCTACCGAAAGTTCACTTTGCAATAACTCAGCCAAAGAGGAGAAAAAGGGAACCGGATAGGCCTCAATACCCAACTCTTCTTGAGGACGAATATCACAAAGGCCGACCAACTCTGCTCCCGGATCACGGGTAATCATCTCAGCATGACGTTTTCCTATATGGCCGCACCCCACGACGGCAAATCTTATTTTTTTATCCATGTTAATGCTTCTATTATATATTGCTGTTGTTCTTCTGACATCTCTGTATGAATCGGTAAAGAGAGTACCGTTTGTGTCAACCGGGTTGCCTGTTCCAGACTTCCGATTACACGCGAAACGTTTCGATAAGCTTCCTGTTCTTGTACTGGTACAGGATAATAAATCATGGAAGGAACACCCTGTTCCTTTAAATGTTGCTGTAAAGCGTTTCGTTTCTCGGCTTTCACTCGTACAGTATATTGATGGTAGACATGCGTAGAATAGACAGATCGTTTCGGTAGAATCAGATCCTCACAAACAGATAAAGCCTCATCGTACCGCTGTGCTACTAATTGACGGGCTTCCGTAAACTGATCCAAATATCTTAGTTTAACCTCTAAGATGGCCGCCTGCAAAGTATCCAAACGTGAATTAAGCCCCATTCGCTGATGATAATATTTCCGTTCTTGTCCATGATTTGCAATCATACGAATACGTTTAGCCAATCCTTCATCTGAGGTCATCACCGCTCCTCCATCCCCATAACAAGCCAATGGTTTAGAGGGGAAAAAAGAGGTTGTTCCAATATGACCAATCGTTCCGGTTTTATGAACTCGTCCATCAGTAAAGGTATATTCAGCTCCAAGGGATTGTGCATTATCTTCTACGACAAACAAATGATACCCCTTTGCCAAAGCCATGATGGGTTCCATATCACAAGATTGCCCAAACAAATGTACTGCCACAATCGCTTTTGTCCGCTTAGAAATAGCTGCTTCGATCTTTTCAACATCAATATTGAAAGTATCCGGATCTACATCCACTAAGACAGGAGTCAGCCCCAACAAAGCTACCGCTTCCACCGCTGCAATGTATGTAAATGCAGGTAGAATCACCTCATCACCCGGTTGAAGTTCTAACGCCATCAAAGCAATTTGCAAAGCGTCCGTACCATTACCACAAGGAATGACATAAGGAACCTGTAAATAGTCTGCTAAATGGCTGGCAAAAGTTTTCACTTGCGGCCCATTAATAAAAGCACAACTATCTATCACCTGCTGTATCGCCTCGTCCAATTCCGGTTTCAGACGAACATACTGCCGATGCAAATCGACCATTTGAATCGTATCTTTACTCATCTCATATAAAAGGCTTTCTGAACTATAACGAACAGAAAGCCTCTTCTTGTATTTTAGAACCTTAAATTATTTCACTTCGCTACCCGGTTTCACCTCTTTCTCCGGAGTAATGACAGCCAATTTTCCATCAAAGTTTTCAGCAGAAAGAATCATTCCCTCTGATACAATCCCTTTCAACTTGCGTGGAGCCAAATTCGCAATAAAGCAAACCTGTTTACCAACCAACTCTTCCGGTTTATAATGCTGAGCAATACCAGAGACAATCGTACGTTTTTCTAATCCGTCATCAATACGGAACTGAAGCAACTTATCAGCCTTAGGTACCTTTGTACACTCTAATACTGTACCGACACGAATATCCAACTTCATGAAATCATCAAACTCGATATTCTCCCGAATTGGTTTTGCCTTATAGTTTGCCTCTTCGTTTGCTTTCTTAGTATCCAATAGCTTCTGAACCTGTGCTTCAATCACACTGTCTTCAATCTTCTCAAACAACAATTCTGCCTTACCCAACTGATGGCCAGCCTGCAACAGATCTGTCGAACCTAAACGATTCCAACCCAACGGTTCAACGTTCAACATCTTATTCAGTTTCTCCATACTAAACGGTAAGAACGGTTCAAAAGCAATTGCTAAGTTCGCTGTTATCTGCAAAGCAATATTCATAATTGTAGCCACACGATCCATATCCGTCTTTGCCAACTTCCAAGGTTCTGTATCTGCCAAATATTTGTTACCGATACGAGCTAAGTTCATTGCCTCCTTCTGGGCATCACGGAAATGATATGTATCCAACAGACGTTCTACATCAGCCTTTACATTCGCAAAGTCCGTCAAGGTCTGACGATCATAATCTGTCAATTCACCCGCTGCCGGAACCTTTCCTTCGAAATATTTACCCGTCAATACCAATGCACGATTTACAAAATTACCTAAGATGGCAACCAACTCATTGTTATTACGAGCCTGGAAATCTTTCCAGGTGAAGTCATTATCTTTTGTCTCCGGAGCATTGGCTGTTAAAACATAACGCAAGACATCCTGTTTACCCGGCATATCCACCAAATATTCATTCAACCAGACAGCCCAGTTACGAGAAGTAGAAATCTTATCACCTTCCAAATTCAAGAACTCATTTGCCGGTACATTCTCCGGTAAGTTGAAAGAACCTTCTGCCTTCAACATAGACGGGAACACGATACAGTGGAATACAATATTATCCTTTCCGATAAAATGTACCATCTTTGTTTCCGGATCTTTCCACCAAGTCTCCCAAGTATCAGGCAGCAACTCTTTTGTATTGGAAATATAACCGATTGGAGCGTCAAACCAAACATACAATACTTTTCCCTCCGCTCCTTCAACAGGAACCGGGATTCCCCAATCCAAATCACGACTTACCGCACGCGGCTGCAAGCCCATATCCAACCAGCTCTTACACTGTCCGTACACATTCGGTTTCCACTCCTTGTGTCCCTCTAAAATCCATTCACGCAAATAAGATTCCCACTTATCCAAAGGTAAATACCAATGTTTCGTCTCTTTCATCACTGGCTGACTTCCACTGATCGCAGACTTCGGGTTTATCAGGTCTGTCGGACTTAAAGAGGTTCCACAAGCTTCACATTGGTCTCCGTATGCCTTCTCATTACCACAATGCGGACAAGTACCCGTGATGTAACGGTCGGCTAAAAACTGTTTCGCCTCCTCATCATAATACTGCTCACTGGTCTTCTCAATAAACTCTCCCTTATCGTATAGAGTACGGAAGAAATCAGAAGCTACCTGACGATGAGTATCCGAAGTTGTACGAGAATAAATATCAAAAGAAATACCAAACTCCTCAAAAGATTTCTTGATAATACCATGATAACGGTCTACCACATCCTGCGGAGTAATACCCTCTTTCTTGGCTCTCAATGTAATAGGCACACCATGCTCATCCGATCCACCAATCATCAAAACCTCTTCCCCTTTCAAGCGAAGATAGCGTGCATAAATATCTGCCGGTACATACACCCCCGCCAAGTGGCCAATATGAACCGGTCCATTTGCATACGGCAATGCCGTCGTTATTAATGTTCTTTTAAAATGCTTTTCCATACCTTGTGTTCTCTATTTGAGGCACAAAGGTAATTAATAATTTGCTTTATAGAAAAAGATTAGTTTCCTTTGCAAGAAGAGTAAATATTTAATCAAGTTAATTATGAAAAAAGAATTAGGAAAGTTTTTCATTGATGCAGCTAAACTTGTTTTAGCAGGGGTTGTAATCACATCTATCATGCAAGACGCCAGTAACAAATGGCTAACTTATATGTTTGGATGTTTATCTATCTTTTTATTATTAGTTATCGGATTATCAATCATAGAAAAAGAGGAGAAAACGAAATGACAATTACACCGGAATTAACAGTTATGATGTTCCTTACACTTATTGGTATCATCGGCGTTATAATCGTAAAAACCAAGAAAGGACAAGCTTGGCTTGACAAAATATTAAAGGAATAGGAAAACTAAAAAATACCATAAATCCCAATCTCTTTTATTATTATCCAAATAGACTAACAAAAGAAATTGGGATTTTATTCTATGTAAATACTACCTGTTAATAAAATCCAAAACGATACAACAACGACAATCTAAAGTTTATCATAAAATGCGTTACTGAAAACTTCTCAACCTTCTGACTTATCTGTTCGACATAGTCTCTCTCGTACGTATAGGCGTCAAAAGCAACGCGCGTACCAAAACCGACACCCGCTTCAAACGCAAAGTTTCGATAAATCGGTTGTACCACATTCAACATAGCTCCAACAGCAAAGAACTGTCCCGTCTCTCCATGCCCCAAAGGCTCATTATCTCGTACATTAAAGTTTCCATACTGCATACGTAATCCTACATTAAAACCAGTATAACTACCATCATCATTAAACCACAAACGCGGTTCTAACGATAACGCCGATACACCCCATAAGTTATCCGGATTTCCATCATAACTAAACTTAGAGTAGGTACCACCCAAAGCAATAGATCCCCAACCCGCAAAAGCATACTCCAACTCCAAGTTTGGCATGAACGACCCCGTATGTACCTTCGCTCCATTTGTTCCAATTGCGACTCCCGGAGAAACAGTTGCCCAAGGAACCAAATTTGTCTTTACTGTCAGATTAAACGGCTGATAAACCGGACGATTTGATTTCGGCTTTGATACAACCTCCCTCGTATATTGATATTGCGGTTCCGGCTCTGATTGTGGCTCCGGTTGGACATATTTCACAACAGGTTCCGGTTGTACCTCCACCTTACGTTTCACTACAGGATCTGTCGTAACGACTGTATTTACTTCCTCCTTCGGCTTTGTCTGCACACTCGTTCGTTTCTGGACACGACGTTCCTGTACTTGTACCACTTCAGCCTCTTCTGGATTCTTCGGGGAAACTACCGGACGCATAGCCCCCGGCATATACGGAAGATCTGCCTTATTATTATTCACCACATAAGCAAACGGCTCTCCATCTTCGCAAAGCTCCGGATCATTCATTACATAAATATAAGGAGGCTTTGGATAACGCTTTAATGTAGCCGAAATAGCCTGTAAAGATTGATCCGTAGAGAAAAGAATCTGTCGATTCGCAAACTCAGGCATAGGATAATAAAGCAAGTACACATGTACATTATTACCCCATTCCCCACTACGATCTACATAAAAAGAAATATGACGATTATCCAATCCATACTTATTCTTCAAATAACGACGAACCGTATTGGCACGCCAAGAAGCCGTATTAATAGCCGTCTTAGAAACAGCCCCCGTCTCACTATAAATATGAGACACAATCAAAATATGATACTCCCCATCCATCAAAGGAGTAATTGCCGGCCAAACCTTCTGATTTAAACGCTCAATCTCAATCGCATTATTTCCATACGTTGCCTGAATTTCAGCCTCACCTGTCATAAAAGAGTACAAAAACGATTCACCCATCGGAGTCTCCTCCTCTATCTGTCCGTATGCACTCATCACCGCAAAAAATGCGATCCATATTCCCAATAAAAATCGATATTTCATATATCTATAGTGTCTGTTAATTTATTTATAATTAGAATCCATTCTCTCCATAACAACTAATGATATCTAACAACATCCTCCGTTATTTCGAAAAGCTCCCATTTCATTCGTCGAATACCACTTAATAAAAACATACCATCCTGTGTCAATAAAAAATCATCTGGTTTCTTTATTAAACCAGATTTACTCTGAATTAACAAAACAGCCTCCTCTATTCGATTCAGCAATTCCCCGATACGTTCTTTATCAAACATAAATTAAATCTTTTGATATTTTCTGTTGAAACAACGAACCCTCCATTTGTTTACGCAAGCGAACTACATCCACTTTACAACCAAATAAAAGCTCTAATTCTCGTTTCATCCGACAACGAAGCAATATATCTGCCTTTCCCTCATAAGCCACATCAACATCACTCGACTCAACCTGTTCTCCACGAGCAACAGAGCCAAACAAAGCCATACGAACAACTCCATACGACTTAGCCCTATTATAAAAATAGCTTCTAAGCAATGTAATATATTCTTCCTTCAAACGCATACATCTTTTTACTACCTCGTTTCCTCCGTTATTTCGCAAATGTAGGAAAACTTCAGTAGAAAACATTTGTTTCTTACAAGAAAAATGTTGTTCTTTGTTCATCATTATATATTAACTAAAACTATAACAATATGGGAAATTGGCAAATTAAACAAGAAGCAGTTAAAAATCTCAAAGAACGGGAGAAAGTCAGGAAAGAAAAATTAGCAGGCTATTTCTTCAACCTGTCGCAATTCACTTTTACAGCTTTCATACTTGGTAGTGCTTTGCTATTCTTTCAAGATTTCAACCTTTCTTCAGAAGTCACCGCAATGATGTCATTAGGTCTCATTTGTACTGTTTCTTTTGCTCAAATTGGTAATAACATTTTAAAATAAGAATCATTATGAACGCAGGTCTATTTTTTTATATTGTTCTTGCAATTATTGCTGTCGGAATTTATATTTTCACAATAACCCCGGCTGGGAAAAAATGGATAAAGAATCTATAATAACTAATATCTCTGCTTAAGGAAAAAAATTTTCCTGGGCAGGGATAAAAAATTACTCCCCGAGGAGCTTTCTTCTGCTCGAGGAGTAACGGAAGTGTAAATATAGATTCGAGATTATTATCTATTCATTTGTTGCGTTGTCTTCTTCGTATGGATTAACATCAACTTTTATTTCTTTTACTGTGATATAACCATTGATATTAATAGTAATCTTCATTGAACCATTTTCAGTAGACAAACTATACTTTACTGTATATTTCTTAGCAGCCTCTGTTTTTTCTTCATCACCACTACAGATTGACTTCTCAACTTCAAAAGTCTGTCCTCCAGATGATAACTGTCCTTTGATATTAATATACACATCAGACTGTCCAGCAGCTACATAAAGAGTTTTTGTTTCTAATGCATTATTGTTTAACAAAGAATATTTACCTTCTTCTGTAGTAGGAACGGTAGTTCCATTATAAACATATAACTCGGAAACCGTTGCAAGCTGACAAAACTCTGTATATGCACTATTATCAACAACAATCTGTGAGTTCTGCAAAGTAGCCTCTATAGTTGCTTCAGCTTCTTTTCCTTTTTCAACTGTAACATCACTTGTAGTAGTTCCTTTGAAAATAGGAGAATCCCAGATTAATACAGCGTTATTAGTTTCGTCATACAAAGCAGTTACACTATAAGATCCCGGTGCTAAAGTAGAACTATAAATATAAGAACTGCTACTTATTTCCTTATATTGGAGAGAGGTTATTTCTGTCGATTCTCCTGTTTTAGTTGCAGTAACTTTCATTTTAGATGTTAAGTCAGACGGTACAGTAACTACATCTGTCTTTGTTGAAACATCAATCCCGTTATCAGCTTCTAAAGCGACTGTTAACGTTCCTGTTTTTGCGGAAGCGGGGATTGTTCCTTCTTCTTCTAAAATGTTGCTACATGAGGTCATGTTGCCTAATGCCATAGCTACTATGCCAAGTAATAAAAATGTCTTCTTCATTGTTGTATTTTTTTGTTGTTATTAGCCATTTAATTATATAAAACTTTTAAAGTTGTCAGATACATCCAATACTGAGTACCATCCCAACTCAATCCTGTAGGAGGCTTATATTCATCATGATATACGGAGATTCTCGCTCCATCAGACATAGACGATGTATAAGAAAAACTTTTCAATGTCTCTGCCCAAGTTTTTGAGTTAGAAATATCACTTTCTTTTTCCTTACTATAAGATTGAGAATACACCACTCCTGAATATATTTTTGCAGATCTATCATACCTACCAGAATTAATAAACATTGTACCAATCTCATACTTTATATCTATATCAGATTCTGGTATTTTAAACTGTGGAGAATACACAGATGCATAATTATATGAACTACTAGTGTTATACGTATATAAAATCTGTTGTCCACATCCATCGTCCCAATCAGTATCGCCAACAACAGTCCAACCACTTGGAAGAGTACTACTTGTTCTGAGGTCATAACTATACGGCAACCCCGTTATATAATGCGTATTCTCCTTTGTAACCGTAGTTCCGTCAAAAGTCATGGAAGCAACAAGGCTATAAGCTTTCCAATCGAGACCAGTTTGATCTTGATCGCTAAGATCGGCAAAACTATAGCCCCAAAAGGTTGTATTAGAAAATTCATATATTTTAGTGCCATTAAATTCTATATAAAACGTCTTTGTTCCGTACTTTCCATCATCAATTAAACTCTGTGAAATTCCGGTAAAACCACCCTTAATATCATACAACGTTTCCGAATCACAAGCATTAGCTTCAGTTATATTCTTAGTATTTCCATTTGTTCCTGCATACTTATCATACGAAGTGTACGCATTCACAAATACCTCAAACTCCGGTGCCGGTACTGTTACAGTCGTTGTTCCTGAAGATTCAGTACCATTCATTGTATAAGTATAATTCAAAGTATAAGTTCCCTTTGGAATATAAGGCCAACCATTAGAATCCGTCATTGTTACCTCTGTTTCAATTTTATCAGAAGAATAAGTACGATATACTTCATCGCTTCCCTCCTTTTTCAACTCTGCAGTCCAAGAGATAAGTTCAGCCGGAACATCTGAAGATATATTCAATTTTACACTTGTTCCATTTAAATATCCATCTTTATCCTTAGTATGTTCTGCTACAGCCGTCAAAGAAAACATTTGTAAATCTGACAAACTTACCGTGACGTCATATTGTTTAGCTCTTTCTATTGCAGAGGGCAGTAACTCTTTTGAGACTACCTCACCAACATAATTCGTTCCGGTAAATAAAACTTTCGTGTTAGCTAAAACATACAAATTCTTTAGTTCCTTATTTGTAAAATTAAAAGGTTCTGTTGTTTTTCCATCTTTTGTAACAACTAAAGAATACTCTTTCAAATGAAAATCCAGCTCCTCGTCTACCGTCACATTCAGGATAGAATAGCCCCAGTAGACCGTTACGCTGGCAGTAGTCGTTTGCAGCGGTTTTATCTCTACAACGGTGCTACCCTCGAAATAGGCAGGAGCCGTAGTGGTTGCCAATACAGGATTGGAAGCCGTCGTTGGTGTCACCTTGACCATATACTTACCCACAGGCAACACGTAGGAATCCGTTGTATTTACATTCTCTTTTACAAGCGTTGTACCCGTTTCATCATAAATAGCTATCTGGAAATTAGAAGCGTCCGGCGCCGATATACCCTCCGGTAGCGAAGCAGTTGCTTTCGTCTGCGTAGAAGACGAAAGCTCGGCGATAACCGTTGGGCAGCCCAACTTCAACACCCCTTCCCCCTCGTTGGGGACGGACTGAAGGTCTTCTTGCATGCAGGCTGAGAGCAGGAGCAAGAGGCAGAGCCAAAGAGGATATATGTTGTATGTAAACGGTCTCATATCTTTTTATTCTTGTACTTCAAGTGTTTCTGTTTCGATGTTATAAACGAAATTATATTGTGTGTTGGCAGCGGGGACAGAGGGCAATGTCTTTGCGTCTCCGGTTGCTCTTTCGTCATCATTATTCGTATAAGAGATATAGTAAGAAAGCGGCGTTTCGTCTCCTTTCACAGGCAGGAAGTAGCCTACGTCTCCCTTCTTCAGCCACAAGACACGCTCGCCCACTGTCACAACAAGTTCAAATTTCTGGAAGAACTCTTCTCCTTGAATGCTTTCCAAGCAGACGGCGAAGTTAATCATCGGGACTTCCACTTTGAGGTAGTTGGTTTTGCCAGCCTCGATGGTGAAAAAGGTTTCGATATAATGAATGGCTTCGCCTAATTCGCTATTTGTCCAAGTGCTATAGTCATTATCCAAATAAGCTTGGTTGTAAGCCTTTAAGGTATAAGTTCCCACTTCTAATTCCATTAATTGAGAGACATATTCAGTACCCGGGGCTAAAGAGAAGATTTCTTTGCCTGTGCTGTCATAAATCTCACAGCCTAACCCCTCTTCCACGCCGGCGCGGGTGACGGGTTGATGAGAGACAGCTTGGAGGGTGAGGCTTTCCAATGAGAGGTAGCCGGTTCCTTGCTGCTCTATCAACTCTTCTTGCTGGCAACCAACCAACAAAAAGAATAGGGATACTATGGATAATATATATTGTTTCATGTTATTTATCGTAGATTAATGAGATGTCGTCGATGGTTAGAACACTACCAACATAAGCAGGACTAAATGAATATGTATCAGTCAAACTCAAATTCTTATATAAAGTCCATGTCTGTTCAGAGTACTTCATATTTTCACCTGTCACCGTTGTTGAACGGAATAGGACATGAATATAAGCACATTTTTCATATACTGTTCCATTTGTATATGTCAAAGGCAATGTTACTTCAAACCAATCATTTATAGCAACGTCACCAGTCGCATAATTTGAAACGATCACATTTCCATTCACATCTAAAAGTTCAATTGATACACTACAAGCCTCGCCACTGGTATGCGGTTTGTATTTATACCAAAACTTCAAAGCCGTTGGACGTGACGGATGACCCGAATCTTTTATACGAGTATGTTTATCAGAACTTGCATCAGCGTCATTACTACCGGTCGTAACTTCAGCTGTCCCTGTATATAATTCTCCTGCTACTTTATTGTAATCTTGTTCATTATGACCTATCACCCAACTATCAATCGCTGCTCTCGTATTCGCTTTACCATTAGCCGTACTTCTCAACTCAGCAGCCCAACCTGTACGTCCAGGTACATAAGAAACGGCAGACATACCATTATAATTTGCCATAGTTACAGCACTTGAATTAGTTCTATGGCGGGTTGTAAATTGATTATTTGTATCCCAAAATTTAATTGTCGCATTACTTGCCCAAGGATCATAAGAATATCTACTTCCTTGATAATTATCATCCGTCCACTCATCCAACCCCGAATTCGGCATTTGCACCGGTTCTTCCAACTCAATCGGGGACTTATTGCTTGATGTAAAGTTTCTAAACATCGCACGTACATACATCGCACGCTCTGCGTCTGCCGGATGGCTTGCAAACATGTGGCTACGGTTCGGACTGTCGCTACAGTCATTCCATTTCTTTCCGTCTATACTGTATTGAAAAACAGTCGCTGCTCTTACCGCTTCCGCGTCTGCTCCCTCCGCCTCGTTCGTCACAGTGACCACATCCGCCGTAAACGATTTAGACCACACGTTCCGTTCGTCTACTGTAACTCTAAACTTCGGTGCCTTCTTCACCGCCACCTCGAACTTCAGCTCTCCCTCTGCCACGTCTACCGATGTCAAGCTCTTGTCGTTCGCTTTTACTTCGGTCAGCTGAATGACGTTTGAGACCTCTTTCTTGTCGTTCGCCTTGTCTACCGAGTAGGTCAAAGCAGTGATAAATTCCTTGGTAAACCCGATACTATCATTCTCCGCTCCGTCTCCCAAGACCGGCAGGATAATTCCGGCAGTGGCAAACGCCTGCTTCTCGGTGTCCGTCATCGTGCTTAAGGTGTAATTCCCGTTCAAGCTGCTATAGGTCGGGTCGTTGAAAGCGACCGTAAACTTCAAGTCCTGCAAGCCCAACGCCGAGTTAAACTTAATGCTTCCCGTCGGCTGCTCCGTCTCGTAGAACAGAATCTTATTCTCCGCGTCAAAATCACCCCGCGCCTCTACCTGCGGTCTCGGCAACCACTCCATCGGGAAAGTTTCTGTCACCGTCTCTTTCACCACCTCCGCATAGACAATGGTCGGCACCAAACCGGTCGCCATCTCCGCCATATCCAGCACCAAACGAATGTGTGCTCCGGCTGCATAGGAAGCCTCCTCTGCCAACTGTGGGAACAGCTTTGTATCCAACGGATATTCCACCGCCTGCCCGTTTCCTCGGATCGTCCCGACGAAAGCGAGCGTCACGTCTGCCGGCTTCGTCCCCGCCTTGTAGTAAGCCACCTTCATACTGTCCGTCAAGACCGTTGAATAGTGCCCGATGGCAATCTTCACCCCGTAGCCCGGTGCATACAGTTCGTCAAACTTCGCGCGGTTCTCGTCCCCCTCTCCAAAGCGTACCGAAGTCAATGCGTTTGCCAGCTTGCAAGCCAGTTCCACCGTTGTCGGCTCGTCGCCCGCCTTCACCTCGACATTGTCCTCTTCGCCCACGAAATAGGGGTTGTTCACTTCCAAAATATTTTCCTCTCCAAAGGTCGCCTTCACCGTATAGGTTGCAGCAGCTGCCGGAATGACCTCTTCCGTATAGCCGCCGTCATACAGCACATAGCCGTTGGAGTTCTTGGTTATCGTCAAATGAAATTCCTTGCTCACGCTGGCAGGCAGTTTCAGCGGAGAGGCCTTGGTCATCACGTCCGTTGCCGCAGTCTCGTCCAACAGCGTGATGGCGAACCCACCCTTAGCCGAATCCACCAGCGTCTCCTGCTGACAAGCGGTCACCAGCAGTCCACACAGGGAAATGGTTATATATAGAAAGTATTTCTTCATCTGTTCGTCAATCATAAATCAGTTCCAAATTATCCAACCACAGCTTAGAGCCGGTTCCTCCCGTAAAGTAGTCCCCATATTTGCTGGACGAAGCCACAATCAGGATATACTTCGGCGTGCGGTTCGTATAGCGATACTCCAGCTCGATGTCCCGCTGCGTCCAGTTAGGAATGCTCACCCCATGCGTCACCTGTCCGTAGGCAATCACATGTTTGTCGTTCGGGTCGAAAAGCTGACGTTCCGAAGGACGGGTACGAATCTCCAGCGGTTCGTCCCAGTCGGTCAGCGCGATGTAAATCTGGCAAGAATCCGGTTTCCCCTTCAAATGCGCCATCGCGTCGTCGCCCACCTTATCCACCGTTGCACAATGGTATTTATAGTTCACCCGCAGTTTGGACGGGAAAGAGGTAAACGGACGTCCGAAGCCCAAGACTCCGTTTGTGCCGTCTGTCTTCTTATAGGTTCCGGTAAAGATGTTACCGGCTGCAAACTTCAAGACAATCCATTTGGACTCCAACGCAGCCGCGTTGCCGGACCCGTTGCAGGTCTCCGGTGTCGGAATGGAGTTGCTGTCGCCTACGGTTGTCGCCCCCCGATTCCCGGTGTCCCAGAAAGACTCTGCCCCTTCAGCCCAAGGCTGCCATAGCTTAGAGTTGCTCTCGTTCTTCGACCAGCTGTCCAAGCTTCCGTTTTCCAACGGAACGGCGGCAGCTGTCGCAAAGGTCTTCTCCTCGCCGGCTTCGCCATCGACCGTCACGCGGTACTGGTAGGTCGTGCTCGCCTTCAGGCCGGTCAGGGTTGCCGAAAAAGAGGTTCCGGAGGTGGTCACATTCGCTGCTGCCAATGTGTTCCATGTGGAACTATTCTGTGTCTTATATTCAATGACGGGGGTCTTCCCGCTCTGAATCTTTCCGTTCAGGTATGCCTTGGTCACCATCGCAAAGGCGTTAGCAGTCGTCGTGCTGCTTGCCTGCTGGTAGACGTAAACGGTCCATTTGCTCATCGTCGTCTCCCAAGAGGTACGCACGTAGAACTCCACGGGAGCGGAATAGTCGGTAATGGTCGTCGGGTCCGGTTCCACCCGTCCAAACTCACCGCCTAAGTACATCTTATTCACCTGCAGGTTGCGCAAAGACTGCTCGGTAGAGACGTAAATCACCACCTTCCGGCTGTAGGTGTCTATCACCGCGTCTCCAATCTGGTTCACGACGTCTATCTCGCGATTGACAATCTGCGTCACCTTCACCGTCCATTCATAATCCTGATAGGTGTGAATCGTGAAGGTCACCGGCTCGGAGAAGTCCATGCGGGTGTTGGCCGTAGAGGTCAGCTCGTTCAACGCAGCAAAACCGATCGTCGGGAAGTTCTTCACGTCGACACAGGCTGCCGAGTCGGGCGTCAAAGTCGCATTGTCCGAGATTTCCAACCGTTTAATCTTCAGACGGGAGATGTCTACGGAGTCATTCACGAAGAGTGTCACCGTCCGTTCCTTCGCATTGATGGTTGCCTCCACGCTCTGCCCATCCGTACCGGCACGCTGGCCCTCGACTTCGATAGCCACGATCGCTCCCTCTACCAATGGATAGGGAATGTCGTTCTCAATGGTACAAGCCATGAGACACCACAAACATCCGATATAATAGCTTAATTTCTTTATCATCTATCGTTTACAAATAAAAGGTCATACCAATATTGATGGAAAACAGGTTGATCTTGAAGTTACCTGAAGAAACGCGCTGCTTTCCGGTCTCGATCTGATTCGTCTCCTGGTCGACCCACTTGAAGTCGAACCCCATGACACCGACAGAGACTTCCACCGCCGACCAGTCGGTAATGAAGGCGGTCATACCGGGGGCAAAACCGATCTGCATGTTCTGTACCGTCTGATAGGTTCCGTCGTATTCGGTCCCTGAGCCGGTGGAGTTCTTCCCCGTCCCGTAGCCGTAGGTGATACGTGCCTCGTTGAAAAGCCCGAAGATCTTGCTTTTCCCAATCGGCATATAGGTACGCACGAACATGGAAGCTTCGTATTTATGCTCCAAGTAGTAAATATCTTTCAAACTGATGTTAAAATCTTCTCCTAAGTTGAGGTCAAAGTTGCCTAAGTCCAAGTAGTTCCGTTTATAGGCAAAACGTCCGCCGATGGCGATATTGTCGCGGAAGAAGTATCCGAAATAGGGGCTGACGCTGAAGTCATAGCCTTCGCCTTCGACATCTTTCAAGACTAAATAGTTCAAGTTGCTCTCGTCGTGTTCAGAATAGGAGACGGTACCTCCCGCCATCCAGGTTCCTTTCGGAATAAATACGGAGGTTTGAATCTCGCGGTCAATTCTCTGCACTTTACGAGAAGTGGAGGATTGGGCCATCACTGGAACAATCCCCCCAAACCAAAATGTAACTATGATTATTAGTATGTTCTTCATTTATTATTATTATTATCCTGTTCATAAATTACAACTCTTCCGGCATGTCGTCCTCTTCGGTTGATGAAGAAGAGTCGTCGGTATCCGGAGTTACCGGTGTGCTATCCGGCAATTCGTTGGCGTTGCCACCGCGCTGCTGGATTACCTGACGCAACTGGACGATCAGCGCATTCACACCGTCGATTACGGCTTTCAACTCTGCCGCCTTCGTTTCGTCCTTCGTGATGGTCGCGTAGACCAAATAGAGCGCGTTTACTGCGTCAGCCAACGCCTTGAAGGCTGTATCCGTCGCTGTACGCAACTCTTTCATCGTTGCCGAAACGGTGCGTCCCAACACTTCGGCCGAACGTTTCTTATAGAGTTCGTTGAACTCATCATTCAATCGCTTTCCCTCTGCTGCCGCCTCACTCAAATGAAGCGTTGCCAACGCCTCGGCATATTCATCGGAGAGAAGTTTGGAGTAGAAGTCAGCTAATACAGCTGTTTCTTCTAAATAACTCATAGCCGCCGCCTTACGATAGGGGGACATCAAATAGACAATCAAATTAGCAGCTTCTGTATCCTCCGTCTTAAAAGCATAAGAGAGATAAGCCTCTGCCACATGGGCAATCAAATAAAACACATTGTCCCGTGCTCGATCCAGACTTTGAAGCTCCGGTGTATCGAGATAAGCGGGATTCGATACATGTTTAGCAGATTCCGCTGTTACAGCAGCGATGTATTGTTCTCTTAAATCGGTCAGCCCATAAGTTGAGGCGAACGATTCAGTAAAAATCAATGACGCATTTTCGTGGAAATAGACGTGTTCCGCATTGCGTGCACTGTAAAAATCGAAATCTTTAAAAATTGCTTCCATCGTACAAAAATTTAAACGGTAAATTAAAAAAATACACTTTTCAGCTTCGGCGGAAATTCTCCTTTCAGCGAAAGGAAGCCTTCCGACACGCCGGAAACCTATTTTTCAGCGAATTTACCCTTTCCGGAACTCCGGAAAGCTATTTTTTGCCTATTTGAGGGCTTCCGGAACTCCGGAAGCCCTTTTTTTACTGAATTAGCCCTTTCCGAAACCTCGGAAACCTTCCTTTCGCTGAAAGTAGGTTTCCGGGCAAAGATAGGGGAAATTATTTAGATTCTGTTATATAATTGGAGCTATTTACTATTTTAAAGTAGGCTCGCCATAAACAAATTCCAAATCGTCTAAGTAAAGCAAGCTGCTTGTACTACCTTCAAAATAATCTCCGTATTTGCTGGAAGAAATCACAATAATAATATGTGTCGGTTTCTCCGTTAAATTAGCATACGTCAAATCAATTGAAAATTCAGTCCAACTACTTACCTGCTGTTTACAGAAATCATCAGACAATCCACCATAAGCAATGATGTCGTAATTATCATTTGTCTCACCGCTAGCAAAATCGCTGGCAAATTGTGGGAAATTATCCATGTCGGTATTATTTACCTGTAAAACAAAGTCACTATCAACATTCGTCTTCTTTTTAACTAAAACAACGTAAGCAGACCATAAATCATAATCACTACTTGAAAGATGACTACCGGTATAATCAGCATTACCCGTTGTGTACTGATACCATCCTTTTACTTGAGTCGGACGAGCTGTAAATTTACGTCCCCAATCAAGTTTAGCGCCACTCGTTCCTACCAAACCATTAAATGCTCCCGAATATAAACTTGCTGCAGCTAATTTATGAATACCAAATATATCAATATCCACACCTTCTGTATTCAAACAAGCAGCATAAGTCCCTCCATGAATAGGGGATGTAACACTATATGTAGGATATATACTTGCAATATCCGATCCAGGGTTACTTGTATCCCAAAAATCATCATCATCATCTATTACACCTAACATTGGAATCTTGTCATCCTTATACCAATTTTCCATACTTCCATATGGGAACAAACGTTGAGTTTCCGTTGTAAATGACTTCGCTGAACTTACCGGAGTTTCTCCATCCCATTCACAAACCAAACGGTATCTATAACTTGTACCCGGAGTTAAATTCTTCAAAGTAGCTTTGTATGTATTTGTACCGTCTGCTTCTGCCGCCAATGTTGTCCACGGATCTGAATCTTCATCCGCACTTGCCAACTGGTATTCAAAAGTCACATTTCCAGCCGGAACCACCGCTGCAGGATCCTTTGGAGTCACAGTACCTGACAGGTAAGCAAAGTTACTCCATGCATTTGCACTCTCTACTTTTACAGAGGTAGACGGAGTTGTAGTTACCGGGAAGATGTAAGTATAAACCCGTTGTGAATCATCTGCTTCGACTTCAATCTTTCCATCTCCTTCTAAATCTACTCTATAGATAAAGATATAGTGGTCACGTGCTTGTACCCCAGAAATCAGCGTATCTTTAGAATTAGTAACGCCTGCCATATTTGTAACTTGAATTCCGGCAGTAAAATCACTTACCGGCAGATACCCCACAGTTACATCTCCATTCAGCGAGAAATTCAAAGCGGTTACAGTTGATACTTCCGGTCTAATTTTCACATTTGCTGCTGAAAAAGCCTTTACAAAAGAGGATTCATACTGAACCGTTATCTTTACATCTGCCAATCGGCAAACAAGATCAGCAGCAATTTCTTTACCTGCAGTAATTACAACAGTTGTATCTCCTGCATAGTAGGGGTTCTCTCCATGACGCGCTGTCGAACCATCGAATCCATTGGAATTAGCCGTAATAGTGTACGTACCCACTTTCAATTGAAAGCTTTTTCCATTTCCCCAGTTTTCTTTAAAATCGTCTGTAGACTGTACTGTATCTCCTTTAGCGTCTAAGATCGCTACAAACAATTGCTTGGGGTCATATCCTTCAGGAAGACCATCCTCTCCCTTTGTCGTTGTAGAACTTGATGTATTTACATTCAAACGTAAATACCCCATATCGCTTGTTAGTCCGTTTGTAATATCCTCACTCTGACAAGAAATCATCAATGTGAAAATAAAAAACGATATTATAGAATATATCTTTTTCATAATCTTATTCCGTTATAGTTACAACTAACTTAGCTGTATCATAATTATTTTCTTGATCAATCACTTTCAAATTAAAAGTATGTTTTCCTGCTCCAAAATTTGCCATCAAATTCAACAAAGTACCTGTTAACTCAAACTCAAAAGAAGTACTACCAACTTCAGGTAAATTATTATTAAATGCAAAAGCTAAACTTGCTGCATCTTCCGAAGCTAAATCAATACCAGGAGCAGTAGCTAAAACTTTAAGGTCTTCTTTAAAACCATCATTACCAGCATCTGCATAAACCCACATTTCTTTTATTCCTTTTGTTACATTCATTAGGACTTTAACTGCCGGATCAGGATTAGAATCACCTTTTTTAAAGGTTACACCTGTTTCCAAATAATTAGCACCAGCAGCGTCTGAAATCGTAATTAAATTATTGGGGTCACCAGCATTTTCTTCATTATCTTCTCCAGGAGTATTTGGCGTATCCGGATCAGTCGGTTCTACCGGAATCACATCTTCTACCGGAATCTCAACAGGATTTGTAGAGCCATCAAACTGAATATCAACGCTAATATCAACTCCGGTTACAGTACCTTCAGTCGGAGCGTCAAGAGAAGCTGCACCTAACTTAATGTGCAAAGCGTCTCCTCCGGCAAAATAACGTTCATCTGTTGTATAATCTTCATCTTCATATTTTTCAACCGCGTCCGCCTTCGTGAAAGTACGATTATCAGTGATAGACTGTCCCTCTGCTGTAACAGCCACAATCTCTACCTTAATCTTTTCAACCGTATTCGGTTCAAAATACCAATATACATCATCTGGAGATTTGTTGTCATTTGTATACTCAAGAACAGAATCAGAACCATCGTTTACTGTAATATACCAGCTTTTGAAAGCATTCAAGAAATCAGAGGTGTACTCCATACGAATACGTGTATTCTGACGTGTACAAGTCACCACTGCTGTACTGGTTATTTGGTTTTTAATTTCCAACTCGGCACTACCTGCATAGTATGCTTTATCCATTTCTTTTTCTAATACATAAGAAGAATGGGCGTCTACTACGTAATCACCTACTTCTAAAGTAATTGCCTCCGGCAAGTTCTTTACCTTATCATATTCTTTGACGATTTCTCCCTCTGCGGTTGAAATGATTACCGGGAAATCAGAAGTACTCACACCTGATTTCGTTGAAACGGGGTCTTTAGCATTGACACTTAAAGCCAAAGCACCTGTACCAGCAGCTAAATTAGTATCGTCTCCAGTAATAGCTTCTCTCGTCTCGCAGGAAACCAAACTCATCCATAGAGCGGCTCCTAATACTATATAATTATGTAGTCTCATATTTTTCTTACTAACTATTATTCTACAATTATACCCAATCTGAAGGAACAGTAATTACAATCTCATGATCTTCGGTTGTCTCGTCGATTGTGATGTTAATACCTAAGTCTCCTGTTTTCTGTTCGTATGTCGGAGCGATTTCCAACGTCCAAGATTCATTCGGTTTTAAAGTCTTTGTTTTTGTTGAAACAAAATCTTTATTCACTGTATAAGAGTCTCCATCAACTAATGTCAGATGAATGGTAGCAGTTACCGTCTCACCTGCTTTATTAACTAACAGATACCAAGGATCCATATTATTTACTTTGGAAGTTTCAGTAGTTCCTACTTTATAAGTCACATAATAATCTGAGAAGTATTTGTCCATCTCTTCCACGTCGAAGTTTGCAATCAGCTTTGCGTGTGTCGGTGAACAGGTCAAAGAGATAGATTTGGATTCTACTTCGTTGTCTTCATTTACATCCATAGTGAATGTTTGTTCTCCTACAACGTAGTAACCATCTTGAGTAGCTTTCACATCTTTATAGTTTTCTCCGTAATATGCTCTGGCGATATACGAACCTAAATCCAATGTATAAGAATCCTCCAAATTGGGATACAATTCTGATACAACAACAGATTCATCTTCATTGGCCTTCAAAATCTCAACGGTATAGTTATTTTTATCATGATACTTCAAACTATCTGCTTCTGAAATTGCCTTTGTAGAGGTTCCAAAAGAAGAATCCATCTTCAAGTTCAACGTAACCGTTCCTTTTCCTTTAGCCTGCACCGGACCGTCGAAATCCTCGCTCTGGCAAGAGGTCACCAATAAGCCGCCCAAAAGGAGACTTACCATACCTTTTACTAATAGGTTCAAATTTTTCATACTCATTTATTAATATACTTCTTCTTTTTTTCGTTTTAATATTCTGAATCCGGTGCAAAGTAACTACGAATGTTTAACCTCTACAAGGTCTATTTATTCTATTATCTGTTCTCTTTTTAAAAATCGCCCCTACTCCTCCCCCTAAAATCAGACAATTCGCCTCTCCTCACTGTCCTATTTATCGTTTCCGGAAGGTTTCAAAGAGAAAGAAAAGGGAAAATAGAGAGCAAAAAAAGCCCTCAAGGAGGGGAGGCTTGAGGGCGAGGGGGGGGTATGCTATTTCATAATAAATCTATCTCCAGAATGGGGAGCCCGGTGCTTTGGGCGATTATGTCGGTAGGGACACCTTGCTTCTTCATATTGAAGGCGATTCGCTGCTGCTCAGCGAGACGGCCTTGTTCTATGCCTTGCTGAAGGCCTTGTTCAAGACCCTGTTGACGACCTTGTTCTATGCCTTGCTGCATTCCCTCTTCTATGCCTTTTTGGAGACCTTGTTCAAGGCCTTGTCGGAGGCCCTGCTCCATACCTTGCTGAAGGCCTTGCTCCATACCCTGTTGCATTCCTTGTTCAAGGCCCTTTTGGAGACCTCGCTTAAGACCTCGTCTGAGACCTTTGCGCATGCCTCTTTCTGTTCCGCGACGTTCAGCATATCGATAATAGAGGCGTTCAACATTCACCATGTCCCAGAAGCGTTCATATCCTAAAAGTTGTGCTTCTGAAAAGGCAGACTGCTGCAACTCAACTAAGGCTTTATTTACATCCGGATTGGCCAACAGCTCTTCCGGAGCTTCCTTTGTGTACTCGTTGATCTCCGTAAGATAACGGAGCCAGAGCACCTGCATTTTCTTTTCCGAATAGGTTTGAGGATTGAACTTGGGCAGCTCTACAAAAATCAACTGGAGGCCGTCTATTACGCGGTCTGAATGTTCAACATGAATCATTGTGTAGTGATGATAATATCCTTCGAGAGAGGGTTCAAAAATATCATTCACTAAATTCAGAGAATAGACGGGTTGTAACAATTCATAATGCTCTCCGGCCCATACTTGGCGTACATAGGCTTTTGAAGCGTTAAACAGAACACGCTGCTTGAACTCCGGGGTCCAGATCATTTGCATTTCAACAATAAACTGACGACCTTTTTTATCTTTACAGCGGACATCGACAATACTGTCTTTCCGCAAAGGGGTCTCTGGGACCATCTCCGGACTTAAATACTCGATGTCTTCAATTTCTTGGTCAGGAGCAAGGGGCAATAGGGCATTTAGCAAACTTTTTACCAAATCGGGATGTTCACCAAATACACGTTTAAACGTAAGATCAGCTTTCGGATTTAAATACTTCATAGTTTTAAAGTTTTAACAGATTATTACTATTTACTTATTAATGGATATTTAGATACGGCAAATATAAGTATAATATTGGTATTTACAAGTACATACTTTTTTCTTTATATTTGCCCCAATTTTAAGATAAATGGTTATGGATAATGAACTTCCTAAAATAGATATTCCGGTAGATTGGATTATTGGAACGGATATTAGTCGGGACATATTGAACTTGTACACAAACTTTCCTTGCCGTATCAAGGCTTTGATTTTTGTATTCTGTATGCAGGGGAATATTGAGGGGTCTATCAACTTGACCCGTTACCAGATCAAGCCTTACGATTTTGTGACGATTCTGCCTGGGACTATCTTGCAAATTCATAAAGTGGAAGGGGATATACAAATCTTTGTAATGGGTTTCTCTTCTCAATTTGTCGGAGAGAATAATGGGCTTAAACCTATTTCCAATATTTTCTACATGATCAAGGAGAATCCGGTTCTCTCGATACAAGAAAAGCCGGCCTATTTGATGAAAGATTATTTTTCGCTTATCCTTAAGTTATTCAATCAGTTCGAAGGGAAAATCGGGAAACCTTTAATCAGTCATTTTCTTTCCGGCATATTGCTTGGTCTTAAAACGCTTTATAAAGACAAGGCTTCTACTCAAAAGAGTTTGTCTAAGAGTGAACTGATCCATAAGGATTTTATGCAACTGGTTATGCAGAACTACAGCCAAGAGCGGAACGTTTCTTTTTATGCAGAGAAGTTGGGGATTACGCAGGCTCATCTTTGTACTACCGTCAAGCAGGTTTCTGGGAAAACATGTACGGAGATTATCTCTTCTATGGTGATTATGGACGCTAAGGCGCAACTAAAATCGACGAATCTTAGTATTCATGACATTGCTTATTCCCTAAACTTCACGAATATGTCTTTTTTTGGTAAATATTTTAAACGGCATGTGGGGGTAGGACCTTTAGAATATAGAAATAGTTAAGAAAGGACTTTTAGTGTCCTTTCTTTTTACTATTTCTATAATCTTCTATTTTAAAATAAATAAAACCGACAGTAGCTATTAGAGCTACAAACGAATATGCGAAAATAGCATCATTCATACTAAGTCCTCCTATTTCTTTTATTAAACTTCTTATCAATATCTCTAACAAGATACAATCCTGTCACTAATGTAAATGCGGATAGCATAGAACAAATAAATTTCATCTTTAACCCTTCAACGTCATTAAAGACAGAAGATATCAAAATAGCAGTTGTCATATACTTCGCAACATCCATCAACCACTTTCCAAATTCTTTTCTCATAGCAAAAATAGTTTCTTTTTTACATTCCCCATGTTTCTCGGTCCAAATTTCGATAATTGATTGCTTCGGCTAAATGACGAGATTCTATTTTAGGAGACTCCTCTAAGTCCGCAATTGTTCGGGCGACCTTCAATATTCGGTCATATGCACGGGCGGATAGATTCAGTCGTTTCATAGCCGTTTTCAACAAAGCTAAACCGGTTGCGTCCGGGACAGCATACTCATGTAACAGTTTTGTTGTCATTTGTGCATTACTGTATATTCCTTCACATCCGGCAAATCGTTTCGCCTGAATAGACCGGGCTTTCATTACTCGTTCCCGTATCGCAGCACTGGGTTCAGAAGGACGTTGCTCCGAAATTTTCTCAAAAGGAACGGGGACGACCTCTACTTGAATATCTATTCGATCCAACAAAGGTCCTGACACCCGGCTCATATATCGTTGAACGGCGTGAGACGAACAGAGACAGGTTCTTTCCGGATGATTATAATACCCACATGGGCAAGGATTCATGGAGGCGACCAACATAAAGTTTGCCGGATATTCTACTGAGAAACGGGCACGAGACACTGTGATTGTCCGATCTTCCAGAGGCTGTCGCATTACTTCCAAGACATTTCGATTAAACTCCGGTAATTCATCTAAAAACAGGACTCCATTATGTGCCAAGCTAATCTCACCCGGTTGTGGGAAACTGCCTCCTCCAACCATAGCGACGTTTGAAATCGTATGATGAGGGGAACGGAAAGGGCGTTGTGTCATCAAAGAGGTTTCAATTCCTATTTTTCCAGCAACAGAATGAATCTTGGTTGTTTCCAATGATTCTTGCAACGTAAAAGGGGGTAAAATCGAGGGTAGACGTTTCGCCAACATCGATTTTCCACTTCCCGGGGGGCCTATAAGGATGATATTGTGGCTACCTGCAGCCGCCACCTCCATCGCACGCTTCACATGTTCTTGTCCGCGTACATCCGAGAAATCGGACTCAAACTGCATTTGCTTTGCATAAAACTCTTCACGAGTATTGACAATCGTCGGTTCTAATTCTCGTTTCCCGGCAATAAACTCTATTACCTCTTTAATGGTAGAGACGCCATATACATCCAGTTGATTCACAACCGCAGCCTCACGTGCGTTTTGTTTGGGAACAATGAATCCTTTAAAACCGGCTTCACGTGCTTTAATGGCTATCGGAAGGGCTCCTTTTATGGGTTGCAAAGTACCATCCAGCGAAAGTTCTCCCATCATCATAAATTGCTCCAATCGAGAGGGATCTAACTGTTCAGCGGCTGCCAATATACCAATAGCAAGTGGCAAATCATAGGAGGACCCCTCTTTGCGAATATCCGCAGGAGCCATATTAATAACTATCCGATTGCGCGGGAAAGTATAGCCACTCACCTGAAGAGCAGAAATAATACGTTCATGGCTTTCACGTACAGCCACATCCGGAAGTCCTACCAAAAAGAATTGGATACCTTTGGTACAATTTACTTCAATTGTAATAATTGTCGCAGAAACGCCTTGCACCGCTGCGGCATAAGATTTGACTAACATAGTTAAGCATTTTGAATATTTATATTGAATCAGTAATCTTTCATTCTATCAGCTTTTCAAGAGTCTGTTGTATCTCTACCCCATTGTCTGTTCGTAAAACAATCTTTCCCTCTTCGTCAATCAGGAAACAGCGAGGCAGAGCACTCACATTATACAAATCAACTAACATCGTAGCCTGTCCTGCCGAATCAGTGACCAGATTCCAAGCAATGCTATCCTTAGCAAGAACTTGACGGACTTCTTTGGAGTCTTCATCTAAACTAATCAATAGCATATCCAATTTATCTTTAGGATATTTCATTGCGACTTTATCCAAATACAAATCCTCCGTCTGACACATATCACACCAAGGAGCGGTAAAAGCAAGCAGCAGATATTTTTTAGAGAAAGAATCTAAGCTAACAGGTTTACCATAAATATTCTTTACCTTAAAATCAGGTGCTTCAACTCCTAAAGCTGTTCGTTTAGCTCGCGTACTATATTCCTCTAACTTTGGAACCAAATAAAAATCTTTCAACTTAGGATCCAAAACAGCCAACAGTTCATCCATTTGCCGAGTATCATCCGGACGCATAAAATAGGTCTGAATAAGAACGACAGAAGCTTCCTCTTTTGAATTCTTCTTTACTAAATCAGTTACCTTTTCTTCCAATAAATGATGTACATTCGCTAAACGTGAAGCGATGTCAGTATCTTCAATGGCGATATTCACGCTATCTCTATTCTGTTTATCTCCGTGCAATTTACGAGCCAAATCCGCACGTTCTTTTAGCAAAGGGGCTAATTCTTTTTTCATAGAAGAGAGACGGTCATTAATACGTCCTCCTTTCACCTTTAATAAGGTGGGATAATTAATATCTCCCGAGATTGTAATTTTTCCCTCACCTTCCAGGAAAGCTGTTACCCAACGCGTTTTTCCTTCAAAAAAGAGAGTCACTTCACGAAAATCACCCTGTTTTTGTTGAATTAAAAACTGTCCCGGCTTTTCACAGGTTATTGTATCAACCACTTTTATATCCTCATTCTCAAAAACAGCATACACAGTTTGATCTTCCAGATTAGTCAGTTTTCCCTCTATCTGGTAAGCCACATTCCCACCGCAAGAAACTAATGAAAGCAAGATTCCTATAGTCAGTAAGAACTGTTTAATTATTTTAAACCTTATACTCCGCATAAATGCTAATTTGGGGTAAAATTAGAGATATATTTTAAAACATCCTAACATTTCCACAAAATAAATGTAGGAATATAAAAAAAGCGCAGAGCTGAAACTCTGCGCTTGAATCTGTCTATGTATTGAATTACAATTTCGGACCAGCTGCAACCAAAGCTTTACCAGCTTCGTTACCAGTGAACTTAGAGAAGTTCTTAATGAAACGAGCTGCCAAATCTTTTGCTTTTTCTTCCCACTGAGCTGCTTCAGCGTATGTATCACGCGGATCTAAAATGTTTGGATCAACACCCGGCAATTCTGTTGGTACAACGAAATCGAAGTACGGAATAGTTTTTGTCGGAGCTTTATCGATAGAACCATCCAAAATAGCGTCAATGATACCACGAGTATCACGGATAGAAATACGTTTACCTGTACCGTTCCAACCTGTATTTACCAAATAAGCCTTAGCACCTACAGCTTCCATCTTCTTCACTAATTCTTCACCATATTTTGTTGGGTGCAATGACAAGAAAGCAGCACCGAAACAAGCAGAGAATGTGGGAGTCGGTTCAGTGATACCACGTTCTGTACCAGCTAACTTAGCAGTGAAACCAGACAAGAAATAATACTTAGTCTGTTCCGGAGTCAAGATAGATACTGGAGGCAATACACCGAATGCATCAGCTGACAAGAAAATAACTTGATGTGCGTGCGGGCCTTTAGAAACCGGAGCAACACGATTTACAATGTGTTCGATCGGATAAGAAACACGTGTATTTTCAGTTACACTCTTATCTGCGAAATCAATCTTACCGTCAGCAGCTACAGTTACATTTTCCAACAAAGCGTCACGACGGATAGCATTGTAGATATCTGGTTCGCTTTCTTTATCCAAGTTGATAACCTTAGCATAGCAACCACCTTCATAGTTGAATACACCTTCGTCATCCCAACCGTGTTCGTCATCACCGATCAACAAACGTTTTGGATCTGTAGACAAAGTAGTCTTACCTGTACCAGACAAACCGAAGAAGATAGCAGAGTCAGTACCTTCTTTATTTGTATTAGCAGAACAGTGCATAGAAGCGATACCACGCAACGGGTTCAAGTAGTTCATGATAGAGAACATACCTTTCTTCATTTCACCACCATACCAAGTATTGATGATAACCTGTTCTTTAGAAGTCAAGTTGAACACAACAGCAGTTTCAGAGTTCAAACCTAATTCCTGATAGTTTTCAACTTTAGCTTTAGAAGCGTTGTAAACTACGAAATCTGGTTCACCGAAATCAGACAATTCTTTCATTGTCGGACGGATGAACATATTAGTTACGAAATGAGCCTGCCAAGCTACTTCCATGATGAAACGTACTTTCAAACGAGTTGCTTCGTTAGCACCACAGAATGCATCAACAACATACAATTTCTTATTTGACAATTCTTTTGCAGCCAATTTCTTTAATTCAGCCCAAGTAGCTTCACTAACTGGCTTGTTGTCATTTTTATATTCGTCAGAAGTCCACCATACAGTATCCTTGCTGGTTTCATCCATTACGAAAAATTTATCTTTAGGAGAACGACCTGTATAAATACCTGTCATTACGTTTACAGCACCCAGTTCTGTTTCCTGTCCAACTTCAAAGCCTTCCAAACCAGCTTTTGTTTCTTCTTCGAACAGAACTTCGTAAGACGGATTGTGAAGAACTTCTTTCACATCCTGAATTCCGTACTTGCTTAAATCTAATGTAGCCATCTTGAATTTAATTTAATTGACTTTTTATATTACTTATTTCTCTCTTCTAATTATTTAGAAACACAAAGCATTTTTGCTTTGTTCATCACTTACTGTCTATCTCGCCTTGTTAATCGCGTTACAAAAGTAATATAAATTTTCATAGGACATACAGGATTAAGGAAATTTTTCAGTAATAAATACACTTTTCCTTCCTATCAGTAAAAAGTAGTCTTATTTTGTAATCTGGAGATTGCAAATCAAGATATTAAACCATAAATCAGAAAGTCCAGGCTAAAGTTCCGCCCACTCCTTTTTCATTAGCATTATAAAATGGAAGAACAATCATTGTAGAATATTCCTTCTTTTTTATCCTAAATATCTTCCGATTAAAAGGTAACAACCAATATCCTATACGAGCACTTAAGATACCAAGCCCCGCACCTGCTAATAAATCACTACACCAATGTCTATCATTATATAAACGCATAAATGCGACTCCCGCAGCTATTGTATAAGCTCCTATTCCATACCAAAGAGAAACCTCCTTATATTCTATCCGCATAAGTTCTGCTCCCATAAACACTGTAGCCGTATGTCCTGAAGGGAAAGAATTCATTGCTGGAGAGTCTGGCCTTTTCCGATCAACACTCCATTTAATGGAATTAACCAAAATTCCCATTGCTAAATAAGAGGTTCCCAATACTGCCAATCGTTCTTGAAAAGAATGTTTTGTCTCGACTCCTAATACTCCTAATCCTAAATAAGAGACAGCAGGAACATATTGAATATAATCATCAGCATGAAAGCGGTTATCTCCTCGCCAATCCTTCATCCAATCCCGAACTTCATTATCTACATGTTTATTAAACCAACCATTACTGGCCCCAAAAGAACCTACAGCGATCAAAGAAGCTGGCAAAATCAATTGTTTTAAATGGAACTTTTCTTCATTTGAAACTATCCTTAAACTATCTGATTGTTTATTTACAGCATTTATATAAAAAGAAGAAAGACAAAAGGAGATAAGGACAATGAACTTCAATACTTTACCGAACATAATTACTATAAAATTTATTGTCCGTAAAAGTATTGTAAATAAAAACGGAAGTTCCTCAATTCATAATTCCAAAGGTTTTACAAAAGTGTATCCTATTTCTTATCAGATTCGTTGATCGACTCAGAAATATCCTGAAAGAAATCATGATTAAGAATACGGGAAATATGACAAAGCAAATGAATATCTATATTTTCTTTTTGGAATATCTTATACACATTTGGTCGGGTACAACATAATTGCGTAGCAAACCAAGTTACAGAACGTCCTTGACTTCGTAGTATTCGCTTAATGAGTAATCCGACATGAACCATAGGTTTCCTTACCTAAAAATAATAGTCTGGATTCCCTAAAGACTATGTCTGTTACTTGTTAATACAAAAGAAGCGTGGGAATCTTACCTTTGCCCGTTCTGTATTTCAAGGCCTTCGCATTGCCCTCTCCTCGAGAACGAGCAACGCAGAAAGCCCACGCCGATATCGTATAATACAATCTATACTCCTTACGAAATATAAACACATATATACAACTATCAGGAGGACGTCTTTGTTGCTATTCGTTTCCGAGGAGTCAAAAGTTGCGAAGTTTTGAAATACGAAAAACAAACGCTAATAAACGTCTTCTCTAAAAATATAAAAACACCTCACATTCCACCCAAAGGCTTTCTGCTAAAGGTGCGTCACAAATATACGTAAAAAGTAGAATTTACAATAAAAGACAAATAAAAAACCTTCCAGCAAAGCCTAATTAATAGCTGCCAGAAGGTTTCTTACATTTATCAGTATGACAATTATTTTACTTCCCAAATATCATTAGTCAATAGTAATTCTTGGAAGTTATGATATTTCTTTTTAGCAGAAACTTCATCCAATTGTTCATGAACAGCGTCATTGTAAGTAGGAGCTTCCACATCTCGAATGACACCTAAAGCAATCGGGAAATCTGGTCCTTCCATCAAAGCTAACTTCAACTGCAATGTGTTATCTTGGCAATGAGCGTCATGTACCAGAATATCCTTTTCTGTGATACCATTTTCACCCAACTTTACCACTTTCAAGCCAAATCCTTCTTGTACCAATCCAAACTCCTTGTTTTCTCCAAACAACATTGGCTTGCCATGCTCTAAATAGATTGCATTCTTAGCACGTCCCTCTTTTGAATAAACAGACTCATGTGTACCATCATTAAAAATCACACAGTTTTGGAGAATCTCACATACTGCAGCCCCTTTATGATTAGCTGCAGCCTTCAAAACTTCAACAGTTCCCGGTGCGTCAGTCGCCACAGCACGTGCAAAGAAACGTCCACGAGCACCAAAACAAAGTTCTGCCGGACGGAACGGATCCTCAACAGTTCCATAAGGAGAAGACTTACTTACGAATCCGCGTGGAGAGGTTGGAGAATATTGTCCCTTTGTCAAACCATAAATACGGTTATTCAAAAGAATCATGTTAATATCAATATTACGACGAACGGCATGAATGAAATGATTACCGCCAATTGCCAATCCATCTCCATCCCCTGAAATCTGCCAAACCGTCATATTGGGATTTGCCACCTTAAAACCGGTAGAAATAGCAGCTGCACGTCCGTGAATCGTTTGCATTGCATACGTATTCATATAATAAGGTAGACGGCTGGAGCAACCAATACCCGAAATAACGGCTATATCATGAGGAGCAACACCCAATTCAGCCATCGCTTTATGTAGCGAAGCCAAAAAGAAGTGGTCGCCACAACCCGGACACCAACGCGGTTGTCCTTTCTTGAAATCTTTTGCTGTATATTCGCTCATTGTCTTTACTTTCTTTACGGTTATTATTTATTCAATATCTCAGTGAATGCTGTAACTAAATCACTCACAACGAACGGTTGTCCTTTCACTTCATTATATTGATAAGGAACAAAACCATCTACTTTCATACGGAGATATCCGGCAAACTGACCCAAGTTCTGTTCAGCCACCACTACCTTTTTATATTTCTTCAATACTTCTGCTGTATTCTTAGGAAGTGGATTCAGATTGACAAAGTGTGCTAATGCCACCTTTTTACCTGCTTGATTCATCTCTTCCATAGCTGAATACAAATGACCGTAAGTACCACCAAACCCAACAAGCAACAAATCTGCGTCATCAACGCAGCCTTCTACTTTCAAATCTGCGACAGGTATCTTATCTACCTTTTCTGCACGCAGACGGCACATCAAATCATGGTTGTCCGGATCTGTTGAGATCGCTCCCGTATTGCTATCCTTCTCTAAACCACCTAAAATATGCATATAACCTTCCTGGCCAGGAATAGCCCAATAACGTACACCTGTTTCCGGATTACGTTGATACGGAGTGTAGTTCCCTTTCATCTCCGGAGTAACATACGGCGGATTAATAGCCGGATACTCGGCTAAATCAGGTAACTTCCAAGCACCTGAACCATTTGCCACAAAAGCGTCTGTTAACAACACAACTGGAGTCATGTGTTCCAACGCCATCTTACAAGCCTCATAAGCAGCGTCAAAACAATGAGTCGGAGAAGTTGCTGCAATTACCGGCATAGGAGATTCACCGTTACGTCCAAACAGAGCCTGCAACAAATCGGTCTGTTCAGATTTTGTTGGTAAACCTGTAGAAGGACCACCACGCTGTACATTCACCACTACTAATGGTAACTCTGTAATAACAGCCAAATTCATCGCTTCAGACTTTAAACATACGCCTGGTCCAGAAGTTGAAGTAACCGCCAAAGCTCCAGCAAAAGAGGCTCCGACAGCGGTCGCACAACCAGAGATTTCATCTTCGCACTGAACGGTTGTTACGCCTAATGATTTATGTTTGGATAGTTCATGTAAAATATCTGTAGCCGGAGTAATCGGATAAGAACCCAAGAACAGTCTCAACCCAGCCTTTTCTGCGGCAGCAATCAACCCATAAGCAGTTGCTTTATTTCCGCTAATATCCATGTATTTTCCAGGAACCTTTACCTTTGTTTCTATCTTATAAGTATGATCTACGGAAGCATGCGTGTTATGTCCATAATCATAACCAGCATGAATAACTTTTATATTAGCCTCTGCAATCGCAGGCTTCTTCGCAAACTTCTCGCGTAAGAAATTCTCTGCAATCGCCAAATCACGGTTGAACAACCAACAAACCAATCCTAAAGCAAACATATTACGGCACTTCAGCATAGATTTATTATCCATACCAGAGTCAGCCAAACAAGCTTTTACCATCTGAGTGATCGGAGCAGCAATTACATCCTGCTTGATTCCCATCTCTTCAATTGGATTATCTGTCTTAAATGCAGCCTTTTCCAAATCTGCCTTTTGAAAACAATCTGTATCGATAATGATACAAGCCGTTGATTTCGCGAACTTATATTGTGTCTTTAACGCTGCAGCATTCATTGCCACTAAGACATCACACTTATCACCCGGTGTGAATACTTTTCCAGAACCAATATGTACCTGGAAACCAGAAACACCCGTCAAAGAACCTTGCGGGGCACGAATATCTGCCGGATAATCAGGAAACGTACTAATTCCATTTCCTACTGTAGCGGAAATAGTAGAGAAAATATTTCCTGCCGACTGCATACCATCACCGGAGTCGCCCGAAAAACGGATAACGACTTTATCCAGTGTTGTTACTTTTGTCTGTTCTACCATTGTTTTATGTAATATTATCTAATCTTCTTCGTAAACAGGGCGCAAAGTAACACATAAACTTTGCAAAATCATAACAAAATCGCTTAAAAGGCAGCTAAATAAATATCAATATTGTTAGAAGGTAAACTAAAATGGCTGGAGACGTAATCATTGACCGGTTTCCCGCAATACATATACACTCCCTTCTTAAAACCCGAATCACACTTAATCATCGCCTGAACACTCCCTACGTCTCCAATTGTAAAAAAGAGGGGAACAAAAATATTACTTAACGCCATCGAAGTTGTACGAGCCACATAGTTACTAATGTTTTGTTTGCAATAGTGTAATACCCCGTATTGCTCAAATACTGACGGCTCTGTAGGAGACAAGCAACAGGTCGTTTCAAAACAACCTCCCTGATTGATCCGAAGGTCTATCAGCAAGGCACCTCGCTTCATACTCCGTACCATATCTTCAGCAATTATATAGCGACGACGTGTATTGATATAGCACTTCGCTCCAATCACGACATCGGCACTCCGAAATGCATTATGCAAAACATTTGGATGAAAAGTAGAAGTAAAAAGTCCCTGTCCTAACACTTGCTGAATCGTCCGCAGTTTATTAATATCATCGTCAAAAACCTTCACCGAGGCTCCGAAAGCCATTGCTGCCCGTGCAGCCACTGTTCCGGCATTCCCGGCACCAATAATCACCACTTCAGTCGGTGATACTCCCGGAATTCCTCCCAACAGGATTCCTTTACCTCCTTGCGTATTGCTTAACAAATCCGCCGCAATCATAACAGAAGCAGTTCCCTCAATCTCGGATATAGCATTCAGCACTAAACTACGCTCCTGTTCATCAACCATTAACTCATAAGAAATAGCTGTTATCCGTTTGGCCGCCATCAGCTCGAAGGCTCCTTGCGAAAAAGTATTGAATTGAATAGTAGAGAAAACGACAGCTCGCGGCTTCATCATCATCACCTCAGCAACCAGCGGAGGTAATACCTTTAATATAATATCTGCCTGAAAGACTTCAGTAGAGGAGGTCACGATTTCAGCTCCCGCTTCCGAATAATGGCTATCCGAATAGTTGATACCCAAACCTGCTCCCGTTTCAACCAGCACTCGATGCCCCCGTTCCGTCAACATATCGACTGCTTCAGGAGTTAACGCCACCCGACGCTCTCCCTCTACACGCTCACAGGGAATACCTATCAGCAAACGATTATTCACCTTGCTAATCTCTTTCAATAACTCTTGAGGGATATATACCCCTTGTCCCTGTCTATTGCCTGTCGAGTCCATATTTATTATAACATTTCAGCTAATGTTTTTGCTATCTTCAGTACGTCTTGATCCGTCATCATCTCCTCTGCCTTAAAGAGAATAGCTGCTTTACGATAAAAAGGTTCTCGTTTTGATAAACTTTCTGAAATAAACATTTTCAGATCCTCACCTGAACGTCCTTTCAATACCGGTCGGGTAGTTTTACATAATTCTAAACGATTGGCTAACTCCTCTACCGACACTTCCAAATAGACCGTCTGTCCCGTTTCATTCATAAACTCCATATTATCAAAGAAGCAGGGCGTTCCACCACCCGTAGACACCAATACATCCTCGAATGTAGCTACCTCGTGGAGCATTCTCCGTTCAATTTCCCGAAAAGCGTCCTCTCCCTTTTCGGCAAAAAGTTGGCTGACCGTTTTACAATAACGGCCTTCGATATGACAATCCAAGTCAATAAAAGAGAGTCCTAACTGCTCAGCAAGAATCCGCCCTACAGTCGTTTTTCCGGCTCCCATATATCCTATTAGAAATATACGCTTCATATTCGGTATAGAGTTTCTTGCAAAAATATACTTTTTCTACTAAGAAGTTCTGTTTCTATCGGATAATTTTTATCTTTGGCCCCATACTTCTCGACTATTTGTTCCCAACCGATTTGCCTGCCGACAATTGTCGGCAGACCTGTTGACAATCGTCGACAAGTCTGTTGACAATTGTCGGCAAGCCTGCTGACGATTATCGACAAGCAATTTTCCTTAAGGTAATTCCCATTACCCGGAAGGAAATAGATAATTTCCCGGCAAGTAATTTTATTTTGTTGCCGGGTATTTTTACATCCTATTGGGTTAATTCAAAAATAGGAAGCAGATAGACAGGTAAAAAAGATATGGCAAAAGCAAAATATTATGTTGTATGGAAAGGTATTACTCCGGGAGTATATACCAGTTGGGCAGAATGCAAAGCACAAGTAGAAGGACAGACAGGAGCTAAGTATAAATCATTTGAAACTCAAGAAGAGGCAACTGAAGCTTTAAAAAAAGGGTACGAACATTATCTTCGTTCTGCTTCTTCCGCACAGGCGGTTGCCAAATTAAAACCCAAGGTTCCTATTGGAAAACCTCTTCAAACTTGCCTTTGTGTAGACGCAGCTTGCAGCGGTAATCCGGGAGATATGGAATATCGAGGTGTTTATATGCCTACCGGACAGGAGATTTTCCGAATCGGACCGTATAAAAAAGGAACAAACAATATCGGAGAGTTCTTGGCTTTGGTACATGGTTTAGCCTTGTTAAAGCAGAAAGGGAGCGATCTGCCTATCTATTCTGACAGCAGAAATGCCATTAGTTGGGTAAAGAAAAAGAAATGCAAGACCTTATTAGAACGTGTACCGGAAAACGAGGTTATCTTTGACCTTATCGAACGGGCTGAGAAATGGCTTAATACAAATACTTACACAACCCAAATCCTCAAATGGGAAACCACCGAATGGGGAGAAATCCCAGCGGATTTCGGCCGAAAGTAACTACAATCGGTCGTCTACCCACATCGGATCCAAACAGCCTTTCACATCGTACACAACACTTTGTTCCTTGAGCAACATCGGGACATTCAACGAACGGAAGTCTGTATGAGCAACGGCTAAAACAACAACATCAAATTGCTTCTCCGGCAATGTTGACAATACTTTCAATCCATATTCTCGTGCAACCTCTTCCGGACGAGCCCACGGATCGTAAACCGTCACTTTTATGCCGTAGTCTTCTAAATAGTGAACCACATCACCTACTTTTGAGTTGCGAACATCCGGACAGTTCTCTTTAAAAGTAAACCCTAAAACCAAGGCTTCAGCATTACGTACCGGAATCTCTTTCTTTATCATACATTTCACTACCCGTCCGGCAATATATTCTCCCATCGTATCATTAATACGACGTCCGTACAAAATCAATCCGGGATGAAATCCGTAGTCTTGTGCTTTCCGAATCAGATAATAGGGATCGACACCGATACAATGGCCACCAACCAAACCGGGTTTGAAGGGAAGAAAATTCCATTTTGTGCCTGCAGCCGCCAATACTTCATTTGTATCAATCCCAATCAAATGAAAGATCTTAGCCAACTCATTCATGAATGCTATATTAATATCACGTTGAGAGTTCTCGATTACCTTAGCTGCCTCAGCCACCTTAATACTGGAAACGGGGAAAGTACCGGCTTGAATAACAGAACGGTACAGCGCGTCTACCTTTTCTGCTACTTCCGGAGTAGAACCAGCGGTAACCTTACGGATTTTCTCTACAGTATGTTCTTTATCCCCCGGATTAATACGTTCCGGAGAATAACCGGCAAAGAAATCTTGATTGTAAACCAAACCGGAGGTTTTTGCTAAAATAGGAACACATTCCTCCTCTGTAATTCCGGGACAAACCGTTGACTCATAAATAACAATATTTCCTTTTGTCAATACTTTTCCGACAGTCTCACTGGCAGCATACAAAGGTGTCAAATCGGGGCTATGGTGAATATCTACCGGTGTGGGAACGGCTACTATATAATAATTACACGAACGAAGATCTTCCAAGTCCGAAGAAAAGAACAGGCCATTCTCCTCTTCCTCTGGTAAATGAGACAACAGGACAGAACGCAATAACTCATCCGATACTTCCTGCGTAATATCATGTCCTTCCCTAAGTGCTGCTACACGTTCCTGTTTTACATCAAACCCCACTACCGGATAGCGAGTTGCAAACAAACGTGCCAACGGCAAACCAACATATCCCAAACCTATTACGGCTACTCTTATACTTTTCATGTCCCGATTTTATCAAAAAGTTTTGCAAATGTACAGATTAATTTCCAGCCCTTCTCCTTTCTTCCAAATCAATATATTGTCGCATTAACCGAAAACAGGTCGCAGGATCAAAACCTCGTAGCTCTGCATAACGATTGGCTAATAAAGTCAATTGTTCATCTGTACTTGGTAAACGTTCAAAGTTTTTACACCCTTTCTCCATATCAATAGTACCGAAAGACATACGATTAAGATCTATAATTTCTATCCCTATCTTCTCTCTATCGTCTCGGAATAAGATATTCCCAGCAGAATAGTCTTTATGTAAATATCCTTTCTCATGCATTCGAGCCGTTGTCTCCGCAATGGCATAAAAAATTTCTTTACTACGGGAGAAATCATATGTCTTAAAATCCCGATACGTATAAGGGCATTCCGACTTCAGACAAACATAATAACTTCGGGTAAACAACAGCCCGGAACGTTCCGTATAATAGCCTATCGGCTGAGGAGTTCCAATACCTGCCTTCAAAAACATCTCAGCATATTCATACGAACGCTGTGCTTTGGAAGAACGAAGCAGACCATAAACAATTTGATTAATAAAATTTGGCTTACAAAAAGACTTTACAACCAAATCCTTTCCCTTGTAATGAAATTCCCGCAATTCATTCCGTCCTTTATAAATCACCTTACCTTCACCATTCTTAAAATAGACCGGAAGAACTTTGACGAAAGACTTTAAATCCTCATATTCTTTATCAACAAAAACAACACGAGAGTGGGAAATACGATACATTTTATTAATCCATTTAGACCAAGAACGTTTATAACGCAGAGGTCCACCTAATTCTTTTTCAAAAAACTCCGGATGACGTTTGTTTAAAACATCAATCACGTGTCTTTTCAACAAACGGTCCGTCACTCGTTTTGAACTCTTTCTCACTCGATAATATAGGCTTACTTCTGGTAGTTTTATAACTTTTCCCCCATCTTTCAATATAGAAATCCAAAAATCCCAATCCTCACGTGCTATAATCTCTGTACAATAACCTTTTACCCTTTCCCAATCGGCTTTTCGATACAAGGCACAAGTATCCATAATATTTTTTCGGGCCAATAAATTCAAAGAAAAAGGAGGTAATATCCATTCTCCAGAACGATCACCCAGAAAATTAGCTCGTGGACTTACCACTTTTATATTTTCATCCTGAATTATTACTTCAACCGCTTTACGTAGAAATTCAGGAGTAATTATATTATCTGCGTCAACAGGTAAAATAAGTTCTCCTTTCGCTAATGAAATTGCCCGATTCCGAGCGGCACAAACTCCTTTGTTCTGCTGCGTATAAACCTTTATGCGAGTATCCTTTTGCGCATACGCTTTTGCTATTTGTAAAGATGAATCTTGTGATCCATCATCCATAACAATTACTTCAAAAAAAGGATAATCTGAAGCCAATACCGAATCAAGAGTTTCACTCAGGTATTGCTCCATATTATACACTGGTATAACTATTGAAACTAAAGGTAAACCTGTCATAAAGCAATTAAATTTTATCCAGTCCTTTTGTAAACTTCAACCAATAATATTTTAAAGGATTGGTATATTTCAGCTGTTTCCACGGACGACTTCCATGAGGACGGTGCCATACGGTCAAAGAAGTAAACAGATAATTCACAAAACCCAGTTCTAATGAACGATGTGAAATTGTTACGTCATGCCAATTCTTCTCCGGATCCAATTGATGAAAATCAAAAGTCTTCAGGAAACGTAAAGTAAGTAAAGAGCAACAGAAACTCAAATGTTTTTTCTCAGGGAAAACCTGGTTTTCTTTTCCCTGAGCATATAAATAAGGATAATTAATATTTTCATTCTCATCTACTGTAACAGCAGCAGCTATTCCACAATCCGAACGTTCAAGCGCACCATCAAATAAAGATTGTAATGTATATTTCTTTACAATAACATCTGACTCAACTATTAGTAACCCCGCCTCAGCTTCTATCGCTTTCTGTTGTGCAGTTTGAAGTACTAATAGATAATTAGGAGAAGGATGATCAGTTAAATCAGACAGATTAATTAACTCAAACCCCATTTTCTCTGACGCTTCACGTAAACGTACAGTATTTTCCTCTGTACTGAAATCATTATATACATAATAATGATAAGGAACCGTAAAATCCGAAGCAAGTATCGATTCTATGGTTTGCAATGTTAATTCTATTGAATCTTTAACTGGCGTTATAATATGTAATTGTTTCATTTTCTCTTTTAAATGAAAGTTTAATGATTAAATAAATCGATCTTATCTAACAATTGAGAATCGCAACAATATGGAATTTTTTTATTGTATTGTAGCCTTCCTACAATTATAGAATGGTGTGTTCCAAATTTTTGTGCATAACGTTTAATATCTAAAGGGGAATATGCTCTTTTTGTTACGATCTCTTCTTCTTCCTCTTTAGACAATACTATTTTTGAAGCAAAATCATCAGCTTCTTTTTCTTTCGCCTGTACCTTATCATCATATTCTATATTTTCAAGGAATATATCTTTTTTACCATGAAGCAATAAATGTCCTATTTCGTGAAAAAATGAGAACCAAAAGATGTCGTATCTTTTATGTCTTCCAGACATTTGTATTACAGGATATTTACCAGACATCCAGCGTGTAGCTCCATTTATTGGTGCTTTAGGTAATGGTTGTGTATACACTAACTTTACACCACATGAAGCACAAATGGTCTGAAGAGTTATATGCCAATTATCAGGTTTGTTTGCCATTAATTGCTTCATCTCAAAGATTTTTTCTTGCAACAATTTTTCGGAAAATTCTTCTAATACTGATACAGCTTCCGCCTGTATTTCACCTTGTCGAAGCCATGCAGATACAGCATAAGGTTCTTTAATAGAACTAAGAGATATTCTAAAAGCAACTTTTAATTGTTGGTTCATATAATAATTATGCCATGCTTCAGCAGAACTTAATGCAAAAAAATGTAATATAGCCTTCACTTTTTCGCTTTGTTCTTTTGTTTTCTCTATCCAGCCATATTTAACCATATGAGATAATGGGAACATATTTGCCCATCCTATACTTTCTGTAATCTTCATTTCCATTTTTTTACGAGCGATGGCTTCATCATACTTTCTTTGACGTGCCATCCAGAAATGAGCAGGTATTTTAGTAATATTCTCAAACGCTACTGCCATATCGGGAGTAATAGAACTATCTCCCTTTATTACGGCAATGATAGTTTTTTCGGGCTTAGAAGCTCGAATCGCAAACTCTTTAATACTCATCCCCAATTCTTGTATTTTATAACCAAGAGTCTGCCCAGGATGAGAAACTGCTTTGGGAGTGTATTGACTGATTGTTGCCATAATTGTTATTATTTTCCGTGATAATTTGTAATTTCTAAGATTTCAACACCTGTTATTTCTATCCATATATATTTACCGTTTTCGTCTGTTGGTATAGGTTCTTCATGTGGTCGAAATATCAATCGATATGGTTGGTCTAAATCACAAGCCCATTGTCCTTTTCTATCCGCTGTTAATTCATGATAATTACCAGGAAGATAACGAACATCTTCTAAAGTTGTTGCCGCATCCATATCATCTAATCGACCACTAAACAACTTAGCTCGTAGAGAACCCAATTTTCTGATGGCAAAACTTTCGTTATTTGCCATCTTTAATAATTTGTTATTACTGAATGTTATATCCAAAGCTAAAACATTTAATCAACATTAAGTGTTCGTCAAATTCCGTACAAAGATAATTATTTTTCAATTAACACAAAGTGTAAGTAAAAAATTAATTTATTACTCACAATATATACTTGATACGAAGTTTTTTCTCCTTACTTCCATTCACGTAGAACAGCACCTTAATGTACTTCACAAAATTCAATTCTCTTTGGTTGGAAATAGTTAAACCGAATCAACAGGTCTGATATTCTATAAGCGTTTTTGAGTCTTTGTATTTCGCCTGAAGTAACACCTTCTGTATTTCCTTCTAAGTCCATTTGTGGGCTAACAGCCAAAGGTTTCTTCTCTTTATCTAATATACTCTGTCCCATCCCTTTCCATATATAATCATCTAAGTACATTAAATTTAAAATAGTAGGATACATATCTATTTGCCCCATTACAGCTTCATAACGTATCCCTATTGGCGAATTTACAATAATAAAAGGTGTAAAAGGTTTATCAGACACAATACCTTTTCCTTCTTTTGACTGACACAATAACATACGATCAGAAGCTAATCCCTCATGATCACCAGTTATGACAATCATAGTCTCATCAAAATCAGGTCGACTCTTCAAATAATCAATAAAAGAACCTATAGCATAATCTGTATAATTAGCTACCACAATGTATAATAAATATTATTTGGAAACTGAGTACTATATGAACCTTCTTTAATAGGTAACATGCCTGCTACTAAAAGAAACTGACAATCAATAGAACGTCCTCCTTTTACCTGAGTAAGAACACGAGGAGCATAAAGAGTGGACTTTTCGCTTAGAAAATAGACAAAGGGAATATAAATACTTTTCTCATAAAACGGACAGAAACCTCATTTTTTATAGTTTCTGCCCGCTTATAACAACAAATAATATTTTATCTAACTGATAAATAACATATTAAATAATATACCAATAGATATTCAAGAGTTTTTATAATCAAATTACACTCTCATTTTTCTATTATCTACCTCACTATGATTAATAGTGGAAACTTCCACCTCCCACAAATTCACGTAACAAAGAGGTTCCTGGAAGTCCTATATCTTGTATATAATTAAAATAGCGTAAGAAGCGTAATAAACGATAAGCCTCTGCATTCTCAGGATCACATTCTCGTACCTCAGTTAAAATAGGCTCTGCAAATTTACGTAAAGCCGCCAGTTCATATAACATAGCACTATTAAACATTGCATCTGCATTCTCTTGAAATGGGAAAATCCACTTATCTTCTCCACGACGTACACTGGGCCAACGAGCAATTGTATCTTTAGCCGAATATCCTCGGAAGCGGTAATCCCGAACTATACGGCGTAACAGACGATTATCTGTTGTCGGAATCCAATTATGATTATCCAAAGAGATAGAGGTTAGGACAGATACATATACCCGATATTTAAAACGATCTTCTATCATAGAGGTTAATTCAGGATTCAAAGCATGAATTCCTTCTATAACTAACACTGAGTTTTTCTGCATTTGCAACTTCTGCCCTCTGTAAATTCGATGACCAGTTCCAAAATCGAATGTCGGCATATTTACCTCTTCGCCTGCCAACAGTTTCTTTAAATCACTATTGAAATAGGGTAAATCCAAAGCATACAATGACTCAAAGTCATATTCTCCATATTCATCTTTCGGTGTATCTTCACGATTCAAGAAATAATCATCCAAAGAAAGACCAACCGGATGGATAAGATTTGTAATTAATTGTATCTGTAAACGTTTACAGAACGTTGTCTTTCCGGAAGAAGAAGGACCTGAAATCAGAACAATGCGTACTCCTTCTTTATAACGAGCAGCTATCTCTTCAGCAATTTTAGCGACCTGTTTTTCTTGCATTGCCTCAGAGACCATAATCACTTCAGAAGCTCTTTTCTGCTCAATGGCCCGATTTAAATCCCCTACATTATCTAATCCGACTGTCCGTTGCAGAGTTAAATGTTCTTTATACACCTGGAACATTTTATCCTGTCGGATAACCGGTTCTAATTCCATCGGATTATTTCTTTGCGGGACACGTAACAGAACTCCGTCAAAATAGGGAACTAAATCAAACAATCGAATATACCCGGTTGAAGGGACCAAACAACCGTAAAAATAGTTGATATAACCATCCAAATCATAATAAGAGGTATAAGACATTCCTGTACTTTCAACTAAACGGGCTTTGTCATCCAATCCTTTCTCCCGAAACAATATAACCGCCTCCGAAGTACGTACATTTTTTAATTGAAAAGGCAGATCAGCGTCTATAATCTCCTGCATTCGCTTCTTTATCTTACCAATAGTCTCCTCATCTATTTTCTTTCCATTGTGAATAACTGAATAATATCCTTTGGAAATTGGATGTTCCAAATTAAGAGTTGCAGCTGGCAATAATTCATGCACCGCCTTCGAAAAAATATGACAAAGGGAACGGACATAAGTTCGCATACCTGAAGAGCTGGAATAATCGACATATTCAATATCCTTTGGTTGCCAACATTTGTAAGTCAAACTCTCAGTCTTATTATTCACCTGAGCATTCATTGGCAGATGTTGAAGAGGAGCTCCAACCATTTCAAAAATCTCAAGTAAAGAAGAACCTATTGGAATCTCTTTATAAATATTGTTATTTTTGCAATAAATTGTAATTGTTTCGGACATAGTATCTCAGTTATTATTTATACATTTGTCCCATAAAGTTAGGAATATTAATCGGATATACATCCACTTAAACGTATTTTAAATGGACTATTCATTTTTTGATTTTCTACGCTTGATAGGTTCCTTAGGTCTGTTCCTATATGGTATGAAAATTATGAGCGAAGGTTTGCAGAAATTCGCGGGAGATAGTTTGCGAAAAATTCTGACAGCCATGACAACGAACAGGGTAACCGGAGTTTTAACCGGAGTTATAATTACAGCCCTGATTCAATCTTCCTCCGCCACAACAGTAATGGTGGTTAGTTTTGTTAACGCAGGGCTATTGACTCTAACTCAATCCATCGGAGTTATTATGGGAGCCAACATCGGTACTACAGTAACCGCCTGGATCATCTCAGCGCTCGGATTTAAAGTTGATATTGCTGCCTTTACCCTTCCTCTTCTTGCCTTTGGCATTCCACTCTTATTCTCAGAAAAAAGTTCTCGAAAATCTCTTGGTGAATTCATATTTGGTTTCTCATTCCTTTTCATGGGACTTCAGCATTTAAAAGCGAATGCTCCCGATTTGAGTGCCAACCCTGATATGCTTGCATTTGTACAGAACTACACGGATATGGGATTCTTCTCCATCATCCTGTTCCTATTTATTGGAGCTGTTCTGACAATGATTGTACAGGCGTCTGCGGCAACTATGGCCATCACACTGATTATGTGTGCCAACGGTTGGATTGACTACGAGTTAGGTGTGGCTTTGGTATTAGGAGAAAATATCGGAACAACTATTACAGCCAACTTAGCAGCCTTAACAGGTAACACCCAATCTAAACGAGCTGCTTTAGCACACTTAATGTTCAATATCTTCGGTGTTTGCTGGGTATTAGTATTGTTCTATCCGTTCACCCATGCCATTTCTTGGTTTGTAACAGACATCATGAAGGTTACTGATCCGGCTGTTGCCGTTTCTTTCAAGTTAGCTGCCTTCCATACTGCATTTAATATCAGTAATACCTGTATCATGATCTGGCTTGTCAGCCTAATTGAAAAGACGGTATGCCTTATCATCCAAGGGAAGAAAGACGAAGACGAAGAGTATCGCTTGCGCTACATCACCGGCGGTATGCTTTCCACTTCTGAATTGTCTATTCTGCAAGCCCACAAGGAAATTGCCCTATTTGCAGAGCGCACAGGCCGCATGTTAGGCATGGTCAAAGATTTATTCTATGAAAAGAATGAAGACACCTTCTTAAAGACCTACAGTCGCGTTGAAAAGTATGAAAATATCAGCGACCGCATGGAAATTGAAATTGCCAACTATTTGACTTGCGTTGCAGAAGGCCGTTTGAGTTCTGAAGGTAAAGAAGAAATTCGAGTTATGCTACGTGCCGTATCTGAAATTGAAAGTATTGCCGACTCTTGCAACAATATGGCACGAAGTATCAAACGTCGCAATGAATTCAAATCGACATTCACTGATGAACAGAATCATAACGTTGAACAGATGTTAGCTCTCACCGAGAAATCTGTCAATCGCATGATTGAAGTATTAGGTAAAACGGATGTTACGCGTACCGACGTAAATCCTTCTTACAATATCGAAAACGAAATCAACAACTATCGCAATCAGTTGAAGAGTCATAACGTTGAAGATATCAATAACAAGAAATATCAGTATCAAGACGGTGTTTATTACATGGATATTATCAACGAAGCAGAGAAATTAGGTGATTATGTCCTGAATGTCGTACAAGCAGTCGTAGAAAAGAAAATTTAAAACATCTTTCTATACAAATAGGGCGGGAGATTCTTTTTGATCTTCCGCCCTTTTTATTTGAGAATCTCCCCTTTTTCCTTTGCCAAAGGGGTTCCTTTCTCTCAACAATCTTTTATCAAATCTTCTATCGCCTTTATAAACACTTCCGCTTGAGGATACAATGCATTGACTAAATCCTCATCACAATAAGCAAAATCATCATAGTCACCACTGTGTCTTTTTTCAAACAGTGTACTAAAAGTCTTCCCTATTTTTATTGGTAATTTTCCTGTAGAGACAAAATGCAACCCCAACATCGTTTTCACACCATTATGAGTTTGTGTCTGTATATCATATTTTAATAAAAGAGCAACCGTAGCATAATAACACGCATAATACAAACGATTAACAGTCGCATTATAAAAGTTTTCTCGTTTCATAACAGCTGCCTCTTTCAAGGTCTCATAAGCTCGCTGCATTCGATAAGCAATCAAAGCCTTCTTACTCTCTTCATCCAACTTTTCTTTCATAAAACAATACCCTCATTTACAACATTTACATAAAAAGGAGTCTTAAACGGACGGCTTTCCCATAACTTCCGGAGCATGACTGTCGGATTTATAGAGATTCCTGTCTTTAATTCCAATTCATAAAGAGGCATTGTAACAATCTCCTCCTGTTCCAAAGACAGCTGATCCCCTTCCATCAAAATCAACAAGTCTATGTCGCTATCAGAACGCGCTTCCCCACGCGCTTCCGAACCAAACAAAATAGTCTTTGCCGTAGGAGCCACTTCGCGGACTATCTTTCGAATCTGTTCTACCACATCTACTCGTCTCATATACTTTTTTATCTGTTTAATGAACAAGTCCAAAAGTAATAACTTTACTTATAACCTCCAAAAACCTTACTCCAGAAAAAGAAATCTCCCCTTTTTCCTTTGTAACTTCATTTTTAGCGGGCTAAAAAGGGCTATGTTGAGGTGCAAAAGGGGTTTTAGCGTCCTTAAAAGCTGTTTGCAGTGGTGTAAACGGCTTTTTAGCCTGCTTAAAAGGGACTTTCACCACTGCAAAGCCATTTTAAGCGGGCTAAAAATGAACTTACAGCAGTGAAAAGCCCTTTTCAGCCTGCTAAATCACATTTTGCAGCACTTAAAAGGCCTTCCCATCCGGAAGAAATGGACTTTCAAATCCTTCCGACTACTTTACATTATAACCGGAGACCTTTATCAACGGTTTGTTGCCCCGCGTATCCTCCTCTTTCCAGCGGATCAGTACCTCTTTCTTCTCTCCGGGAAGCAGAGCGAAGTAATTATCAGAATAAATGACCGGTAAAAACTGCTGATGATCCCGTTCCCCGACTACATTCAGGCGTACCATAAGCGCCGGAGTCGATGTCAGGTTTTCAAGGAGCACCGCAGCCTCCCAATTCCCCTCTTCATCTTGGTTTGTGACCACTTGAGGCTGTAAAAAGACTTGAGGCAGTTGGCGAAGCTCCTGATAATTGTTTTCCTCCTTACTTCTATGGTAGAAATTCTCGGAAAGAAGCTGGCCGGAGGCATCTTTTAAGGTCATTTTGATGAAATGAACCTTCGACAAGGAATCCGGAAAGAACAGTTGCATACATTTATTTGTCGTATCCTCCTCACTATCCAACGTAACCTCCTTTTCCCAAGCAAGAGAGGCGTTCATATTCAGTATTTGTACTTTGGCCACCAAGTTTTTCTGTCTTCCCGCACTGTAATTGACTACTTCCACCTCATCCGTTGCCGGATTCCATTGAATATGGAGCGGTTCAGAAGCCTTTTTGATGGCAAAATAGGCTGCAGTCGGTTCAAAATAATAGTCATACGTCTGCCAAACCATCGAAGGCCAGCAGGGATGGCTCATCCACATCAATAGTCCCTGTCTGTTTGCGCTTCTGGACTCAAAAAGGCTCCGATGTCCATCGTAATTGACCCATTGCGCCAGCTCGGCAAACGCTTTAGCACTTTCAGGCTCTCCGTATCCCTGCGTAATAATCTCATTGAACGAAGTACAGCCTTGTGCCCCCTCGCGGGTATAATCATGCAGTCCCCATTCTTCCCCTTGAGGCCAGATTCCCTCCGAAGAGAAGGTTCGAAGCATACTTTCATAGGTCATCACATTGGGCATACCCCGTTCGCTATGGAACTTATCGTTCCCGGCTTCCAGTGTGAAATACTCTTTTGCCGGAAGCATGCGGTAGGGACCGTGACCGCTGACCACCTCATCGGCCGAACTGGATATATAGTGAATATCCGAATGGTATTTCTTCACAATACGACGCAGGGATTGGTCTATTTGTTCCGGAGGAAAGCCTTCATTCCGTCCGCAATAGAGTGCGATAGAGGGATGATTGCGAATCCGCTTGATATAATCCTCTGCGTTGGCTACAAACATCGCCGAATCATACGGGTCCGGTCCATCAGCCGGATTAGCCAGCCAAAAATCCTGCCAAATCATAATTCCATGTCGGTCACAGGCCTCATACAGCTCCTCGTCGCCTATCATCCCAACCCAATTGCGCAACATAGTGAAGTTCATATCGGCATGATAGCCTACAGCGACATCATATTCGCGGTTGCGATAGTTTAGATTCGATTCACTGAATCCCCAATTGCCCCCACGACCGATAAAACGTTTTCCGTTAATATATAGATTCAGAATTTGGTTCTCTTCACTGAATGTCATCTGCCGAATACCCACCTTAAAATCTCGACTATCAGAGATATTGCCATCTACCTTGAAGGTAAAATTAGCATTATACAAATAAGGTTCTCCATATCCTTTCGGCCACCATAAACGCGGGTTTTTAATCTCCAATTGAGGGAACTCCTGCACATCAAAAACAAGTGTTTTTTCTTCATGAGCAGCCAAAGTAACCGGTTGTTGAAAAGAAATATCCCCTATCCTGCCTTCCAAAACCCCATTGACGGGCTTAGCGTCCTGATTCTTCACGATTACTTCGGCTGTTAAATTAGCCGAAGTGGTATCCGGCAATGGTAAAACCGCTTGAACCAACGGATCAGAGACCGTTACGGGGCCTGTTGTCTCTAAAAAGACATCATTCCATATTCCTATATTCCTTCCGCGTACTGTAGGAATCCAATCCCAGCCAATGGTGGCATGAAAAGTCGGATTATCAGCTCCTAAAATACCTCCATTGAAATCGGTACTCTGTCTGTTCTTTTCCTTAATGGCTCCGGGATGGTCATTTTTCAAGATTTCTACTGCTAAAACGTTCTTCCCAACAACGACTAAGTCCGTTACATCAAATTTTCCACGCATAAATGCCCCTTCTATACCCCCTACATGCTTTCCATTCAGATAAATCTCGGCTTTCCAATTGATTCCATCGAAGTTTAGGAAGATCCGGTCCTGTTTGAACCCGATAGGAATCTCGAATTCATCCCGATACCAGAAGTCAGCATTGAAAAAAGACTCGGAAATCTGTAATTGATTATCGGCGTAATTCGGATTCGGAACTGCTCCTACATTTTTATAGCTACTCAAGACGGTTCCCGGTACAGTTGCGACAATCCAATTCTTAGGAATATAGTTAATCGTAGATATTTCCTCTCCGGAAGCTTTTACTTCCGAAGCTCGCTGAAGTTTCCAGTTACCTCCAGACAGACGAAGCAGATTTTCCTCAGCTGCAGGAGCTGGTACCGGTTGAGGAATCAGCCCCCCTTTCCCCATTATCTCTATCTCACTTAACATATAAGGGCTTTTATTGGCTGATTGTTGCATTAAAACACGTACATAACGGGCTTTAGGTCTACCTTTTAGAGCTATTTCATCCTTCAGATTCTTTCCACCCGGTAATCTGGCCACCTCCTTCCAATGGACAGCGTCATCAGAGAGCTGTACTCTTCCACCAGTGGCCTTGTTTATCCAATACAATATTACTTTATCCAGTTCAGACTGAACGCCTAAATCAATAAAAATCCATTCTTCCCCTTCCGTCTCACTCATCCAAGTACTATTAAAGAATTGGGAGGGTTTAAATTCAACAAACTCATCTCCCAGGTAAAAATCGACTGCGGTAAACACCCAGTTTTGTGCTCCTACCATTTTCAAAGAAATACGATAATAAGAGTAAGTAGATTCTGTTGCCAAATAGATTGTTTCTTCTAACTTACGCACCGGCATGGACGTTTGTTCTGTCTGTTTATTGGGATCTGTTATCGGTACACGATAAGACAAGGCTCTTCCGGGTAACTCTTCTCCTTTTATCTTCCCTAATTCAACCCAATCTTGCCCATCGTTAGAGGCTTGACAAGTAATTTCATACCCTTCTTTTGCCTTTTTATCATCATAAATGACTGTACCTGTCAACTTAATCCTATCAACAGACTTTTTATAATTAGCTAATGTAAATTGAAAATAGGTATCTTCCCCTACAAAGCTGTTTCGCGAATAAGGTCCCTGATCAATCATCCATTCCCGTTCACGTCTCGGAACCGCCCCTTCCGGAGTTGAAAGTTGCAAGTATTGAGGCTGTTTATCAGTTATCAACCCATCTGTTACCAATTGTGCAACCAAATTATAATCCCAACTGGAAGAGGCATAAGCAGGTCGTTGATAAGCTATATTTCGATAAGTTGAATAATCGGGGACTAAAGAGGGAGAGAAATCCTCCATAGGACTACCCGGATACTCTCCAATCCCCTTTGTATAAGTATCTGAACGAACGAAAAGTTCTTTCCCCGTATTCGCACCACGACAACTACCCATTAACACTACACACATTATCCCTATCGGGATATTCTTTATCCATTTATTCATTCTTTTCCTCTATAAATAATGCACAAACATAGCAAACAAAGGACTGATCTACAATAAATAAAAGTTCTTATGGTTTTGGAAAGAAAGATAGAGGTCATACATCCTATTAAAATCAATGTTTCAAAAACATCTTATAAAGGACTAAAGTTTTGAAACAAATCGTAATTTGCATATTTCAAATCTTTTACCGATATTTGGGAAAAGGAATAAGTCTTATGGCAAACCCTAAATTACCAGACATATCAGAACAAGAACAACGACTATTATACGAGAAGTTGAACACCTATAACCAGAGTAAAGTTTCTTACAAAGAGATAGGTTGTTACCTTGTTGTATTACCCAGAGAGGGACATCCTACTTATAGTTTATGGTTCTATTCTCCATTACTGGATAAGCGGTCTTTTTTGTTCATTGAGAATCTAACATCCGGAATCATAGCTTCTTTCCGAATCATTACGTCTAAATTTTGGTATTCAAACCGTTGTATATTCATCACTGATTACAATGAAAAAAGGATGTCTACACATGGAGATGATTTAATCTCTTTCGGTAAATATCGCGGACATTTTTTATATGAGATATTTCAAATAGATCCCAATTATATCAACTGGATTGCCTGTAAATTTACACCGCATATTCCTAAAGAAGAACGTTTTGTCAAGATGGCACAAGCTTATAACTTGGTCCTATTAGATTTAATACTTAGAAAAAAGCGACCGGAACATTCTACCAGTCAATTCTTAGGCAAAGTAGGAGATAAAATTACCCATTTGACATTAAAAGTAATCAAGGTAAAATTAGAAGATGATCCTTATAAAACTCACATGGATAAGCATACACCTCTTTTCTATGTCAGACAACGTTTAACAGCGATTGATACAAATGGAAACTTGGTTAATATTACGATTTCTTCTCATAATCCAAGTAGAGTATCAGAGCAACTTCCTGTTTCTGAATATGCTTATCAACCCGGAGAATTTATATATATTGCTTCTGCCCGTATTGCCGCTGTTTATGAAAGCCAGCGCATTCGATATACCCGTCTAAACTATGTCAAGTTCAACAAATAAAAATAATACTTATCTTTGCCCCGACAAAAAGACAAAGAAATGAAAATAGTAGCGGATAATACCGTTCCTTATCTAAAAGGAATTGCAGAACCCATTGCAGATGTAACCTACCTCACATCCAAAGAGTTTACTCCGGAACAAATTCATAATGCTGACGCATTGATTGTACGCAGTATTGATAAATGTACTCGTGAATTATTAGAAGGTAGTCAAGTCAAACTAATTACCAGTGCCACTATCGGATTTGACCATATCGACACACAGTATTGTGAAGAAGCAGGAATCACTTGGAAAAACTCACCGGGCTGTAATGCCGTTTCCGTAGCACAATATATACTCGCGGGACTTATTATTTTATCTCTCGTGAGGAAAGAAAAATTACAAGGGAAAACAATTGGTATTATTGGAGTGGGTCACGTAGGAAAAGAGGTTCAAAAATTATGTACAGCTTTTGGTCTAAATGTATTACTGAATGATCCTCCACGAGCTGAAATCGAAGGACAAAAAGAGTTTGTTTCTTTAGATACTATCGCAGAGCAAGCAGATATTATTACCTTTCATACTCCCCTAACAAAAACAGGGCGTTATGCTACTTTTCATTTGGCAGGAAAAGATTTCTTTAGCAAATTAAAAAAGAATCCTTGGTTTATCAATGCTTCCCGAGGAGCCGTACATGATACAGAAGCTCTTTTACAGGCCTATCAAACAGGGAAAATCAGCGAAATGATTATCGATTGTTGGGAAAATGAGCCGACTATCAATCTTGAGCTTTTATCCCATACAACAATCGCAACTCCTCACATTGCTGGTTTCTCAGCAGATGGAAAGGCAAATGGGACTCGTATGTGTTTAGAACATATAGAATCTTTTTTTCACCTTCGGTTTGATAAAATCAAGAATGTCGTTCCTCCGGCTTTAGAGAACCCGATTATAGATTTGGATAAATTTACTGAAAACCGAATTGAACAAGCTGTTTTAAAAAGTTTCAATCCTCTTTATGTTGATAAAATGCTCCGTGAAAATCCTACCAAATTTGAATGGTATAGAAACAATTATCAACATCCAAGAGAATTTAGTGCTTATACAATCATCCACGCAACAATGGAGGAAGCACAGGTCTTACAGCAATTAGGATTTAATGTTCAATTCTAAATCAAATCATTATGGCAAAAGACAAACTTGTATTACCCAGTTTCTGTTATATTTTAGCAGCCAATTTCTTACTGTTTTTTGCATTCTATTTGATATTACCGATTCTTCCTTTTTATCTGCAAGAACAATTTCACGCAGATAAATCAACTATCGGTATTATTTTATCTTGCTATACAATCGCAGCCCTTTGTATCCGACCTTTCTCCGGTTATTTATTAGATACATTTGCACGAAGACCTTTATATTTATTAGCCTATTCCATCTTTATGATCATTTTCGCAGGATACATGATTGCCAGTTTACTAAGTATCTTTATTATACTTCGTATCCTACACGGATTTGCTTTTGGGATGGTAACGGTATCAGGTAATACCATTGTCATTGATATTTTACCCTCCTCTCGTCGCGGAGAAGGAGTTGGTTATTATGGTTTAGCCAACAATACAGCCATGAGTTTTGGTCCTATGACAGGATTATTTATGCATAACCACTTTTCATACGAAACCATATTTGCCTGTTCACTTTTATCTTGTTTCTTAGGTTTCATCATGGCCTACTTAGTAAAAACTCCTTATAAACAACCTATCAAAAAAGAGCCTATTTCTTTAGATCGATTCTTTTTAACAAAAGGTATTTGGGCAGGAATCTCACTTCTAATGTTATCCATTCCTTATGGTATGACCACTACTTACGTAGCAATGTATGCCAACGAAATTGGTATTTCTGTCAATCCAGGACTCTATTTTACATTTATGGCTATCGGATTAGCAAGTTCACGACTATTCTCAGGGAAACAGGTAGACAAAGGAAGAATTACATTAGTCATATCATTTGGAATGTATATTGCAATAATAAGTTTCTTTGGATTAGCAGCTTTAGAAAAACTAATGAAATGGGATCCTACCTTTACATCTTATCTTTATATAGGAATAGCACTTTCACAAGGTATTGCATTCGGTACTATGTTCCCTGCATTTAATACATTGTTTGTAAATTTAGCGACCAATAGTCAGCGAGGCACAGCTACATCCACCTATTTAACCAGTTGGGATGTTGGTATAGGAATAGGTTTAATGATAGGAGGAAGTATTGCACAAACTTTTGGAGGATTTAATTATGCCTATTTGTTTGGTGCTTGCCTTACTATTTTTTCAACCCTATTCTTTTTGTTTAAAGCCGGTCCCTATTTTAACCAAAACAAATTACGATAGAGTTATTGTAACAATTTTTCTATCACAACGGGATAATATTTATACTCCAATGAGTGAACTTTTATTGCCACATCTTCAGGAGTATCAGTAGAAAGAACCGGACATTGAGCTTGAAAAAGGATTTCTCCTTCATCATAGTAACTATTTACATAATGAATGGTAATTCCTGTCTCTTTTTCGCCTGCTGCAACAACAGCCTCATGAACATGTATTCCATACATCCCTTTTCCTCCGAACTTAGGTAAAAGTGCCGGATGAATATTTATAATTTTATTTGGAAAAGCCTCCAACAAAGGAACTGATATTTTAGTCATAAAACCAGCTAAAACTATTAGGTCAACATTATATTCTATAAGCTTTTTCAAAACCGCTTTTCCTTCTTGAAATTCTTCACGAGAAAAAACAAAAGAAGGTACTCCCAATTTATTCACACGAGTATGAACCTCAACCTTTTGATTATTAGATAAAACTACAGATACTCGAATCGTTTCATTCTTAGAAAAATACCGGATTATATTTTCAGCATTAGTACCTGTTCCCGAAGCAAAAATTGCGATGTTTTTCATATTTTCTCCTATTTTAATGCACAAGAAAATATAAAATGTGCAGTTTTCCACATTTTTAGCTTATTAAATTTGCTTTGTAACATAAAAAATTCTTTTCTTTGCACTGCAAAATTAAAAAGTATATTCATATTTATTAATCTAAATTGAAAAAGTTATGTCTGAAGTTGCTGAAAAAGTAAAAGCTATCATCGTTGATAAATTAAGTGTTGAAGAAACAGAAGTTACAAACGAAGCAAGCTTTACTAACGATTTAGGAGCAGACTCTCTTGACACTGTAGAATTGATTATGGAATTCGAAAAAGAATTCGGTATTTCTATTCCTGATGATCAAGCAGAAAAGATTACAACTGTAGGCGACGCTATTGCTTACATCGAAGCTAACGCGAAGTAATCAATCCTTTTATTTAAAGGTATGGAATTAAAAAGAGTGGTAGTAACAGGTCTTGGGACCATCTCTCCATTAGGACATACTGTCTCTGAAACATGGGACGGTTTGATTAACGGGAAGAGCGGTGCTGGACCTATTACTCATTTTGACGCATCAAAATTTAAGACACAGTTTGCTTGCGAGGTAAAAGGTTTTGATCCAAATACTTTAATGGATCGAAAAGAGGCTCGTAAATGCGACCGTTATAGTTTATTGGCTATTCATGCAGCCAAACAAGCCGTTGCTGATGCAGCAATGGATTTGGACAACGAAGACAAAAATCGTATTGGTGTAATTTTTGCAGCAGGTATCGGTGGTATCAAGACATTTGAAGATGAAGTAATGGGATACGCACAGACCAAAGATACTATTGGTCCCAAATTTAATCCGTTCTTCATCCCTAAAATGATTGCTGATATAGCTGCCGGACATATTTCTATGCTATATGGTTTTAGAGGTCCAAATTTTGCAACAGTTTCAGCATGTGCTTCTTCTACTAATGCAATTAGCGATGCTTACAATTATATCCGTTTAGGAAAAGCAAATGTAATCGTAACAGGTGGAGCTGAAGCTGCTATTGCAGCAGCTGGTGTTGGAGGATTCAACTCAATGAATGCTCTCTCTACACGTAACGATTCTCCAGAAACAGCATCTCGTCCATTCAGCGCAAGTCGTGACGGGTTTGTTATGGGTGAAGGAGCAGCTTGTTTAGTATTAGAAGAAATGGAACATGCATTGGCTAGAGGTGCAAAAATTTATGCAGAAGTAGCTGGTGCAGGATTGTCTGCCGATGCATATCATTTAACAGCAACTCATCCAGAAGGATTAGGCGCAAAGTTAGTTATGCAAAATGCTTTGGAAGATGCAGAATTGAAACCAGAAGATATTGATTATATCAATGTTCACGGAACATCAACTCCTGTTGGGGATATTTCTGAAGTAAAGGCAATCAAAGAAGTTTTTGGCGATCATGCTTATAAATTAAATATAAGTTCAACAAAATCAATGACAGGTCATTTGTTAGGAGCCGCAGGTGCTTTAGAAGCGATGATCAGTATTTTAGCTGTAAAAGAAGATATTGTTCCTCCAACGATCAACCACGAAGAGGGTGATAATGATCCTGAAATTGATTACAATATGAATTTCACATTTAATAAAGCACAAAAAAGAGTTATTAATGTTGCTTTATCCAATACTTTTGGATTTGGTGGACATAATGCAAGTATTATCGTAAAAAAATTTGTAAAATAACGTGTTTACAAAATTATGGAAAAATATAAGACTCCTTTTTAATAAACGGAAGGAGTCTTATGTTTCTTTACATGAAATGTTAGGTTTTTATCCGAATGACATTCGGATATATGAACAAGCTTTCATCCATAAATCTGCTTCTATTGAAAAAAAATGGAAAAGGGTTAATAATGAACGTTTGGAATTTTTAGGGGATGCTATATTAGAGGCGATCATAACGGATATTATTTATGAAAACTTTCCCCAAAAGCAGGAAGGATTTCTAACAAAAATTCGCTCTAAAATTGTACAACGTGAAACCTTAAATGATTTAGCTCTTCAATTAAAGATTGACAAATGTATTATTTATTCGGCTAAAATACATTCCCATAACAATCACATGTACGGAAATGCACTCGAAGCTTTAATTGGTGCCATTTATTTAGATCAAGGGTATCAAACTTGTTATACTTTCGTTCAAAATAAAATTATCAAAAAACACATCAATCTAAATACAATCTCTCATAAAGAGTTTAATTTTAAATCCAAGCTTCTTGAATGGAGTCAAAAGAATAAAGTAGATGTTAAATTTAATCTAATACGATCATTTTCAGATGAAGAGGGGGAACTTGTATTTCAGTCTGAAGTCACTTTATTGGATGACATACAAATAGGTATAGGACAAGGATATTCTAAGAGAGACTCTCAACAAGAAGCAGCCCAAATGGCTTTAAATAGATTAGAGTCAGATAAAGACCTTCAACAACTCATTTCTGATTTTCAGAAAAAAGTAATTGACGAATATGCAGCTCTTAGTTTTAAAGAAATATTGGAGGACTCTGTTAAAACCAGCAGAAACGGAATTTAACCTTAATAATTTATTAAATTCCGAAAGAAATTCCCATTCGTTTCCCCTGTACAATCAAATCATGTTCAGAGGTAACGAATTTCAATTTGCCGGCAACTTCTGATAATGAAATAGATTTCACCTCATTTCCTTTTATACAAACCATACGTCCAAATTGTCTATTAGCAATTAATTCTGTTGCATGTCCTCCTAAACGTGTTGCTAAATTTCTATCAAAAGGAGAAGGATTCCCCCCACGCTGTATATATCCCAGTACAGTATCACGACTTTCTATACCTGTTGACTCCTCTATAACTCGTGTTACATAAACAGAAGGACGCTCTTTATCTGGGGTCTTTATACCTTCCGCAACAACAACAATAGAGTATGGCTTTCCCCTACGAGCACGATCAACTATAACTTCATTAATTTTATCCATATCGTATCCTAATTCCGGTAATAAAATAACATCTGCTCCACCTGCCATTCCTGCGTACAAAGCAATCCACCCAGCATGATGTCCCATTACTTCCACTACCATTACCCGTTTATGAGAACTAGCTGTTGAATGCAATCGGTCAATCGCTTCTGTTGCTATATTCACTGCCGTATCAAAACCAAAAGTTATATCAGTACCCCAAATATCATTATCTATCGTCTTAGGAACCCCTATCACATTAAGTCCCATATCCGAAAGTCGGGCTGCGGTCTTTTGTGTTCCATTTCCTCCAATACAAACCAGACAATCTAATCCCAATTCATCATAATTATCTTTAATGATTTGCGGCTTCTCACTATCCCCAGATACTAACATCTTACGAAAAGGTTTTTCACGAGAAGTCCCTAAAATTGTTCCTCCTAAATTAAGGATCCCGGAAAGACTACGTTCATCAAATACCTGAATATCTTTATTCAATAAGCCAACAAAACCACTATGAATGCCTATCACTTCCATACCATAGTGCATAATAGCAGTCTTACCTACGCCACGAATCGTTGCATTTATACCTGGACAATCTCCACCTGAAGAAAGAATACCTATTTTCATACTACCTTGGGATTAATACAAACTTTACAAATATACGAAAATCTGTATAAGTAAAACATTTTACAAAGAGAATGATTACATTTGCATTTAATACAATACATTATAGGAGTATGGATATTCTCACAAATACAATATCTCTCCTCTTTCGCCCTCGGCAAAAGGAGATAGCTAAGTTTGCGCAGGAAACAGATGTTATCCAGCAAGAACAGCTACAATCTCTTATACATACTGCCCAAAATACAGAATGGGGACAGAAATATAATTATAAAACCATTAAATCTTATACAGACTTCTCCCAACGAATTCCTATTCAAACTTACGATGATATTAAACCATATATTATTCGTATGATTAACGGAGAGAAAAACATACTTTGGCCTTCACTGATCCATTGGTATGCAAAAAGTAGTGGAACCACAAACGATAAAAGTAAATTTATTCCTGTTACAACAGAGATATTAAAAGGCTGCCATTATAAAGGTGGTTTTGATACTGTTTCTCTTTATCTGAGAAACACCCCAGATAGCCATTTTTTTGCCAGTAAAGGACTTATCTTAGGAGGGAGTCATAGTCCATCTCCATTAAATAAAAATGCACATTGTGGAGATCTATCAGCTGTTCTCCTACAAAACTTAAATCCATTGGTAAACCTCATTCGTGTTCCTGACAAAAAAATCATCCTCATGAACGAATGGGAAAGTAAAATCAAAGCGATTGTAGACAGTACATGGAAAGCTGATGTAAATAGTCTCTCAGGAGTACCCTCTTGGATGTTGGTTTTAATCAAAGCTATTTTAAAAAAAGCCAATTGCCAATATCTGACAGAAGTTTGGCCTAATATGGAAGTATTCTTTCATGGAGGTATTAGCTTTGAACCCTATCGTGATCAATACAAAGCTTTAATTCCTTCAGAAAAAATGCACTATATGGAGACTTATAATGCCTCTGAAGGTTTCTTTGGCTTACAAGATGACCCAGCAGATCAAAGCTTACTATTAATGCTTGACTATGGTATCTTCTATGAATTTATACCAGTAAATGAAGTGGGTAGTGATAATCCAACTATCCTACCTTTAGAATCAGTAGAGGTTGGGAAAAATTATGCTTTAGTAATTACAACCTCAGGAGGTTTATGGCGTTATCAAATTGGAGATACCATTCGTTTCACTTCTATCTATCCCCATAAGTTCATCATATCAGGACGAACAAAGAACTATATCAATGCATTCGGAGAAGAGCTTATGGTAGATAATGCAGATAAAGCAATTAGTGCCGTCTGTCGATTAACCGGGGCTAAAGTAAAAGAGTACACAGCTGCTCCTCTTTTTATATTAGACAAAGCTAAAGGACGTCATCAATGGTTTATTGAATTTGAAAAAGAACCTTCATCTTTAGAAGAATTTGCCCTTCTATTAGATAAGACTTTACAAGAATTAAACTCTGATTACGAAGCAAAACGTTATAAAGAAATATCTCTTCAACCTCTGGAGATTCTTGTTTCAAAAGAGGGAACTTTTTACGAGTGGCTCCGTCAAAAAGGGAAGTTAGGTGGACAACATAAGATCCCTCGTCTTAGCAACAATCGTATCTTCATAGAAGAGCTATTAGCCCTCAATCATTAAAAACGCCACGAGAGATAAATTCCTCCCCCGTGCTGATTAAAAGTAGGAGTCACATACAATTGTTCACTCCATTTCTTATTCACTTTGCGAGCAATAGCATTTCGTATAGGGAAATATGTTAAATAAGCTAACTCTACTGATAAGATACCAAAACCAGCACCAGCCACAACATCTGCTACCCAATGTCGATTATTATAGACCCGAGAACATGCTACAAAAGTAGCTAATGCATATCCCGAATAGGCCAAATAGGGATTAGTATCCTTAAATTCTTTCCATGCGACATGTGCCCCTAAGAAAGCATTTGCTGTATGTCCTGACGGAAAAGAAAGGTTCGTACCATCCGGACGAGTTTCATTGACCACATGTTTTACTGCCCGTGTCATAACCGCATTATATCCTTCAGCTATTCCTACCAAAAGAAGTTGATCAACCCAATTATGTTTCTCTTTTCCCATTAAATCACATACAAAAACCCAGCCTAACATCCCCCACTCCATATAATCATCTATATGAATCTGCTTAACAGAATCCTTACGTGAAAACAAATGAAAATCATTCATATCATCAATAGCTGTTCCCACAGCACCTACTGCGATTAGAGAAGCTGGCAAAATCAAACTTGTTGGTTTAAACTTATAATCAATAATCGACATTTTCTGCTTCTCAATAGAGTTTATCAATGTATCCTCCTGAACCAACACAGCCTCTTCTCCTCCTTCTACCATTGGTACAGAAGCAAATCCACTCTCTATTGCAAACAAAAACAGAAATATATAAACTAAATATCTCACAAACGATCCTATTAATATTTATCTACAAAGAAACAAAAAGTTTTTATTTGTATTCTCCTATACAATCCTTTATCTTTGTTTTCAAATCCATTTATTTACTCTTTATGAACAGATCTTACTCAATTTTATTATGTATAATCCTTATTCTATCAGCCTTTACGGTTTATCAATGGACATTACCTTCTCCCCAAAAGAAAGACTATGAGGGCTTTTCTTCTGCACGGGTTGTTGAAGATCTAAAAGTAATAGCACATGAACCCCATTCAGTAGCACATATAGAAGCCAGAACTACCGTATATAACTATCTTAAAGAAAAACTTAAATCATTAGGAGGTAATTTACAAACCTATCATTATCCTTCTCAAAAGGCTAAAGGATATACTTTTGACGCAAACAATATCGTTGCAGAATTTCCACCTTTAAAAGAATCAAAAGATACAACTTACTTATTGCTTATAGCACATTATGATTCCAAATATCCAATGAAACGTAAACAGAGAATTGTGAGTTCTTTCGGGGCTGGAGATGACGGATATGGAGTTGGTGTTATATTAGAGTGTCTCTATCAAGTATTAAAAGACAGAAAAGACTGGACCCAAGGGATAAGAGTATTATTTACTGACGCAGAAGAGGTTGGTATGATTGGTATGAAAGTAGCTTACAAATACAACAAAGAAATCTTTAAAAATGTAGGATTAGCCATTAATGTGGAAGCCAGAGGAACATACGGACCTGTTCTTTTGTTTGAGACCTCCCCGGGTAACAAGCAATTAATGGAGTTATACGGTAATTATGCTCAATATCCTTACACCTACTCGTTAACCAGTGTTGTCTATAAATTCATGCCTAACGATACAGACTTTACGATCATTAAAGATACTATTCCTGGGTTTAACTTCTCTGTTATAGCCGACGTGAATCATTATCATACGGAATTAGATCATTTAGATAATATCAACGAAGTTTCTATCCAACATTATGGGGAACAAATAGTACCCATAATTACACACTATTTAATTAATCCGATCTATAAAGACAAAGATTATTTTTCATCCAAAGAAGATACGGTCTACTTTACTATTCCTCTTTTAGGATTCTTCAATTGCTCTAAAGAATATTATCAATTATCGAATATCGTAATTTTCATCTTATTCCTGTTTACCTTATATCAGAAGATAAAGAAACAACAATTTAAATTCTCAAGTTTAATCAAACAATCAGGCATACTAATAACCCTTTCTTTAGGGACGTTAGTAATTGGAGAATTAATCGCGTGGTTTTGTGCCTACATAGCAGGAGTGTACTTTAAACCTTTTGGTAATATAGGAGGCATTCCTTTCGACAATGAAGTGATGGTTATAGCAATTGGATTAATGAGTATTACAACTATTCTCTATTACACAAAATGTCAGTTGTATCATTCCCCTCTGACTCTTTACAGCATTTTATCTATTTTATTTATCTATAGTCTTTTACTACTTCTTACTTTCGGAGAGAATATGATGTTCTTTATCCCATTGGCCTGTACTACAATCGCTTTAACTTTAGAACAAATAACCTCTCTACGTATTTTCTTATGGATAGCTGTCGTTATTATTTCACTTCATGCTTTCTCTTTCATTTATATATTAGCAATGGCACTAACAATAGGAGCATTGGGTATTGTTATGATGTTAGCTTTTTACGATGTTATGATATTACTTGTAATTTCGATGTGTAAAAAATAAAAATATTAGGACAGTTTTCACAAGGAGAAAAATATACTAAGAAAAGAGAGATATATAAGAAATGACAAACCAACAAGAATTCAAAAAATAAAATACCCCCTCCTTAATATAGATAATCAAGGAGAGGGTATAATAGCTATATTACTGTCTTTACTCCACCTGGAACTTCCGACTTACTTTCAATAGATTTGCAGTGAAGATAACTACGTTTTGAGCCTCCTGTACCATAGTTAGATAAACCATACTAACTTTAGTACTACCTGTATGCCCCTGAATACGTTTCAATTCTCCTTTCTTCAATGCTGTCAATTGATTAGATAATTCCACCGATTCATTAATCTGATCGTCCATTCGATGATAGTCATTGCTTTCAATCATCCCTGAGCATTGTTTAAGGAAAGAAACTATATCATTCGTCATTTTTCCAAAATCCTCTTTCTGAACATCATTCAAAGGACTGAAATGGTTATCTACATGTTCCTTACAAGGTTCTGTCAAACGACGGATACTGAATACTATTTCACTGGCAAAATCATTACCTTGATAATAATAAAGCCCCTTATCTACAGCGATATCATGCTCTAACTGTGTCACTCCTAATGTACCTACTCGTTTCACTTGCTTCAAATAATTCTTTTCTTCTTCTAATTCCCCGATTATCTTTCGAAGCTCACGCAAGTTTTCATCCATAAAGCTATAAACGGAACGTCCTATCACATCTGAAGCAAAATTTAATACATTACATAACTCTTCACGACTGTGTTCGCGGAACAAAGAAAGAGCTTCTCGTTTATCTGTTGTCTCACGCAATCTGGAAATCGTAGAATCTACCTCCTCTTGCATAGCTTGTTTTTTCATTCTTTTCTTATAAAGAATCTGGTTACGAATTAGCATATAAACAGCTAACCCTACCATAGCAATCATAGCTACGATACCTCCTATATAAATCAACAGAGCTACTAAGAAACAGATGGTAAAAGCAGCACCAGCCGTAATAAACCAACCACCAATCACAGAAAGGACACCGGTAATACGATACACCGCACTCTCTCGACCCCAAGCTCGGTCTGCTAAAGAACTACCCATAGCCACCATAAACGCTACATAAGTAGTTGATAAAGGTAACTTCAAAGAGGTTCCGGCAGCAATCAATAAGCCGGCTAACACGACATTCACAGAAGCACGAACCAAATCGAAGCTAGCTTTCTCTTCCAATATAATCTCCTCATTGTTAAAACGGCTATCTATCCAGTCTTTCACACGTGGCGGTATCACACTTAGAATTGTACGAGAAGCATTATTACAAGTACGTACCAATACACGAGCAACTGGTGACGTTCCAAAGCTTTCATTTCCATCTGACTGGCGAGAAAGATCCACTGACGTTTTAATCACAGCATGTGCTTTTTTAGAAGTAGCTAAAGCTATCACCATCACAAGACCCGAACCAACCAAAAAATACCAAGGAGTTCTTGCCGGTTCCAATAACGATTCCATTAAGAAAGTTTCAGGTGTTACAGTTCCCCCTTGTGCTGTCAAATCCATATAAGAAGAGAAACCAACCAATGGTACTCCAATAAAATTCACAAGGTCATTACCAGCAAAAGCCAATGCTAAAGCAAACGTACCCATCAAGATTACAACTTTAAATACATTTACTTTCAACCAATGAAGAACCTGCATTAAAACCGTAAAGACAATAAGTGCACCCCATACAATCTTATCAGTATTGCTATACACCATTGTCTTAAAATCACCTTCCATAAAAGAACTTTCCTTCAATCCCTTGATTAGCATGAAATAAAGGATCGAAGTTGCTGCTAAACCGCCAAACAGTCCGATGAAGTAATTAGCATGTTTCTTATAATTAAAGGTAAAAATCAAGCGAGAAATGTACTGCACCACCATTCCGAAGAAAAATGCAATTGCTACCGATAAAAAGATAGCCATAATCACCGTCAACGCCTTATCTGTATTCAACAGATCCCCGAATTGTAACAAGCCGTCTGAGTTTGCTATTTTAATCAAAGCGATAGCTACCGTACCTCCCAATAATTCAAACACCAAAGAAACAGTTGTAGAAGTCGGCATACCTAACGAATTAAATACATCCAACAGCACAACATCCGTCAACATTACTGCCAACAGAATACACATAATCTCTGAAAAATAGAAATGTTGCGGTTGGTAAATCCCATGCCGAGCAATATCCATCATCCCATTGGATAAAGAAGCACCAACAAAGATACCAATTGCAGCAATTACCATAATCACTTTAAAAGACGCAGCCTTTGAGCCAATCGCTGAATTTAAGAAGTTTACCGCGTCGTTACTTACACCTACTGACAGGTCAAACACTGCCAATACAAAAAGAAAAATAATTAGAAAGAGATAAAACGTCTCCATAAATAGTTTGTTATGATTTCGGCACAAATATCCAAAACTGATATTTCGACTAAATGACAAGAATATTACAAACATGTTACAAGGAAGAATTAAAATCTAACAAAGATGTATAAAAGCCCATCTGTTTCTGATTGATTTATTACTTTTGCACACATGAGTTACAATTGGAACACACGGACAGAGCTTCTATTGGGAGCCAACAACATGGAGAAACTGGCGCACAGCCATGTATTAGTTGTGGGATTAGGTGGTGTAGGAGCATACGCAGCTGAACAGATTTGTCGGGCAGGTGTCGGGCAAATGACGATTGTTGACGCTGATACAGTCAACGAAAGTAATATCAACCGACAACTTCCAGCACTACATTCCACACTCGGAATGCAAAAAGCCGAAGTTGTAGCCAAGCGTTTATTAGATATTAATCCCGATTTGAAACTCACTGTTTTAAATGAATTTTTACGGGATGAACGAACGGAAGAGGTTTTATCTGCCGTCCAATATAACTTTGTTATTGACGCCATTGATTCCCTGAGTCCAAAAGTTTTTCTACTCTATCACGCCTATAAGAGAGGTATTCCTATCGTCTCTTCCATGGGAGCCGGAGCCAAAATGGACCCAGCTCAAATTAAAGTAGCCGATATTTCCAAGACTTGCAATTGCGCACTGGCAAAAGCAGTACGTAAACGTTTACATGGATTAGGAGTAAATAAAGGGATTCCCGTTGTCTTCTCAACAGAAATGGCCAATTCTAATGCGGTCGTAGAGATAGAAGGGGAAACTTGCAAACGAACTACAACAGGAACGGTATCTTATATGCCTGCAATGTTTGGCTGCTACTTATCAGCATACGTGATTAATAAGTTGGTAACTAATTATGATTAGAACGGAAGGAATTACTAAGAGCTTCGGCTCTTTACAAGTACTTAAGGGTATTGATCTAACGATTAATAAAGGGGAAGTCGTAGCCATCGTCGGCCCAAGTGGAGCTGGTAAAACAACTTTACTACAGATTCTTGGGACATTGGACGTACCGGATAGCGGAACACTCTTTATTAACGGTGTAGAAACTGTATGTCTTTCTGAAAAGAAATTAGCTTCTTTCAGAAATCAAAACATAGGTTTTGTCTTTCAATTCCATCAACTACTACCGGAGTTTACTGCTTTAGAGAATGTGATGATCCCGGCACTGATTGCCAAAGAGAAATCGACGGCAGCAGAGAAAAGAGCCAAAGAGATTCTGGATTTCTTGAATTTAAGTGATCGAATGTCGCACAAACCAAATGAACTCTCCGGTGGTGAGAAACAACGAGTAGCTGTAGCTCGTGCATTAATAAATAATCCGGCAGTTATCCTTGCAGACGAACCCTCCGGTAGTTTGGATTCTCAAAACAAAGAAGAGTTACATCAACTATTCTTTGACCTACGTGACCAAATGAATCAAACATTTGTCATCGTTACACACGACGAACAGTTGGCGACAAATACAGATCGGGTGATTCATATCAAAGATGGCAGAACTGTAGATAATTAAATACACAAAGCATAGATTTTCAAATCAATTATTACTTATAACAAATCAATCTAAATATGTCTAACCAAAGAGTTACATTCGGTAGTAAATTAGGAGTTATTTTAGCCACCGTTGGTTGTGCTGTCGGTTTAGGAAACATTTGGCGTTTTCCTTATATGCTCGGCTCCAATGGAGGAGCGGCTTTTTTATTAGTCTATTTACTTTGCATTCTATTATTAGGACTTCCCGTTATGATTACAGAGTTTTTCATCGGACGTCATTCTCATCGAAATGCAGCAGGAGCATTTAAGATTATGGCTCCCGGAACAAAATGGAGTATCATCGGATACAATGGAGTATTAGCCGCATTCTTGATATTGGGATTTTATTCAGTCGTATCCGGCTGGACCCTCGAATACATCATGCAAGCTTTCAGTGGTTCGCTCATTGGAAAAAGTGCAGCGGATTTTAAGGCAGAATTCACCAACTTCTCATCTGATGCATTACGCCCTATTATCTGGACATTCGTCTTTATAGCGATGACTCATATTATCATTGTATCCGGAGTAAAAAAAGGTATTGAACGCGCTTCTAAGGTCATGATGCCACTACTTTTCTTAATCCTAATCGCGCTCTGTATTCGTTCTGTCACACTTCCCAATGCTGGAGAAGGATTAACATTCCTATTCAAACCGGATTTTAGCAAGATTACTTCATCTGTTGTCCTAAGTGCTATGGGACAAGCCTTTTTCTCTCTAAGTATCGGAATGGGATGTTTGATAACTTATGCCTCCTATTTCAAACAAGATACCAACTTACAAACAACAGCTTTGCAAGTAACAATATTAGATACGTTAGTTGCCGTGCTTGCCGGAGTAATGATTTTCCCAGCAGTATTCAGTTTCGGTATTGCTCCAACAGCCGGACCAGAGCTGGTGTTTATCACACTTCCTAATGTTTTTGAACAACTTCCAATGGGTTGGTTATGGTCAGCCGTGTTCTTCATTCTATTAGCATTAGCAGCGTTAACATCTACCATCTCTTTACATGAAGTAGCAACTGCCTATGTACACGAAGAGTATAACGTATCGCGTAAACGGGCCGCTTGGTTTGTTTCTGCCGGTGTATTAGTATTTGGCGTTATCAGTTCTCTCTCATTCGGTCTTCTAAAAGAATACACGATTGGTGGAATGATTTTCTTTGACGCATTGGATTACCTTACAGCCAAAATCATGTTACCATTAGGAGGTATGTTGATTTGTATTTTTGTCGGGACTCGTATCGATCGAAAAATATTGAAAGCAGAGCTAACAAATGAAGGAACAATACCTTTTCTTTTTTTCAATACGTATGCTTTCTTCATGAAATACATTGCACCGGTAGCCATTGGTTTGATCTTTCTCAACGAATCAGGACTTATCCACCGCATTATTGAACTATTTTAAAAATAAAACGGGAGTTCCTTGTGTATCTACAGGGAACTCCTATCTTTGCAAAACAGTATTTATTTTAATAAACATCAGTATATGGAAATCAAAACCAGTAGAAAAAAGGAAAAATTACTTCCCGGTCTTAATATGACACATCGGGAATTTTTGACACGTGTTCATAAAGCCGAAGAAGGGCCATTCTACACTTTAAAAGAATTCAATCAAAAGATGCAAGAATGGAAAAAACGAAAATACGGCCTATAGCTATTTCTCAATTGTTCTATGAAAGTGCAAAGAAAACCTTTGATTATGGGATAGATCAATTCGGAGAATATCAAGCCTTAAAATATGAATGCCTTATCTATGAAGAACTTCAAAAACTTCCTTATAGATATTTAGTACATCCAGAATGTCGATATATACCAACAATCAGTAAAAAGTACCGTATCATTTTATTACCGGCTCACTTTATCTTATATCGTATTATGGCAACTCGCATTGAAGTACTCGACATTATATCTTATCGAGAAAGTATTTCAAATATTCAAAAAAGACGAAAGATCAAACTATAACAAACAATATATTTAACTATGAATTGGCGTGACTTCTTTTATTTTTCCAAAGGTGAAAGACGAGCTTTTACCTTACTCCTCTTTCTCATTACCCTCTCATGGATTCTTTTACTCCTAAAAGAAGAAAATCCGTTGCCGACCCATTCAGAAACGGCTGCCGACCGAACTAAAATTTCCTCGGCAGCCAAATCCAATTGGGTCGGCAACGAAAAAAATATCCCTGAGAAGAAAGAAAATACCCACTCTACAAAAAAGATTTCTTCATCAATAGGAAAGAAATTAAACTCTCCTCAAAAGAGCTATTATGCTTCAAAAAGAAAAAGAGAAAAATATTTCTCCTATCCTTCAAGCGAAAAGTTTCCAGCCGGTACATTAGTAGAATTGAACACAGCCGACACAACCACTCTAAAAAAAGTTCCCGGTATTGGCAGTACTTTTGCCCGCCGAATCATAAAATACAGAGAGCTATTAGGAGGTTTCTATTCTATTAACCAATTGAAAGAGGTCTATGGAATGGATTCAGAACGTTATGAAGCACTTGTCCCCTGGTTTGCTGTTGATACACTTCATCTCCGGAAACTGAATGTGAATACGTTGCCCCCCGCAGACCTTCTCAGACATCCCTACCTTAATTATCAACAGGTACAAATCCTCCTACGACTACGGAAACAAAAAAGCAGACTTTCCGGATGGGAGAATCTGCTTCTATTAGAAGAATTTTCCGATATAGACAGGGAACGTTTGACTCCTTACCTATCATTTGCACCCCCTTCTTGATTCGTTAAGTATAACCTTAACGAGCATTTATTTTTCCCATGCATTTAAAATCTCAGCCACATAAACATTATGCAAGCCTCCCTTCTCACCATACCATTTTTCGCATAGTGTCGAATCTACAAAATGAGCAGGATCCATTTTAGTCACATACAAAGTCTTACATTCCAATGTCAAACGAGCTTCTTCAAAACAAGGGTTTCCCTGTTCAGTAAAATAGGGAGTCAACCCTGTTGCAGCTACTTTATCAATTTCACGTCCCGACTTTGACCCACAGATTTTATGTACGTCTTTATGAGCCTCACCCAAAAAAGAAAGAGTAAAAGCTCCTTTCGCGTCTATAAATTCACGCGTATAACGTTCCGGACGAATGAATACAAAAACAACCGGTTTATTCCACAAAAAACCGACTCCACCCCAACTGGCGGTCATCGTGTTAAACTTTGTTTTGTCACCCGCACTAACTAACATCCACTCTTTTCCTATAATCTCAATAAAATTGTCTTTAATCAGACTTGGTTCAATCGCTTTCATCATTGTACTTCTTATTAATAATATTCAAAGATACGGAATTATTTCTTTCCTCATGTAAACTCATTCTAAAGAGCAACAATCTACATTTGAAAATAGTTACAACATTATGTGTATAAAATTTAAGCAGCTTGCCTATAATTGTTTTTTTCTATAGGTTTGTAAAAGATAAAGCATACACAGTTTGTCAAATAATAAACAACCTAACATGGAAATAGTAAACAGTTGGATCAGCAATATCAACGAACTCCTATGGTCATACATTTTAATAATCCTTTTATTAGGATGTGCCATCTGGTTTACAATCAAAACTCATTTTGTCCAATTCCGTATGTTACGAGAGATGATACGTCTCTTGGGAGATTCAGCGAACAAGGCGGACGCTGAAGAAAAGCATATTTCATCTTTCCAAGCCTTTGCCGTTTCCTTGGCCAGTCGTGTTGGAACCGGAAATCTTGCCGGAGTAGCAACTGCTATTGCCGTAGGTGGTCCCGGAGCAGTCTTTTGGATGTGGATAATAGCCCTCTTAGGATCTTCCAGTGCCTTTGTCGAATCTACACTTGCCCAAGTATACAAACGAAAAGGGAAGGATTCATTTATCGGAGGGCCAGCCTATTATATGCAATATGGTTTAGGACTTAAATGGATGGGAATCCTATTTGCTATTTTAATTTCTATTACTTTCGGTTTTGCATTCAACTCAGTACAAAGTAATACGATATGCGCTGCTCTACAAGGGTCTTTCAACTTCGATCCGACTATAGTAGGTATCATCTTAACAGTACTGACACTCGTCATTATTTTCGGTGGGATTCAACGAATAGCCCAAGTAAGTAGTGTCATCGTTCCTGTTATGGCTTTAGGATATGTAGCCTTAGCATTAGGAATTGTTCTTTTCAATATCACCGAATTACCAGCCGTAATCAAATTAATCATAAGCAGTGCTTTCGGATGGGAACAGGCATTGGGAGGAACCGTAGGAGCCGCTTTAATGCAAGGAATTAAACGTGGATTATTTAGCAATGAAGCAGGTATGGGATCTGCTCCAAACGTAGCAGCCACAGCCTCTGTCACCCATCCGGTAAAACAGGGACTGATTCAAACGTTAGGAGTTTTTACTGATACATTAATCATTTGTACCTGTACCGCTTTTATCATTCTATTCAGTGGTGCCCCTTTGGATGGTTCCGTAAATGGAGTACAATTGACACAAGAGGCTTTAACATTAGAAGTCGGTAAATCAGGCGGTATCTTTGTAGCCATCGCCATCTTTTTATTCGCTTTCAGTAGTATTATCGGGAACTACTATTACGGAGAGGCAAACATCCGTTTTATTACCCCTAAAAAGAATGTTCTTTATCTTTATCGGCTGTTAGTCGGAGGCATGGTTATGTTTGGAGCACTGGCAAGCCTTGACTTAGCGTGGAGTTTGGCAGATATTACAATGGGCTTAATGACCATCTGCAACTTAGTGGCCATTTCTTTACTCAGCAAGCAGGCATTCCTATTACTACGCGATTATGTCCATCAAAAGCGCAGTGGAATCATAAGTCCGGTATTTGATAAAAATAAAATACCTGAGTTGAAAGAGAAGGCCGAATGCTGGTAAGTCTATTGATAAATCAAACTGAACAGACGTTCAGGAGCAAAGACATCATTAGCAACCTCCAATATATTTTCAGCTGTTAAGCTATCTACTTTAGCAAAAACTTCCGGCAAAGTATCATAACGGTTATAATGCAGGAAACTTTTTCCTAAACCCAGGAATAAACCTTCGCAGTTATCCCCGGAAACACCTAATTGCCCGATAAGTTGTTTCTTAGCAGCTGTCAACTGAGAAGTGGAAAGTTTAACATCTCGCAATTTAGTCAATTCCTTATGCACTAATCGGATCGCTTTTTCTTTGTTCTTAGGGTCTGTTCCAAAGTAAATACTCACAACACCGGTATCCGTATAAGAAGTTACATTAGACTCTACATTGTAGACTAACCCATGCTTCTCTCTCAAAGAAACATTCAAACGGCTATTCATACCCGGACCCCCTAACAGATTATTCAACAAAAAGAGTGATAAACGTTTCTCATTGTACATACTGTAAGCCCGACCGCCAATCAAAACATGTGCTTGGTGAGTATCTTTTTGTACTTGACGGGTAACAGGAAAAATATCCAAAGGAGCTATTCGATTCCGAGTTGCCATCGGAAAAGTGATACCAGACAACATCGTTTCTGCCATCTGCACAATTTTCTTAAAAGGAATCCGCCCCATAGAAAAGAAAACCATATTTTCAGGAGCATAAAAACGCTGTATGAAAGATTTACCGGACTCAGTATTGAAAGTCAATAAAGATTGTTCATTTCCCAAGATATTATGCCCCAAAGCATGGCCATCGAACAACAAATTCTCAAACTCATCAAAGATAAGTTCCGACGGACTATCTTCGTAAGAACTAATCTCGTCAAGAATTACATCCACCTCTTTCTCTATTTCCTGCTCCGGGAACTGGGAATGAAACACCAAATCGACCAACAGTTCAAAGGCTCTTCGGTAGTGCTCCTCCATAAAGATGGAATACACAAAAGTTTCCTCTTTGGTTGTATAGGCATTCAATTCTCCTCCAACATTTTCCATACGATTAAGGATATGCCAAGATTTACGCTTTTCAGTTCCTTTAAACAACATGTGTTCAACGAAATGAGCCAATCCAAATTCATGTGCCTCCTCATCCCGGGTTCCTGCGTTTATAGCAAAGCCACAATAAGAAACCGGAGAGGTAGACGGCAGGTGTACAATACGCAAACCGTTTGATAAAACTTGTGAGAAATAATCCTTTTCCATTATCCCAATTATTAGAGCATGCAAAAGTACAACAAATATTTGTAACCTTTAATACAGAAAAAAGCGAAGAACGAACGGTGTACATCCGATTAAAATAGATACTTTTGTACATTCATATATTTGTAACGACTTAAAAAGCTATGATAAACGAAACAATCTCATCCATCTTGCAACAGGAAGCTGAAGCAGTACGCAACATTCCTGTAACCAGCAGTTATGAAGAAGCTGTAAACCTTATAGTTGAACATGTACACAAGCAAGGGGGACGATTGATTACCAGCGGTATGGGTAAAGCCGGACAGATTGCGATGAATATCGCTACAACTTTCAGCTCAACGGGAACGCCTGCGTACTTTTTACATCCCAGTGAGGCACAGCACGGGGATTTAGGTATTGTTCGTGAAAATGATATTATGCTTCTAATTTCCAACTCCGGCAAAACTCGTGAGTTATTGGAATTGGTAGAACTTACACGCGGACTTGCTCCTCACATGCAGTTTATTGTAATCACTAGTAATCCCGACAGCCCATTAGCAGCAGAAGCAACAATTTGTTTACTAACAGGCGCTCCTAAAGAGGTTTGTCCTTTAGGCTTAACTCCTACGACCTCAACCACTGTAATGACAGTGATTGGAGATCTATTAGTAGTAAGCACCATGAAACAGATTAATTTCAGTTACGCAGAATACGCGAAACGACATCATGGAGGTTATTTAGGTGCAAAAAGTCGTGAACAAAGTAATAAGGAAAACAAATAACAAGTATGAGAAAAGTAATCGGTATCGGAGAAACCATTTTAGACATTATATTCAAGAATAATCAACCCCATACGGCAGTGCCTGGCGGTTCTACTTTCAATGGACTAATTACCTTAGGACGTTTAGGTGTTCCTGTCTCTTTCATTAGTGAAGTTGGAAATGACCAAGTAGGTGAGATTATTCGTAACTTTATGATAGAGAACAATCTCTCTACTCAATATGTAGATCGTTTCCCTGACGGAAAAAGTCCAATATCTTTAGCTTTCTTAGGAGAAAACAACGATGCCAGTTACATGTTCTATAAAGAATACCCTAAACAACGTTTAGATGTTCCACTTCCAGAAATCAACGAAGACGATATTTTTATCTTTGGTGCCTATTATTCTTTGAATCCGGCGCTACGCAAACGAATGGTTGAATTTTTAGATTATGCTCGGGAACGTAAAGCGATCCTTTACTACGATCCGAACTTCCGCAAGACACATGCACATGAAGCAATCCACTTGAAGCCTACTATATTGGAAAACTTTGAGTACGCTGATATTGTACGTGGGTCAGACGAGGACTTTTTTAATATCTTCAAACAAACAGATACTGAAAAGGTGTACACTGACCACATTCAATTCTATTGTAATCGATTCATCACGACACATGGAGCCAATGGCGTCAACTTCTACAACAATAAATTACGCTGTCATTACGACTCTTCTCCTCTTTCGTCTGTGGTAAGCACTATCGGAGCAGGAGATAACTTCAATGCCGGTATTATTTACGGCTTGTTAAAATATAATGTTCGGCGTTGTGATTTAGATACACTACCAGAAGAGACCTGGAGCCGTATTATCCGTTGCGGAATTGATTTCGCTACAGAAGTTTGTGGAAGTTACGACAATTACATTTCTAAAGAATTTGCAGAGTCCTATTCTCGTCAGTCTTAAATATCATTAAGCCAATAGATAGGAGAAGAAAACAAGATGTTTTTTTCATTATCTTTGTAGATGTATGAATAACAAAAGTATGATAACAAAACAAATCTTTCTTTTATTCTCTTATCTAATCTTATTTGTTGGATGTAGCTCTCGCAAAGCACCCGAAATACATACTGTTTGCTTACGAGATGATATAGGAAATTATATCATTAAATGGGAGACGGATCCACATATCAATGGAGTTATTAAGCTCTATGTATCCGATACACCTAATTCATTTAATATGGCCGCTCCATGTAATCAAGCAAACATAGAAGACGGACGACTTACCTATATCACTAACGACAATACTACACGCAAATATTTTCTATTGGCATTCAATGATAAATATTTCCAAACTGTAGGCGCTCGTTCCGTACAGATGGATAACATACAAAACTTACGCGATATAGGAGGTTACTTCAGTGAACATAGAAAACACATGACTCAATGGGGAAAGGTTTTCCGTTCCAGTGAATTAGGAACGCTAAGTCCTAAGGATACCGTTCGTATCAATAACTTAAAGATTAAGACAATCATTGATTTGCGAAATGAAGAGGAAATAAATAATACTCCCGAAAAATATGCAGGAATAAATCGAATATCTATTCCTATTTCGATAAAAGGGAAAGAAGAAATTGCTCAAAAGTTACAAGAGGGACGTATACGTAAAGGAGATGGGCTTATCTATATGCAAGATACCTATCTACGTTACATAACAGAAAGTAGTGAACAATTCAGTAAAGCACTAAGAGTCTTTTTGGATAAAGAGAATTATCCCATCCTAATAAACTGCACATTAGGGAAAGATCGAACCGGTTTTCTTATAGCGATGTTATTATCAGCGCTTGACATCCCGGAAGAAACCATTATAAACGACTATATGGCTTCCAACCATTACATCAACCTAACCAAATTTGCTTATTTGGCACATGGTCTTAATACAAACGCACAAGAAACAATCACTCTATTGCTTAGCGCCAACGAAACATGGTTGGATTTGGTCTTTCACAAAATAAAAAAAGATTACGGTTCAGTAGATAATTACCTATCTAAAGGATTACATCTGACAGAAAAGGATCGTGCTTTACTAAAAGATCTTATATTAGACTAAAAGTATCCGAATTATTTGTGTACCTTTGCTCGCTCTTAAGGTACACATATATAGATAATAGTATATTTTGAAAACATTTGAAGAATTAGGGGTTGCCGCACCTATCCGAAAGGCAATCCAAGAAATGGGTTATGAATCCCCTATGCCGGTACAGGAAGAAGTGATTCCTTTCTTACTCGGAGATGATAACGATGTAATTGCATTAGCGCAAACAGGAACCGGAAAGACTGCTGCTTTCGGTCTCCCTATTTTACAAAAGATAAACGTATCAACTTATCAGCCTCAAGCACTAATACTCTGCCCTACTCGAGAATTATGCCTACAGATTGCCGATGACTTGAATGATTATTCTAAGTACATTGATAACTTACGAGTTCTCCCTGTATACGGAGGTTCCAGTATTGAGAGTCAAATCAAGACATTAAAACGAGGTGTACACGTTGTCGTGGCTACACCGGGACGTTTATTAGACTTGATGAACCGCAAAACGGTAGATCTCAACTTAGTGAAAAACGTCATCATGGACGAGGCAGACGAAATGCTAAACATGGGCTTTACGGATAGTATTAACGCTATCTTAGCAGAAGTACCTGAGAATAGAAACATGCTACTTTTCTCAGCCACCATGCCAAAGGAAATTGCCAACATCACGAAAAAATACATGAAGAATCCGAAAGAGATCGTGATTGGTAATAAGAACGAGGGTAACAAAAACATTCGAGACATCTATTATATGGTACGTGCTCAGGACAAATATTTAGCCCTGAAACGTATCGCCGATTTCTATCCTAACATTTACGGAATTATTTTCTGCCGTACTCGCAAAGAGACCCAAGAGATTGCCGACAAACTTATACAGGATGGCTACAATGCAGACTCTCTACACGGAGAGTTAAGTCAGGCACAGCGTGACTATGTCATGCAAAAGTTCCGTATCAAGAACTTACAATTATTAGTGGCTACTGACGTAGCAGCCCGTGGTTTGGATGTAGATGATTTGACTCATGTTATCAATTACGGTTTGCCCGATGAAATAGAATCATATACACATCGCCGAGGTCGTACAGGGCGTGCCGGAAAAACCGGTATTTCTATCTCTATTTGCCACGTCAAAGAGAAAGGTAAAATCCGAGAAATCGAACGAGTTATCAACAAGAAATTCGAGAAAGGCGAAATGCCTACCGGTCATGCTATCTGTGAGAAACAGTTGTTTAACTTAGTTGATCAAATAGAAAAAGTAAAGGTAAACGAAGAGGAAATAGCTCCTCTTATGCCACAGATCTTCCGTAAATTAGAATGGTTAGACAAAGAAGACATCATCAAACGAGTCGTATCTCTTGAGTTCAACCGTATGATTGACTATTATAAAGACGCAGATGAAATAGAACAGGTAGACGAACGTCCTTCACGCGGAGAACGGCGCAGCCATAAAGCCGAAGAAGGATATGTTCGCTTTTTCCTTAACTTTGGTAAAACAGACGGCCTGTTCCCAAATCAATTAATAGAATTAGTAAACAAATGCGTACCGGGTAAAGTCCGTATTGGGAAAATTGATCTACGGGATAACTTCTCTTTCTTTGAGGTAGAAGAGAAAGAAGCCAAGCGTGTCATGAAATGTATGAACAACTTTGAAGTAGAGGGACGTCGTATTTCTGTAGAACTTGCACAAGGTAAAAAAGGCGAAGGAGATAGTAAAGGACGTGGTAAACGTAGTAACCACAATGAAAGCGCTCCCAAAGGTAGACGAGGTAAAGGGCGATCAGACCGTTCTGATCGTGATTTTAGAAAAGAAGAACGTGATAGTTCTCGCCCTTGGAAACGAACTTCAGCCGCTCGTGAAGCACGGAAGAAAAAACATTCTTAACTTTTCTCATTCATATAAAGAGAAAAAGATATAACCTTACAAGCAGCCCTCACCGTTATGGTAAGTGGCTGCTTTTTTGATTCCCGTCCCATTTAAAACGGTTGCCGACCCATTATTCATCCGATGCTGACCCGTTTTTCTTTTGATGCCGACCCATTGTTCAAGCAATTACTATTCTTTTTTTAAAACATATACACAAAAATTCTTACCTTTAACCGCAAAATAAAAAAACAGACTCTATGAACAGACTTTTTATCCTTGCAATTATTGCTATTTGCTCTTGTTGTCATTTGTTAGCACAGGAGATTGAATATGCTCGTCCTGTTAATACGTCGGAAAGTTGTACCAGTATCATAGTAGGGAAAAAGGCTTCTACTGATGGTTCGGTAATGACCAGTCATACTTGCGACGGGAATTACCGTACATGGATGAACATTGTGCCGGCTGCTCAGTACGCAAAGGATACGATTGTTTCTATCTATACCGGAACTATGCATACAGAGCATGTTGCCGACAGTACCGGAATGAAGTTGAAAGGAATCATCCCAGAAGTTCGTTCCACTTACCAATACTTAAATACTGCCTACCCTTGCCTCAACGAAAAGCAGTTGGGAATTGGTGAAACGACTATCACCGGACGTAAAGAACTACAGAACGAAAAAGGAATGTTCATGATTGAAGAATTAGAAAAGATAGCTTTACAACGTTGTAAGACTGCGCGCGAAGCTATCCAACTTATCGGTGAACTGGTGGCTAAACATGGCTATGGCGACTCTGGTGAATGCTTAACAATCGCTGATCCGAATGAAGTATGGCACTTTGAGATATTTGGAGAAGGCCCTGATCAGATAGGAGGCGTTTGGGCTGCTGTCCGTATTCCAGACGATCATGTAGGCGTCTCTGCCAATGTCCCTCGTATCTCCACTCTGGATTTAAAAGATAAGGAAAACTATATGGCTTCTAAAAATATATTTTCCGTTGCCAAAAAGATGGGTTTTTGGGACGGAAAAGAACCTTTTAAGTTCTGGAAAGCATATAGCGGTGGTAATTATTTCGGAGAACCTAAAGCCTTTAGTGTTCGTGAATACTTCATTTTAAACGCATTGGCTCCTTCTCTTCAATTGTCTTACGACTCCGAAGAACTTCCTATCAGTGTGAAGCCAGACAAACAGGTTTCTGTTGCAGACGTGATGGCTCTGTTCCGTCAAACATACGAAGGAACAGAATGGGATATGACAAAAAACTTAAAGGTCATTGTTCAGGATAAAGAAACAAACAAGACAGATACAATCATCAGTCCGGTTGCCAATCCTTGGATGAAACCGGATATGGTAGCAATGCTTAATGGAGTAAAAGAGGAAACAGTAACACGCTATCGCTTAGTAGCTGTTCCACAATGCTCTTATTCACATGTGATTCAGCTACGCAACTGGTTACCGGATGCTGTAGGTGGAGTTGCTTGGATCTCTTTTGACAATCCGGGACAAAGCCCACGTATTCCTGTCTTCTCCGGAACCACTGACCTTCCGACTACTTTCAGTATTTGTGGTCAACATCGTCATCGAGAAGATGCCATCGTATGGAAGTATCGCACAGCAAATAAGTTAGCGACTGTTCGCTGGGGATTAACCCGAGATTCCATCCAGACAGCTATCATGCACTTCGAAGAAAAGGGTTTAACGGAAATATCTTTTGTTGAAAACCGTTATAAGGAGTTGCAAAACAGTAAAGGAGAAGAGGTTGCTCGTGCCTTCCTAACAGGTTACACAGCGGACTTTGCAGGTGCTACTATCCTTCGTTGGGAAGAGATGGCCGACAAGTTCTGGGAAATGTTTGCCAGAGGATTCTAATATTTATCACTTAATCATTATACAAATGAAACCATTTATTTTATCTTGTGCTCTGTTACTTTCAGCTACGACAGCTTTCGGACAGGGATATCAATTTACTGAACAGGTAACTGTTCCTACAACTCCGGTTAAGAATCAAGCCTCTACCGGGACTTGTTGGTGCTTTGCTACTGCTTCTTTCATGGAATCGGAGTTACTTCGCATGGGAAAAGGGGAATATGATCTATCGGAAATGTTCATTGTCCGACAAAAATATATGAATCAATTACAAGATAACTACGTTCGTCAAGGAAGAGGAAATATCGGACAAGGAAGTCTTTCGCATACCTTTATGAATGCCTACCGTCAGGTTGGGATTGTACCGGAGGAGGTTTACAAAGGTATTAACTACGATTCTGAAAAGCATAGTCATGGCGAAATGGTTCGCTATATGCACGCCATTGCAGACGTAGCAGTTAAAGCTAAAAAGCGTAGCCCAGAATATTATGAGTTGATTAATAATTTATTCGACACCTATTTAGGAAAGCTTCCTGAAAAGTTTACTTACAAAGGAAAAGAATATACTCCAAAATCATTTGCTGAATCCTTAGGGCTGAACATGGATGATTATATCGAATTGACCAGCTTCACGCACCATCCTTATTACGTTAAGTTTGAAGTAGAAGTACCGGACAACTGGGAACATGCTTTAATGTACAATCTACCGCTTGACGAGATGATGGAAACTATGGATTATGCACTAAACAATGGTTATACCGTCTGTTGGGATGGAGACGTCAGTGAAAAGGGATTCTCTTTCAAGAATGGTGTAGCTATCAACCCGGAAGTAAAAAAAGTAGAAGACCTATCCGAAACAGATCGCGCACGCTTCGAGAAGTTAGATGAGAAAGGACGTTTGGAAGAGGTCTATAAGTTTGAACGCCCTTATCCGGAAATCAACGTTACTCCGGAAGTGCGTCAAGAAGGCTTTGAGTCATTTGTTACAACAGATGATCACTTAATGCACATTACCGGCATTGTAAAAGACCAGAACGGTACGCCGTACTACATAACCAAGAACTCTTGGGGGACGGAACGTAACAAGTTCGGTGGTTACTTGAACATGTCTGAAAGTTATGTGCGTGCTAAAACCATTTATATAATGGTACATAAGAATGCAATTCCAAAAGCAACCAAAACCAAATTAGGTATCAAATAACAATATAGTAAACAAGAAGAAAGGGATTGTCCAAAAGTCGGATAATCCCTTTCTTAATTACTTTACTTCAACACTTCCAAAATTGTATAATATTGTAGTTGATTATTATTATCATACTGTTCATTCTTGACAACTCCTACATTGGGAGTATACCATTCATAACCGTAACCTTCAATGGTTTCTTTAGGTGAGCGAGATTTTATTTTATATTTTACTTTGGTACAATCAAAAGTTCCAGCAGGTGTTGTGACCGGTTCAGTCGTTACATATTCCCGGTCATAAACAGTCACATTTTTTCGGTTACCCCGATTTTTTTTAGAATAAATCTGCACGTAGGCGTCATCAAAATAGATTGTATCATTGGTAGAAGTTGAAACATTAGGATAATTCATTACTGCGTCTGTAGAAACAACATCAGTTTGTCTAGTCGAAACAAAAGAGGGATTGGAAAAAACTTCTTTCATTTCCATAAAAAACTCTCCATTTTGACAAAAAGCTTCCAAATCACCTTTATCGTAAACAGTACCCGTACTATCTTTAAAAATATATTCAGCTTCTACTACCATGCCTGAAGGATAGTTATCAATCTCATCAATGGTATAAGTCATTACACCTCGCAAATTACCATTTGCGTCATAATTCTTTTTAACCATCCGAGTTCCTTCTGTTTGTGGAAAAAAGAAAATACAATCTTGAGCCATTCCTGTTGTTACAAATAGTAAAGCAAACAGACTTAATATAATTTTTGACTTCATATTATAAAAACATTTTAAGTGTTAATAATTAGCAGGATATCCAATTCCCCAATAAAACAGAAATACATTCTCAGAAGTTTATGACAACAAGTTTAATTAATACAAAGAATAGGTAATACAGATTTTTATACGAAAGCAGGCCTTTCAACATACAACTAAAAAAGTTAATTCCTATTTTTGTAGCTACAAAGATTATAAATTATGGTACACAAATTCGATTTCTTAGTGATTGGTTCCGGTATCGCAGGTATGAGCCTCGCTTTGAAGGTTGCCGATAAAGGAAAAGTAGCCATCATCTGTAAAACAGAGTTGGAAGAAGCAAATACTTATTTTGCCCAAGGAGGTATTGCTTCGGTAACAAACCTACAGGTTGACAACTTCGATAAGCATATTGAAGATACAATGATTGCCGGTGACTGGATTAACGATAAAGAAGCTGTAGAAATGGTTGTACGCAACGCACCTGACCAAATCAAAGAATTAATAAAATGGGGCGTAAACTTTGATAAAAACGAAAAAGGAGAATTCGATCTCCACCGAGAAGGAGGACATTCTGAATTTCGTATCTTACATCATAAAGATAATACAGGCGCAGAAATTCAATTAAGCCTGATTGAAGCAATAAAAAGACATCCTAACATAACAATATTCAATCATCATTTTGCAGTAGAAATCATTACTCAACACCATTTAGGTATTATTGTTACTCGACATACTCCGGGTATTAAATGCTTCGGAGCCTATGTATTGGATGAAAATACAGGTAAAGTAGAAACATTCTTATCCAAAGTTACAGTGATGGCTACCGGTGGTTGTGAAGCAGTTTATCGGAACACTACCAATCCTTTGATTGCTACAGGTGATGGTATTGCTATGGTATATCGTGCTAAAGGAGCTGTCAAAAATATGGAATTTATTCAATTTCATCCTACTGCTCTATTTAATCCGGGATCTCGCCCTTGCTTTTTAATAACAGAAGCAATGCGTGGTTATGGCGGAGTATTACGTACGTTAGATGGAAAAGAATTCATGCAAAAATACGACAAACGTCTCTCTTTAGCTCCTCGTGATATTGTTGCTCGTGCCATAGACAATGAGATGAAAATGAGAGGAGAAGACCACGTCTATTTGGATGTTACCCACAAAGATCCAGAGGAAACCAAGAAACATTTCCCTAATATCTACAAGAAATGTTTGAGTATTGGTATCGATATTACGAAAGATTATATTCCGGTTGCTCCTGCAGCTCATTATTTATGTGGAGGTATCTCTGTTGATTTAAACGGACAATCCAGTATCCGTCGTTTATATGCTATTGGAGAATGTTCTTGTACCGGCTTGCACGGAGGAAACCGTTTAGCTTCTAACTCACTTATAGAGGCTGTTGTATATGCTGATACAGCTGCAAAACATATTTTAAGTGTATTTGAACGCTATGACTTTAATACAGATATTCCTGAATGGAATGACGAAGGTACTATCTCAACAGAAGAACGTGTATTAATTACACAAAGCATGAAAGAGGTAAATCAAATCATGGAAGCGTATGTTGGTATCGTACGCAGTAATACTCGTTTAACTCGTGCTTGGAACCGTTTGGATATTTTATATGAAGAAACAGAGGCTCTTTTCAAACGTAGTAAAGCGTCTAAGGAATTATGTGAACTACGAAATATGATCAATGTAGGTTACTTAATAACACGTCAAGCTATGGAACGAAAGGAAAGTCGCGGATTACATTATACTATTGATTATCCACCTGTCAAATAAATTCATTTATATACAAAAGAAGGTATCCTTTCAGATACCTTCTTTATTTTTCATACATCCTATCACTCCACTTATCCACTAATGTATCATCTCTCGCGCCAAAAAGTTTTTAATAGATTTGCTCTCTCTGAGGAAATACCTAATACTTTTTCCAAACGACGTTCTTGTCTGAAATTGTGTTTCTCCTCCAAACAAGCCATATATTCCTCTATATATTCTTTCTCTTCATCCGTCAATTGAAATTTCAATAGGGACGCTTCTAATTCTTGAGCTCTTGCTTCACTAATACCAAGTTTTTCACGTAATCGATTCAATAGACAGCGTTCTCTTGGAGATGTACCTTGAGTATTGTTAAGATTGTTTGAAGATAATTCTACAAGTTTTTGTCGAGCATATTCATCTCCAAAATAGCGGCTTCTTGATACCATTCTATTGCTTTTTTAAAATTACGAAAAATACATTTTCCTAATTCGTAAATTTCTCCTAATTTAAGTATAGATTCTTTGTCTCCTAATAAGGCGGCTTTTAAAGAAATATCAAAACCTTTTTTAAAGTCTTTATTTGTTCCATATCCATCCAAATAGCAAGAACCTAATATACTTAAACATTCTAACCATCTCTGATGATTTATATCTTTTTTATCGAAATACTTTTCTAAATCATATAGATCTACCACTTCTTTACAATATAAGAAACATTTTTCTGCTGATTCTTCTACATCGCCAATTCCAGATAAATAGTAAGAGTATAAACAATAATTACCTACAAATTTTGAAAAACTATTAGATAATTTTGTCATCATAATCCAACATTTTTCAGAATCCTTATATTGTTTCCTGTTTTCTAGGGAAATACACGACTCTAATAAAGAGTCATGACGGCTATCTTCATAAATATTTAGAAGATATTCGGGTTTAAATAGTGTATTCTTTATTTTTAAAATATCGGGAAATGATATTGATATTTTTTCTTGTATCGATACAATATTGGACTCCTCATGATTAATATTATATAATTTAATTATGAGCTGAAAAACTGTATATTCATCGTCATGATAACATTGTTGCGCTTAGCTAATAAACTTCTCACCTATTTGGATTAAAGCTTTATCTCTATGTTCAATAGTGTAATAAAAGCAACACAGAGCTTGAAGGAATAAGAATTCAGAACGAATCACATTGTTTTCGATATTAGAGGAGATTGTTTCTATTTCTGCAATAAATTTTTGAACTGTTTGAATATCTTTTATAATTTCTTTCTCTTCGTTCAATAAGTGGTTAAATAATTTATTAAATAACGCTTGTTCTTTTTCTATTTTGGGTTGTTTTTTATTCTGTATTATTTTTTCATTTATTATCCTATTAATCAAATCTTTGACTGTTGAACAACATAAAATTTCTGTTTCCGTAATAAATACTCCATATTTTTCATAGAGTTTCATTTGTAACATCCTAGCTTTCTTGTCGTCTAAGCTAATAAAACGAAGACTATTTCCTTCATTTACGTAAGAAATATTTGTACATTGTTTTATTTCATCTAAAAGGAAATTTCTTATATAATTAAAGTATTCAGAGATAGTATCCTGCTGATAGGAAATTGCTGAACCAATAGCTGCACCATTTACAGCAGTTTTAACCCCAGTTTTTACAATTTTTTACATAAGCTTGTTGTTTTTCTATACCCATAACTCTACTTATTTTTCTGTGTCTCCCTCCAGTTGTTTATTTAAAAGATTCAACAAAAGAAAAAGCGTGGAAACTGTTACCTAACTATCCAACACCAAGGCATCGCCCAAACACCCGTACTTCAGATAATTAAACAACAGCCCACGCTCTATACTATGATGGTTCTTGTCTGTGACATAGAAATATACAGTAGAGCGCAAGCATCTGTCGCCTATCATTCCCGAAGTACTAAAAATTGGCGATTTTTGGTGTTGGGAATAATATCGTAAACGCTTTTTCGCTTCTTTTATGTCCTCCGATGAACAGCCCTCGCATGAATGCTGTTACGGATTGTCACAAATTCAGTAATATTATTCGATCTATTATCTTATTTTTTATCGCAAAGAAATATCCCCCATAAGACAAAAATTGTCCGAGAGCTGTGTTTTTTGTTAAATTCTTGAAGAGAGAGAATTGAGAAAGCTAAAGATGTTTTAAAAGCAAAAATCGATAATAAGATTTTGCATAACAAAAAAGCCTGTCTTTTGAGGACAGGCTTTTTTGTTGTATTAATAATTTTGTTTCATAGGTTCAAAATAAGCTTGTGGATGAGCACATGCCGGACATTTACCAGGAGCTGTTTTACCTTCATGAACATAGCCGCAATTACGACATTGCCACAAAATCGGTTCATCCTTTTCAAAGACTTTACCTTCTTCTACATTAGCTAATAATTTACGATAGCGTCTTTCATGTTCAGCTTCAACCTTTGCAATCATTCGGAAAGCAACAGCAATTTCTTTAAAACCTTCTTCTTCTGCTACTTTTGCAAATTCAGGATAAAGTTCTACCCATTCTTCATTTTCACCATCAGCTGCAGCTGCTAAGTTTTCAGCTGTTGTGCTGATAATTCCTGCCGGATAAGAAGCTGTAATTTCAACCATACCACCTTCTAAGAACTTAAAGAAACGTTTAGCGTGTTCTTTTTCTTGTTCAGCAGTTTCCATAAAAACAGCTGCAATCTGCTCATAACCTTCTTTTTTAGCAACGCTTGCAAAGAATGTATAACGACTTCTTGCTTGAGATTCTCCTGCAAAAGATTTCAATAAATTCTGCTCTGTACGAGTTCCTTTAATACTTTTCTCCATAATACTAATATTTATGTAAGTAATTCTATAAGATTTATATAATCGCTTTTTAATTCACGCCAAAGATACAGATTAGTTTAACGGATTCACAAATTTATTTGGATAAAATATTTCTATAAGATCATAGAAAAAATCTATAAAACATCCTTGTACTCATAGCTTCCTAATCTAAGATTCAACGATATACCTACTGTATTTTAATAAAAATCTATAAAGTGTTTATTTAATTTTTCCTACCTTTGCCGCGTTTTTAAAATTAGGCAGAAAGATGAAAAATAGGTTTGATTTTCAGCCCAAATTAGTGTCAATGCTGAAAAATTACTCCAAAGAGAAATTTATGGCCGATTTGATGGCCGGTATTATTGTTGGAATTGTGGCTCTCCCATTAGCTATTGCTTTTGGTATCGCTTCAGGAGTAAGTCCTGAAAAAGGTTTAATCACCGCTATTATAGGTGGTTTTTTTGTATCTCTATTAGGTGGAACAAATGTACAAATCGGTGGACCTACCGGTGCATTTATCGTAATTGTATACGGTATTATTCAGAATTTCGGTATCGAAGGATTGGCAATCGCTACAGTAGTTGCCGGTATCATTCTGGTTATTATGGGAGCTTTAAAATTAGGAACTGTTATAAAGTTTATCCCCTATCCTATTGTTGTCGGTTTTACCAGTGGTATTGCTTTAACCATTTTTACTACACAAATGAAAGACCTCTTCGGTTTAACAATGGATAAGGTTCCTGCTGATTTTATTTCCAAATGGATTGCCTACTTCCAGCACATGGATACAATGAATGTATGGTCTTTAATTATAGGTCTTGTCAGTATTCTACTTATTGTCATTACTCCTAAATTCTCAAAGAAAATACCGGGTTCATTAGTAGCTATTATCGTAATGACTATAGTCGCTTATGTTATGCGTTATCAATTAGGTATTGAAGGTATTGAAACAATTGGAGATCGTTTTACAATTAATGCTTCTATCCCTGAACCGGAAGCTATCCATTTTAATATGGAAACCATTAATTTATTGTTGCCTTCTGCGTTCACAATTGCTATGTTAGGAGCTATTGAATCTCTACTTTCAGCAACTGTTGCCGATGGTGTAACCGGTGATAAGCATAATTCTAACACTGAACTTGTAGCTCAAGGAGCTGCCAACATCATTGTACCTATTTTCGGAGGTATTCCCGTAACAGGTGCCATTGCTCGTACAATGACCAATATTAATAATGGCGGACGTACTCCTGTTGCAGGTATTATTCACGCTATCGTTCTATTATTAATCCTTCTTTTCTTAGGTCCATTGACAAAACATATTCCAATGGCTTGTTTAGCAGGAGTTCTAATCATTGTTTCTTACAACATGAGCGAATGGCGTACTTTCCGTTCTCTGATGAAGAACCCTAAGAGTGACGTATCAGTTCTATTAGTAACTTTCTTCTTAACTGTTATTTTCGACTTAACAATTGCGATTGAAGTAGGTTTATTAATAGCCATGTTCCTATTTATGAAACGTGTAGCAGAAACTACCCACGTATCTGTAGTAACAGACGAAATTGACCTTTCTGATGAAGGTGAAATTCATCACGATGAAGAGGTACTTTCTTTACCTAAAAACGTAGAAGTATATGAAATTGACGGTCCGTTCTTCTTTGGTGTTGCAAGTAAATTTGACGATATAATGCACAATATCGGAGAGAAACCTCAGATTCGTATTATCCGTATGCGCAAAGTTCCGTTTATGGATTCTACAGGGTTACACAACTTAGAAAACTTGTATCGTCTATCACAATCTGAAAATATTCAAATGATTCTTTCCGGTGTTAATGAACATGTGCGTCGTGTTTTATTGAAATCCGGATTTGATAAAAAGATTGGTGTTGAAAACATCTGTAGCAACATCAATGAAGCTGTTGAAAAAGCTTGGGAAATAGCTAAAAAATAATACTTCACCACGCTGTCGGGAAGGTAGCCGGCGATCCGGAAACCTTCCCGACGACGTTTTGAGAGTTTCCGGACCACCGGAAAATTATTTTACAGCGTTTTGGAGGTTTCCGACACACCGGAAAGGCTCAAAACAGCGTTTTGGAGGTTTCCGACACACCGGAAAGGCTCAAAACAGCGTTTTGGAGGTTTCCGACACACCGGAAAGGCTCAAAACAGCGTTTTGGAGGTTT
>JAFUOJ010000023.1 GCA_017481945.1 Parabacteroides sp. | reverse complement strand
TGGTTATACGGATACGATGGAGAAGATGTTGAAACGCTTGGAGTATGATTTGTATTATTTAGGGAATCGTTCCTGGTGGTTTGATATTAAGATTCTTTGGAAAACTTTCTATGGCATCGTGTCGGGGAAGGATATTTAGGTGAAATTTTTAAATTAAGAGATACAAAAAAGAGCTTATCCGTAATGGATGAGCTCTTTTTTTGTATATATCATAGTATTTATTACTATCTCTTCTAAAATCAAGCCTCCTCAGAGGTTTGACTTTTCTTTATATCTGTGATGATTCGTTGGTCTTCTTGATTGAAATCGACGATGATGGTATCTCCTTCACCTACTGAAGCACGAATGATCATTTCTGCCATTTCATCTTCTAAATATTTTTGAATAGCACGTTTCAAAGGACGAGCTCCAAATTGGATATCGTATCCCTTGGTGGCGATGAAATCTTTGGCAACGTCTGTCAGTTCCAAAGAATAGCCTAAACTTTCTATGCGTTTGTAAAGTCCTTGTAGTTCGATATCAATGATCTTATGAATAGCCTCTTTATCCAACTGGTCAAACATAATGATATCATCTATTCGGTTCAAGAACTCGGGTGCGAATGCTTTGTTTAGGGCTTTCTGGATTACACCACGAGAAAAATCTTTATCCGGTTCACCTGCAACTTGTGAGCTAAAGCCAATCCCTCGTCCGAAATCTTTCAACTGGCGTGTACCGATGTTGGAAGTCATAATCAGGATTGTGTTTTTAAAGTCTATACGTCTTCCTAAGCTGTCGGTTAAACGTCCTTCATCTAAAACTTGCAGAAGAAGATTGAACACATCCGGATGTGCTTTTTCTATTTCGTCTAACAAAACAACGGAGTAGGGTTTACGGCGTACTTTCTCAGTCAGCTGTCCACCTTCTTCATAACCGACATATCCCGGAGGTGCTCCAATTAAGCGAGAGACCGCAAATTTTTCAAGGTACTCACTCATGTCTATACGGATTAAAGAGTCTGCTGAATCAAACAGATATTCAGCCAACTTCTTCGCTAAATGAGTTTTTCCAACACCTGTCGGTCCTAAGAACATAAATGTACCAATCGGTTTATTGGGGTCCTTTAAGCCTACGCGATTACGTTGGATGGCTTTTACTATTTTCTGTACGGCGTCATCTTGACCTATAACCTGTTTTTTCAGGTTGTCGCCCATTTCAAGTAGACGTAAATTTTCAGCTTTTGCAATACGTTGAACGGGGACGCCGGACATCATCGCCACTACTTCTGCTACTTTATCTTCGTCAACAGTTTCACGATGTTCTTGCAGTTCTTGTTCCCATCTGTTTTTGGCTGCTTCCAATTGTAATTGGTATTGCCGTTCTTTATCACGGAAACTGGCAGCTAATTCAAAGTTTTGAGATTTTACAGCTGCTAACTTTTCCGTCTTGGTATCTTCGATTTTAGCTTCTAATTCTTCAATGCTCTTGGGAACGGTGATATTTGATATATGTACGCGAGAACCTGCTTCGTCTAATGCATCGATTGCTTTATCAGGGAAATTACGGTCGCTGATATAGCGTTCTGTTAGTTTTACACAGGCCTGTAATGCTTCAGGCGTATAGATAACATTATGATGTTCTTCGTAGCGAGCTTTAATGTTTTGCAAAATCTGTAATGTCTCTTCAGCGGTTGTAGGATCTACAATCACCTTTTGGAAACGCCGTTCTAAAGCTCCATCTTTTTCAATATTCTTACGATATTCATCTAAAGTTGTAGCTCCAATGCATTGAATTTCTCCACGAGCCAAAGCCGGTTTTAGCATATTCGCTGCGTCCATTGAACCCGAGGCCGATCCGGCTCCAACAATTGTATGGATTTCGTCTATAAAAAGAATGATGTTGGGGTTCTTTGCTAATTCATTTAAGATTGCTTTGATACGTTCTTCAAACTGTCCACGGTATTTTGTACCTGCAACAATAGAAGCCATATCTAAACTGATAACTCGCTTATCAAATAATACGCGAGATACTTTACGCTGAACTATACGTAGTGCTAATCCTTCAACGATAGCTGATTTACCCACTCCGGGTTCACCTATTAGGACCGGATTATTTTTCTTACGTCTGCTTAGAATTTGAGCCAGACGTTCAATTTCTTTTTCACGTCCTACAATAGGATCTAAACGATTCTCTGCAGCAGCGCGTGTCATATCTGTTCCGAAGTTGTCTAAAACAGGTGTATCGTTCGGAGATTTCGGTTGGGCTGAACCTGTGTTGGAAGAGGAGCGAGACACTTCTTTACGAGAAGAGAAATGTTCTTCTTCGTCGTCTTCTTCCTCGTCGTCAGTATATCCGTCTCTAATCTCTTCCAGTTCTTTTTCTTCATAGATGTCTTCTGAAGAACTCTGGGTAGGTTTAAGAGCGGTATTATCACTCATTAAATCGTTGTAAACGTTACGGTAATTAACACCTGCTCTATTTAGGATTTGAGCTGCAACATTAAATTTTTCTTTCAAAATAGCTAATAACAGATGTTCAGTGTCTGTTTCTTCTTTTTGAAATAGGCGTGATTCTAATATACTCATTCGTAATACACGTTCTGTAGTTTTACTGACTACAATTTCTGATTGGGACATGTTGTCAGTAACTGCTGTATTCCTAATTTCTTCTTCGATTTCCTTTTTTATATCCCATTCATCGGCATGCAGTTTCTGAATAATCTGTATGGCTTTTCCTTCGCCATCACGGATAATTCCAAGCATTAAGTGTTCCGGACCGATATAGCTGTTCATAAGTCTCATTGCTTCTTCACGGCTATATTCAATAACGTCTCTTAATCTCTTTGAATAGTTATTCTTCATAATTATAATTAATGTACAATAATAACAATGCAAAAGTATAAACTATCAAATTATCTTACAAATTCCATGCCATTATTCCTGTTTTTATTGATATTTCATTATCACTTCTTTCTCTAAATAACAATAATTATGTTCCTTTTAATCAAAAGGAAAGCGGTATGAATATGAAAATTTCAAGTAGAAAACTTTCGAGATACGTAGAAAAGTCTTACCTTAGTGCACTTTTTGAGAGATAAGATTTTGAGTGTAATAAATATAAAACTAAATGGTTGATCAAGACAGAATTATTAAGATTAACATCGAGGAGGAAATGAAATCAGCATACATTGATTATTCAATGTCTGTCATTGTTTCACGTGCCCTTCCGGATGTTAGGGATGGTTTTAAACCGGTTCATCGCCGTATTTTATTTGGAATGAATGAATTGGGTAATACCTCCGACAAACCTTATAAAAAATCTGCAAGAATTGTTGGTGAAGTTTTAGGTAAATATCATCCACACGGTGATTCTTCTGTTTATTTAGCAATGGTTCGTATGGCACAATCTTGGGCTATGCGCTATACATTAGTAGATGGACAGGGTAATTTCGGTTCTATAGATGGTGATAGTCCTGCTGCAATGCGTTATACTGAAGCCAGATTGAGTAAACGTGCAGAAGAAATGCTTCGCGATATAGAAAAAGATACAGTTGATTTCCAATTAAACTTTGACGATACATTAAAAGAACCGACCGTATTGCCTACTCGTATACCGAATTTGTTAGTCAATGGGGCTTCAGGTATCGCAGTCGGTATGGCTACCAATATGCCTACACATAATTTAAGTGAGGTATTGGATGGTTGTATGGCTTATATTGATGCTCGTGGAGATATTGAGGTTGAAGGTTTAATGCAATATATCAAGGCACCTGATTTCCCGACAGGAGCTACAATCTATGGGTTTGCAGGTGTAAAAGAGGCTTTTGAAACGGGTAGAGGACGTATCATCCTACGTGGTAAGGCTGAAATTGAAATAGAAAATAATCATGAAAAGATTATTATTACTGAAATTCCTTACGGGGTTAACAAAGCTGAATTGATTAAATCTATAGCAGATTTAGTCAATGAAAAGCGTATTGATGGTATCTCTAATGTAAATGACGAATCAGACCGTAGCGGTATGCGTATCGTTGTGGATGTGAAAAGAGATGCCAATTCAAGCGTTGTATTGAATAAGTTATATAAGTTAACAGCATTGCAATCTTCTTTCAGTGTAAACAATATTGCTTTGGTAAATGGCCGTCCGAAGTTACTTAACTTAAAGGATTTAATTAAGCATTTTGTGGATCATAGACATGAGGTCGTTATTCGTCGTACTCGCTATGATTTAAAGAAAGCGGAAGAACGTGCTCATATTTTAGAAGGTTTGATTATTGCTTCGGATAACATTGATGAAGTCATTGCAATCATTAAAGCTTCTAAGAGTCCTGCAGAGGCAATCGAACGTTTGATGGAACGTTTCTCCTTGTCAGAAATCCAATCTCGCGCCATTGTGGAGATGAGACTTCGTCAGTTGACTGGTCTGGAACAAGACAAACTTCGTGCGGAATATGAAGAAATTGAAAAATTGATCGCACATTTGAAAGAAATTCTAGAAAATGACGACCTTTGTATGCAGGTAATCAAAGATGAGTTGCAGGAAATCAAAGATAAGTATGGAGATGAACGTAAAACCGATATTATTTACGCTTCTAAAGAACTGAATCCGGAAGATTTCTATGCCGATGATGAGATGATCATTACCATTTCTCACATGGGATACATTAAACGTACGCCATTGAGTGAATTTCGTGCACAAGGTCGTGGAGGAGTAGGAGCTAAAGGTTCTGAAACACGCGATGAAGATTTTGTAGAATACATTTATCCGGCTTCAATGCATGCTACCTTATTGATCTTTACAGCAAAAGGAAAATGCTACTGGTTGAAGGTATTTGAAATTCCGGAAGGAGCGAAGAACTCTAAGGGTAGAGCTATTCAGAATCTGTTGAATATTGAGCCGGATGATAAGGTGAATGCCTTTATTCGTGTGAAGAAATTGACAACAGATACAGAATTCATTAATTCTCATTATTTATTGTTCTGTACAAAGAAAGGGGTTATTAAGAAGACCTTGTTAGAAGCTTATTCACGTCCTCGTCAGAATGGTGTAAATGCAATTACCTTACGCGAAGATGATGGCTTGATCGAAGTTTGTATGACAAATGGAAATAATGAGGTATTGATTGCAAATCGTAACGGTCGTGCTATTCGCTTCCATGAAAGTGCTGTACGTGTCATGGGACGTACTGCTTCCGGGGTGAGAGGTATGCTACTGGATGACGATTCTCAGGATGAAGTTGTCGGTATGGTCTGTGTCAAGGATAAAGAAAAAGACACCATATTGGTAGTTTCAGAACAAGGATATGGTAAACGTTCGAATATAGAAGATTATCGTATCACGAATCGTGGTGGTAAAGGTGTTAAGACCATTAATATCACCGAGAAGACCGGAAAACTGGTTGCAATTAAGAATGTAACAGAGGAGAATGATATTATGATTATTAATAAATCCGGTATCACCATCCGAATGAAGGTTACAGATTTGAACGTAATCGGTCGTGCTACTCAAGGAGTTCGTTTGATCAATTTGGGTAAACGCAATGATGAAATTGCTTCTGTATGTAAAGTATTGTCACAGCAAGAAGAGGAAACTTCTCAACCGGAAGCTTTGGAAGGAAGTGCTGACGCTGAGAAAGTTGAAAAGAATGACGCAGTTGATAATACAACTACATCTGAAGAAACAACAAATGAATAATAATTAAATAAACTAAAATATTAATCTCAAATCACTATCGCAAATGAAACGAGTATTATTAACAGTTGCTCTCTGTGTTGCTGCTTCTTCAGCTTCTTTTGCACAGAAAAAAGCAGTAAGTGAAGCACAAAGTATTGCTAAAAGTCAAAATGCAGATTTTGGTGAAGCAAGAAGTTTGATTAAAGGTGCATTAGAAAATGCAGAAACTAAAAATGACGCTAAGACATGGTACGTTGCCGGTTTTATCGAAGACCAGCAGTTCAATGCGGAAAAAACCAAACAGATTTTGGGACAAAAACCGAATGAACCTGTTATGTACGAAGCTTTGTATAGCATTCTTCCTTATTTCTTGAAAGCGTACGAATTGGATCAGTTGCCAAACGCAAAAGGTAAAGTAAAACCAAAGTATTCAAAAGACATCAAGAGTATTTTGGGTACAAACCGTCTTGATTTGTTCAACGGTGGTGCTTATTACTTCGATCAGAAAGACTACAGAAAAGCGTATGAATTCTTTAATCAGTACATCGACATCACTGAATTGCCAATGTTCGAAGGAACTCCTACAGCTACTAAGGATTCTACTTTCATGACTGTTCAATTCTATGCTGCTGTTGCTGCCACTCAGTTAAACGATTCAAAAACTGCCATCGCTGCTTTGGAACGTGCGAAAGATACTGACTATCGTAGATACGATGTCTATTCATATCTTTGCTACGAATACGAACAAGCTAAGGATACTGCAAACCTTGAAAAGACTTTGCAAAGCGGTAGCCAAGTATTCCCGGATTCAGCTTATTTCTTGAACAGCTTGATCAACATCTATGTTTCTACTAACAGAAACGAACAGGCTTTGGAAGCTTTGAATACAGCTCTTACTAAGCAGTCTGACGACAAACAGTTGGCTAATGTTTACAACGTATTAGGTTACGTTTATGAAACAGGTATGAAAGACTATCCTAACGCTGAAAAGAACTTCAAAATGGCGTTGGAAAAAGATCCTACATTAGTTGACGCTATGGCTAACTTAGGTCGTGTTTATTACAACCAGGGAGCTAACAAGAGAAACGAAGCTGATCAGATCAACGATACTAAGAAATATCAGGAAGAAATAGAAGTGGCAAAAGGTTTCTTTAAACAAGCTCTTCCTTATTTCAAACAGGCTCACGAAGCTAAACCGGACGAAATGGAATACATGATCGTTTTGAGAAACATTTATTATACTCTAAACATGGGTGATGAAATGAAAGCGATCGAACAGAAAATGAATAACTAATATTAGTCCTTTCTTAATTAAAAGTGCGGAATTTCTTATGAGTTCCGCATTTTTTATGCATTTTCTTGAACCAAATCGAATGCCGGTTGTTATATAGGTGTATTTGGTTATTTCAAATGAAAAGAAAATACCCAAATTGGATTAAGTTAGTAGTATTTGTTTTTTCATATAAGTAGAGTTTGTTATTTGTTTGATCCGTATCTGGCTGGGAAGTTTGGTACGGATTTTTTTTGCTCATAAGAATACCTTCAACCCTTTTCCAGCCTCTGGAAAAGGCTAAAAAGAATACAAAAATGAATTCCAGCAGCTGGAAAACGTTTTTGAAAACCAAAAAGTCTTTTCCAGCCTCTGGAAAACATTTTTGAGAATTGAAAAATAAATTCCAGGGGCTGGAAAATCGTTTTGAAAACTGAAAAAGCTTTTCCAGCTGCTGGAAAGGACTTTCGAGTGTTGAAAAAGAAAGTGCCGCCAAAAGCTTGGATAAAAACTTTTGACGGCACCTTTTTATGCTCTGTTCTTTTCTGCTTGACAGCGAGCGAGACTATTTTTTGATGTTAGGATCTTCCAAACCATATCCTTTCTTTTTGTTTTCTGATTTCAACCAGATACCCAAAAGGAAAGCAAAGACGCCTAAGCTGGCAAAGATCAACATCGGGACTTTATAGTCATATTGTCCGCCAACTTCGACTCCCGGATTTGCCCAGATCAATGCCTTTCCGATGATGATAGGGAAAGCCCACAATCCGATATTCTGAATCCAGAAAATAACTGAATAGGCAGAACCTAAGTAGCGATTTTCCACCAATTTGGGTACGGAGGGCCAAAGAGCTGCCGGAACCAAAGAGAAGGAGATACCTAACACGATGATGGCTGTGTAGGCCACGATATAACTGGATGAGCTGCCTGAAAGGGGATACAGGGCGAAAATCAAGTGGCAAACACTCATTAACAACGCGCCCAGAATCAACATCGTTGCTCCCTTTCCTTTATTATCCAAGAACCAACCCAAGAGGGGAGTTAAAACCATCGCTCCAATCGGGAACCAAGAGAACAGGGCTGAAGCGTCTTCAGTCGCCATGTCCAAACGGTTCTCCAACATACTTGTTGCAAACTTTTGGAAAGGGAAGATCGCTGAATAGTAGAGAACACACAAGGAGGCCACAATCAGGAACGTTTTGCTGGTAAACAGGATACCTAAATCACTTACTTTGAATGGCTCTTCTGCTTCTTCATTGTTTGATTCTCCTATCTGCTGATCCAATTTCTTATCCATGATGGAATAGACGATAAATGAAATTAACCCGATACAAAGCAATCCGCAAACGACAGCCACCGGACGGACTACATCTTCTGTACCCAATTTCGCCAGGTAGGGAGACATACGGAAGACTGCGAATACGCCCAAGCGAGCAATCGCCATTTCCAAGCCCATCGCTAAAGCCATCTCTTTTCCGGTGAACCATTTTACAATCGCTTTAGAGACAGTAATACCTGCCATTTCTACCCCACATCCGAAGATGGCAAAACCAGCAGATGCTAACTTGGCATTGGCAGGGAAGGAGCTCCAGAAAGAGTTAAGCATGTCGTACAAAGCGTTTCCTTCGGCAAAGGCCGGGCTGATAGCGTACAATTTGATTCCGCCACCAATCACCATAACCGCTCCGGAAAGAATGGCAGTGAAGCGGACTCCCATCTTGTCCAGAATAATTCCGGCAAAGATTAGGAAGAATGCAAATACGTTCAGGAAGTACTCAGAGCTGGCGAATGTACCGTAAGTATCTGCATTCCAACCACACTGTGTTTCCAACATTGTTTGCAAAGGAGAGAGAACATCGACAAACATGTAGGCGAAGAACATGCTTGAAGCGACCAATACTAAGGCCGTCCAGCGTAGGAACGGCGAATCATTAAGTAGTTTCTTTTTTTCCATGATAGAGTTATATTTAATAATTTATTATTTGTTATCTGTTTGAAAGAGGGGAAGAGCGTCCGCCACGATAAAGGTGCTACCTCCGATAAACAGCATGTCCTTTTCGTCTGCCCGGGCTAATGCACTCTTTATGGCTTCGGGAACGGAGTGGCAAACTTCGCCTTTTAGTCCGTGATTAGCGGCTAAGGTCGCAAAATCATTTGCGGGCATAGCGCGTTGAATGGAAGCCTGTGTAAAAAAGTAATAGGCATTCTTGGGCATGAGAGACAAGACGCCATTAATGTCTTTGTCATTGACCATACCGACCACCATGAATAAATGGGGGTGACGGTCGGATTCTCTTTCTAATTGGGTCTTTAAATATTCCCAACCACCTACGTTATGACCGGTATCGCAAATGACTTTCGGATTCGTATGTATTTGCTGCCATCTACCCATCAAGCCGGTTAATTCGACCACTCGGGCAAAAGTTTCTCGAACGGCTTCGGATGGAATTGTGACGCCGGCTGCTTTCAGTAGTCTGGTAGCGGACAAAACGGTAGCTGCGTTTTTAATTTGTACCTCGCCTCCTAATTCTCCGGATAGTTTACCATAATCCGTCGTGTCGAAATCCCATTTTCCGACCTCAGTCAGGTGAGCAGCCTTTAGGACATTCTCTTTTTGAGCGAAAGAGACAGAGGTGCCTACCTGATTGGCTTTATCAATGAAAACTTGAGCGACATTTTTATTTTCTGCCTCTCCGATTAAAGCGGGAACCCCTTTTTTAATGATTCCTGCCTTCTCGGAAGCTATTTTTTCTACGGTATCTCCTAAGAACTGGACGTGGTCTAAACTGATATTTGTAATCACGCTCAGGATCGGGGAGATGATGTTGGTGCTGTCTAATCTACCACCTAAACCAACTTCAATGACTGCAAAATCTACCTGCTGTGCACGAAAATAGTCGAATGCCAAACAAGAAGTCAATTCAAAAAAGGAGGGGTGAAGCGGTTCGAAGAAAGAGCGATTGCGTTCCACAAAATCAATTACGTATTCTTTTGAAATCATCTCTCCATTGACACGAATACGTTCACGGAAGTCAATCAAATGTGGAGAGGTATATAACCCGACTTTATATCCGGACTGACGTAGGATAGCCGCTAATAGGTGGCTGACAGAACCTTTTCCGTTGGTTCCAGCTACGTGAATCGTTCGGTAAGCCTTGTGAGGGTTTCCGAAATGATTGTCTAAAGTGATGGTTGTGTCTAAGCCCGGTTTGTAAGCGGACCCACCGCTATGTTGAAAGACCGGTATACTTGTATATAAATAATGTAGAGTCTCTTCGTATGTCATTTTGTTCTTAATAATTGCTGTTTTTAATCTTTCCGTGCAAAAATACAGAAATGTATGAGTTCAGCAATGATTTATTTTTTATTTGTACCTTTGTCTTACGTTAAATATAAAAGAGAAAAAAGATGGAAACGCAAAGAATCACATACGTACCTCAAGGTGGTGTCTGTTCTCAATTGATGATTATTGATGTCAAAGAGGGTGTAATTGAGCAGGTGCAAATAGTGGGTGGATGTCATGGAAATACTCAAGGATTATCCAAACTTTTGGTTGGAATGGAAGTAAAAGAGGCAATTAATAGACTGGAAGGAATTGACTGTCGGGGACGAGGTACTTCCTGTCCGGACCAATTGGCACAAGCATTGAAAGAATATAAGGGATAAGAAAATTAAGCACAGTCCTAATTATTTATTTTAAAAAGGAGGGGTGGAACGATTGATTAGAAAGTTTCACCCCTTTTATATGAGCTTATCTGGGAGCTCTTCGATATAAATAGATAGCAATGAAAGTATATATGATGTTAGGAATCCATGCTGCAATGGCAGGACTTAAATTTCCATTAATTGCAAAGGTGGAAGTTACTGTCGTAAATAGAATATAAGAGAAACTCAATGCTAATCCTATACCGATGTTTAATCCCATTCCTCCCTTAATTTTACGGGAAGAAAGAGAGGCACCAATGGTTGTAAGAATAAAAGCAGCCATGATTGCTGCGAAACGTTTGTGATATTCAATTTGAAAGGTTTGAATATTGCCAATACCCCGTTTTTTTTGTCGTTCGATGTAGGTTGATAATTCGGGAGAGGTCATTGTCTCACAATCATTGACAGAAATGAGAAAGTCTGACGGAACAATTGTGAGAGTAGTGTCTTTACGGCTTCCTTCTGTAATGTGTTCACGCATTCCATCAAAGTCACGAATCATATAATCTATGACGGTCCATTTGTAAAGTGTATCGTATTTGATAGAGTTTGCAGTAAGACGAGATACTAATTTCTTGTCTTCGAAATGCTCTAAAGAAAAACGATATCCCATACTGGAGCGGGCATCGTAGCGATCGAAATAGGCAATGACTCCCGGCTCTATTTCCAATTGTGCAGAACGGACATAGTCTACTTTTTTATTCTTGATATATTTATTTTGAAATTCAATACGAGTTTTGTTGGCAGGAGGAATAATGTAAGCATTCAATATAAATGTACTTAATGCAATAATCCCTGCTGAAATTGCATAAGGCAACATCAGACGCCGAAAGCTCATACCACTGGCTAACATCGCTATCACTTCTGAATTATCTGCTAACTTGGATGTAAAGAAAATAACAGCAATGAAGGTAAAAAGTGGACTAAAAAGATTTGCAAAATAAGGTATGAAGTTCCAATAATAGTCAAAAATGATTGCTTTCAAAGGAACATCCGGATTTAGGAACTTATCTATTTTCTCATTGATATCGAAGACTACTGATATAGCAATAATCAGAGCGATAGCAAATATATAAGTTCCTAAAAACTGTTTAATAATATACCAATCTATTCGTTTCAATTTGAATTTCATGAGATAATTATCTTATAACCTATTAGCTAATTGACGAACCATTTCGCTCTTCCAGGTAGTGAAATCACCCGCAATAATATGCTTACGAGCTTCTTTTACCAACCACAGATAAAAGGCAAGGTTATGAATAGAAGCTAACTGAAGACCTAACATTTCATTCACCTTGATAAGATGATGTAAATAGGCCTTGCTATAACGTGTGTCGATAACGGAATGAGCGTCAGGATCAATAGGAGAAAAGTCGTTCTCCCATTTCTTATTACGCATATTGATTGTTCCAAAACGAGTAAACAATTGTCCGTTGCGTCCATTACGCGTTGGCATAATACAATCAAACATGTCAACACCTCGTTCAATAGCTTCCAGAATATTAATAGGTGTACCGACTCCCATCAAATAACGAGGCTTGTTTTTGGGTAAAATCTCATTGACAATCTCAATCATTTCATACATTTTCTCAGTAGGTTCACCAACGGCCAATCCGCCTATAGCATTTCCGTCAGCATATTTCTCTGCTACATTTTCGGCAGCTCTACGGCGTAATTCTGGATAGACGCACCCTTGTACTATGGGGAAAAGACTTTGTTGGTAACCATATTTAGGTTCTGTTGAATTAAAACGAGCCCAACAGCGATCTAACCAGCGTTCTGTTAAACCGAGAGATTTCTTTGCATATTCATAATCTGCATCTCCCGGACAACATTCATCAAAAGCCATCATAATATCTGCACCAATGATACGCTGAATGTCCATTACTTTTTCCGGAGTAAATAGATGTTTGGAGCCATCTACATGTGAACGGAACATAGCTCCTTCCTCTTTTAATTTACGATTCTCAGAAAGAGAGAAGACTTGGAATCCACCGCTATCGGTTAAAATAGGACGATTCCATGTATTAAACTTATGTAGTCCTCCAGCTTGCTCTAAGATATTTAATCCGGGACGAAGATATAAATGGTAAGTATTCCCTAAAATGATTTGTGCATTGATGTCGTTTTCTAACTCTGTCATATGCACTCCTTTCACAGTGCCTTGTGTTCCAACAGGCATAAAAATAGGCGTTTCAATAACCCCATGATCTGTGGTGATAAGACCCGCCCTTGCATTTGATTTTGTATCGTTATATTGTAATTCGAATTTCATGCCACAAAACTACAAAAAATATCAGAAATCGATAGTATATCCTTTTATCTCCTTTTCATTATTGATAAAGTATTAATCCTTTTTCTGTCATTTTTAAATTTAATTGACTTGATTCCTTCCAACTAACTTCCATAAGAAAGTGTTCACAGAACAAAGCAAAAGGTTTCGTTGGCTTTCCAACAGGTAGAGAGGAACAAATAATATAAAAAGTGAGGTCTATGATTAAGAATGAGGTTGTTGTAGAGGTTCGGTTGATTTTATCTTTATTATCAGAAAGAAAAACTCTCTCTGTAAAAAGGATTGAGGAGGTTACTCATTATGAGGAATCTTTGGTTTGTATTGCTTTGGGCTGGTTAGTGAAGGAGAATAAGGTTCGGTTATTTGAAAAGAACGGTATTTTATATGTAGAACTGAACATCTTAATTCCTGAAATGTATTATTAAAGAAATTTATGTATGAGTATTTAGAAAAAAGAGACTGTCTTATTTTACAGTAGACAGTCTCTTTTTATGACTTTTATCATCCACCAATTGTTTGATGAGATGTATTACTTTTGGGATCGAAGCTTTTATACTTGGTGTTAAATCCAAGCCTATGTCATTTATATTTTGGACAGATATTGTAATTAATTGTATTTCGGGTAAGTGTTCTGTGAGAATCATCGCCTCAATCATATCCTGTAATCCGATTTCATGGGCACTCATTAATGGAGGAAAATCTTTTGCGTGATGTGGATATATTAATTGTATAGTTCCGGGAGGATTATTATCCAGAGTTGCATCTATCAAAATAATACGTTCATAATCTTGAAGCCAACTTAAGAGATGTAATCCACTTGTACCTCCATCTAATAAAGATATATGGGAAGGTAATCGTTCTTTTTCCAAAATATGGATAATATGAATACCTATTCCTTCATCTTGTAACAGATAGTTTCCTATTCCTAAAATCAGAGTCTTTTTATTCATCCTTACGTGCTGCTTGAGTGATTATTTCTGCTTTTTCTTCTACCTCTTCGCGTTCAGCTATTTCTTCTTCTATAAATTTCCAGCCTCCAATGATAGAAGAAGCTTCTCCTCGTTGTTCTATATAATCATGATAAAAGACTAAATAGACGTGTATTAATGCGAAAAGAATAAAGAACCACATTAATGAATGATGTATTTCACGAGCTACCAATCCACCACCCATCAAGGGAATTGTCCAAGCAAATAGTTTTGGAAAAATAGATTCACTCATTTTTGCATATAATCCGAACCCTGTAATAGACTGTAATAAGAAAGCACAAAAAACTCCTAAATAAATAATACAAGCCAACGCATTGTGTCCTATACTATCTACAGGTTTATTTTTGATCATTAAAACATCAACTTTTATTACTTCCCAGATTTCTTTCCATTGGGCCTTTTTCAACGGAACAAAGTTATTCCAACGTGCATATCGATTTCCTGCAAATCCCCAGTACAAACGAAATATGAAATTAAAGAAGAAGATAAAAGCCGCCACAAAATGGATAAAACGAATTATCCCGAACCAATAGCTGAAGTTAGCTTCTGTCTCCGTCATAATTGCAGGAGGATCAGCAATGATAAAACCGGTAATACAAAGAATTAGAATGCAGAGTGCATTTAACCAATGGAAAAAACGTACAGGAAGTTCCCACACATATATTTCAACTAAACGTTTCTTTCTTGTTTTCATGATTCAACAATGATTAATCCAATATCCTTTCTTTATTAATTTTCAACAGTAATCTGATGAATGCTTCTTCTTTCTGTATCATATAGATGGACAGCACACGCCAAGCAAGGATCAAACGAGTGAATTGTCCGTAAAATCTCTAATGGTTGCTTTGGATCGTAAATAGGAGTTCCTATTAAAGCCGATTCAAATGCTGAAAGAATTCCTTTTTCATCGCGGGGAGAAGCATTCCAAGTAGTAGGTACAATCATTTGATAGTTTTTTACCCGGTTATCTTCAATAACAATAAAATGGGCTAAGGCTCCTCGGGGGGCTTCTGTTAATCCAAAACCACGTACACTTTTAGGCTTGTTTTCTTTTTCCCACAGATAGTGATTTACCATTCGTGAGTCACCATTCTTTAAGTTCTGAATCAGTTGTTCATAAAATTCTAAGGCCCAATTTGCTACTAACTTACTCTCTAATCCACGAGCAACCGTACGTCCTAATGTTGAAAATAAAGCAGTAATAGGTAATTCCAATTGTTTTAAAGTGTCTGTAATCAATGTTTTTTGAGGTTCTACCCCTGCTGCATAAGCTACGATTAATCGAGCCAACGGACCGACTTCCATTGGTCGTTCTTTCCATCGGGGAGTTTTGATCCAACTATATTTATCATTTAAATCTAAATGGCTATAGGGTGGACGAGGTCCTGTATAATTAAGAATTGTTTCTCCATTATAAGGATGTAAGCCAACTTTATTGCCTTGCTTATAAGTATACCAAGAATGATAGATATATTCCTTAATTTCTTCTGGAGAGGTTGCATTTATTGGATATATGGTTGATAAATCCCGATTCAGTACAACTCCACGTGGCATTTTATAATTGTTAGTGTCTCCGTATTCGAATAGAGGAAAATCTCCATACGTCAGGTAATTGCTGACTCCACCACCGATTAGACTCCACTCTTCTTTATAAACTTCAGCAATCATTAGTAAGTCAGGAATATATACTTGCTCAATAAATGCTTTTGCATTTTGTAGTTTTTGTTTGACTAAATTCAGTCGTTCTGTATTAATCGCATTTGCTTCTTGTAAGTCAATGCTGCAGGCCATGCCTCCTACTAAATAGTTTGGATGTGGATTCTTTCCTCCGAATACAGTTTGTACTTTTACCACTTCTTTTTGCCATTCTAATGCTTCCAAATAGTGAGCGACTGCGATTAGATTCTGTTCAGGGGTTAGTTTATACCCGGGATGTCCCCAATAACCATTTGCAAAAATTCCTAACTGTTCACTGCCGACGAATCGAATGAGTCGTTCTTTTAAAGCTTTAAAATATCCCACTGAGCTTTTAGGCCAAGGAGATTGCTTTTGAGCGAGAGCAGATGTCGCAACAGGATCTGCTTTGAGTGCAGAAACAACATCAACCCAATCCAAAGCATGTAATTGGTAGAAATGCACTACATGATCGTGCATGTACAATACGGCTTCCATAATATTGCGCACCAACTGAGCATTGGGTGGTATGACAATCTGATATGCATTTTCGACTGCTCGGACGGAACATAAAGAATGGATGGAAGTACATACTCCACAGACACGCCCAACAAATGCCCAAACATCACGAGGATCCCGGTCTTTTACAATCTTTTCTATACCCCGTACCATAGTTCCCGAACTATGTGCGTCTATTACTTTACCATTTTGAATGTCTGCCTCAATACGAAGATGTCCTTCGATACGAGTTAGGGGATCTATTACGATTCTTTGTACCATTATAAAATATCTCCTTCTTCTTCATTATTTTCAATTAGTTTTTTCTTTCGGACATTGGTCGCTACTGCATGTATTGCTATGCCTCCGATTGTAGCTGTCCCAACTGCTAAACCAATTTGATCTGCAGTAGCTTCGATACCGAATCCATGTATATCCGGTAATCGCTTATAGAAAGGTCCTTTATCCCAAAAGCCCTCTTCGCTACATCCTAAGCAGGGATGACCACTTTGAATAGGATAACTTGTACTTTCATTCCAACGTATAATTCCGCATGAGTTGTAAGTGCTTGGTCCTTTACAACCTACTTTGTAAAGACAATATCCACGTTTAGCATTTTCATCATCGAAACTCTCAACAAAGAGACCTGCGTCAAAGTTCGCTCGACGATAGCAGGTATCATGTACGCGTCGGTTATAAAACATCTTGGGCCTTCCCAACGCGTCTAATTGTGGAATACGGTCATAAGTAAGAATATAAACTATAACTCCAATCATCACATCTGCGATAGGAGGGCATCCCTGTACATTTATTAAAGGTTTTCCTTGAATCAATTTATGAGCCGGTTTTGCTCCTGTTGGGTTGGGATTTGCTGCTTGCACACATCCGGCAGAAGCACAATTCCCCCAAGCAATGATAGCTTTAGCTCCTGCAGCACATTTCTCTACAATTTGTTTAGCACTTTGTCCTGCGATACAGCAATAAGCTTCATCTTTTGTTGGTATAGACCCTTCTATTAATAACAGATATTCTCCCCAATATTTCTGCATTGTATCTTCTTTGCAAGCTTCTGCCTGTTCTCCTGAAGCTGCCATTAACGTATCTGTATAGTCCAAAGAAATACTGTCAAAAAGTAAGTTTCCCACCGTTGGGTGGTAGGCACGTATAAAAGATTCGCTACAACAAGTACATTCTTGTAAGTGTAACCAAATTATAGGTAGGCGAGGTTTTGTCTCTAACGCATTTACTACTTGAGCAATGCCACTGGACTCAACACCTATCAAAGCTGCAACTGTAGTACAAATCTTTAGGAATTCTCGCCGGGAGATACCCTTTTGTTGACACTCCTCATAAATAGTCAATCTTTTATTCTTCATATCTCATTGATTAATTATTCAGTATTCAGTTTTTAATTGAATAATAGTTTCATGGGAATCAACAAATACGTGGTAGTTGTTCTCCGCTTAACATATCCACGATTCGATACCCTCCATAGTATGTTCTCATTTTAACCCAAGCTTTTCCTTTCTCTACCACTTGTCCTATGACTGTTGCTTTTTTACCTTCTGGAAAATGGTGTAAAATGGAAAGAGCCTGTTCCGCTAATACCTCTGGTAAGCAGATTAGAACAACTCCTTCATTAGCAATATATAGAGGATCAAGCCCCAACATTTCAGAGGCTCCTCGTACGGTATCAGGTATAGGCAAAGCGGGTTCATCTAACACAATACCGATTTCAGCTGTTTGAGCAATTTCGTTTAGTGTTCCACTTACACCGCCACGAGTAGGGTCGCGCAGAACATGAACTTCTTCTATAGAGTTTAACAACTCCTCAATCATATTGTTTAGAGAAACCGTATCACTTTTTAGGTTTGTTTCGAAACCAAGACTTTCTCTGGAGGAAAGGATTGTAATCCCATGTACACCTATGGGACCGCTACAGATCACTACATCCCCCGGTTGTACTCTATAGGGTGAAATTTGAATACCATTAGGAACGACTCCTATACCACTGGTATTGATAAATAACTTATCGCATTTCCCTCGTTCAACAACTTTGGTGTCTCCTGTTACGATTTGTACGCCGGCAATCTCGGCTGCCTCTTTCATCGAATGTACGATACGTTGTAGATATTTTAGGGGAAGACCTTCCTCTAAAATAAATCCCACGGTCAAATAAAATGGATGTGCTCCACAACAAGCTAAATCATTGACAGTCCCGTTTACAGCCAAGTCACCAATGTCTCCGCCGGGAAAGAATATAGGATCTACTACAAAGGAGTCAGTCGAATAGGCAATCCGGTTATTTCCAATGGGGAATACACAGCCATCATGGTTTTGTCCTAATAATGGATTCTGAAAAGCAGGATAAAATATGTCATTAATTAATTGTTGAGTCATACGTCCTCCACTTCCATGTGCTAAAAGTACACAGTCTGAATCAGTGAAAGGAATAGAGCAATGTGTTGTCTTCATATTATTCATTATTTATATGTATAGTAAGCGGCACATACCCCTTCCGCTGAAACCATAGGAGCTCCAATCGGATGATTAGGGATACATCTTGTTCCAAAAAATGGACAGTCAACAGGGTGTTTACTCCCTTTCATAATCTCTCCAGCTATACAATCTGATTGTTTTTGTATAGACCTCTTTTTGTTATTTATGAAGGAGAGCAGGGAATCAGCATTATAGGGTAAGAAATTTGCTTTTAACCTTAATCCGCTTTGAGCTATTCTCCCTATTCCTCGCCAATTCTGATCACAGGGGTCTAACATTTCTGCCATTAAAGCTTGAGCGGGTAAATTGCCTTCTTCTGAAACAGCCCACTGATAAGTGTTTTCTACTGTGTACATTCCTGTTTCTAACTGTAATAAGCAATGATAAATTCCTTGTAATAAATCAATCGGTTTGAAACCGGTTACGACCATTGGTGTTCTATATTTTTTAGCTATTGTCCGATAAACACTATTTCCTGTAATAGTACAAACATGACCTGCCGTTAGAAAACCATTTACACAAGAGTTAGGATCGGACAAGATAGCTTCTATGGCGGGAGGAACTGTAAATAGAGAGGTTAAAAGGAAAAAGTTCCTCAACTTTCTACGTATAGCCTCCTTCAAGGCTATTAAATATACGGGAGCTGTAGTTTCAAATCCGATTGCAAAAAAAATAACCTGTTTACAGGGATTCGTCTCAGCTAAATCAACAGCGTCTAAAGGAGTATAGAGTATCTGAACGTTCGCTCCACAAGCTTTTGCATGTTGTAAATCTTCATGGGTTCCCGGAACACGTATCATGTCACCAAAGGAAGCCAATATAACATCGGAACGCTTTGCTAATTCAATCGCTTGATCGATTCTTTCTGTCGGCGTGACACAGACTGGACATCCGGGGCCATGCAATAGTTTTACTTCTTGAGGTAGCATTTCTTCTAAACGATACCGTACAATAGCATGTGTTTGTCCTCCGCAAATCTCCATAAGAGCCCAAGGTCTGGTTACTATTTTGCGGATAGAATGAATAAGGGCTTCTACTTGTTCCCTGTTTTCTGTTAGAGCAAAAGGAATCATGACTTAATGAGTTGTAGATAGTTGATTGTAAAAGTTTTCTTCTTCTTCAACGGCTGTAATTGCTACTCCGGCATGAACTAATACATAATCTCCAATAGAAACATCAACCCATTGAATACAAATTTTTTTGATAATACCACCGAAATCAACTTTTGCCATTCGAAGCTCAGGTATGGAATTATCAATACTTAAAATTTTTCCGGGAACTGCAAGACACATAATTCTTCAATTTTCTTTTTATAAATAGAACATCTTTTCAATTTATTTGTTCATTCTTTATGAAAGTTATTCTATCTATTTTAACCATTCATGGTTTGGTACAAGGAGTTGGTTTCCGACCTTTCGTCTATCGAATTGCCTGTGAGATGAATCTTACCGGGGAGGTCCGCAATCAAAACAATGGGGTTTGTATTCATTTAGTGGCAACTCCTAATCAGCGGGAACGGTTTATCTGTCGAATTCAAACGGAACACCCTGCTGTTGCTGTTATTTATCGAATAACCATTTCTGAAGTTGAAATAAAGGAAAATCCCTATACTTATTTTCAGATTATACCCAGCCGTTCTGAATCCGATGAGGTCACACAAGTTGCTCCGGATATAGCAGTTTGTTCAAATTGTTTACATGATCGGGAAACGCAGTCACATCGTTTGCAATATCCATTCATCAATTGTACACACTGCGGTCCTCGTTTTTCGATCATTCGGCAGTTACCATACGATAGGGGACAGACAACGATGTCCGCCTTTTCAATGTGTCCTACCTGCTTCGAAGAATACTCAGTAAATAATAACCGTCGTTTTCATGCAGAACCAATCGCATGTAATCATTGTGGCCCTTTTTATTATACCCTATACGACGGAAAGATGATTACCGACTACTCGAAGATTTTAGATTTATCCATTTGTATGATTCAGGAAGGTGAAGTCATCGCAGTCAAAGGAATCGGCGGTTATCATTTGATATGTGACGCTACTCAAGAGAATGCGGTTGCTCGTCTCCGGGAAATTAAGCAACGGGATGGGAAACCTTTTGCCGTTATGTTTCGTGATTTAGAACAGGTCCGTATTTTTACATCTTTGAATAAAATAGAGGAGGAGTACTTGTCCTCTTGGAGACGTCCGATAGTTCTACTTAAACAACGAAAGCAACTGTCTTCCGCTGTTAACCCGAATATGCAAACTTTGGGTTGCATGCTTCCCTATATGCCTATTCATTATGATTGGTTTCGACAATTAACCATTCCTGCAATTGTTATGACTAGTGGAAATCTTCATGACTGTCCCATTATAAATTCTGTACAAGAAGCCAATAGGCAATTATCGGGTAAGGTTTCTCTTTTGATTCATCATAATCGAGATATTGAGAATCGGGTAGATGATTCTGTCTTACAGGTTTGTAATGCACAGCCCTGTTTGATTCGTCGTTCTCGAGGTTACGTTCCAGAGCCCCTCTTTGCGGATACATCGGTAGAGGGGATACTTGCATTTGGAGCAGAGAAGGCGAATGTGTTTGCATTAGGGAAAGGAAAGCAAATTATACAGAGCCAATATATTGGAGATTTAAAGAGCTGGGAAACATTTCAGTTTTATAAAGAGGCTTTAGAGCGCTTTCAATCACTGTTTCGCTTTCATCCCTCTTATTTGGTATGTGATTTACATCCGGATTATTTGTCGACTCGTGAGGCCGAACGTATTGCTCAACGGCTCCGTCTTCCTTTATTGCGGGTACAACATCATCACGCACATGCTGTATCCTGTATGCAGGAATATGGACTGCGAGAACCAGTGATTGCCGTAGTTTTAGACGGAACAGGATTAGGGGAAGACGGGAATGTATGGGGAGGAGAGATTTTCTATTGTGACCGTAAACAGTATCAGCGATTGGCCCATTTAGAATATGTCCCTTTACCGGGCGGCGATCAAGCAGCGAAAGAACCTTGGCGGATGGCAATCGCTTATCTTCAGCATTACTTTGGAACGGACATTCCTTTTTTAAGCGATTTTGAGAGACGAATAGGTACTTCAAAGGTGCAATTCGTTTTAAAGATGATTAAGCAAAAGATTCAGACGCCTTATACATCGAGTGCAGGCCGATTGTTTGACGCTGTAGCTTCGTTCTTAAATATTTGCGACTTCAATCGTTTCCAAGCTGAAGCCGCAATTCGTTTAGAACAGGTGGCTACCGATGAACCTCTGTATTCTTATCCTGTTATAACATCTACAGGAACAATTATTTCATTACGCTCTCTTTGGGAGGGGGTGGTAAGAGATAAAAAGGTTGGAGTTTCAACAGCTGAAGTATCGACACGTTTTCATGCTACGTTGGTACAACTATTATTTGAAAAGGTTCAACTGCTAAGAAAAGAGACCGGAATTAATAAGGTGGTTGTTTCTGGAGGCTGCTTCCAAAATAAACGATTGGTGGAGCGATTCCAACATCTTTTCCAAGAAGCAAAAGTCCCTTTTTATTTTCCCAGATCAATACCTTGTAACGATAGCGGAATCGCTGCTGGACAATTAGTAATTGGATCGGCATTCGTCAGTAAATTTATGCCGAGGAATTTTGAAACCGATAGGCATAAAAATTTAGAGGCTTCTAAGTTAAGTTTTTAGTTCGTATGCATGAATTATCTATTGCTCAAAGTATAGTTCAGTTAGCAGAGCAGGAGGCTCAAAAGTATCATGCTTGGCAGATCACAGAAATAGAATTAGAAATAGGTGTTTTTTCGGGTATAGAAATCCAAGCACTCATGTTTGCTTTGGAGTTTGCCGTCAAAGACTCTTTATTGGAAAAGGCAGATATTATTTATCTTCCAATAGAAGGAAAAGGGGAATGTCGAGAGTGTGAATCAGACTTTTTACTAAAAAGCCTATTCTCTCCTTGCCCCAATTGTGGTTCTTATAATATTCAAATAGTAAATGGAAAAGAACTTCGAATCAAATCAATTTGTATTAAATAAATAAGATATCGTATGTGTGAAACTTGTGGATGTGGAGAACATCTCCACGAAGAAAGAACTGTCACATTAAAACAAGACATTCTTCAAGAAAATAATCAGCAGGCCGAACAGATTCGCGCCTATTTAAGATCGAAACGGATCTACTGTCTAAATCTGATGAGTTCGCCAGGTTCAGGGAAAACGACTTTGTTGGAAGAGACCATTCGTCGTTTAACTGTTGGAACCATTCGGGAACAGTCTCAGCTTCCCATTTATGTAATTGAAGGAGATCAGCATACTGATAATGATACCCATCGAATAGCAGCTCTCCATGTCCCGGTACTCCAAATTAATACAGGTACCGGATGTCATTTAGAAGCAAAGCATACAATGCAGGCGATCAAGCAACTGAATCCGGAAGAAGACGCTATCCTTTTTATTGAAAATGTCGGTAATTTGGTTTGTCCCAGCTTATTTGATTTGGGAGAGACTCGGAAAGTTTTAATTGTTAGTACCACTGAAGGAGAAGATAAACCGCTAAAATATCCATATATATTTCAAGAAGCTGACGTTTGTATAATCAATAAGATAGATCTGCTTCCTTATCTTCAGATTGATATGCAAGCATTGCGAAGTAATGCTCTTAAAGTGAATCCCCATTTACGACTTTTTGAAGTTTCGGCATTGAAAGGCACTGGAATGGATATTTGGTGTAGTTGGTTGATTGAAGAATTAGCAAAATGTAAATAATTTGTGCCTAAGAAAGAATAAGTAACTTATAAAAACAGTATATTTGTTCCCAAGCATGAAAACAATTTAATCAAAATGTTATGATTAACCGAGAATTAATTAACCCGCAAAGTATTGTGGTTGTAGGTGGTTCGAATAATATCCATAAACCGGGAGGATGTATTGTTCGTAACCTATTGGATGGGCAATACACCGGTAACTTGTACGTAGTTAATACAAAAGAAGACGACGTACAAGGAGTAAAATCCTATCGTTCAGTAGAGGATATACCGGAAACGGAAATGGCAATCCTGGCAATTCCAAGTCCGGCCTGTCCTAAAGTAGTTGAAATTTTAGCTAAACAGAAAAAGGTTAGAGCTTTCATTGTTATCTCTGCGGGTTTTGGCGAGGAAACACCAGAAGGAGGACGATTAGAAGAACAAATGCTGCAGAGTATTAATGAGGTCGGTGCTTCTCTGATAGGGCCTAACTGTATCGGTTTAATGAACATGAATTATCATGGTGTATTTACCAAACCAATACCGGAGTTTCATGCTGATGGGGTAGATTTTATTTCCAGTTCGGGAGGTACAGCTCTTTTTATCATTGAATCAGCACTGACTAAAGGATTACGTTTTTCTTCTGTCTGGTCTGTTGGTAATTCTAAACAGATTGGGGTAGAAGAGGTACTGGAATATATGGATCGTACCTTTGATCCGATACTGGACTCAAAGATCAAAATGTTATACATTGAACAAATAAAAGATCCGGATAAGCTACTATATCATGCTGCTTCCTTAATCCGCAAAGGATGTCATATTGCTGCAATCAAAGCTGGAAGTACAGAGGTTGGTAAGCGTGCAGCTTCGTCACATACTGGGGCTATTGCAAACTCGGATTCTGCCGTAGAGGCGTTATTCCGTAAAGCCGGAATTGTTCGGTGTTTTAGTCGGGAAGAATTGACTACGGTTGCCTGTATTTTTACATTAAAAGAGGTAAAGGGTAAAAATTGTGCAATCATAACTCATGCTGGTGGACCGGCGGTTATGTTGGCAGACGCGCTGGAAAAAGGTCGATTGAATGTACCCAAATTGAGTGGTCCCATTGCCACTGAATTGAAATCGAAGTTATATCCGGGGGCAGCGGTAGGCAATCCGATTGATATTATCGGTACGGGAACTCCTGAACATTTGGCAACAGTTATTGATTATTGTGAGAACCGTTTTGAAAATATTGACCTGATGATGGTGATTTTCGGCAGTCCCGGACTGGTAAAGCTGTATGACGCTTATGAGGTACTTCATAAGAAAATGGAGGAGTGCAAGAAACCTATTTTCCCGGTACTGCCTTCTATTGTTACAGCAGGTCCGGAGGTGAAAAGTTTTATCAAGAAAAGCCATGTGAATTTTTCTGACGAGGTAACCTTAGGTACAGCTTTATCGCGAGTAATTAATACGCCGAAGCCTATGAGTACGGATGTTCAGCTACAAGATGTGAATATACTAGAAGTTCGCCAAATCATAGAAGATTTACCAAATAGCGGTTACTTATTTCCTAAAGATGTACGAAGACTGTTAAGAGCAGCGCACATCCCGTTAGTGGAAGAGATTGCTTCTACGGATTGTGATGAATTGCTGGCTTTTGCACGAAAGGTTAAGTTTCCTGTGGTTGCGAAAGTAGTAGGACCTGTACATAAAAGCGATATTGGAGGAGTAGCGTTGAATATCCGGAGTGAAGAACATTTAAGGTTTGAATTTGAACGTATGATACGCCTTCCGGATGTAAAAGCGGTGATGGTTCAACCTATGCTGAAAGGACAGGAACTGTTTTTAGGAGCAAAATACGAAAACCGTTTTGGGCATGTGGTTTTGTGTGGCTTAGGTGGAATTTTTGTTGAAGTGTTGAAAGATGTTTCTTATGGACTGGCTCCTTTATCTTATGAGGAAACATTTTCTATGATTCGTTCACTACGAGGGTATCCGATAATTAAAGGAACGAGGGGACAAAAGGGGATAGATGAACAGCTGTATGCAGATATTATCGTTCGATTATCTACCTTACTTCGTTTTGCAACGGAAGTTAAAGAAATGGATATAAATCCTCTTTTAGCAACAGAAAACGGCTTATTTGTGGTTGATGCTCGGATTCGGATAGAGAAATAGGGTTCGGTAATCGTTTAAAACATTTAAAATATACAAGTCTTTCGGGTTTGTTTATTTCATAGTTGGCATAAAATTGTAATTTTGCAAACCAGAGATTACAAAATCTGAAATCTAACATTATTATATTCATAAGATATGGAAAGAAAAAGAGTTTACACCTTCGGTAACGGACAAGCTGAAGGTAAGGCAGATATGAGAAATCTGCTAGGTGGTAAAGGGGCAAACCTTGCCGAAATGAATCTTATCGGTGTT
>JAFUOJ010000022.1 GCA_017481945.1 Parabacteroides sp. | reverse complement strand
TCAGTCCTTTGCTCTACCAACTGAGCTATGGCACCGTGTTTGTTTTACGGGTGCAAAGGTAAGCATTATTTGTTATACTCCAAATTTTTTGAGATGTTTTTTCAAAAGAAATTTCTGAATGATGAAAAAATGGAATTAGGACTAAAAAAAATAGTAAAAGTATTTGCGAATTGAAAATAAGTTGTACCTTTGCACCCGTAATCAAAAACGGGGTGTAGCACAGTTGGCTAGCGCGCCACGTTCGGGACGTGGAGGTCGGAAGTTCGAGTCTTCTCACCCCGACAAACAGCCGAAGATTTGGAAACAAATCTTCGGCTGTTGTCTTTTAGAGGATATAAATAGATGGATTATTTGATTGTGAGTCTCTGATTTTGTTGGTTTATCTATTAGAATGATGAACTAAAACTATTTTATATCCCGTTAATTCTTTACATTTGCCACAAAAATATAGTGATTATGATGGAATGCAAGGATGAGCACATATTGAACACTATTGATTATCCGGAGGATTTGCGAAAGTTATCTCCTGATAAATTGGAACAAGTATGTGCAGAGTTGCGTCAATATATAATAGATATACTCTCTGAAACTCCGGGACATTTAGGGGCAAGTCTTGGTACTGTTGAATTGACAGTCGCTCTTCATTATGTTTTTAATACTCCATATGATCGTATTGTTTGGGACGTTGGACATCAAGCTTACGGGCATAAAATTTTAACAGGACGTAGGGGCATTTTTCCTTCCTTACGTAAGTTTAAAGGAATCGGTGGTTTCCCGAATCCTCAAGAAAGTGTTTATGACGCTTTTATTGCAGGACATTCGTCAAATTCTATTTCTGCCGCAATGGGTATGTCTGTTGCTTCATCTCTAAAAGGGGAAAAAGATAGACATGTGATTGCTGTTATTGGAGATGGAGCTATGACTGGCGGACTGGCTTTTGAAGGTTTAAACAATGCTTCTGCAAATCCTAATAATTTGTTGATTATCCTAAATGATAACGACATGGCTATTGATCGCCCAGTCGGTGGGCTAAGTCAGTATTTGGTGGATATAACAACAAGTCAGACGTATAATAAAATGCGTTATGATTTTTATAAAGGCTTGCGTAAAATGAAGTTAATAAATAATGAACGTAGAGAGAATATACTTCGTTTTAATAATAGCTTGAAGGCATTGTTAACTCAACAACATAACCTATTCGAGGGCTTTAGTATACGCTATTTTGGACCTGTTGATGGACATGATGTCGATTATTTGATCAAGGTTTTAAAAGACATAAAAGATATGGAGGGACCTAAACTCTTGCATATCAAAACAAAGAAAGGTAAGGGTTTTAAACCTGCAGAGGAGTCTGCTACGGAATGGCATGCTCCAGGTTTGTTTAATAAAGAGACCGGAGAACGAATAATTGTTCACAAATTAAATGAACCACAACTATATCAAGATGTTTTTGGTCATACATTGGTAGAACTGGCTGAACAGGATGAGAAAATTGTAGGAGTTACTCCTGCTATGCCGACCGGTTGTTCCATGACTTATATGATGAAGGCGTTTCCTAAACGAGCTTTTGATGTGGGAATTGCAGAGGGACATGCAGTAACATTTTCGGCAGGATTGGCAAAAGAGGGGATGATACCATTTTGTAATATTTACTCTTCGTTTATGCAAAGGGCATATGACATGGTGATTCATGATGTCGCTTTGCAAAATTTACACATGGTTATTTGCTTGGATCGTGCAGGGTTAGTTGGCGAGGATGGAGCGACTCATCATGGAGCTTTTGATTTAGCTTATTTACGTCCGATTCCCAATTTGATTATTTCATCTCCTTTGAATGAGTGGGATTTGCGTAATCTGATGTACACGGGATATAAAGAGAATTGTGGTCCTTTTGTTATTCGTTATCCTCGCGGAAAAGGAGAGGTTGCAGATTGGAAGAATGAGATGTCAATTTTACCTATAGGGAAGGGTAAAAAACTGCAAGATGGGACTGATGTCGCTGTTCTGTCTTTAGGTCCTATCGGTAATGAAGTAATCAAAGCTATAAAGGAGGTCACAGAAGAAGGAATTTCTGTCGCTCATTATGATATGATTTATTTGAAGCCTATTGATGAGGAATTGTTGCATGAGGTAGGGCAACAGTTCTCTCGTATAATTACTATAGAGAATGGTGTAGTTAAAGGTGGATTAGGTAGTGCGGTTTTGGAATTTATGGCGGATAAAGGGTATACTCCAAGTGTTCGAAGATTGGGTATTCCTGACACGTTTATAGAACATGGTTCTGTTCCAGAATTGTATTGTTTATGCGGTATAGATTCAAAGAGTATCGCAAAAGAGATTAGAAAAATGGTTATCAAGGGAGAATAATCTCTCTATACATATTTTGTAATATGAAAATCATTATAGCTGGAGCTGGTGAAGTTGGAACTCATTTAGCTAAAATGTTATCACAGGAGAAATTGGATATTATTTTAATGGATCCAAGTGAGGAACGCTTGAATTTTACTAATTCAAGTATGGAGATTTTACCTATAGTAGGAAATCCTACTTCTATCAGAGATTTGGAAGAAGCTGGAATCCATAAGGCTGATTTATTTGTTAGTGTTACTCCAGAAGAAACAACTAATATTGCAGCCAGTATTTTAGCTTCTAAATTAGGCGTCCGTAAAACTTTAGCCCGTATAAATAATTATGAGTATTTGCTGCCTAAGAATAAGGAATTGTTTGAGAAAATGGGAATTAATTCCATGATTTATCCTGAAATGTTGGCGGCAAAAGAGATTGTTTCAGCTGTAAAACGACCATGGACTCGTCAATATTGGGAACTGTTTGGAGGTGCATTGATTTTGATAGGTGTTAAGATCCGTGATAATTCTCGGTTAGTAAATAAACAACTCTCAGAACTATTAAATGAACAAAAGTTATATCATATTGTAGCAATCAAACGCCAGAATGAAACGATAATTCCTCGTGGTATGGACCGTGTGGAAGCCGGTGATATTGTATTCTTTACTACAACAAGAGAACATGTGGAGGATGTTCGTTTGTTGGCTGGTAAGCCCGATCCGGAGGTAAAGAAAGTAATCATTATGGGGGGGAGTCGTATTGCTATCCGTACTTGTCAATATCTACCGAGTAATATTCGCGTGAAAATTATTGAGCCTAATAAAGAAAAAAGTCATCGTATAGCAGAAGTTGTTCCTGGAAATGTCTTAATAATTAATGGGGATGGTCGTGATACGGAACTTCTTATGCAGGAGGGAATTAAGGACGCACAAGCTTTTATCGCATTAACAGAAAACTCTAGTACAAATATTTTGGCATGTCTTGCTGCAAAACGAGCCGGGGTCTTTAAAACTATCGCTAAAATTGAAAATATAGATTATATACCTTTAGCAGAGAGTATGGATATCGGTTCGGTTATCAATAAAAAGCTAATTGCGGCTAGTTATATTTATCAATTTTTGTTGGACGCTGATGTTTCCAATGTAAAATGTCTTACATTTGCGAATGCTGAAGTCGCAGAGCTTGTGGCACGCCCTGATTCAAAGATAACTCGGAAACAGGTAAAAGATTTGAATCTCCCTAAGGATATGACGTTGGGTGGTTTAATTCGAAATGGAGAACCGATGATGATTAAAGGGGATACGCATATCCAAGCCTATGACCATGTTGTTGTATTCTGTTTAGATACAGCTATGCGTAAATTAGAGGATTATTTTAATTAAATATGTTGAATGTCCGTTTTATAATAAAGATGTTAGGGGTGATGTTCATCCTTGAGACATTATTTATGCTGTTAGCAACAGCCGTTTCCTTTGGATACAAAGAGGACGATTTTTATCCTTTTCTTCAATCAAGTGCTCTTATGTTTGGAACTGGTATCCTTTTTACTCTGATTGGTGTTAAAGCAAATGAGCATACGGCAGGACGTCGAGAAGGTATGTTGATAGTGACTCTTACCTGGCTTTTTTTCTCTTTATTTGGAATGCTTCCATTTTATTTAAGTGGTTATATTGATAATGTGACGGATGCCTATTTTGAGACGATGTCTGGTTTTACGACTACGGGCTCTTCTGTTTTAACAGATATAGAGGCTCTTCCTCATGGACTTCTTTTTTGGAGAAGTCTTACACAGTGGCAGGGAGGTTTGGGTATCATCGTTTTTACGGTAGCATTGTTGCCTATCATTGGAGGTGGGGCTATTCAGATGTTTAATGCGGAAATGCCGGGAATTACTCATGAACGTTTTCTTCCTCGTATTACTCAGGTGGCAAAGCGCTTATGGGGAGTATATCTGTTGTTGACTTTTATTTTGATAGGACTGTTATGGGTAGGTCCGATGGATTTGTTTGATGCTGTTAATCATGCACTTACTTGTATTGCTACAGGAGGATATTCAACGAAGAATACCAGTATTGCTTATTGGAATTCAGCCTATATTGAATATATTGTTACGCTCTTTATGTTTATCGGAGCAACCAATGTTACTCTTATTTATTTCTGTTTAAATGGCAAACCTAAGAAATTGTTCAAAGACGAAGAAACCCGTTGGTACTTTTGGATAATAGTGGTTGTAACTGCGGCAACGGTGCTTTTGGTTATGAGTAAAGGTTTTGTCAGTGGTTTTGAAGAGGCTTTTAGACAGTCGATCTTTCAAGTTGTTACATTGATCTCTACTTGTGGATTTACTACGATTGATTATATCCCTTGGGGTGCTTTTTTCTGGCTTATCGCATTGGCTCTAATGATTATCTGTGGTTGTGCAGGTTCTACCAGCGGTGGCTTAAAAATGGGACGCTTTGTTATTCTCGTTAAGAATTTATTGAATGAATTTAAAAAGCAGACTCATCCTAATGCAATTCTTCCTGTTCGAATGAATGAGCATGCTATTTCGAGAGATGTAGTGCATCGTGTTTTAGCTTTTGCTTTTGTTTATGCAGCATTGATATTTGTGAGTTGTATTGTTTTGACCTTGGATGGTATGACATTTATAGACGCAACGGGGGCAGTTGTTTCTGCAATTGGTAATATTGGGCCTGGATTAGGAAGTTTAGGCCCTGTTGGAAATTATGCAGAAGTTCCGGTGGTTTCTAAATGGTTCTTAGCGATGTTGATGATGATCGGACGTTTGGAAATCTTTACAGTACTTACTATTTTACTGCCAGGATTTTGGAAACAATAACCTCTTGTTTTAAATATTTCTTTAGGGGAATATACGCTTTTGCTTAAATTTACGTTATAATAGATACGAATCATTTTAGATGAAATAGAAGATGATAGAATATATTAAGGGAGAAATTATTGAGTTGACACCGACACGGATGATATTAGAGTGTGCGGGTATTGGTTATGAACTCAATATATCCCTGAATACATATACTTTTTTTAATGGGAAGCAAACCGGAAAGATTTACGTGTATGAAGTTATACGTGAAGACGCTCATCTGCTGTTTGGTTTTGCAGAGAAACTCGAGCGAGAATTGTTCCTATTGCTTACCTCTGTATCTGGTGTAGGGCCTAATACGGCTCGGATGATTCTTTCTTCTTTGTCCTCTTCTGATTTGATTCGTGTGATTGCAGATAAAGATGAAACTGCGTTGACAGCTGTGAAAGGAATTGGGTTGAAGACTGCCCAACGTATCTTGGTGGATTTAAAGAGTAAAGTGAAGTCTATGGAAGGTGTTGCTACTTCCAAAGGAGTTTCTTCTTCAATACCAAGCAGTGCAATTGCGGAAGAAGCTGTGGCTGCTTTGGTAATGTTAGGATTCCAAAAGGCTGCTTCACAAAAGGCGGTTCATGTCATTTTGAAGGGATCTCCCACTTTAGCTGTAGAGCAGGTTATCAAGACTGCATTAAGAATGCTTTAGCAATTGAAAGTTTACAATTCACAGTTAGAAAAAACTTTTAGCTGTAAACTGTCGACTAAAATATGAGAAGAAAGTTTAAATATATACTTTGGATAACAATTCTACTGTTTGGCGTGGGTCTGTATTCGTTGAATGCGGATTTCTTGGCTTATACAACCTCTTTGCCTGAGTTTGAATTGCAGACTCCACCGGAAGATACGATTCGGAAGGTTAAGACGCGTTATCCGGTAGCCAAAACTGTACCTGAAGAATACCAAGACATTTTACAGCAATCCCCAGCTGATTTAAAAACGCCTGATAATGTAAAGACGACAATAGAGTATGATATTAAGACGGGAGTTTACGTCGTTCGAACAAAGTTAGGCGATGTAGATTTGACAACTCCTATCTCTTTGACTCCCGAGGAATATCAAGATTATAGTTTCCAAAAGTCAGTTCAGTCTTATTATCGGCAGAAGAATGAAGAAGAATTTCAAAAGGCTGCAAATAAAGAATTTAATCTGACTGATATGCAGTTTAACATCGGTGCTGCTGAACGTATCTTTGGTCCTGGTGGCGTACGAGTAAAGACACAAGGTTCGGCAGAGATCGAGTTAGGATTAAAACAAAACAAAACCAAAAATCCCTCCTTACCGGAGCGAGCACGGAACCGCACCTTTTTCAATTTCGATGAGAGTGTACAATTGAACGTACAGGCATCGGTTGGAAGCAAGGTAAACTTTGATATGAATTACAATACTGAAACCTCTTTTGACTTTGACTCAAAGAAATTAAAATTAGCTTATACAGGTGAGGAAGATGAAATCATTAAATCGTTGGAAGCTGGTAATGTAAGTATGAATACCAGTAACTCCTTGATTAATGGAGGTGCAGCTTTGTTTGGTATGAAAGCAGATTTACAATTTGGTAAATTACGAGTAAATACTTTATTTGCACAACAAGAATCGGAATCAAAAACAGTTAGCTCTAAAGGTGGAGTCCAAACAAAACCATTTGAATTAACGATTGACCAATATGATGAGAACCGACACTTCTTTCTTTCTCACTATTTTAGAGATCGTTATGATGAAGCTGTGAAAAATTTACCTTCTATTTCTTCTCCTATTAAGATTAGCAAAGTGGAAGTATGGATTACCAATAAACGTGGTAATTATGACCAGTCTCGTAATATTGTAGCTTTCTCTGACTTGGCAGAACATGAGCAGAGCCATATCTATAACAAGGTAATGGTTACTCCATCGGGTGCTAAGTCTATTCCTTATAACAATACGAATACATTATATAATACGTTGGTACAACAATATACCTCTGCGCGGGATATTAGTACTGTTAACCAGGCTATTGGTAATGATTTTGTGAATGGTTTGGAGTATGAAAAGGTGGAAAGTGCTCGTTTGTTGGATGCTTCCGAATATACAGTTAATACGCAGTTGGGGTGCATCTCACTGAAAACACAGTTACAAGCAGATGAAGTATTAGCTGTTGCCTATAATTTTACCTATTCAGATGGGCAAATTTATCAAGTGGGTGAATTCTCTACAGATAATCCCTCGTCTGCAAACTCTTGTTTATACGTGAAATTATTGAAAGGGACCTCTATGTCTCCCAATATGCCGTTTTGGGATTTAATGATGAAGAATGTGTATTCTTTGGGGGCTTACTCTGTGCAAAAGGAAAAGTTCAGGTTAAATGTGATGTATCAGAGTGATACTACTGGTACTTATGTTAATTATATATCAGAAGGAGCGATTGCAAATCAGATTCTATTGAGAGTCTTGAATTTAGATAATCTTGATTCTAATAATGAACGTCATGCTGATGGTATCTTTGACTTTGTGGAAGGATATACTGTACTTTCTGAGAATGGAAAGATTATTTTCCCTTGTGTCGAACCATTTGGTTCTTATTTGCGGGAAAAGATTAATAATGACGCGATTGCAGATAAATACGTTTTCCAAGAATTATATGACTCAACGTTAACTATAGCTCGTCAGATTGCAGAAAAGAATAAATTCCTTTTGCAAGGCGAATATAAGGCGTCCTCAGGAGCAGAGATTCAGTTGGGAGCCTCAAATGTTGCACGAGGCTCTGTGAAAGTAACCGCAGGTGGTGCTATTTTGACAGAGAATGTCGATTATACAGTTGATTATACATCGGGAACCGTAACTATATTGAATGAAAGTATCATTTCTTCTGGTACACCGGTCAGTGTCTCTTTAGAAAATCAGTCTTCTTATAGTATGCAACGTAAGACCATGATGGGTTTAGATTTGAATTATCAATTTAATCCAAATTTCATGATGGGAGCGACCATTATGCACTTGTCTGAAATGCCATTGACTACTAAAACTACCATGGGAGATGAGGCAATAAAAAATACACTGTGGGGTGCTAATTTATCTTATAAAGGAGAGAGTCAATGGCTGACTAACATGTTTGATAAATTACCATTACTGACTCTGACGAAGCCGAGTCAAATCTCTTTTAATGCGGAGTTTGCACATTTAATAGCCGGACATTACGAGAATTCAAATACAGGAGGATATTCTTACTTAGATGACTTTGAGTCGACACAAAGTGATATAGACCTTTCCGATCCATATCCTTGGCAATTGTCAAGTGTCCCTTATAATGATGGAAATCAGTTATTCCCGGGTGCAGATTTGGTTAATAATATTGATTATGGAAAAAGTCGTGCTTTGTTGGCTTGGTATAGAATTGATGGACTGTTTACTCGTCAAAATTCATCAATACGTCCAAAGTATATTACCAAAGATGATTTATCCAATCATTATGTACGTGCTATCTATTCGGATGAATTATTCCCTGAACGTCAGCAGAGTACAACCGAAAGTAATACGTTGAATGTACTAAACTTGGCTTATTATCCTACGGAACGTGGTCCCTATAATCTGGACGCTGATTATATCAATCCTGATGGCTCTTTGCAGAATCCAGAACAGCGATTTGGAGGTATGATGCGCAAGATAGAACAAAGCGACTTTGAAACAGCCAATATTGAGTACATAGAATTCTGGATGTTAGACCCATTCATTGATAATCCGCAAGCAGCCGGTGGTGAGTTGTATTTTAACTTGGGGGATATTTCTGAGGATATATTGAAGGATGAAAAGAAATATTTTGAAAATGGTCTGCCGATAGATGGAGATTCAACAAAGTATGAATATACAGTTTGGGGTAAAGTTCCGACTCAACAAAGTACGGTGTATGCATTCGATAATACGGCTGGAGCACGTTCTTTACAAGATGTTGGTTTGAACGGGCTTTCATCGGAAGAGGAAATGGAGTATTCTACTTATCAGGAATATTTGAATAAATTGCGTCTGAAGTTGAATGCTGCAACATTGGATAGTATGGAGAGAGATCCGTTGAAACTATCTCCTTTCTTTGATCCTGCAGGGGATAAATTTCATTACTTCCGAGGTTCTGATTATGATGCGCAGGAGATTGATATTTTGACTCGTTATAAACGTTATAATGGGACGGAAGGAAACTCTAAAGATATTAATGATTCGGAGGAACGGTATAGTACTTCTTCTAAGACGATCCCTGATATTGAAGATATAAATCAAGACAATACGTTGAATGAGAATGAGAAGTATTTTGAATATAAAGTCTCAATTACACCTCAAGATACGATTGTCGGAGAAAACTTTATTGCGGATAAACGTACTGCACGTGTTCGTTTAGCCAATGGAGAGTCAACGACTGTTTCCTGGTATCAATTTAAGATTCCTGTTAAGCAGTACCAACGCAGAGTTGGCGCCATCAGCGACTTTAAAACGATTCGTTTTATGCGTATGTACATGACCGGATTCCGTGAGCCTGTCGTTTTACGTTTCGGAACGTTGCAGTTAGTACGTAGTGAATGGAGAACGTATGCACAAGATTTGTCCGATCCTAAAATGCCTCCAACGGTAAACGGAACCTTGGAAGTATCAACGGTAAATATAGAAGAAAACAGTGACCGTGATCCGGTGAACTACGTGCTTCCTCCGGGAGTCACTCGTGTGTTGGATCCAAGTCAGCCACAAATACGTCAGGAAAACGAACAGTCAGTTTCGTTGAAGGTAACAGATTTGGCAGCTATGGATGCGCGCGCTATTTATAAAAACACTAATTATGATTTACGTCAGTACAAACGTATTCAGTTGTTTACGCACGCCGAGGCTCCGAACTTGGATATTTATAATTTGTCAAGTGGTGACCTATCGGTCTTCATTCGTTTGGGTTCTGACTATAGGAATAACTATTATGAATATGAAGTCCCATTGAAATTGACTCCACATGGAGAATACAGTAAAAATAATTCGGATGACCAAGAAACTGTATGGCCTGCGGAGAATATGTTGAACTTCCGTTTGGAGGTTTTGACAGATCTTAAGTTGGAACGTAATCGCCAAAAACGAGCAGGTGAAAATGGAGTCTCTTTCCAAACGGTCTTTTCAGGAACAGACCCGGATAATGAACGGAATACCATTCGCATTAAAGGTAATCCAAGTCTCTCTGAAGTAAAGACCATTATGATAGGTGTCCGAAATAACTCCAAAGACCTCAAGAGTGGGGAGGTTTGGGTGAACGAATTGCGTTTGACAGACTTCAACGAAGAGGGTGGTTGGGCTGCCAATGCTAATTTGAATGTAGCGTTGTCTGATTTAGGAACTGTAAATGTAGCGGGACGTATTGAGACTGCAGGCTTTGGTGGTTTAGATCAGTCTTTGAACGAACGTCGTATGGAAGACTTTAAACAGTATAGCGTATCTACCTCTTTGGAGTTAGGTAAACTATTCCCAGAGAAAGCTCAGGTTAGTATTCCTTTCTACTATGCTTATTCAAAAGAAACATACGACCCGAAATATAATCCTTTGGATCAGGACGTGGAGTTAAAAGACGCAATCAATAGTGCTGAAACGAAGGAAGAAAAAGACTCTATTCGGAGTTATTCACAGGATCGAACGGTTATTAAAAGTATTTCCGTCAATAATGTGCGTGTGAATATTAAGAGTAAGAACCCTATGCCTTATGACCCGGCCAACTTCTCGTTCGGTTATTCGTACAGCATTAATGACAAACAAAATCCAGAAACAGAATACGAGACAACAAAAGATTACAGAGCCAACTTTGCTTATAGTTATGTCCCGTATATGAAACCGCTTCGTCCGTTTGATAAGATGTTGAAGAAGGATAATGGCTATACGCGTTATGCGAAGCAGTTGTCATTGAATCTGCTTCCTTCAATTAACTTCCAAACGGCTATGATGCGTAACTACTATGAGATTAAGTTACGTGATTTGACGGGTTTAACTACGGGAGTATCTAATGACATTCCGGTTACATTCAGTCAGAACTTCTATTGGGATCGTGCATTTAGTTTGAATTGGGCATTTACCAATAACTTAAATATTACATTTAACTCGGGAACTAATGCTCGAATAGAGGAACCCTATGTACAGGTGAATAGGGAGCTTAATCCGGATGATTACCAGTTGTGGAAAGATTCGGTGAAGAAAAGTATTGCAGATTTGGGTACACCAATGAAATATGACCAACAGTTTATGGTGACTTGGCAGTTACCTCTACAAAGCATTCCGGTATTGGATTGGACCAATGCTTCCTTGAGTTATAATGCAACCTATAATTGGGAACGTGGTGCTACGGTAAGTGAAGATTTGGAATTAGGTAATGTGATAAAGAACCAACGCCAGTTTGACTTCCAAGGAAGCTTCAATCTGTTGAATCTTTATAACAAGAATAAATATCTGAAGAAGATAAATCAGAAGTTTACCAATAATACCCGAAATACAGCGAAACGACCGGAGCGAAAGAAAAAAGTGAAATTGGAAAAGGAGATCACTTTGAATCCGGATAGCGGAACTGTAGTAGAGCATGGTATGTTCACGAAGAAGGTTTATATCACCGCTCGTGGGGCTGATGGACGTGTCTATAGAGTAAAATATAAACCTCTGAACTTAGCACAAGTTTTGATTACGAATCAAGATACAGCTCATTTGAAGTTAACCATTGTTCCGGGTGCAGCTCCTACTGAAAACTATTTGACTCAAGCTCTTGAGTATAGCATACGTTTTTTGATGATGGTGCGCCGCTTTAATGTACAGTTTACAAACTCCGCCGGTATGATGTTGCCGGGATTCCGTCCGGAAATAGGCGATGTCTTTGGGCAGGGGCGTTCTTCTTTTGGACTTTCACCGGGATTGGGATTTGCTTTTGGTAGCGTAAATCGTAGTTATATTGATGACGCTTCTGAGAGAGGCTGGTTAGTGGAAAGTACAGAAAGTAACTTGGAACCAGCTGTGATAACTGGAACAAAGAATCTGACGGTCCGCGCCACTTTGGAGCCGATTACCGGGTTGAAGATTGATTTGAACGCATTGCGGAATGATACCCGTAACACTGAAATCCAGTATATGTATAATGGCATGCCTGAAATCATGGGGGGAAACTTTACGATGACCACGATTGCTTTGGGTAGTGCCTTTGGAGGAAGCGGAAATGCTATGAATAACTATTCCTCTAAAGCTTTTGATAACTTCTTGGCTTACCGAGAGGTTATAGCACAGCGATATGAAAGTAAATATGCTGCGATGAACTATCCGGACGCTGGCTTTATCCATGAGATGGGTCTGGGAGGTAAACCTTATAATCCGGGTAGTGGCAATGAAAATGGTATTAATCGGAACTCTGCGGATGTTTTGATTCCTGCTTTCTTGGCTGCGTATACAGGAAAAGACCCGGGTAAAGTAGGTTTGACGGCATTCCCTTCCCTAAAGAGTATGCTACCGAACTGGCGTATTACGTATGATGGTTTGATCAAGATTCCTGCGATCAAGAAGTATTTCAAGAACGTGACTTTGAGCCATCAATACCGTTGTTCTTATACGGTAGGTGCGTTTAGCTCTTTCTTAAATTGGGTAGACGCAGGACAAGACGGATTGGGTTACATTCAGTCTATTTTGAATGACAATCCGACCCCTTCTTCTCCTTACGACATCTCTTCGGTAAGTATAACAGAAGCTTTCAATCCATTGTTGGGCGCAGACGCAACGTTGCTGAATAATGTTACCGTTCGTGCCGATTATTCAACGACTCGAAACCTAAGCTTGAATACAACCTCCTATCAATTGGTTGAGGCACTTTCAAGAAAGATGACTATCGGTTTGGGATATAAGTTCGCAGAGTTTAATAAGGTTTTGAAGACGAAGAAAACACGTGATTTTAGCAATGACTTAACAGTTCGTTTGGACTTCTCATACAATAAAATGCAATCGTTGATTCGTAAGATAGACACTCAGTTGACGCAGGCAACCAGCGGAAATATCGCTAAGACAATTCAGTTCTCGGCTGATTATGGATTGAGTCGTGCGTTGACGATTCGTGCTTTCTACGACTTGCAAATTAACGAACCACTGATCTCAAATGCTTCTTATCCGACTTCTAATTCTAATTACGGAATTAGTCTGCGATTCTCTCTTGCACAGTAATAGATACTGGTGTGCGACTGATTCGATGAAATATAAATTTAATATGGAAAACCTTATTTTTATATAATTGATTTTTTAAATTTGCGACCACAAGTCAGGCTTTTTGAGAATGAATTTACTAATGTTTACTCTTTAATGCTTTAAAGTTTAATATGTTACGGGAATCAGATGAAATAATATGGAGACTTTGTTTACAAGGTGATCGGCAGGCGTTCGAGGCTTTGTACCGGAAGTTTTATCCCGTCTTATTCAACTATGGGAAGCTTTTTTCCCAAGATCCTGATTTTATAAGGAATTGCATTCAAAATTTTTTCGTGAAGCTTATTACTAAACATACTTCTCTGTCGGAGACTACTTCGGTCTCCGGCTATTTATTGAAGGCCTTTCGTCATACGTTGTATAATGAACTGAAGTCAGAGCAGATTCGTAACGATGTATTTACGGGTTACACCGACGAGGTGATGACTGTGCATGCCGAGAATGTTTTAAATGAAGATGAACTGACTCCGAACAATATCTTGATTAGTGCGGCTTTCAAGAAACTTTCCTCCAAACAACAGGAGATTTTATATCTCTATTACATTCGAGAACTAACTCATGAGGAGATTGCTGTTATTCTGAATATCAACTATCAGTCCAGCAAGAACCTCCTGTTCCGTTCTATCTCTAAATTGCGGGATTTACTCCTTGCGGATCCTTCTTGGAGTCTTGAAGATTAGTTGTTTATGTCATTTTGACAGATGATAAATTCCCTTTTCGAAGAAAAAAGAGGAAAAACTGTCTCATTTTTGAATTTCTGACTAAAAAAATAGAAATGAATAGGTGAGTAATTGCTATTGGCTGCCGAGGAATATTTTATTCTCTCGGCAGCCAATTTTTTTTGGTAGGTAGGGAATAAAAATTGTCTGCCTATTAAATTCAAAATTCCTCCTGAATGGCTAAAAATACCCTCTTTTTCTTTTGTGTATTCCTACCCCTTCCCTCTGTTTTTTTGAAATATGAGATTCTCCGGAAGTTTAGCTTTTTCAATTTGTCAAGAAATAGGAGAAAGAACAAACAAAAAGATTGAAGGTTTCAACAGCCTACGCAGGGGATTTTTATCTCTTGTCAGTTAAAATAAAATTACCTTGACAAAAATATAGTTGCAAAAGTGTTCGATTTTTAGACAAAATAGGAAAAAGGATAAAGTAGATGCTGTCAAAATGGCATAGTGATTAGTATTCTGGTTAATGGAAGTTAAAATTGGGGGGGGTAAATGTTAAATCAAAATTTGTGTGAGTACCGAGTGGAGGACTGAAATGTTATAATTATAAAATTACGCAGATAGTATGGCTAAAAATAGTAGACAAAATACAAAGTTTAATGAGGAATTGAAAGAATTCGTCTCGTTTATTAAGAGACGTGAACAGATCGAGGATTCGGAAGTTCGCGCTTCTTGGGAGGAGGTGAATCGAATCGTTTCAAAGCAAAATCAGAAGAGGAATTTGCGCTATTTATGGATCGGATTGTCCACAGCAGCTTCGATTGCCCTTCTTTTGGCAGTCGGTTTTTACTCTTTCCGTCCGGTGGAACAGTCGTTTGTTTCTCAGTTAGGAAAACATTCAACACCTATAGATAGCTTGAATCAAATCCGTTTGGTCGTGGCAGAAGAACATCAGATGGAGTTAGAAAATGAATCTGTAATCAATTATGATGAGAAAGGTTCGCTGACTGTAAACAACCAGCAATGTTTGCAGGTCGAAGAAGAGAAGACAGTACAAGAGAGCCGTTTGAACCATATCATTGTCCCTAAGGGAAAGCGAACGCATATTACACTCTCTGACGGAACAAAGATGTATGTGAATGCAGCCAGCCATGTGATTTATCCTTCTGTGTTTAATGAAAAGAAGCGTGAGATTGCTGTCGAAGGAGAGGTCTATTTGGAAGTCGCTCATAATCCGAAAGCTCCTTTTATAGTAAAGACAAAAGGGTTAGACGTAAAGGTATTAGGTACTACTTTTAATGTGTCGGCTTATAAAGAGCAGGAGATTTCGGTTGTATTGGTGGAAGGAAGCGTGGAAGTGAAATCTTCAGCAAAAGAGATGAAAATGTCCCCTTCTCAAATGGTTTGTTTGAAAGAGGGAATGTTGGAAAAACAAGAAGTGAATGTTGAGAAATACATTTGTTGGAAAGATAATTTGATGTTATTAGATAATGAGTCTGTGGGAAAAGTTTTGGATAGGTTATCTCTTTATTATGGTGTTCCCATTTGGTGTGACAAGAGCGTCGCAGACCGCAAATTGTCAGGGAAATTGGATTTGTGTGAATCCATAGACGCAGTGATGGACATCGTAAAAGAATCGGCTTCATTACGGGCCGAGAAGATAGAAGGAGGAGGATTCCGCTTCTTGAAGTAAAAATGAGAGATTGAAAAAACAAGTATTAACATTAAAAAACAGAAGAGCCTATGGAAAAGGAATAAAATAGACACTAAAAAAGCCCGGACCCTTGTTGGCGCATTGATCCGAGCTTGTTGAGAGAGATTGTAATCCTTAAATGTTTAAGAATTAATTTTCAAAGGTATGGAAAATATCATGACAATTAATCGGAAAAAGATTAATTATTTTAAATTAGTATGTGTATCGACATTGATAATGTCTTTGCCTTTTAATGTCAGTGCATCAACTTCCGTAGATTCATCAAGAGAAGTTTTGAGCGTGACAATGCAAAATAGATCAATAAAAGATGTCTTTTCTTATATTGAAAAGAATAGTGATTATGTATTTATCTATGAAGGAGATATAAACTTAAACCGAATGGTTGATGTAAATATCTCTAATAAGTCAGTAGAAGAGATTATTAAGGAAGTTTTTTCTGCGAATGGCCTTTCTTATACAATCAAAGGTCGACAGGTTATTGTAAAGAATAATCATACAAATATTGTAGCTGACAGAAGTACTTCTGTGACTCAGAACTCTGTAACTGTCCGGGGAACAGTTACAGATGCAGCAGGTCTACCGTTGCCTGGTGTTAATATTATAGTGAAAGGAACGACTATTGGTACAATGACGGATGAGAATGGTAAGTTTGAATTACCGAATGCGCCTGCGAATGGTGTGTTAGTATTCTCTTATATAGGTTATAAAGAATCTGAAACAAATGTGAGAGGACAAGTATCCATTGTTTTGTATGAAGATAGTGAATTATTGAATGAGGTGGTAGTTGTTGGTTATGGTACCCAGAAAAAGGTGAATATGACAGGTGCTGTTTCTACTGTCAAAGTAGACGCAATGGAAGATCGTCCAATAACCAATGCTACAAATGCTTTGGCTGGTTTAGCAGCAGGTTTGTCTGTTACAAACTCTGGAGGTAATGTACCGGGATATGAAGCACAGACTATTCGTATTCGTGGTACAGGTACATTGAATAATTCAGATCCGTTGATTGTAATTGATGGTATGACTAATGTATCTATTAGTGATATTAACCCACAAGATATTGAAAGTATCTCTATTTTGAAAGACGCAGCTTCTTCTGCTATTTATGGTTCTCGTGCAGCTAATGGTGTTATTTTGATTACGACTAAAAAAGGGGAGGAAGGTTCTTCTCGTATAACTTATAGTGGAAATGTCTCTTTTGAAAAAGTAGCGAAACGTTTGAATTTAGTAACAGATTACGCTGATTATATGGAAATTCAGAATGCGGGTTTGTTAGCAAATGGACAGGCAGCTCGTTTTTCTCAAGAAAAGATAGACGCATGGCGGAATGACGCAGGACAGAACCCGACTGTATATCCAAATACTGACTGGCAAGATCATATTTACCGTAATCCATCTGTTGTTCAGAATCATAATCTTTCTGCTGTAGGTGGTACAAAGACGGCACGCTGGAATCTATCTTTTGGGTATGTAAACAATCCGGGTATGATTTATCATACAAATTATGAACGTTTCCAATTACGTAGTAATTTAGAATTGGATATTAAACCTTGGCTAACAATTGGTACGAATATTTATGGTTATGTAGATAAGAACCATCCGTCTGCAACGGTTGCAGCTGAAGGTGGTGATGTTATCTGGGGATCAGGAGCATTTAATACTGTTCCGGGTATGACACTTTATGACGAAGAAACAGGTTTGTATGGAGGTACTCAAAACCCCGAAGAACAGAATGTTACAAATTTTAACCCATACCGTCGTATGTGGTTCTATAAAGATGATTTCCCAACCAAGACTCGTCGTCAAGTTGCTAAAATGTATGGTCGTTTGAAACCTGTTAAGGGGTTAACAATTGACGCTTCTTATTCTTATAACCACTGGGATCGTAATGTGGAACAACATATTACAGACCGAAATCTGTATCGCTTTACGGAAGATGGTCCGGTATTACTTCGTGAAGGAACGGTTCGAACTTATATTAGAAAATATAATTATGAAAATATATTCCGTACAGGCGATATTACGGCTCGTTATGATTTTAAGGTAAGTAAATTAGATGGATCTGTAATGGTTGGTGCTAGTCAGGAATATAATAAATATATTTATGACTATTTTGGAAAATATGATTTAGTAGATGAATCATTGACCGCTTTAGATGCAGCTACTGTAGAAAGACCGACAGGAGGTTATTACAATGAATGGGCAATGCGTTCTTATTTTGGACGTGTTAATTTGACTTGGGATGATAAATATATGTTGGAAGCTAATATGCGTATAGACGGTTCTTCTAAATTCTCTAAGGATAATCGTTGGGGGTATTTCCCTTCTGTTTCTGCAGGTTGGCGTCTTTCAGAAGAAGGTTTTATGAAAGATCATTCAGATTGGTTAAGTCAGTTAAAACTTCGTGCTTCTTATGGTACATTGGGAAATAACGCAACAGATAGTTATTATATGTATCAATCTGTTTTCTCTGCCACAAATTATGTTTTAAACAATGCGATTGTTAGCGGGCTTTCTCAGACATCTCTTTCGAATGCTAATTTAACTTGGGAAAAGACGTATATGACTAATATAGGGGTAGATTATGGATTCTTTAATAATCGCTTAAATGGTTCAGTTGAATGGTTTAATAGACAAACTAAAGATATTTTAATTACTCTTCCTGTTCCATTGGAACACGGTACAGCTACTGCTCCGAATCAGAATGCAGGTGAAGTAAGAAACCTCGGTTTTGATTTAGATATTAATTGGTCTGATCGTATTGGTAAAGTAGATTATAATGTTGGCTTTAATATGGGATATGTTCGTAATAAAGTAACAAAATTCCAAGGCGATGTATCTTCTATTAGTGGAGTTTATAAAACACAAGAAGGTAAACCAATTAATCAATTGTATGTATTACATGTAGATCGTATTGTTCGTGACCAAGCTGATTTAGATTATGTACAATCTTTGCTTGATAAAAATCCTGATTATTTTGGTACGTATCAGCGTCCTGAATTAGGCGACTTTTTGTTTGCTGATACAAATGGTGATGGAAATTTGAATGCTGATGACCGTATTGAAATTGGGCATGGGAATGCACCTACGTTTACATATGGTGCAAATTTAGGTTTAGCTTGGAATAATTTCAATTTCAGCTTACTTCTTCAGGGTGTAGGTGATTATGATGTTTATTATAATAATCAAGCATTCCGTTTTACGACAAATTTAGGCCATTCATTGATAAAAGATATTACGGACAATGCTTGGACTCCTGAAAATCCATATAATTCTAAATATCCGATTTTACGTAATAGTTCTAATACAAAGAATAATAAAGCTAGTGATGCCTTTGTTCATAATGCTGCCTATCTTCGTTGTAAGAACATTCAGTTAGGGTATACAATCCCTAGTGAAATCACGAAGAAATTCTTTGTAGAGTCGTTGAAGGTATATACAAGTATTGATAACTTGTTTACGATCACAAGTTTCCCAGGATTAGATCCTGAAGTAGGAGCAAAAGTTGGTTATCCGTTGACTCGCCAATTCTCTTTGGGGCTTAATGTATCATTCTAAACATGTAAAACAATTAAATTAGAAGATTATGAATAGTAAAAATATAATTTCAGCACTTTTAGGGTCTGCTTTTTTGCTTAGTAGTTGTGAAAGTTTAGATTATACACCTCCTACTCAAATGTCAAGTGATACATTTTGGCAAACAGAGGAACATGCCAAACAAGCAGCTGTTGGTTTGTATGCAGCAATGAGAACTAATTACTGTTTTGGGTTGGAGTTTACTTTTGAAATGTGTACAGATTTGGCAGATGGAAATAGTCCATGGTCTGATATTTGTCGTGGAAATACATGGGCTTCAAATAGTAGTGGTGTACAAAATCATTGGCAATATTTGTATGAATTGGTTCATCGTTCCAATACTGTAATTCGTAATGTGGCAACCATGCCAATTGATCAAGAGACTATAGACCAAGTAACAGGTGAGGCGAAGTTCATGCGTGCTATGGTTTACTTCCGTATGATGAATGCGTGGGGTGGTGTTCCTTATTATGATGAAACTTGCGAGATTGATAAGGAATTTGCAACAGTTCAATCTCCTCGTAGTTCAGTCGAAGAGATCCGTAAGCATGTATTGGATGATTTAACGGAAGCTATTGCTAAATTACCTGTGGCATGGCCTAGCAGTGATTATGGTCGTGTGACAAAAGGTGCTGCTTATTCGCTTCGTGGAAAGGTATATCTTTTCAATCAAGAATGGGAAAAAGCAATTGCTGATTTTGAGGAAGTTGTGTATAATAAAAATAATAACTATGGATATGCTTTACATCCAGATTATGAAAGCTTGTTCCGTTTATATAATGGTAAGCGCAGTAATGAGATGATTTTTGCAATCCAGAACATGGATGGAAATGTGGCTAATCAAGCTATTAATATTGTAGGATATTATGGAAATAAGGCTACAATGCGTTTGATAGCAGGAAATAAGATTGTTCCTTCTGTAAAGATGGTGGATATGTATGAGAATTTGGATGGTTCGAAGTTTAATTGGGATGATGTATATCCTGGTTATAACAATGGGGATATCGAGTTTCGTCAAAAAGTTTTGTGTGTATCGATTAATTCAGAAAGTACAGAAATTATAGATCTTTTGGATTGCGATTCAACAAAAGTACAAGATGTTTATCGTAAGCGTGACCCTCGTTTGTGTTGGAATGTTATTACTCCATTTTCTCATTATTTAGGGACAGACGCAGGTTCAAATCCTCGTGATAAATGGTTTGTATTGGTTGATTCTCGTAGTGAAGGTTCACCTATGGAAGCACAGTCTTTTATTCCTAATTCAGAAGGTTGGGATTCTTATTTCTGGCGTAAATGGATTCCTGAAGGAAATATGGATGGTTATTGGGGTGAATATACACGTACTCCTTATGAATTCCCATTGATTCGTTTAGGTGATGTTATTTTGATGTTAGCTGAAGCGTATAATGAAACTGGTCAAACGGATAAAGCTATCGTTGAAGTAAACAAAATTCGTGCTCGTGTAAATATGCCAGCTTTAAATTCGGGACCTTCTTGGTTAGCTGTTAACGGTAAGGAAGAAATGACACAACGTATTCGTGATGAACGAGCTTATGAATTAGTGGGTGAGGGACAGCGTTATTGGGACCTTCGTCGTTGGGGCTTACTTCAATCAACTGTTAAGGACGCAAAAGATATTATGGGTGATTTGATGTATACTCGTGAATATCAACCTCGTCATGAACTTTGGCCTATTCCATTAGTAGAGTTAGAAAGAAATCCAAATTTAACTCAAAATCCAGGATGGGAATAGTTCTTGGTCAATAGAATGAACGTTTTTATTACTAATTTAGATGAAAGGAAGAAGTGGATTATCCACTTCTTCCTTTGTAAATGTGGACATTAAGTTTTATATTTGTATCTGTTCTAATATAATAAAAAGTAATAAATATATGAGAAAACAGTGGTCTCCTCTTTGGATAATAATAGTAGGATTGTTTGGATTTTCTTTTGGATTGATAGCCCAAGAAAAAAATTTAGTTTTACATAAATCATTCGATAATGAATCTATTAGTTTTGATTCAGTAGAGGTTCGAGTTTCTAAATCGAAAATATCGCGTGATTGTTTTATGCCTACCTATTGTACGGGTGTCAGGGGAAAAGCATTGGATTTAACAGATGATATTGCTGTACGTACTCCTGTATGGGTTGAGAAAGAGGAAACACCGGATTATTCTAAAAACTTTTCTTTTAGCGTCTGGGTGCAAACAAAACCAGGTGCTTATCAAGGAACAGCAATACTTGGTAATAAGAAAAATTATTGTCCCCGTTTACAGTCTCATTCTGAAAATAGGCAGGTAACAGATGATCAAAACTTTGTCGATGAATCTAAGGCTCCGGGCTTTTTGTTGGGAACGACAGAAATGGGTGGATGGTATTTCTATATAAGTGATGGAAAGAATACATATACATATTTCCCTACAGCTGAAAGGCAACGTATCAATGATGGTTTGTGGCACCATTTAGCAATGAGTTTGGATTGGGGGAAAAAAGAACTTTGGTTGTATTTTGATGGGAAAAATGTAGCGATATATAATGTGGAAGATTTGACTCCTGCTATCAATAGCCGTACTACGGTACTTGGAGGAGCTGATGAGTTCGCCGAGAAAGGAATGCACCATTCTCGGGGAGAATGGACGGCTTTTAATGGTCGTATCGATGAAGTGAAATTTTGGAATTCGGTAATCACATCGACTTCTGTAGAGAAGGAATATATGGACTATAATCCTAATAAAAAAGATATTATAAAGTTTGATACTCCTGATCGAATAAAGGTACAAGTATGGAATATTTGGCATGGAGGTCGTCGCTCTGGATATTATGTTGGATTGCAGCGAGTAATTGATGTGTTGAAACAAGAAAAAGCGGATTTGATAGGGTTGGTAGAAACTTATGGATCGGGAGCTGTGATCGCGGATTCTTTGCAATATTATTATTATTTGATAAGTGATAATTTGAGTATTTTAAGTCGTTATCCGATAGAATCAACAATTCAGTTATATAAATCTTTCCGTTCAGGAGGTGCGATTCTTAATTTATCAAACAATAAGAAGTTGGCCTTTTTTGATATTTGGTTGGATTGGAGAACGGATGATTATCGCTCTGCGGATATAGAGGCAATTGATGATGTGTTAGGAAAATATGCAGCTAAATCGGATAAGGTTCCAGTAATAGTTGTTGGTGATTTTAATTCAAATTCTCATTTAGATCAGTTCCCGGTAAGGATAAGTACTGATCCTAAAATAGCGTGGCCTTCTAAGGTGATGGTTAACAATTTGGGATTTAGTGATAGTTTTCGTGAGATGAATAAGGATTCAAAGATGTTTCAAGGATATACTTGGTCTCCAATGAATAATACAGCATTAGAGAAAAGTAAAGGTTGGAATCGAGTTGATTATATCTATTATAGAGGAAAAGATTTAAAGTTATATCGTTCGGAGAAGATAGATCGTCATCCAATCTTGTGGCCGTCCGATCATGCAAGTGTAGTTTCTTACTTTTATCTAAAATAAAAATATAGATTATGAATAAACTTATTAATTGGTGTTGTAGTTTGACTATAATTGTGGCGTTGTCTTCCTGTATAGGAGAAAAGAACGTAGATGTTCATGTGTATCCAATTCCACAACAAATGGAATTAGCGGGTAAATGGATTACTCTTCCTACAGAAGGTTTCCAACTGAAGGGGAATGGAGAGTTAGATGTTGACGCTGTTGAGGTGTTAAGAAATAACCTCCCTATTACGGAGCAAGGAGGAAAAGAAATCTTGGTAAAACAATTAGATCAGTCTGATCCTAAAATGCAACGTTCGGGTGCTTACACATTAGATGTTTCAGAAGAAGGAATTCAAATTGAAATTTATGATAATCGTTCGCTTTTTTATGCAGCTCAGACCTTGCAACAATTATTAGCTCAAGAGGGGAAAAAACTCCCTGTTTGTTCTATAAAAGATTATCCAGATGTCGTATTCCGAGGTGTTGTTGAGGGGTTCTATGGGATACCTTGGTCTTTTGAAAATCGAGTGGAACAACTTCGTTTTTATGGACGTATGAAGATGAATACTTATATCTTTGGTCCCAAAGATGATCCGTATCATCGTTCTCCTTATTGGCGTGAACCTTATCCGGAAGATCAGGCTCAGAACATACGTCAATTGTTGGCGGAAGCTCAAAAGAATAAAGTTGATTTTGTTTGGGCTATGCACCCTGGAATGGATATTCGTTGGAATGAAGCAGATCGAATAGCAGCAATTAAGAAGTTGGAAAGTATGTATGATTTAGGAGTTCGTGCTTTTGCTGTTTTCTTTGATGATATTGAAGGAGAGGGTACGGACGCTACGAAACAAGCGGCTTTTATGAACTATTTAAAAAGTGAGTTTGTCGATAAGAAAGGAGATATTCAGCAATTGATTCTTTGTCCGACTGAATACAATAAGGATTGGGCGAAGACAGATTACTTAGATATTTTAGGGGATCATTTAGATCCGTTCATTCATATCATGTGGACGGGGGATAAAGTGGTAAGTGATATTACACATGAAGGCTTGGAATGGGTGAATAAGCGAATTAAACGCCCTTGTTATGTTTGGTGGAATTTCCCTGTAAGTGACTATTGTTTAGCTCATTTGTTAATGGGACCGGTGTATGGATTGGATAATAATGCTGTTTCAGATATGCATGCATTTGTTTCTAATCCAATGGAGTTTGCAGAGGCAAGTAAAGTTGCACTTTGGAGTGTTTCCCAATTTACTTGGAATATGGCTAAGTTTGAACCAGAACAGAGCTGGAGCTTGGCTTGTGAATCATTAGTTCCGGAAGCCCCAGAAGCTTTTCGTATCTTTTGTGAACATAATGCAGATATAGGTCCTAATACTTGGATGTATTATCGTCAAGAGTCTTTCCGTTCAGCTGATTTGATTCGCCAGTTTGAGCAATCTTTATTAGGAGGAACTTATTTACCTAAAGAGGCAAAAGAAATAACAGCGTTATTTGAGCAGATAGAAAAAGCACCAGGAGAGGTTCAAGAAAAATCAGCTAATCGTGAATTGATCCGGGAGATTCAACCTTGGCTGACACAGACACGTAATGTGGCAATGGCTGGTAAAGCGACAATGAAGATGATTGAAGCTGCGAATAAAAAAGATAAAGAGGCCTGTCGTACAGCATATAAAGAGGTGAAAAAAGCATTGGAAACAATCGCTGATTTCAGTCGTCCTTATCGTCGGGGAGAACAAGATGGAGTACGTAGTGGTTCTCAAGTCTTGCTACCCTTTATACAAAATATGTTAGTACATGTAGAAAATACGTTGTTACCAGAAGAACAACCTAAAGAACGTCCGGAAGTATTGGCAGGTTCTAAAGCATTCGAGGAATTGGCTTGCTATACTGAAGATGATGTGGTTGGTTTAGTCCCTCATTTCCCATTGGTAACAATTGCACCGGGAGAATACTTTGGGTTTAAGATGGAAGATAGTAAACAGCCGATTTCTTTGGTATATGATTTACGTAAAAGTAAAGCTAAAGGACGTGCGTTACAGGGCTCTATTGATGGAAAAGTATGGTTTACCTTCCCGAAAGAGGCTGCAAACCGCATAGATACAATTCCAATTCATGATACTCGGGTTCGTTATATCCGTTGTTTGAACCAATCAAATGCGGATATGTCAATTGGAATTGGTAGATTTGCAGTATTAACAGAGAGAAACAAGTAATAATTAATAAAAGTTAGTTCACCATGAAAAGACTATTTTGCACGTTAGTATGTGTAGGAGGAATAACACTTTCGACAGTAGTTCCAAGTACAGTTCAAGCACAAGAGAAAAAGACAGCGGAGAAGACTGCCTATTGGGGTAAATCGGATCTCTATTTACAGAAACAAGCTTCTGTAATGCTTAATTTAGTAGATCAGGCACTGGATGAAAATCCTCCAGTTGCAGGAGCTCCGATGACCCGGAAGTTAGCTTTGTATAATTTTGATGCAATTGTGCATGAAACCAAGTATGATTATACAGAACCATTTAATACGTTTGTGAAGTCTCGTATTGATAAGGTGATTGCGGATCTTCAAAAGCCGGTAAAAAAGGGAATGAGAGTTTATAAGCTGTATAATGAATGTGTTGTTGCTCGTACAAAATCTGTAACAATCGCATTTGATATTGTACGGAGAAAGATAAAGACAAACCAAATATTCTCTGATGAGGATATTCAGAAAATTGTTGATCAATGTGATGTGATGTTCCTTACGCATAATCATCCAGACCATGTGGATCCGGTCGTTGTAGATATGTTTTTGAAAGCAGGGAAACCTGTCATGGCAACAGCTAATATCTTAAAGAAAAAAACGGATATTTTGCACCGTCGTTCAGATAAGGTAACCAAGGAAACACTTAAGTTAGCAAATGGAAAAGAACTTTTGGTAACTATTTTCCCAGGACATCAGAGCGAATTGATTAATAATATCTATGCAGTGACTACTCCTGAAAAACTAACTATTGCACATGCGGGAGACCAATACAATAAGGAAGATATGGAATGGATTGCCAATGCGAAGAATGATGTTCCGAAATTGAATGCTTTGTTTATTAACTGTTGGACTCATCGAATGAGTGATGTGATAGCAGGTTTCAATCCTAAAGTCGTTATTACCGGACATGAGAATGAGATGGGACATACAATTGACCACCGTGAAGCTTTTTGGTTGACTTTTCAAAAGATGGAACAGATCACAACTCCGTATGTTGTAATGGGATGGGGTGAATGGTATAATGTAAAATAATAGTTTATGAAAAAGTCATTTCTATGGATTTGTTTAGTCACTTTGTTTGTGGCATGCACAGGAAATCAGATAGACAAGTCGGAGCCTGTTAATTTAATTTTTGATACTGATTTAGGCCCGGATTATGATGATGTAGGAGCAATGACTTTAATGCATGCTTTGGCAGATAGCGGTCAGGTAAATATTTTGGCGACTTTGTCCTCCAATAAAGATGAACGGGTGGTTCCTTGCATAGAGGTTTTAAATACCTATTTCAAGCGTCCGAATATTCCTGTTGGCGCTCCAAAAAGCGAAGGTGGAGTTTCTTTGACAAGTTGGCATAAGGTGAAATGGACAGAAGCACTTCCGGCAAATTATCCACATAAGACTGCTAAAACATCAGATGCACCTGACGCCGCAAAGGTTTATCGCCAAGTGTTAAGTGCACAGCCAGACAATAGTGTAGTGATTTGTACTGTTGGCTTTTTTACGAACTTGAAAGATCTTTTATTAACAGAAGGGGATGAATATAGCCCTCTTTCAGGTCGTGAATTAGTTGCTAAGAAAGTAAAACGTTTGGTCTCTATGGCGGCAGGTTTTCCGGAAGGTAGAGAATTTAATGTTTACTGTGATACTCCTGCTTCTCAAGTCGTTTTTGAACAGTGGCCGACAGAGATTGTCTTTAGTGGTTTTGAAATAGGGAAGGCGATTCTAACGGGAAAGAAAGTGATTCAGATGGATGTAGAAAAGAGTCCGGTGAAGGAAGCTTATTCTCTTTGTTTAGCGGAGGGCGATTTTGAGGGGCGCATGAGTTGGGACCAGACTGCTGTTTTGGTAGCAATTAAAGGCTATGAACCCTATTATTCAATCGAAAGGGGAACAGTTCGAGTAGTAAATGAAAAGGGGGCTAATGATTGGACTCCGAGCGAACAGGGTAAGCATATTCGTTTGATTGAAAAGGTTCCGGCTACAGAAATGGCAACTATTATTGAGAATTATATGTTACATCAACCGATGTAAGGATATACATGATTATTTTATTGTTACGAAGGAGCAAAGTTCTTTAATTAGAGCTTTGCTCTTTTTTTATGGTTGAAGTTCTTTGGTGTTATAAAAGGAGTCGGCTAACAGAATAGTATTTTGTAGATAGTCAAATTCTTGTTCAAAATGTTCACTGAAGATACCGGATTTTAGATTCTCCTCAATTTGCTTGATAGTCCAAAGTTTTCCACCGAGTCGGCTGATGGCTTCCATCACTTTTTCTGTCTTTATACGTAAAGTGTATAGATAGACTAAATGTTTTACCTTCTCGTTTTCAAATGTATAATTGATTTGGAATTGAGGATTCAGTTCTTTATATTCACTGAAATCTTCTAATAAATCCTGTACGGTATCTTTTACGCCATACTGATATAAAATATACCCGCAAAAGGGATAATCAATAGTATCCGGTAATAGAAAGGTCTCTTTACTTCGATGGATTAAATAGAGCATACCTCTATAAATGACCGCTATACGTACGATTGGGTGATAATACTTTTTTGATAATGTACCGCTTACCGAATGAGCAATGCGACCTATAACCTTTTTCTTCTCATCCAGAACAGGTAACCAAATTTCTAAGCGGAGATTTTTTTTTATCCATGAAACCCGTATCTGTTCATATAGGATCAGAAGGAAACCTAATACCAATCCTAGCTTTTGAAAAAGGAATTGTTCTAAAACGTACATACGCGCCTCTTCGGGTATCAATCGGTAAGCGAATAAAATAAAGATATGAAATGTATAGACTCCCAATAATAATCGATTTACAAAGAAAAACTCATCTAAAGAGACACGTAATAAGATTCGTTTATCTGCAGGTTGCTGAGAGGATCTAAATCTTTTAAAGATTATTCTTTTGGAAAGCAAGACAAACGTAAGACTTATCATGAGCAATATTTCCATTATAAGTGGTAAATAGAGATAAGATAAGAAACTACTGTGAAATCCTAAAATCAGTGTATAAAGAAAAATGGATACTGCTACAGGTAATAAGAGATGATGATAAATTTTTTTTTTGTTTAAGGCTTGATAAAGAAAAAGACACACAATACAGATACTTATACTTGCAATAAAAGATAAAGTGCACGGCAAATGGTCATTCAAAAATATGAATAGTAACCAAGGAAGTAACCCGAGCGCTTGATTATTTATGCCTCTCTTCAGATTGTTCATGTTGGACCCCTTCTCATTTGAATAAGATTAAAAATGTAAAAAATAGGTATTGGGTTTAAACATGCTTCTCTGCGTGGTAAGAAGAACGTACAAGCGGTGCACTTTCTACATGCTTGAAACCTTTTTCTAAAGCAATAGTTTTGTAAAGTTCAAACTGCTCAGGAGTGACATACTCTTTTACAGGAATGTTTTTCCGGCTGGGCTGTAAGTATTGCCCGATTGTCAGAACTGATACACCCACTGCTTTTACGTCATCCATTAGTTCGTAAACTTCTTCTTTTGTCTCTCCCAACCCAACCATAATTCCCGTTTTGGCAACTGTTCCACGCTCTGCAATACGGGCTAATACGGAAAGGCTTACATCATATTTTGCTGCACTACGGACTTCGGGGGTGATTCGGCGAATTGTCTCCATGTTATGGGAGATAATTTCTGGTGCTGCGTCAACCACTAAGTCTACTAATTCCAGTCGTCCTTGAAAGTCCGGTATTAAAACTTCTACTGTTGTTTCAGGATTTATCGCTTTAATTGCCTGTATGGTGTTTGCCCAATGTTGTGCGCCTAAATCCGGTAAGTCATCCCGATCTACGGAAGTGATAACAGCATGTTTTAAATTCATTAACCGAATACTTTCAGCCACGTTTGCCGGTTCTTTAGGATCTAAAGGAAAAGGTTTTCCCGTTAATGTATTACAGAATCGGCAAGAACGGGTACAAATGTCTCCTGCAATCATGAAAGTAGCAGTCCCTCGACTCCAGCATTCTCCCATATTGGGACATTTCCCACTGGTACAGATTGTGTGTAGACAATGGGACTCTACTATGCTTTTAGTTCGAGTGAACTGTTCGTTTCCACGTAACCGGATCTTTAACCAATCCGGCTTTCTCAAATGCTCTGACATTACAAATTCTCAAATAAGAAATTCGACATTCGGGTGTACAAATGATAACGAGTATTTCCTCCACTGATACCGTGGTTGCGGTCTTTGTAAACTTGCATATCAAATTGTTTACCCGCTTGTACTAACGCTTCTGCATAGTCCATTGTTTGTTGGAAATGCACATTGTCATCAGCTGTACCGTGTACTAATAACAATTTTCCTTGCAAATTTTTTGCCAAACGAATAGGAGATGTTGCTGCATATCCTTCAAAATTTTCTTTTGGGGTACGCATGAAACGTTCTGTATATACTGTGTCATAGTATTTCCAATCAGTAGGAGGAGCAACTGCAATTCCTGCCTTAAAGGTTCCGTTACCTACACTCATAGCCATTAGAGTATTGTATCCTCCGAAACTCCATCCCCATATAGCCATACGGTTCTTATCAACGAAAGGTAATTTCCCTAATGCTTGCGCAGCCTCTACTTGGTCTCTGGATTCCAATTCTCCCATACGTAAATAGGTACATTTGCGGAATGCTTCACCTCGTGCTCCTGTACCACGACCATCTACACAAACGGTGATAATTCCCTGTGTCGCCAAGTACTGCTCCCAGTCAAAGCTATAAGAATCCAATACTTTCTGCGAGTTTGGACCACTGTATTGGAACATTAATACAGGGTATTGCTTAGATTCGTCGAAATCAATCGGCTTTACAATCCATGCGTTTAGCTCATAATCAGACGCAGTGTGTACTTTGATAAATTCTTTCTTTGCGTATGAATATCCAGCTAACTTATCAATCAGGCGAGCATTGTCTTGCAATACCCGTAGAACTTTATTTGATTTAGTCTCATTGACTGTAATCTTCATCGGAGTGTTCGCATTGGAGTACTTATTTACGTAGTAAGCAAAATTATCACTAAAAACAGCATTGTTTGTTCCTACTTGTGTAGATAATTTTGTTTTTACCCCCTTAGCGTCTATCTTGTAAATAGCTCGACGAGTCGGATTTTCCTCTGCTGATTCATAATAAACAGTCTTTGTCGTTTCATCATAACCTAAGAATGCCGTTACGTCCCAGTTCCCTTTTGTGACTTGACGTTGCAGAACGCCTGTCGGAGAATAGAGGTAGATATGAGCGTATCCATCCTGTTCATTTACATACGAGAAACTATTGTTATAAAAATGGATGGAATTTAACCATTCTGAATCTACGTATGCCTTATTCTCATCACGCAAAATCAAACGGAAAACACCGCTTTTCGGATTGGCATAATACATGTTGAAAACATTCTGATGACGATTAAGCGTCATTACTGCCAACTGGTCTGAGTTTTTAGTGAATACGATTCGAGGTATGTAGCTCTCAGCGTCAATGGGTACATTTAATGTTTTTGTATCCTTGGTTGCTATGTCATACGAATGTAAAGAGATCTTAGAATTTTTTTCTCCTGCCTTTGGGTATTTATAATTGTAATAGGTAGGATATAATTCACTTCCGTACATCTGCATGGAAAATTCCGGTACTTCGGATTCGTCAAAGCGTACGAACGCTAATTGTTCGCTATTCGGTGACCAAGCCATAAGGTTGGTAACGGCAAACTCTTCTTCGTACACCCAATCTGTAATTCCATTTAATACCTTATTAAATTCCCCATCTTTGGTTACTTGTACCTCTGTATCGTAATCAAATTTCCGAATCCAGATGTTGTTATCACTAACGTAAGCCACCATTCTGCCATCCGGCGAAAAGGTTGGGATCATCTGTTTACTTTTTGAATCGGAGATTGGTTTCACATAATTACGACGTACGTCATAATTAAAAACGTTTGCTCGGAAAGAACGACGGTAAATACGTTCTGTATCACGCCAGACTAAGATGTGATGCCCTGTACTACTAATGGTATAGCCATCAAACTTATCGAACGTACACTCACGAGCCGTCTGCGTGTTGAATAATGTATCTACCGGGTTGCCGGTTCGATAGGAGTATTTTATAATCATAGTGCGAGCGTCATTCATTGCCGTATAGTGTTCACCATCAGACAAAGAACGCATTTCGCCAGTGTTTGTCACTTGACGGAATTGCCCGTCTATAATTTCTTTCAGGTTGACCTGCTTACTTGCATTCTGTGCGGAAAGATTACCGGCACAGAGTAATAAAAGTAAAATTTTAAATCTTATGTATTTCATCGAGGAAGCTCTTTTCGCCTGGTTTTAGATGTTTAATACTTTGCAAAAATACTATTTTCTTTGCGTATTGTATTGGATTCAAGCAAAGAATAATGCTTTTTTTAATAGAAAAGTTGTCGGATGAGCCTCTTTTATCAAATAATTAACTGATTGACCTTGTGTTTTAGCTTTTATAAATTACCTTTGCCACTATGGAAAGTAATAAGCCCTATCGTGATTTTGGAACATTTCTAAAGGAGGTTTTCCCTTGCAAAGTACAGAAAATTTCAATTAATGCCGGATTCACTTGTCCGAATCGTGACGGTACGAAAGGTTTTGGTGGGTGTACCTATTGTAACAATCAGACATTCAGCCCCGAATATTGCCATACAGAAAAGACTGTTACAGAGCAGCTGGAAGAGGGAATCCGCTTTTTCTCACGTAAATATCCGGAAATGAAATATTTGGCCTACTTTCAGGCTTATACAAATACTTATGATGAGATTGATTCTTTGATTGCGAAGTATGAGGAGGCGCTTGCTTATCCGGGGGTAGTAGGGTTGATTGTCGGTACCCGACCGGATTGTATGCCAGATAATCTGTTAGACTATTTCGCGGCTCTTTCGAAAGAAAAGTTTGTTATGATTGAATACGGATTAGAGAGTACATTAGACCGTACTTTGGTTCGTATTAATCGCGGACACACTCATGCCGAATCTGAGGACGCTATTAGGCGGACAGCAACAAAAGGAATTTATACCGGTGTTCATCTGATTTTGGGTTTGCCGGGGGAAAGTAGGGAAGAAATATTGCATCATGCGGAGGTCCTTTCTGCTTTACCTGTTACTACGTTAAAACTTCATCAGCTGCAACTGATTCGGAATACCCGCATGGCTAAGGAATATACCGAACACCCTGAACAATTTCATCTATATACAGCAGATGAATATATAGAGTTGGTGATTGATTTTATAGAACGATTGAATCCACAGATTGTGGTAGAACGATTCGTGTCCCAGTCTCCGAAAGAGTTGTTAATCGCTCCTGATTGGGGATTGAAGAATTTTGAGTTTACCGCAAAAGTAAATAAGCATATTTCCGAACGAAACGCAAGGCAAGGACGTTTATTTCGATAGGCATCCAACAAAAAATGGCTGCCGAGAAAAAATTTCTTCCCTGCTTATCGGATAAAAATTTCCTCGGCAGCTATTCTTTTGCACTACCTTAATCTTTTCTTATTTTTCAACCAGTTCCCACAGACGGAAACTCAATATGTCGTCATTAAATTGCGGATTCAAACAGTGACTGTCGGAGATGAAAGGATGAACAAATTTCTGATTTTACATAATTGTGTCTTCATATTTCAATATTTGTTTAATTGTCTTTTTGTATATCGCAAATATACGAATGATCCATAAATGCGCAATAGATGATGCATCTTTTCTTACTATTAAACATTAACACAGGATATTTGCGTATTCACATTAACTTTCGTTTATTTGCCGTTTCATTTTTGGTAAGAGATTAGATAAACACATGGAACAAAAACATCAGTATCAAGGACTAACTAAGCAAGAGGTCGAAGAAAGTAGACGTTTGCATGGTAAGAATATTTTAACACCTCCAGAAAAAGCCTCTTTGTGGAGCCAGTTTTTAGAGAAATTCGACGATCCTATTATTAAGATTTTATTGGTTGCTTGGCTATTATCAATGGTCATCGCAGGGGTGCATTGTTGGGGACCGGAGGCTAAAGGCTTTACCGCTTTTCTTGAACCGATCGGTATCTTTTTTGCGATTATGTTGGCTTCTTGCGTAGGATTCTTTTTTGAAGTAAAAGCCAATAAAGCATTTGACGTATTGAATACGGTGAATGATGATATATTGGTTAAGGTCATTCGGGAAGGTAATATTTGCCAAGTTCCTCGTAAAGAGGTCGTGGTAGGGGATGTTGTCGTTTTGGAAACAGGCGAAGAGGTTCCGGCGGATGGTCAGTTGTTAGAAGCAATCTCTTTGCAGATCAATGAATCAACCTTGACCGGAGAACCGATTATTAGTAAGACAACGAATGAAGCTGATTTCGACAGAGAAGCAACCTATCCCTCTAATGTTGTTATGCGTGGAACGACTGTAGTAGATGGACATGGCGTTATGCAGGTAGAGAAAGTAGGGGACGAAACCGGATATGGAAAGGTATATGAGGGATCACAGATCGACAATAATATTGATACTCCATTACAAATGCAGTTGGCTGGATTGGCAAATGTGATTAGTAAGGCGGGGTACACAATTGCTGCGATTACCTTTATTGCTCTATTAACAAAGGTATTGCTCTCTTCTTCAGATATGCCGTTAATGGATTTGATTTCGCATATCTTGAATATCTTTATGGTAGCAGTGACTTTAATTGTTGTCTCAGTGCCGGAGGGATTGCCGATGAGCGTTACGTTGAGTTTAGCATTGAGTATGAATCGTATGCTGAAGACGAATAATCTTGTTCGGAAGATGCATGCTTGTGAGACGATGGGAGCAACTACTGTTATCTGTACGGATAAAACAGGAACCCTTACGCAGAATCAAATGCAAGTACATGAAACTAAATTCTACAACCTTAGTAACCAGCAGTTGGGAGATGATGAATTGAGTAACCTGATTAAAGAGGGAATTTCTGTAAATTCAACTGCTTTTTTGGATTTCTCCGAAGAAAAAATCAAGACATTAGGGAACCCGACAGAGGCAGCTTTGTTATTATGGTTAAATAGTCAACAACAGAATTATTTAGATTTACGGGAGAGTGCTCCTGTATTGGAACAATTGACTTTCTCGACGGAGCGGAAATATATGGCAACTGTAGTAAAGTCTCCTTTGCTTGGTAAACGTATATTATATGTAAAGGGAGCACCTGAAATTGTTTTGGCAAATAGTAATCGAGTTGCTATTGATGGAACTTATAAACCGGTGGCAGCTTGTAAAGAAACGATTGAAAAGCAGTTGTTGGCTTATCAGAATCAGGCTATGCGTACTTTGGGATTTGCTTATCAGATTGTTGAGGAAGGAGAAGAAACTACTTTCTTTGTGAATGGTCGTTTACATAATACGGATTTGACTTATGTGGGTATTGTGGCTATCTCCGATCCGGTTCGTGCAGATGTTCCAGCGGCAGTGCAAAGCTGTTTGAATGCCGGTATTGGAGTGAAAATTGTAACAGGAGATACTCCGGGGACTGCAAAAGAGATAGGACGACAAATAGGAATTTGGAAAGCTGAAGATACGGAACGTAATATCATTACCGGACCTGGTTTTGAAGCGTTGAGTGATGAAGAGGCTTTGGATCGTGTTTTGGATTTAAAGATAATGTGTCGTGCTCGTCCAACAGATAAGCAACGTTTAGTACAATTATTACAGCAGAAAGACGCTGTAGTAGCAGTAACAGGGGATGGAACCAATGACGCTCCTGCTCTAAAAGCAGCACAAGTGGGGCTTTCTATGGGGGATGGTACCTCTGTGGCTAAAGAGGCAAGTGATATTACGATTATAGATAATTCCTTTAGTAGTATTACTCGTGCAGTTATGTGGGGGCGTTCGCTTTATCGGAACATTCAGAAGTTTTTGCTTTTCCAGCTTACGATTAATGTGGCAGCTTGTTTGATCGTATTATTGGGCTCTTTATTGGGTACAGAATCTCCGTTGACCATTACTCAAATGCTTTGGGTGAACCTTATTATGGATACGTTTGCAGCAGGAGCTTTGGCTTCGTTGCCACCCAATGAAGTTGTAATGAAAGATAAACCCCGTAAGAGTGGTAAGGGAGGAGATTTTATTATTACTCGTCCGATGGCTTATAATATTTTTGGAGTGGGATTGGCGTTTGTTATAATTTTGATGGGGTTATTATTACATTTCCATGCACAAGATGGATTGACGCCGCATGATCTCTCTTTCTTCTTTTCCTTCTTCGTGATGTTGCAGTTCTGGAACATGTTTAATGCGAAAGCCTTTATGGAGGGGCGCTCGGCTTTTGCCAATTTGAAAGGCTGTAAGAGCTTCTTGTCTGTTGCTCTGTTAATTATTGTAGGTCAGTATTTGATCGTGACGTTTGGAGGAGAAATGTTTAATGTGGTTCCGCTTCCGTTGAAAGATTGGGGAATGATAATCGGATCGACATCTCTTGTCCTTTGGATAGGAGAAATTGGACGATGGATTGAAAGAACAAGAAAGGGATAATTTAGTCCCTTCCTTTGTTACCGATGCCCTAATTCTATAACTTCTAAGTCTTTAATCTGCTTCCCGTCAATGGTGAAGCGGATTAAAGTTCGTACTTGATGAAAACCACTTTTTCCGGCGGCTCCCGGATTGATATGTAAGCAGTTTAGACTCCGGTCGTAAACGACCTTTAGGATATGCGAATGTCCAGCTATGAAAAGATTGGGGCGCGTATCATATAATTCTTTCCGAATAGGTGGATAATAACGGCCTGGATAACCACCGATATGTGTCATCATTACTTTTACCTCTTCCACTTGAAAGTGCACTACTAATGGATATTGTAGACGGAGTGATTGTCCGTCGATATTTCCACAAACTGCCCGTAATGGTTTTAATGTCGCTAATTTTACAGCCAGCTCTTCTGACCCTATATCTCCGGCATGCCAAATCTCGTCACACTCCGCAAAGTACTCTGCATATTTATCATCCCACCAAGCATGGGTATCAGAAAGAAGTCCAATCTTACGCATAATGTTGTCTTTTGTGGGGATAAAAGTAAGAAAATGTTTTTTGAATATTGATAGAAACTCATAAACTAAACTATTTTAATCTGTTTTAAAACATATTTTTAAGGGAAATTTTTAAATGGAAGTATAATGGTGTTGTTATCTTTTAAAAACAAAGAACTTTCGTAAATGTTTTATTACTTGAGTTTTGATAAAATTATTTATTGTTAAAATCAGTGATTTTAAGTTCTGCTTAGCTGTTTCTTTAGCTAAGCAGAACGCTGATGTATTTTAAAAGCTTTGTAGAATAGATAACAAGAATTAAAATTATTTCCTTATATTTGGCATATCTAATTAAAAAACTATAACTTAAAAAAGAATGCCTATGAGATAAAACTTTTGAAAAGACGTTTTAAGATATAAAAACGTATCGTATGATAAATACAAGAGTCCACGTTTTTTATCTGTCTATTACACATTTGCCCAGGACTCTCTAACTGAGTTTATAATAATTAAAATCAATGAGTATGTTATTTACCATGAGTTTCACTAAATCCGCAGTTAAGCGACAGCATTTTATTTTATTGCTCTTTTCGTTTTTCTTATTTACAACCACGACGGTTGCTTATGCTCAGCATACGGTTTCAGGAGTTGTTAAAGATACTTCCGGAGAACCGATAGTCGGAGCTAACGTTGTTGAAAAAGGGACTACAAATGGTTCTATTACTGATGCAGATGGAAAATTCTCCTTTACAGTTACTAAATCCAATACCACATTGGTTGTCTCTTTTATTGGATATGAATCAACGGACTATTTGTATAAAGGAGAAAAAGATGTAACAATTGTGTTAAAGGAAGATTCACAAGACTTGGATGAAATTGTTGTTGTCGGTTATGGAACAATGAAGAAAAAAGATTTGACAGGGGCAGTGTCAACGGTGAAAGCTGAAGAACTTACTGCTTTTACTGTTTCTAATCCTGTTCAAGCTTTGCAAGGCCGTGTTCCGGGTGTTGTTCTTTCTCAAAATACGGGAGACCCTTCCGGTGATTATTCTATTCGTATTCGAGGCGTTAACTCCATAAAGGGAGATAACTCTCCTCTTTATATTATTGATGGAATACCTGCAAGTACAAGCTCTATCAATACCTATGATATAGAATCTATGGAAATTTTGAAAGACGCTTCAGCTACTGCTATCTATGGATCTCGTGGAGCAAATGGTGTTGTTTTGATTACAACTAAAAAAGGTAAATCTGGTAAAGTAAAAGTCTCTTATGATTTTGAATATGGCATTCAACAACAAATCAAGAAGTTGGATTTGATGGATGCACAAGAATGGGCAAGATTCTACAATGAATATTTGGTTAATGCAAATGTTTTGACAGAGGCTCCTTTCTCTGAAGCAGATATAGCTGCTATGGGAAAAGGTTTAGATTGGCAGGAGGAAGTTTTTCAAAATGCACCTGTTCAGAATCATAATATTAATGTCTCTGGAGGTTCAGACAATGTTCGCTATTTTATAAGTGGATCTGCGATGATGAGAGATGGTTTGATTCATAATAGTTCATACGATAAATACAATCTGCGTTCAAGTTTTGATTTAAAAGTAAGTCCGATTGTTAGTGCTTCTTTAAATATGGGATATTCGTTGATCAATAAGATGAATCAGTCTGACGGTGGTGGTAATGGAGGTTCTTCTATGATTGGAGCAACTTTCTCTGCTTCACCAATCTTTTATCCATATGATGAAAATGGAAATTATAAAGATTTGCGTTCTTGGTTTTCTTGGTCATCTCATGAAATTAAAAACCCGTTTTGTATGGCTTATGAATCTACATATAAAACGGTTACAAATATGACAAACCTTAATGCAGCATTAAATTTTCAACCGATTAAAGGGCTTTCAATAAAAGCTACTTTCGGTATGGAAGGTTCAGATGCTCGCTATGATGCTTATACGACTCAGAAGTATATTTATCAGAATAATTCAGCTTCTGTTAATCATCAACGTTCTACAACTGTAATTAATGAAGATATTGCAACTTATGATTTTACACTGAATAAAATTCACTCCTTTAATATAATGGGAGGTTTTACTTATCAGCAGAATGTATATAAGTCTTTATCTGCGTCTGGTAATACATTCTTAAGTGATACTCAGATGACTAATGATTTATCTTCAGCTGGGACTGTGAATACTCCTTCTACATCTTATTCTAAATGGGTTTTGATGTCTTATTTAGGTCGTATTAATTATTCTTTGAAAGGAAAATATTTGCTTACTGCAAGTTTCCGTGCCGATGGTTCGAGCCGTTATTCTGAAGGTTCACGTTGGGGATATTTCCCTTCTGGAGCTTTAGCATGGAGAATTTCAGAAGAACCGTTTATGAAACAATTTGATAAAATCTCGAATTTAAAACTTCGTGTTGGTTATGGCCGAACAGGTTCTACGGCAATTGATCCATATATGACACAAAACTTATTGACTACAGGTAAGACAGCAACAGGAAGTGAGAATGTTCCTTATTATGCGCCAAGTAGTACTTTCCCAGAAGATTTGAAGTGGGAAACAACTGCACAGTGGGACGCAGGTCTTGATTTGGGCTTATTTAATCAACGTTTACGTATTACAGCTGATTATTATTATAAGAAAACAACTGATTTGTTGAATACAGTTTCATTACCGTCTTCTTCAGGTTATACGTCTACTGTTCGGAATATTGGTAGTATGAGTAATAAGGGTATTGAATTATTAGTTGAAGCGGATGTAATACAAAAACAAGATTTTGGATTTACACTTCAATTTAATATTGCTCACAATAAGAATAGAGTTGAAGAATTGGCAGATGGTAATGATATCTTAGGAACAACTTATAGCAATTATGGTTCTGGTTCTATTACAATCATTCGAGAAGGTGAACCTTTAGGTGCATTTTATGTATATAAAGACGCTGGATTAAATGAAAAGGGCTCTCTTTCTTATGTAGATATGAATGGTGATGGACAGTATACAGATACAGAGGATAGATATATTGCCGGTTCTCCTTTCCCTGATTTTACTTACGGTTTGAACTGTGGTTTCCGATATAAGAATTGGGATCTTAACTTCTTCTTCCAAGGAAGTCAAGGTAATGATGTTTTCAACTTGAGTGAGATGAGAAATTATTCTTATGGTCAAGGTATGAATATTGAACGTAAGGTTTATTATGAAAGCTGGAGAGAAGGACAAGATAATTCAAATGCTCATTATCCGAAAGTTGAAGCTGTAGGTTCTTTAAAGTACTCAGATCGTTTCATCGAGGATGGATCTTATTTGCGTCTGAAAAATATCTGTTTAGCATATAACTTCCCTTGCGAAAAATGGAGTACTCGAAATTGGATTAGTGCTCTTCGTTTGTTCGTAAGTGCTCAGAATTGGTTGACCTTTACAAAATATAATGGGGTTGATCCTGAAGTAAGTTCAAAAGCAAGTGATGTCAATAGCGGAATTGACCATTTGACTTATCCTAATAGTAAGACAATTTCAATGGGTTTGAGTGTTAAATTCTAAAAGCGAAAAACAATGAAAACAAAATTATTATTATCGATATTAGTTTGTAGCTCTATATTTTGGGCTTGTGATGATTGCTTAGACGAAACTGAATATACGTATTCAATGTCAAGTGAGACATTCTATAATACTTCGGATGAAGCAAATGCTGCAGTATTAGCTCCACTGAATATTATGAGGTCTGCTTACAATGCAAATTATTTTGCTACTTTGGAGATAAACACGGAATATTGTTATCCGAAAGGTGTTTATCAGACATATAGACAATATAATGGTTTTGTCAATGCTACTCATATTACACGAAGTGCTTCTAACTGGGCTAATTTGTATAAGGCGATTATGTATTGTAATACGGCTATAGAAAAGCTTCCAGAGGCAACTGAAATGACAGAGTCTGAAATAAAATCTTATCTGGCAGAATTAAGATTCTTGAGAGCATTTAACTATTTTACTTTGGTGAAATATTGGGGTGGAGTCCCTTTGAAAACAGAAAAGAATATTGCGACATGGGATGTTCCTAAAAGCTCTAAAGAAGAAGTCTATGCCTTTATTATTGAAGATTTGAAATATGCATTGGAGAATTGTCCTGATAAAGCAAGGTATTTAGCAACGCCGTGTAAACATGCTGTAAGAGTATGTTTGGCAGATGTCTATATGCATACTGGAAATTACGCAGAAGCTAAAACATTGGCTGGCGAAGTAGTTAATAGTGAGGCTTATTCATTGGTGCAAGTAAAGACATCCAGAGATTTTGATAATGTTTTTGGTGCTGATTTGACTACATCTACAGAAGAAGTCTTTTATATCAAGACTTCACGTACAGATAGTAAGACCTGGGATTATCTTTCTTATACGGCACATCCAAAATACGAAATTGAACCGGGTAAGTTGATGTTGAATGGAAATGGTTATTACACCCATTACACTGATTTAAGAAATCATATAATTGCTTCATGGGATACAAATGACCTACGTTATGGGTTGAATGTCGGATTCTATGTGTTTGGTGCTGATGCTTACGGGGAGTATACTTGTTTATTGACGAAATATTGGGATCCTAATGCTCAGGGAAGTAAGGCTAATGTTTCTATACCTTTGATTCGTTATCCGGACGCAATGTTTATTTATGCAGAAGCTACAGCACGTGTAGCAGGGGCACCGACTAACGAGTCTATAGAAATGTTGAATCAACTTCGTCGTCGTGCTTACGGATATGATCCAAAAGTGCCTAATGCTGAATTAGATTACAAATTGTCTGATTATAGTACAATGGATAGTTTCATTGATTTGCTGATTAAGGAGGAAACTTATGAACACTTTAATGAAGGAAAACATTGGGACTTTATTGTTCGATTGGGTAAAGCTCAAGAGTTGGTAGGTAAATATTATAATGTAACTGACGGCTCATGGACTGAAATTCAGGAAAGACATTATTTGTGGAAGATTCCAGATTCAGAGTTCAACTACAATAAAGCTATGGATCAAGCAAAAGATCAAAATCCGGGTTATACATCAGCTGATTGATTTTTTGAATAGAGAAAAGTTAAACATAAAGCAGAGTCTTATATGAGAAATCAATTTATTCATAAAGGGCATACCGTTTGTATGCTTGTCATTGTAGGAATTCTTTCTTGCTTGATGACTTCCTGTAGTGGAGGTAGTGATAAGGGAAAGCTACGTTTGCTGTATTGGAATATCCAAAATGGTATGTGGTCTGGACAAGGTGATAATTATGATCAGTTTGTTGAATGGGTAAAAGTTCAGAACCCGGATGTTTGCGTCTGGTGTGAAGCTCAAACCATTTACACAACGGGTACTGCGGATCCTATGGAGGCTTCGAAACGTTATTTGGTCGATAATTGGGGCGAATTGGCAAAACGATATGGACATTCTTATTGGTATGTAGGAGGCCATCGGGATAATTATCCTCAGGTGATTACTTCTAAATACCCGATAAAAGATGTATCACGTATTGTCGGTGCGGAACCAGACAGTGTAGTCACTCATGGTGCAGCTTGGGCACAGGTTGAGGTCGAAGGGCAGACTCTTAATCTGGTAACTTTACATACTTGGCCGATGGGATACGCTTATCGTGCTGAAGATAAAGACGCAAGTAAAGCTGAACATGGAGGTGATTACTATCGTCTGAAAGAGATGGAGTATATTTGTAAACATACGATTGCTACTGTTCCGGGTGCAGCTGATCAGTTGTGGGCAATGATGGGAGACTTCAATTCACGGACACGTGTAGATAACTTCTTTTATAAATATGCAGAGGACGATACTCGTTTCTTGGTGCATGACTATATCAGAGGAAATACTCCTTACGTTGATGTGATTGCCGAAAAGTATCCAGGACAGTTTAAGACAACAACGGGCGGTGAATCGCGTATCGATTTTGTATATTGCACTCCGGCTTTGTCTAAAAAGATTGTGGCAGCAGATGTAATTACGGATGACTATACGAAACCTGTGCGTGACCCACAGAAGCTTTCAAACTTCTGGCATCCGTCAGACCATCGTCCGATATTGGTTGATTTTGATTTGAAGAAGTAATGATATTTATCCTGTAAGGCAGGATTCAGAAAATGGAAGGACAGTGCTTTTTTAGTACTGTCCTTTTTTTGTATCCCTACAAATAGCTTGTGAACCGCGAAAAATTATCTATATTTACCGACCGAAGAAATAATACGATGGAAACAGCACGGAAATACTTTAAACGGGATATAAGTTGGTTGTCTTTTAACTATCGCGTATTGTTGGAAGCGGAGGATGATACGCTTCCTATCTATGAGCGTATCAAATTTCTTTCGATCTATTCTTCCAATTTAGAAGAGTTCTATGAAATACGAGTCGCAGAACATCGGGGTGTAATAATGAAAAAGAATTTCACCGAGGAGAGTGGTGCGGAAGCAGAAGAGGTATTAGCAGAAATAACTGAAGAGGTAAATCGACAACAGCGTGAGTATTACCGAATCTTTTCCAAAGTATTGCAGGAATTGAATCGGCAGGATATTTATCTTTATCAAAACAGTAGCCCGGAACCTTTCCACGAAGTTTTTGTTCAAAACTTCTTTAACGAAGAGGTTTTTCCTTTTCTTTCTCCGGTAATGATTCAGGCAGGAGATATTCGGACCTTTATTAGGGACCGTCGCCTTTACTTGGTAATTCGGATGGTGAAGAAGAGCAAACGATTGGAAGAACTCGATTATGTCCCGGAATATCATTATGCTTTGATGAAGATACCCTATTCCAAAGTTCCCCGTTTCATTGAACTTCCTACGCATGAGGGGAAGCACTACATCATGTTTATCGATGATATTATTCGTGCAAACTTAGCCAATGTCTTCCCCGGCTATGTGGTAGAAAGCAGTTACAGTATAAAGATCTCACGAGACGCTGATATTTATTTAGAGGATGAGAAAGGCGGGAATATTCTGGAAAAGATCCGCAAGAAGGTAAAAAAACGTAAGATTGGAGCCTTGAGCCGCTTTATGTATGATAGCAGTATGCCTGCAGACTTCCTTCAATTTATCTGTCAGGCTTTTGGCATTACGGCGGACGATTTAGTGCAAGGCGGTCGTTATAATAATTTGCAGGATTTAGCAAAGTTTCCCAATCCCAAAGGGAAGGAATTGGAACAGACTATCCCTTCTCCCATGCGTGTTCCTTTTTTGGATGAAACCGGATCGGTCTTTAAGGCTGTAAAGAAGCGGGATATTTTGCTGCATTTCCCTTATCAATCTTTCGACTACCTGATTCGCTTCCTAATGGAAGCTGCTTTTGATCCGAAGGTGGATGAGATTAAGATTACTCAATATCGCGTAGCTGAAAACTCCGCAGTAATCAATACGCTTATCAGTGCCGCCCAGAACGGAAAGAAAGTAACCGTCTTTGTGGAGCTAAAAGCCCGTTTTGATGAGGAAAATAATATGAGTACGGCTGAACGTATGGAGCAAGCGGGGATTCGAATTATCTATAGCATTCCTGGATTGAAAGTACATGCCAAAGTAGCTGTGATATTACGGAAAGATAGCGAAGACGGAAGCAAACGACGAGACTTTGCTTATCTAAGCACCGGTAACTTCAATGAAAAAACGGCACGAATCTATTCCGATATGGCTTTACTCACCTCTAATGCAGAGTTGATTAAGGATATCAATAAGGTATTCGCCGTATTGGAAGGCCGATTGCATGAGCCTACATTTCATCATCTCCTGGTAGCCCGTTTTAATATGGTACCGGAGCTGACACGAATGATTCATCGGGAAATAGAGCACGTTAAAGCGGGACGTAAAGGACGCATTATTTTAAAAATGAACGGTCTTCACGATCAAAATATGATTGATGAACTTTATTATGCCAGCGAGAACGGTGTCGAGATTGATTTGATTGTGCGGGGCATTTGTTGCTTAGTGCCGAACCAATCCTACAGTGCCAATATTCGCGTGACTCGTTTGGTAGATATGTTTTTGGAACATTCTCGTATCTGGTATTTCTATAATGACGGACAGGAAGATTTGTTTCTTACCTCAGCCGATTGGATGCGTCGAAATCTGAATCGGAGAATAGAGACGGCTTTCCCCATTTGGGACGCAGAGATTAAGCAGCGCATATTGGACATCTTGAATATCCAATTACGGGACAATGTGAAGGCTTGCTCATTAGACGAACAGCTGGTCAACCATTTTAAACGGGACAATAACCCTGTAAAAGTGCGTGCCCAGTTAGCAATTTATGAATACTTAAAAAGAAAAAATATAAAGTGATGGACATTTTTAATTCATGGGATTTTATGATGTTTTATGCCGTTTGTATTCTCGGAATTTCAGCTGCCGTATTGGGATATCTGATCGGTTATCGGAGTGGAAAAAAACAAGAACGATTTGAACAGGCCAAGGAGAGGCTTAAACGGGATACAGCTTTCATCTTTCGTCTGAAGTGTGAGCGAGATTATTATGCTGAGAGGATAGAACTGCTGGAGAATGTACTGAAACAACCGGCAGAGAGTATGGAACAATACGAGGAGGATTCCTCCGAGTTAGCTTTCTGTCAACGGCAGTTTATCGAGAGCAAACTCATGATTGACGTCCTCTCGGAAGAATACAGAGAGCTTGCTGACGCCAATCTGTTGTCCCTACTGATTCAGGTAAAAGGGGATCCTCTGCATACAAACCTGACAAGAGATGAGTGGAGCGAGCTGTTTAAACTGACGGATCTTCTTTTCAACAACGTATTGACGGAACTGAAGGAGAAATACTCTATTACACGCCACGAGCAAGAGATTGCCTGCTTGGTGAAATGGAATTTCTCGCGCAAAGAGCAGTTAGCTCTTTTCAATAACACTTCTGAAGCTCTGACGAAGTCTAAAAACCGTATGAAAAAGAAACTAAAACTCGATGAAAACAGCGAATTAGACGCTTTTCTTCGTCTTTATTAGTTCAAAATCCGCTGCCGATTGTCCGCCAAAGGGATAACTGTCCGTCCAAAAAGCGATGGTTATCCGTTGCAGAACAGCTGGTTATCGATAAAATGCGTTGTCCGGGTTGATTCCTTCGTAATCTCGGATTCAAAGTCTAACTTTGCTCCGTGTAAGTTTAATTTTTAAGCAACCAAATCGATAAACAGTATGAAAACACAATCTGTAATCTTTGCATTCCTCCTGCTACTGGTGGGAGGAATTGCTTGTAATCAAGGCGGCAAGTCTTCAAAGCGGTCAATCTTCATTAAGAAAGCTACAGGATTCGCTTATGAGGTGTTAGTCGTGATGGACAAAACAGCGTGGGAGGGTGAAGCCGGTCGTTCCCTATATGATCAACTGACTGCTTCGATTCCCGGGCTTCCTCAGCACGAACCGAAAATGCGAGTGACCTATGCCGAGCCGAATCAGTTCGACGGTCTGTTGCGATATGTCCGCAACATCATTCAAGTACGGATCGATGAGTCTGTTTACACGAAAGTAACTGTTAAAAAGGAATCTGACGTCTGGGCTTCCGGCCAAGAGGTGATTACATTGAACGCCCCCTCTTCCCAATTACTGATGGACTATCTGAAAGAGCAGGGCAAACAGTTGGTAGACTATTTAGGCGACAAGGAACGGGAACGCTACCTCGTCTATTTGCAAGATTCCCATAGCCAAAGGGTGAAAGAGAGCGTACACGAACAGTTTCATGCCCGGCTATTGGCTTCTGAGGAGCTTTGCTCATTCAACGACACGACTGATTTCTTCTGGGCGACGGATCACGGGCGGAATGGACGGACGGATCTGGTGCTCTACAGCTTTCCTTACACCGATGAACAGACGTTTTCCCTCAATTATCTGATTGGAAAGCGGGATTCCATCTTGGGAGAGCATATCAAAGGTGCTTTTCCCAACTCTTACATGACGACTGCGAAACAAATCACTCCCACATACGAAGCGATAACCCGCAATGGCGAATATTGCGCTGTCATTCGGGGACTTTGGGAGATGGTTGGTGATATGATGGGCGGTCCTTTCGTGTCTCATACCTACTTAGACAAAAAGAATCAGCGCATTGTCGTAGTCGAGACCTTCGTATATGCTCCGAACACTACCAAAGCCAAATTCCTAAGACGGGGAGAGGCTTCGTTACATACTTTTCAGTTTGAGTAAGCGATGATTATATAAATGTAAAGTTACATTATGAGGTTGTAGGGGTACATCTTAATAATGTAACTTTACATTATGACTTTGTAAGGGTGCAACCTAATAATGTAAACTTACATTATGGGATTGCATGGGTACAAACTAATAATGTAAGTTTACATTATCTACTTGCAGGGGTGCAATCGGATAATGTAAACTTACATTATGAACTTGTATGAGTACATGCTAATAATGTAACTCAACATCTATAGACTGTAATCTTTTCAGGAGTGTAACTGGTTCGGATTCTACGCTCTTGCGGGTATAAATTGTTGGCCCGATTCCCTAAATTCTTGACAAACCCCAGAGGAAAACCGTTATACCGAGCGACGATGTAGCCTTTCTCGATACGATCTGGCAGGACAAGTGTCTCTTTCTTCAAATACTTAATTGCTTCTTCCAAGGACAGTTCGACCGAAGGGAATGTACCCGAGTTAAGTATTAAACACTGTGCCAATTGCTGTGTCGGAACGAGGTCTTTCCCCTTCAACTCTCCGATAGGAACACCTGCAGAGAGGATATGGAAGCGGTCTTGAAAGAAAGGATAGATTTTGCTGACGGATTCCGGTCGCAAGATGAGCTTATTGCCGTCCCAACTCAAGGTATTTCCCTCCTTTTCGTAGGTAAATCTCTTGGCAATTTCCGGAATAGCGGACGCAGCTTTTCCTTTCTCCTTTTTGCTTTTGCAATTAGGACGGAGCGTCTTGATTTCGCCCTCTGCTTTGCGCAAAAGAGCCAAGAAGAAACCTTCTCCCTTGGTTTTATGCGGGAAAAAGCGGTAGACGGGGTGGTTATATTTGAGTGCGCCTGTGATTTGCCAGCTTTCGTGAGTGGCAATAGGTAATACTTCAGCGCCTAACTCTTCCTGAATGTAGTGGATGTTTTCTTCATTCTCCTCAGTGTTATATGTGCAGGTGCTGTAGACTAATAACCCTCCGGGCTTCAGCGCATTCCAAATGTCGTGGATAATGCGTCGTTGGCGAGCGGCACAAAGTTCGACGTTGGCCACACTCCATTCCCCGGTACTGTCTATATCTTTCCGGAACATCCCTTCTCCGGAGCAGGGAACGTCAGTGACGATGATGTCGAAGAGATGTGTCAGCTGCCCAATCTCTTCCGGGTCGTTGTTGATAACGATACAATTCGGGTCTCCCCATTTTATAATGTTTTCAGCCAAGACATGGCTGCGTGTACGTATCACCTCGTTGCTGACGAGTAGACTACCTTCGGGTAAAAGGCTCAAAAGATGAGTGGATTTACCCCCTGGAGCAGCGCATAGGTCTAAACACCTGACGGGAGTGGTCACATACTGCTCTATGACCTGCTCCAAGAACATGGAAGAGGCCTCTTGCACGTAGTAACCTCCCGCATGAAACAGCGGGTCGAAGGTGTAAGTGAGTCGTTCTGGCAAATAATAGCCTGTTTTACACCAGGGAATCTGCCATTTCGCGGCTGACGAGTGTGGAAGGGGAGTTAATCTTTTTTTATGGATACGGACGCTGACGGGTGCGTCAGTTTGTAACGCGGCTTCTAAAGAGTCGAACTCTTTTCCTAATAATACGCGTGTGCGAGTGATAAAATCGATTGGAAGTGCCATCTGATTCTGCTTGTTTGGTGCAAAAGTACTACTTTTGTGTCGAATAAAAAACGGTAGTCGGGCCGATTCATTCCGATTTATAGATTATGCAAGCAGCACTTTATCTCATACCGGTCACGCTGGGCGATACGGAACATCGCCGCGTCCTTCCCGAATATAATCGAGAAGTCATTCTTTCGATCAAACACTTCGTCGTTGAAAACGTGCGTACAGCGCGCCGTTTCTTGAAGAAAGTAGAGCCCTCAATTGTGATTGACGACCTTACTTTCTATGAATTAAACAAACGAACCTCTCCGGAAGCGGTTGCAGGCTACTTGGCACCGTTGGCAAAAGGGGAATCGGTCGGTGTAATCTCTGAAGCCGGTTGCCCGGCGGTTGCTGACCCCGGTGCAGATGTCGTGGCGATTGCACAGCGAAAGAATTACAAGGTGGTTCCTCTGGTTGGTCCCTCTTCGATACTGATGTCAGTGATGGGTTCCGGTTTCAATGGACAGAGTTTTGCCTTTCATGGCTATTTACCAATCGACGCTTCGGAACGAACCAATATGATCAAGAAGTTAGAGGGACGCATCTATGCGGAGAACCAGACGCAATTGTTCATCGAGACTCCTTACCGCAATAATAAGCTGGCGGAAGAGTTGATTCGGACGTGTCGCTCTTCGACGAAGCTTTGTATCGCTTCCAATATCACTTGCGAGGATGAATATATACATACTCGCCCTGTAAAAGAGTGGGCCGGGAAGGTGCCGGACTTAAGTAAGAAACCGACAATCTTTTTAATTTATAAGTAAGGATGGCAGCATATCAAGCACATGAGACTGCAGTGATTGACGCAGGCTGTACGATTGGTGAAGGAACCCGTATCTGGCATTTTTCCCACATTATGGCAGGGTGTACCCTCGGAAAGGGATGTAATATAGGGCAGAACGTGGTGATTTCTCCTGATGTCGTTTTAGGAAATAATGTAAAGGTACAGAACAATGTCTCTGTCTATACCGGAGTGACTTGTGAAGATGATGTATTCTTAGGTCCCTCGTGTGTATTCACCAATGTAATCAATCCGAGAAGTGCAGTTCCCCGTAAAGAGCAGTATTTGAAAACGCATGTAGGGAAGGGGGCGACGATTGGAGCCAATGCGACAGTTGTTTGCGGACATACGATTGGCGAGTATGCGTTGATTGGTGCCGGGGCAGTCGTGACAAAAGATGTACCTCCCTATGCACTGGTGGTTGGGAATCCTTCGCAGCAGATAGGTTGGGTAAGCGAATATGGACATCGGTTAGTGTTCGATGAAAAGCAGACAGCTGTCTGTCCGGAAAGCGGGCAACGCTATGTATTACAGGATAATCAAGTAAAAAGAGTCTTATAGATAGGAGGGAAAAGGCGATTCGGTTCGCCTTTTTTTATGATAGATTGAAAAATATTCTACTTTTCCTTGTTACAAAATCATTCCTTTCTCGTATTCCTTTATGAACAGAGTTAAAAAGAGAAGAACGGATTCATGAGCGAAGAGCTATTGACATCAGTATTTACGAAACTGCATAGGAAGTTCCAACGGGTTGCGTTGAAGCTGTTACCTTCAGAGTCGGACGCAGAAGACGCATTGCAAGAGGCGTTCTGCCGACTGTGGCCGAGGGCTAATGAGCTGCAAACGCAACAGCAGGTGGAGGCGATGACGGTTACAACCGTTCGTAATCTCTGTATTGATACGTTGAGGCGGGAAGAGCGGGTCAAGATGGTTGAGTTGGATGTGGAACGAGACGCTGCTATTACCGATTCGGTTGCCGATGAGCTGGAACGAAGAGAGCAATTTCATGCGATTGAGTCCATTATTGAAAGTGAACTATCTGATTTGCAGAAGCAGATCCTAAAGATGAAGGAGTATGAAGATGAAAGTATTGAATCAATTGCTGAAAAGCTGAATATGCAACAAGCAACAGTACGGGTAAACTTATCCCGTGCCAGAAAACAGGTACGAATGTGTTATCTTAAACAGAAAGGAATATGAAAGCAAGTCGATATGAGGATAAGCAATATTGGTTGACGTTGGCAGAGCGTTATTTTGAAGCGGAGACAACGGACCAAGAGGAGGCGGAATTAGTTCGCTTCTTAGCTTCCCCTTTTGCACAAGGGGCAGAGTTTGATGAGTTGTGTGCGGTTATGGGCTACTTTTCTGTTGGCAAAGAGGAGTATGCAAAGCCGCGAACTGTTTTCTCTTGGAGAAAATATGGACGCTTGGCAGCTGCGGTAATTGCTGGACTGTTAATGATGACTTGGGGAGGATATGAATTCAATCGCCAGCAGAATTTGTGTGTAGCTTATGTCTATGGAGAACGGTTTACAGACCCGAATCGGGTTTTGTCAGAGATGGAAACTTCTCTGAAGAACTTACAGTATGAAGAGGTGGAAGAAACAGTCGATCATCAATTGTCTTCCATATTTCAAACATTGAGTGATACAAATGAATAATATGGGAAAGATGAAACAAAGCATAGTTATAGTATTCTTATTGCTTCAATCTTTGGGCGCATGGGCACAAGAGGGGTTACAGGTTGCCTCTCTATTCGATGGACGTTATAAGAAGAACCATAACGCGATAGAAGTATTGGTGAAAGGAGATAAGTTGGCCTCTTATCATTTAACCTTGTTCCGGAGTTTGACCTTAAAGGACGAACCGAAGACTTTTAAAGAGATAGAGAGGTTGGTACAGGCTGACGCCGAAGTGGCAATAGATAAAGAGGTCGGTTTGTTGGGACAGGACTTGTATTATGGTTTCTATTGTTTCGCTCCTTTGAAGAAACGAAACCGGTATCTCTTCTATCGGAATGCCTCTTTGAAAGAGGGAGGAGAACAGGAAGTAACGGTAGTCTATATGGAGGGCTATGCTACTTTGGATGAATTAAAGAAAATGTTTAAATGAAATAATGTATAGGGATATGAAAGGAAAAGTGTTATTCTTGTCGGTTTTGATGACCTTAATTTCAGGTTCTATTTGGGGACAGACAAAAGATGTGATGGTGATAGAACGTCCGCAGCGAGTAGTCATAAACAATAGCGGTGATACAATAATAGTACAGGTTGAAGGCAAAGAGGGAAATCCGGAATTTCGTTATTCACACCAAGCCGTATTGGCTTCGGATGTCCCAGTCGTGAAGAAAGAGAAACAACGGGATTGGGATTTCCAGATTCCATTTAAGAAAGAGGAGATCAAGCAGAAAGCCCATCATAATTTTAATATGAGAGGTATTGGGGTAGGATTGGTGACTGCTTTAAATGCCCCGAACGACATGAATGTAGATATGGGGGCGTCTTATGAAATAATGGCTCCTTCCATTTTGGAATGGGAATATTGTCTGACAGGAGGAAAGAACTCCTTTGCTATAGGATTAGGTATCGCTTGGAAGAATTATCGGATGACGGGGCGAAACTGTTTTGTGAAAGAAAAGCAAAATGTGGTGTTGGGTACCTATCCGGAAGAGGCAGATATAAAGTTCTCTCGGTTGAAGGTCTTTAGTTGGACATTACCTTTATTATATACATACAAGTTTACTCGTAAAGTGAGTTTTAAGGTAGGCCCGATTGTTAACTTCAATACACATGCCAGCTTGAAGACGCATTATAAGTTGGAAGGTGAGAATGTGAAACTAACAGACAATAACATTCATCAATCCCGTGTAACGGTTGACCTATTTGCTACGTTTAAGGTGAGTGCAGTAGGTGTTTATGTGAAGTACAGTCCTTGTAAAGTCTTGAATACAGATTTTGGTCCTGATTTTTCAGGATTGTCTACCGGGCTGACGTTGTTCTACTAAAGAAAATAAAAGGCAGACGAAAAAAGGAGGAATCGTGGATTCTACTTTTCGTCTGCCTTAATATCTAAATTTATTGTTAGCCTATTATACTTTTGCCCATGACGTAGGCTTGTTGCATGGCAGGATGATTTTTAATTTCGCCCTTCTCATATACGCCTTTGCCATAAATTACACCTTTTTCTACAGAACCTTCCAGACATTCTGCTAATCCACGCATACATCCTAAAGTACAATCCATCACAGTGTCAGTATCTTCTGCAGCAGTCATGATATAGTAGAACTCTTTGTCTCTGAACTCCAACCAGCGAGCGACTGTACGGTCAATCACCGCTTTGAGTTGTGCTGAAATTGAGTAGAAATAAACAGGTGACGAAAGTACTATCACATCAGCAGCGAGCATTTTGTCTAATATCTCTTTCATATCGTCCTTGATAGCACATTCGCCTGCATGATCCTTACAGTAATAACAGGCTAAGCAAGGAGCTACTTTCTTACCCTGTACCCAAATCTTTTCAACAGAATGTCCTGCTTCTTGTGCACCTCTCATAAATTCATCGCACAAGGTGTCTGAATTACCTCCTTTACGAGGACTGCCTGATAGTATTAAAATATTCTTTGCCATATTTATTTAGCAAGCTTTGAAGCTCATGTCTAATCCTTTAACGGAATGTGTTAAAGCTCCGACAGAAATATAATCTACGCCGCATTCAGCATAATCACGCAAAGTATCAAACGTGATACCGCCAGAAGATTCTAATTCATATCGTCCGACAACCATCTCTACCGCTTTCTTTGTGTTTTCAGGAGTGAAGTTATCCAACATGATACGGTCAATACCGCCTACTCGCATAGCTTCCTGCAATTCATCAAAGTTGCGAACTTCTATTTCTATCTTCAAATCTTTGTTCTTTTCTTTCAAGTACTGGTGACAACGAGTGATAGCAGCCTCTATACCACCTGCAAAGTCTACATGGTTATCCTTCAAAAGGATCATGTCGAACAAACCGATACGATGGTTCACTCCACCTCCGATTTTGACAGCCTCTTTTTCAATCATGCGCAATCCGGGTGTTGTCTTACGGGTATCCAAAACACGTGTCTTGGTTCCTTCTAATGCCTTTACATATTTGCGAGTGTTGGTAGCGATACCACTCATTCGCTGCATGATGTTTAGCATTAAACGTTCTGTTTGCAGTAAAGACTGAACTTTCCCTTCTACAACGAAAGCAATGTCTCCTTTTTTGACTTCTGCTCCATCGTGGATGAATGTAGTCATCTTTAATTCTGGGTCAAACGTGTGGAAAATGCGTTCTGCCATTTCTACACCAGCCAATATACCATCTTCTTTTACGATTAGTTGACTCTTTCCCATCTCTGTTGCTGGAATACAACATAATGTCGTATGGTCACCGTCACCAATATCTTCAGAAAATGCTAAACGGATAAGTTCCGCAATCAGTTGTTCTTTTGTCTCTTGTAAGTTCATATCTTTTGTAGTTTACACGATTTCTGAGTATTATCCGCAAAGGTATGTATTTTTTCCTGTAAATTAGCGTCCTCAATCTTTAAAATATGAACGGATGAAAATTGCATTAGTGGTAATAGGCAAGACTGACGCCAAATACTTTGTTGAGGCGATTAATGAGTATAAAAATCGTTTGGTTCATTATATCCCTTTTGAGATGGAAGTGATACCGGATATTAAAAATGTAAAGAACCTTTCTGAGGCTCAACAGAAAGAGAAGGAGGGAGAGCTAATCCTGAAGACTTTACAATCCGGTGATTATTTAGTTTTGTTGGATGAGAAAGGGAAGGAGTTTACCTCCATGCAATTTTCTACCTATATAGAGAAGAAAATGCATACGGTCCCCAAACGTCTGGTCTTTGTTGTCGGAGGACCGTATGGATTTAGTGAAGCAGTCTATAAGGCAGCGGCAGAGAAGATCTCTTTAAGTAAGATGACCTTCTCTCATCAGATGATTCGTTTGATATTTATTGAACAAATCTATCGAGCAATGACAATCTTGAATAATGAACCGTATCATCATGAGTAATCATAAAAGAATATGAAAATAGTAGTATTAGATGGATATGCGTTGAATCCGGGAGATCTTTCTTGGGACGCATTAAAGGCGTTGGGCGACTGTACTTTTTATGACCGTACACCGGCTGAAGAGGTGGTTACACGTGCGCAAGGAGCAGAAGCAATTTTGATAAATAAAGTAATCCTTTCCAAAGAGGTCATGGCTGCTTTGCCCGATTTGAAATACATCGGTGTATTTGCTACCGGGTATAATGTTGTTGATGTGGATGAAGCGAAACGCCGAGGCATTGTCGTTACCAATATTCCGGCGTATAGTACCGACTCGGTAGCTCAAACTGTTTTTGCTCATTTGCTGACCATATCCAATCAGGTGGCACATTATACACAGGAAATCCAATCAGGGGCTTGGACTCAAAGCCCGGATTTCGCTTATTGGAATACCCCTTTGTTGGAATGGAGTGGTAAGACCTTGGGAATTGTAGGATTGGGAAATATAGGGCAAGCCGTTGCGCGAATTGCTTTGGCTTTTGGTATGAAAGTAATCGCTTTGACCTCTAAGAAGAAAGAGGAACTTCCGGAAGGTATTTCACCGGTAAGTCGGGAGGAACTCTTCCGACAAAGTGATGTCTTAACCTTGCACTGTCCTCTGACACCGGCAACCAAAGGATTGGTTTGTGCAGATACCTTGGCTTGGATGAAACCAACAGCTGTGGTGATTAATACCAGTCGCGGACCTGTTATAAATGAGAAAGATTTGGCGAAGGCATTGAATGAAGGCAAAATTCGGGCAGCAGGTGTGGATGTTCTTTCTTCGGAACCGCCTCAAGCGGATAATCCTCTGTTGACCGCTCGTAATTGTTACATTACCCCTCATATTGCATGGGCAACTTTGGAAGCACGTACCCGATTAATGCAAATCGCAGTAAATAATCTGAAGTCTTATCAGACAGGTGATTGCATAAATAATGTAGCTGTATAGAAAAACCTCATAAAGACCGGCTCCGACATCTCGGGCAGATGTCGGGAGAGATCTGCCCGAGATGTCTACAGACATCAGCCCGAGGTGTCCAAGGAGATCAGCTCGAGATGTCGGAGGCCCCCTCGAAAGTCTGTTTTTCGGAATCTGTTGCAAAAGAAAAGGGAAGACCTTTAAAAGTCTTCCCTCGTTTTTTGTATGAGTAAATAATCTAATAATGTCATAGCAGCCATCGATTCTACAATCGGTACGGCTCGAGGTAACACGCAAGGATCGTGTCGGCCTTTGGCTTTTAGAATGGTGTCTTCCCCCGCCATGTTGACGGTTGCCTGTTCCATCAAAAGCGTAGCGACCGATTTGAATGCGACCCGGAAGTAAATGTCTTGTCCGTTGGAAATACCTCCTTGAATACCTCCGGAATGGTTGGTGTGAGTATTGATGCGTCCGTTGTCGTTAAAGAAATGGTCGTTCCGTTCAGAACCTCGATAAAGTGCAGCGTCAAAACCGTCCCCATACTCAAATCCTTTTACGGCATTAATGGTTAACATGGCATGTCCCAACGCAGCATGTAGTTTACCGAATGCCGGCTCTCCCAAACCAACAGGAACCCCTTTGGCTACACAGGTAATTACACCACCGATAGTATCTCCTTGTGCTTTTACTTCAGCAATAAGAGCTTCCATCTTTATAGCTGTATCCTTGTCGGGACAACGTACAGCGGTCTCTTCCGTCTGACTCAAATCATAGTCTTGATAGGAGCCGGGCAGTTTAACATCGCCTACTTGAGATGTGAAAGCCTGAATCGTAATCCCTTTTTGTTGAAGAATCTGCTTGGCGATAGCACCAGCTACACAACGGGAGATGGTTTCGCGTGCCGATGAACGACCTCCTCCTCGTGGATCTCGAATACCATATTTCATCTGATAGGTATAGTCTGCATGAGAAGGTCGGTAGACACTCTTCATGTTATCATAATCAGATGAATGTTGATTCTTGTTCCAAACGATAAATCCAATCGGTGTACCCGTTGTCTTTCCTTCGTAAATACCTGAAAGGAATTGAACTTCGTCATCTTCCTTTCGAGGTGTTGTTAGTTTGGATTGTCCCGGTTTGCGACGGTTTAATTCGCTTTGTATAAATGCCATGTCCAGCTCAATACCAGCCGGACAGCCATCAATTACACCTCCGATACCCGGTCCATGTGATTCCCCAAAAGAGGTAAGTTTATATATATTACCGAATGTATTCACACTATATTCAATTGGTTATTTCTTAATGACATCCGCCACAACCGCAACCGCTATCGTGAGAATGATCGCCACAACCGCCTCCACATTCGTCACAACCGCCTCCACATCCGCCAGCCGGAGCTGTCAATGCTGCGATCTCTTCTGCTGTAGGTTCGTGTACGTCCAAAACTTCACCGTCGAAGTGTAAAGTTTCGCCTGCCAATGGATGATTGAAATCCATTACGACTACATCTTCTTTTACTTCCAAAACGGAACCATTCATACGGTTGCCATTTGAATCCATCATAGGAACGGTGTTTCCTTCTTTGATCATTTCTGCATCAAACTTTCCATCTACTTTAAAGATGTCTTTAGAAAGTTCCAATACATGTTCTTCTACATATTCGCCATAAGCGTCAGCAGGGGCGATAGAGAAACTGAACTTGTCACCGACTTCTAATCCTTTTAATGCATTTTCAAAAGCAGGAATCATTGAGCCTATACCAAAAATGAATTTCAACGGATTTTCCTTGGTTGCTCTTTCCATTAATTCGCGTTCTTCGTCGTCTCCCACGTTTAGGTCATAAACGACCGCTACGAACTTATTTGCTGTAATCTTCATTCTGTAAATCGTATTAGTAGTAAATAAAACGAGGACAAATTTACGAATTTATTTCCGATATATCATTTAGTTAGCCTAAACAGTTCCAAATTACAAGGTCCCAACCGCTTTCTTTAGGGCTTTCATCGCTGTTTCCAATGTAGAACGAGGACAACCGATATTTAAGCGCATGAACCCTTCTCCGCCTGGTCCAAACATACTACCGTCATTCAGGAATAGACCGGCTTTGTCTTCAAAAAGCTCTACCAATTGGGGTTGAGATAGTCCTAAACCACGACAGTCCAACCATACCAAGAAAGAGGCTTGCGGCTGATATACTTTGATTTGAGAGATGTTGTTTCTTAAGAAATCGTCCACAAAACGAACGTTCTCCATAATGTAGATACGCATTTGTTGTAACCATTCTGCGCCATACGTATAAGCCGCTTCTGTAGCTGTATAGGCAAAGATGGTTCCAGCATTTAGCTCTCCTGCTTCCAAGAATTCATAAAACTTTTTGCGCAAAGTCTCATTCGGAACAATGGAATAGGATGATACGATTCCGGCAATATTGAACGTTTTGCTGGGTGCCATGAATGTAATACTACAATTGGCAGCTGTTTCAGATACTTTGGCAAACGGGAGATGGATGTATTGAGGATAGGCCATCTCTGAATGGATTTCATCTGAAATGACTAATATATTATGCTGAGCGCAGATTTCTGCTAATTTGATTAACGTGTCTTTTTCCCACACCATTCCTCCGGGGTTGTGCGGATTACTAAGAATTAGCACCTTACACTTTTCATCAATAACAGATTCTAAGTTCTCAAAATCCATTTGATAAACACCGTCAATTAATTGAAGCGGGTTGTAAACTACTTCGCGGTGCATGTGCTCTGGAACGAGACGGAATGGATGATAAACGGGTGGTTGGATAATCACTTTGTCGCCCGGCTGTGTAAAACATTGGAGTACGAATCCAATTCCTTTAACTATACCGGGAATGTAGCTAATCCATTCTTTTTGGATTCTCCAGTTATGTTTATACAATACCCAATCTATAATACTCTTATAGTAGGAGTCTGAAGCATAGGTATAACCAAAAATCTCATGTTCACAGCGTTTCTTAAGTGCATTAACAATAAAGTCCGGTGTACGGAAATCCATGTCTGCTACCCACAAAGGCAATAGGTCTTTTCCTCCGGTACGCTCTTTAACTGCATCGAACTTTACGCAGTTTGTACCGCGTCGTTCAATCACCTCATCGAAGTTATAGTGTTTCATTGTAATTAATTTTCAGTCTTGGCGGCAAATATACAAATTGTTCCAATAAAAATACTATATTTAGTCTGTTTCCGTCCTTTTCTAACCTGTTTGCAGTATATGATCCGGTTTGATTCATATTTCTGTTGGAATTTCAGGTTTCAAGGGTATAGATAGGCTATCGAGAAAGTGGTTATCCTTTTGAAAAATATATATTAAGGTAATTAACTTGGATTTAAACTTGATGGTTTTGAGAAAAAATATTAATATTGCAGGAAATAAACAACTGATAATCTAATTATATGAACAGGAGAGATTTTCTTTTACTATCGTCAGCAGGAGCATTAGACCTTGCGCTTTGTAGTTGTAGCAAATTATCACCACTTAATGCACAAGAACTTGGTGCAGATGATAAATATTCTATTGTTATTTTGGGTGATACTCATTTTGATACGGAACCAGCCAGTGTGTACCATTCTAATTATAATGAAAAGATAGAATGGTTGAATAAGGTACAACGAGCTGAATTTGCTCGTAATGGAGAAATGTGGCGGGAACGTTGTCCCCGTTTGTTACGTAGAGCTGCAGAGTTGGTAGACAAAAAGACTCGTATGATTTTCCAGATGGGAGACCTTGTTCAGGGAGACTGTGGAAAAGGGGAAGTACATCAAAAGATGTTGGAAGATGTGATGAACCATTTTAAAGCAGAGTTAGGAGGATTACCGTTTGTGTCTGTAGTCGGTAACCACGATATTAGAGGTGTTGATGCAGAGAAGGTTTATCATGAATATATGCCAAAGAGAATTAGTCAGGAATTAGGTTTAACGATACCAAAGACTACTTTTTATTTTAATATCGGTGATGATGTCTATCTGTTTGTGGATTTTAATAAACCGGATGATGAGGTATTAGAGAATGCATTACGTGAAACGGAGGGAGCTAGACATACATTTTTGGTAACACATGGTCCTGCATTCCCTTGTGACGGAGGAAGCTGCAGATGGTTCTTGTATGGAGGAAATAATGAAAGAAATAATACAGCTCGTAGACATTTCCGTAAAGAGTTTGCACGTCGTAATACGATTTGTCTTTGTGGACATACACATCGTACAGACTTATTGGACTGGTATGGTGATGGAGGTCGCATAACTCAGATGACAATGAATAGTGTATGGTCAAAGGATGAGTTGGCTAATTATGAGTTGATAGCTGAAAAACCTGAAGAATATGGTAAGTTCGCTTTAGGTCGGGAAGAGGTAAAGGATCATGAAAAAGCTCTTTTTGATGAATATCGTCCGGGTGTTAAGATTTATAAGAGTTCTAAGGCTGCAGGTTCTTATAAAATGACAGTGACGAAGCGTCATGTACAAGTAGATTTCTACGGAGGAGATTCGCAAAAGATTACTCAGACTTTTAAGTTGAGATAAGATTTTTAGGTAGCTAATAAAAGGGTGTATACAGTCGATTGATGGAAGAGCCCCATGCAAGATAGATTGCATGGGGCTTTTTAATGACTCTATTTTGCTGTATATTTATTATAAAAAAGGAATAGAAGGTGTGAATTTGCAAGTCTAATTCTGTGGAATATTGAAAAGTGTAAGCGAAAGTGATATTTTTCTTTTAAATTCTTTGGTGAAATAAATTATTGTTCTACCTTTGCGGCGTTAAATAAAAAACGAAAAGGTTAGAAATATGATGAACAGTGTATTGCATATTATTCTCGTGGTGGTCCTTCTAAGCATTAGTAGGTAAGGAGAAAGGTGTGCAAGAACTTGGTTCATATAAAAATATCTTAAGCCTTTCTCCATGATAGAGAAGGGCTTTTTTAATTATATAATATAATAAAGGTATACGCTTAGCGTACCTTTGGTTAAAATAAGAGCATTTTGATAAGATGTTCTTTAAAATAAAAAAGAATATGATGAAGAATCCGTTAAGAAGTTCATTCAGCACAGAGGGCAGACGTATGGCAGGAGCCCGTGCCTTGTGGCGTGCAAACGGCATGAAAGAGGAGCAGTTTGGTAAACCGATTATCGCCATAGTGAATTCATTTACTCAGTTTGTCCCGGGGCATGTTCATTTGCATGAAATCGGACAGCAGGTAAAAGCGGAGATTGAAAAGTTAGGCTGTTTTGCTGCAGAGTTTAATACGATAGCGATTGATGATGGTATAGCGATGGGACATGACGGAATGCTTTATTCACTTCCTTCTCGCGATATTATTGCAGACAGTGTGGAGTATATGGTAAATGCACATAAGGCTGACGCTATGGTTTGTATCAGTAACTGCGATAAGATTACTCCGGGAATGTTGATGGCTTCAATGCGATTAAATATTCCGACGATTTTTGTCTCTGGTGGGCCAATGGAGGCAGGAGAATTGGATAATTGTCATTTGGATTTGATCGACGCTATGATTGAATCTGCTGATACAACTGTTGCAGACGAACGAATTGCACAAGTTGAACGCCATGCGTGTCCGGGTTGTGGTTGCTGCTCAGGTATGTTTACTGCTAACTCCATGAACTGTTTGAATGAGGCTATAGGTTTAGCTCTTCCAGGAAATGGTACAATTGTTGCTACTCATGTAAATCGAACTCAGTTATTCCGAGACGCAGCAAAACAGATTGTAGAGAATGCTTATAAGTATTATCGTGACGGAGACGAATCTGTGCTTCCTCGTAGTATTGCTACTCGTCAGGCATTTTTGAACGCGATGTCTTTAGATATTGCTATGGGTGGTTCGACAAATACGGTACTTCATCTATTAGCGATTGCACAAGAGGCAGAAGCCGATTTTACTATGGATGATATTGATATGCTTTCACGCAAGACTCCTTGCTTGTGTAAAGTGGCTCCTAATACACATACATACCATGTACAAGATGTTAACCGTGCTGGTGGTATCATGGGAATCATGAATGAATTATTGAAAGCCGGTTTGGTGGATGGAAGTGTGAAACGGGTGGATGGTATGACGTTAGCAGAAGCGGTAGACAAATATGCAATCACTTCCCCAAATGTAATAGACAAAGCTATTCAGAAATATAAGAGTGCTCCTGCGTGTCGTTTCAGTATTCAGATGGGATCACAGGAAACTTATTATAAAGAATTAGATACAGATCGTGCTACCGGTTGTATTCGTGATGTTGAACATGCTTATTCAAAGGATGGCGGTTTGGCTGTGTTAAAAGGAAATATTGCTTTGGATGGTTGTGTTGTTAAGACTGCTGGTGTTGACGAGAGTATCTGGAAATTTACAGGGCCGGCCAAAGTGTTTGATTCACAAGATTCAGCTTGTGAAGGTATCTTAGGAGGAAAGGTCGTTTCAGGTGACGTTGTTGTCATCACACATGAAGGACCTAAAGGTGGACCTGGTATGCAAGAAATGCTATATCCGACTTCTTATATTAAAAGTCGTCATTTAGGAAAAGAATGTGCATTGATTACAGATGGACGGTTTAGTGGTGGTACATCTGGGCTTTCTATTGGTCATATCTCTCCTGAAGCTGCTGCAGGTGGTGCAATCGGTTTGGTGAAAGATGGTGATTTGATCGCAATTAATATACCGGAGCGTACGATTAATGTGAAAGTAAGTGATGAAGAATTGGCAGAGCGTTGTAAAGCGGAAGAGGCTCGGGGAGAAAAAGCATTTACACCGCCTTATCGTCAACGTATAGTTTCAAAGGCACTTCGGGCTTATGGAAAGATGGTGACTTCTGCTGATAAAGGGGGAGTGAGAATTATTGATTAATTGGCAATTAGGAATAAATATGAAACAAAAAATTACTGGTTCGGAAGCTTTGCTGAAATCGCTGATCGCGGAAGATGTTGATACGATCTTCGGCTATCCTGGTGGAGCAGTGATTCCTGTTTATGATTGTTTGTATGATTATCAAGATAAATTGAAGCATATTTTGGTGCGCCATGAACAAGGGGCAACTCATGCGGCTCAAGGATATGCACGTGTTTCCGGTAAAGTAGGGGTGACATTAGTTACTTCTGGACCTGGAGCAACTAATACATTGACAGGTATTGCAGACGCAATGATGGATAGTACACCATTAGTTGTAATCACAGGACAGGTCGCTTCTCCATTGTTGGGAACAGATGCCTTTCAGGAAATTGATGTGATTGGTATTACACAACCAATTACCAAATGGGCTTATCAGATCCGTAAACCGGAAGAGATTGCTTGGGCGGTCTCTCGTGCTTTTTATATTGCTTCAACTGGACGTCCAGGACCTGTAGTACTTGACTTCGCTAAAGACGCTCAAGTTGGCTTGGTAGATTTTGAATATGAAAAAGTGGATTATATTCGTAGCTATCAGCCTGAGCCAGATATTAAGATGGAGCGTATTAAAGAAGCGGCTGCTTTGATCAACGGGGCAAGTAAACCTTTCTGTCTGGTAGGACAAGGCGTAATCTTGGGTAATGCCGAGGAGGAATTGAAAGAGTTCTTATTAAAGAATGATATACCGGCTGGGTGTACAACCTTAGGTTTGTCCTCTTTACCAACAGATTTCCCGTTGAATAAGGGTATGTTAGGTATGCATGGGAATGTAGGTCCTAACCGTAAGACGAATGAATGTGATGTTTTGATAGCGATTGGTATGCGTTTTGATGATCGGGTAACGGGAGATTTGAATACGTATGCTAAACAAGCGAAAGTAATTCATTTGGATATTGATAATTCAGAGATAGGGAAAAATGTAGCTGTTGATGTAAAAGTATTGGGTAATGCGAAGCAGACAATACCTATGATTACAGCTTTGTTGGAAACTCGTAAACGTCCGGAATGGAATGCTGAATTTGAACCTGACTCTCAAGAAGAGTATGTAAAGGTGATTGATAAAGAATTACATCCGAAAGAGGGATACTTGAAGATGGGAGAAGTCATTCGTAAAGTATCAGAAGCGGCAAATAATGAAGCTGTATTGGTAACGGATGTGGGACAGAACCAGATGATGGGAGTCCGTTATTTTAAATATAAACAGACTCGTAGTGTTGTAACTTCTGGCGGTTTGGGTACAATGGGATTTGGTTTGCCAGCTGCTATTGGTGCAAAAGTGGGAGCACCGGACCGTACAGTCTGTTTCTTTACCGGTGACGGTGGTTTACAAATGACGATTCAGGAACTGGGAACAATCATGCAGGAAAAGTTGAATGTGAAGATTATCATGTTGAACAATAATTTCCTTGGAATGGTTCGTCAGTGGCAAGAGTTGTTTTTCCATAAACGTTATTCTTCAACAGTGATGGAGAATCCGGACTTTGTGGCAATTGCTAAAGCGTATGGAATTGCGTCACGTGAGGTGTTAAAACGAGAAGAATTAGATGAGGCTATTCGTGAAATGTTAGAACATGATGGTCCTTACTTGTTAGTAGCAGATGTTGAAGAACAAGGAATGGTTTATCCAATGGTTCCTGCAGGATCAACGATTACTAATATCTTGATGGGAGAATAAAAAGAAGGAGAATAGTTTATGACAACAAAGAAATTATATACTGTTATTATCTTTTCAGAAAATACCGTAGGTCTTCTGAATCAGATTACAATTATCTTTACGCGTCGACAGTTAAATATTGAGACGCTTTCCGTTTCTCCTTCTGCTATACAAGGAATCCATAAGTTTACGATTACAACCTATGCAGATGAAAATATGATTGATAAGGTTGTAAAACAAATTGACAAACGGGTGGATATACTGAAAGCTTATTATAATACGGATGAAGATTTGGTATTCCAAGAGATTGCTCTTTATAAATTAAGTACAGATTTATTTATAAAGATGGGAACTGTTGAAGATTTGATTCGTAAATACAATGCTCGTATTCTTGAGATGAATGAAACCTGTGTCGTGTTGGAAAAGAGTGGACATTATGATGAAACACAGGCTTTGTTTAAAGAATTAAGTGAAACAATAGGCGTATTGCAGTTTATTCGTTCAGGTCGTGTCGCTATTACAAAAAGTCCGGTTGAACGTCTAAGTGATATGTTGGCTGAGATGGAACGGAAGTTGCAAGAAAAAAATAAAGCATAATGGAAAAGACTAAAGTAGGAGAATTTCAGTTTGTTACTGAGCCTTATTTATCAGACTTCCGAGGGCGTGTTACTATTCCGATGATTGGGAATTATTTGTTGCAAGTAGCTTCTAAGCATGCAGCAGAGAGAGGATTTGGATATAGTGATATGTCTGAGAAACATACGGCTTGGGTTCTTTCTCGTTTAGCGATTGAGATAATTGAATATCCTGCTGTGTCAGAATCTATCACTTTATATACTTGGGTGGATGAGGTAGGCCGTTTGTTTACAAGCCGCTGTTTTGAATTAGTGAATAGTGAAGGAAAGACATTTGGATATGCTCGTTCTATTTGGGCTGCGATTGATGTGAATACGAGAAGACCGACTTTGTTGGATATTAATAGAATCGGTGAATATATATCAGATCGTCCTTGCCCGATAGAGAAACCTGGGAAAATTGCTCCGATAGAAAATGAGACGGAAGGTAGTCTTTATGTCGTTAAGTACAGTGATCTGGATATCAATGGGCATTTGAATAGTATGAAATATATAGAACATCTTTTAGATCTGTTTGATATAGAACTATTCAAGACGAAAGATATTAAGCGCTTTGAAATTGCTTATCAATCGGAGGGTAAATATGGTATGGAGCTTATGTTGCATAAGCTGAAAATGGATTCTGATAGTTATAGTTTATCGATATGTAATGGAGGCAAAGCAATTTGTCGCGCTTCCGTTATTTGGAGTTAAGTAGAAATAAGTTTAATACATTTTAAAATAAAAAAGAAAATGGCAATAATGAATTTTGGCGGTGTTGACGAAAATGTTGTAACCCGCGAAGAGTTTCCGTTGGAAAAGGCAAGAGAAGTATTGAAAGATGAAGTAATCGCTGTAATTGGTTATGGCGTTCAGGGTCCTGGACAAAGCTTGAACTTGCGTGACAATGGTTTTAATGTTATCGTAGGACAGCGTAAAGGTGGTAAAACTTGGGATAAGGCTGTTGCTGATGGTTGGGTTCCTGGTGAAACCTTATTTGATATTGACGAAGCTTGTGAAAAGGCAACTATTATACAGTATCTGTTATCTGACGCTGCTCAGATTGAAGTTTGGCCACGTGTTAAAAAACATTTGACTCCTGGTAAGGCTTTGTATTTCTCTCATGGTTTTGCAATTACTTATAAAGAACGTACAAATATCGTTCCTCCAGCAGATGTTGATGTTATCATGATTGCTCCGAAGGGGTCAGGTACATCTTTACGTCGTATGTTCTTGCAAGGTCGTGGTTTGAATTCAAGTTATGCAATTTTCCAGGATGCAACTGGTAAAGCTTGGGACCGTGTTATTGCTTTAGGTATTGGAGTAGGTTCTGGTTATTTGTTTGAAACAACATTTAAGAAAGAAGTTTATTCTGATTTAACTGGCGAACGTGGTACATTGATGGGAGCTATTCAAGGATTGTTGTTGGCTCAGTATGAAACATTGCGTGAAAATGGCCATGAACCATCAGAAGCATTCAATGAAACAGTAGAGGAATTAACTCAGTCTTTGATGCCGTTATTCGCAGAAAATGGTATGGATTGGATGTATGCTAACTGTTCTACTACAGCACAACGCGGTGCATTAGATTGGATGGGCCCGTTCCATGATGCAACTAAACCTGTATTTGAAAAGTTATATAAGGAAGTTGCTTGTGGTAATGAAGCGCAACGTTCTATTGATTCTAACTCTCAGCCGGATTATCGTGAAAAGTTAGAAGTGGAATTGGAAGCATTGCGCAACAGCGAAATGTGGCGTGCGGGTGCAGTAGTACGTAAATTACGTCCTGAGAATAATTAATATTTCATAGAAATATAGGAAAAGCGGTAGTCCTTTGGGGGATTATCGCTTTTTTTGTCGTTAATAAATCTTTTTTCTTGTATCTTCGTTGCAGAATTAATACTTAAATAAAAAGTTATGAAAAAAGTTAGTTTAGCTTTTCTTCTATGTATGTTTTCCATATTACCTATGGTAGCCCAATGGAACATAGATGAACGAATCAGAATTGTACATGGCCCTTATTTGCAAAATGTAGGACCAAATGAAGCAACCATTGTGTGGATGTCGGATAAACCTTCAATTGGATGGGTTGAGGTAGCGCCTGATGTAGATGAGAGTTTTTATGCAGAGGAACGTCCGCGTTTCTTTGATGCTCGTGATGGAGTAAAAACAACCTCTGTTCTTCATTCTGTGAAGTTAAAGAATTTGAAACCTGGAACAAGTTATCGTTATCGTGTGTATGTGCAACGTGTATTACATCATAAGGGCAATCGGGTGATTTATGGTAATACTGCTGCAACTGATGTTTATTCAAAGAAGCCGTTAACATTTAAGACAAGTGATCCAACTGCTTCAACACTTTCTTTTGCTATGCTGTGTGATATTCATGGAAAAAATGAGATGTTGACAAACCTTGTTTCTAAATGTGACTTAAAGAAAACAGATTTGTTTTTGTTTAATGGAGATATGGTGTCCATTTTGAATGAAGAGAGCCATATATTTGATGGTTTTATGGATACTGCCACTAAGTTGTTTGCTTCAGAGATCCCTATGTATTATGCGCGAGGTAATCATGAAACACGAGGTGCTTATGCTGGAGAATTTCATCGTTATTTCTCTCCGAAAGAAGAAAACTTATATTATGCTTTTCGCCAAGGTCCTGTCTTTTTTGTGATGTTAGATACAGGAGAAGATAAACCGGACTCAGATATCGAATATGCAGGAATTACTGTTTATGATGATTATCGTACGGAGCAGGCAGAATGGTTACGTGAAGTCCTAAATAGTAAAGAGTATAAAGAGGCTCCATTTAAAGTTATTATAGCTCATGTCCCTCCTGTTGGAGATTGGCATGGAACCGTTGAGGTAAAGAAAAAATTTATGCCTTTGTTGCGTGATGCAAAACCTGATTTAATGCTTTGTGGTCATTTACACCGCTTTGTTCATCAAGATGCAGATTCACAGACTCCGTTCCCTGTTATTGTCAATACAAATACTTCTGTTGTAAAGGCGAATGCCACAACTTCAGAATTGAACATTGAAATTGTGAATGAAGATGGAAAGATTTTAGATAAGTTCTCAATTAAGAAATAGGAACTATTATTTGCATTCATAGGAAAAGTCGCCTCATGGTATTTATGAGGTGGCTTTTTTATTTCAAAATGTGTGAATCGATAATTATATTGTTATGATTTGATATTTCATCTTGTGATTAATTTACGTTTTAAAAGAAAATATCAATAAAAAATTCGGTTTTATTTGGTGGTTTAGAAAAAGGATGTATCTTTGCACCGTTCTAATAAAAAAGATAGAATTTAAGAAAAATAACAATGGGAAAAGAACTACTAAATAGTCTTATTACTTCTTTATCTATTCTTCTACTCTGGGAACGGGATAGGAAGTGAGACTGTGTATGTTTTTTCAAACCATTAAGATATATGAAAGAGCCTTTCTCACTTCTTTGTGAGAGAGGCTTTTTCATTGATAAGTAAAGAAATTAATAAATTAAAGACTATAAAAACTATGTCAAGCAGATTATTTATTTTTGACACAACATTACGCGATGGGGAACAAGTTCCAGGTTGCCAATTGAATAGTATTGAAAAAATTCAAGTCGCAAAAGCTTTGGAAGGATTGGGTGTAGATGTTATCGAAGCTGGTTTCCCTGTATCTAGCCCAGGAGATTTTAATAGTGTAGTTGAAATATCAAAAGCTGTTACTTGGCCTACAATTTGTGCCTTGACTCGTGCCGTAGAAAAAGACATTGATGTAGCTGCTGAGGCTTTGAAATATGCTAAACGTGGACGTATTCATACAGGAATTGGAACTTCAGATTATCATATTCGATATAAATTTAATTCTAATCAAGAAGAAATATTAGAACGGGCAATTGCTGCTACTAAATATGCCAAAAGGTATGTTGAAGATGTAGAATTTTATTGTGAAGATGCAGGACGTACTGATAATGAATATTTGGCACGTGTAGTGGAAGCTGTTATTAAAGCAGGGGCTACAGTGGTAAACATTCCTGATACAACCGGTTATTGTTTGCCTGACGAATATGGTGCAAAGATCAAATATTTGATGGAACATGTAAATGGTATTGAAAATGCAATTCTTTCAACTCATTGTCACAATGATTTAGGGATGGCTACTGCTAATACCGTACAAGGAGTACTAAATGGAGCTCGTCAAGTTGAGGTAACAATTAATGGAATCGGTGAACGTGCTGGTAATACCTCCTTAGAAGAAATTGCCATGATTTTCAAGAGTCATAAAGAACGTGAAATCATTACCAATATCAATACTACAAAAATTCATGGCATAAGTCGTATGGTTTCCAGTTTGATGAATATGCCTGTGCAACCTAATAAAGCGATTGTAGGCCGTAATGCCTTTGCTCATTCTTCAGGTATTCATCAGGATGGTGTCTTGAAAAACCGTGAAAGTTATGAAATTATTGATCCGAAAGATGTCGGTATTGATGATAATGCAATTGTATTGACTGCTCGCAGCGGACGTGCGGCTTTGAAACACCGTTTACAAGTATTAGGTGTAGAATTGTCTCAAGAAAAGTTGGATAAAGTTTATGAAGAGTTCTTGAAGCTGGCTGACCGTAAGAAAGACATCAATGATGATGATGTTTTGATGTTGGTAGGTAAGGATCGTACAGCAACACATCGTATCAAGCTGGAATATTTACAGGTTACATCAGGTGTTGGACTACAGTCTGTCGCAAGTGTTTGTTTGAATATTGCAGGAGAGAAGTTTGAAGCAGCAGCTTCTGGAAATGGACCGGTAGACGCAGCGATCTCAGCTGTGAAATCAATCATTCATCGGACAATGACCATTCAAGAGTTTTTAATTCAAGCGATTGATAAGGGTAGTGATGATATGGGTAAAGTGCACATGCAAGTTGAATATAACGGAAACCGTTATTATGGTTTTGCTGCCAATACGGATATCATTGCCGCTTCTGTAGAAGCCTTTATTGACGCAATTAATAAGTTTGAAAAATAAGTTTATACGAAAAAATATGGCAAATACATTATTTGATAAGATTTGGGACTCTCATATCGTCACTATGATTGAAGAGGGGCCTACACAACTTTATATTGACAGATTATACTGCCATGAAGTAACCAGTCCGCAGGCTTTTGCAGGTTTGCGTGCACGTGGTTTGAAACCCCTTCGTCCTGAACGTATTTATTGTATGCCGGATCATAATACTCCGACACACGACCAAGATAAACCGATTGAAGATCCTGTCTCTCGAAATCAGGTAGACACTTTAGCAAAGAATGCAGCTGATTTTGGATTGACTCATTATGGTATGATGGACCCGCGAAATGGTATTATCCATGTCGTAGGGCCGGAAAGAGGCTTGACATTACCGGGCATGACAATTGTTTGTGGAGATTCACACACTTCAACTCATGGTGCAGTCGGTGCAGTCGCTTTTGGTATTGGTACCAGCGAAGTTGAAATGGTGATGGCTTCTCAATGTATCTTGCAAGCGAAACCAAAAACAATGCGAATTCGTGTTGAAGGTACGTTAGGTCAAGGTGTAACCGCAAAGGATGTTGCTCTTTATATTATGTCGAAGGTGACAACCAGCGGAGCCACAGGTTACTTTGTTGAATATGCCGGTTCTGCTATCCGTAGCTTAACAATGGAAGGTCGTTTGACTTTATGTAATTTGTCTATCGAGATGGGAGCACGTGGAGGTATGATTGCTCCAGACGAAACCACCTTTGCATATATTAAAGGTCGTGAAAATGCTCCGGTAGGGGAAGATTGGGAAAAAGCAGTTGCCTATTGGAAAACGTTGAAGAGCGATGAAGACGCTGTTTTTGATAAAGAGATTCTTTTTGACGCTGCTGACATTGAACCAATGATTACCTACGGAACTAATCCGGGCATGGGCATGGGGATAACTCAGCATATTCCGACTGTAGAAGGCATGAACGAAGTGGAAAAGACCTCTTTTGAAAAATCTATGGCCTATATGGATTTCAATCCGGGTGATTCTTTGGAAGGAAAGAAGATTGATTATGTCTTTTTAGGTTCTTGTACCAATGGACGTATAGAAGACTTCCGTGCATTTGCCTCTATCGTGAAAGGAAGAAAGAAAGCAGACCATGTAATCGCTTGGTTGGTTCCGGGATCATGGATGGTAGACGCGCAAATTCGTGAAGAGGGTCTGGATAAGATTTTTGAAGAGGCCGGGTTCCAATTACGTCAGCCGGGTTGCTCTGCTTGCTTGGCAATGAACGATGATAAGATTCCGGCAGGCAAATACGCTGTTTCAACCAGCAATCGAAACTTCGAAGGTCGTCAAGGACCCGGTGCACGCACTATTTTAGCAGGTCCGTTAGTTGCTGCTGCCGCTGCAGTCACTGGTGAAATAACAGACCCGAGAAAATTTTTATAAACTATAAATGTCGATAAAGAGATGAAACAAAAATTCAATATTATAACATCCACTTGTGTCCCTCTGCCTTTAGAAAATGTAGATACAGACCAGATTATTCCGGCACGTTTCTTGAAAGCAACCGATAAAAAGGGCTTCGGAGAAAACCTTTTCCGTGATTGGCGTTATGACAAACAGGGAAATAAAATCGAATCATTTGTTTTGAATGATCCAACTTATGGCGGTCAAGTTTTAGTTGCCGGTAAAAACTTTGGTTCCGGCTCCAGCCGTGAACATGCCGCTTGGGCAATTGCTGATTATGGTTTTCGTGTCGTTGTATCCAGCTTTTTTGCGGATATTCATAAGAATAACGAATTAAATAACTTCGTTCTTCCGGTGGTAGTCAGCGAAACGTTCTTGGCAGAGCTGTTTGACTCTATTTATGCAGATCCGAAGATGGAAGTAGAGGTGAATTTACCGGCACAAACAATCACCAACAAGGCGACAGGTAAGAGTGAACACTTTGACATCAACGCCTACAAGAAAGATTGTTTAGTAAATGGTTTGGATGATATAGACTATCTGCTATCAAATAAAGAAAAGATAGAAGCATTTGAGGCTAAAAGAAAATAAAGAAGCGTTATGATAGAGATAATGGATACCACCCTGCGCGATGGGGAACAAACATCTGGTGTTTCTTTTGCTGCGCATGAAAAACTAAGTATTGCTCAAGCTTTAATAGACCTTGGCGTAAACCGTTTGGAGATTGCTTCGGCGCGTGTTTCCGATGGAGAGTTTCAAGCTGTGAAACGAGTTGCGGCTTGGGCAGAACGCATGGGACATATACAGAAATTAGAGGTGCTTGGTTTTGTGGATGGGGATGTTTCGTTGAAATGGATTCAGGAAGCCGGTTGCCGCGTGGTCAATTTGCTTTGTAAAGGATCGTATAAGCACGTGACGGAGCAACTTCGCAAGACTCCGGAGCAGCATTTCGCAGACATTCGTTCTGTTATCAATTTAGCAACGGCGTGGGGAATAGAGGTAAATGTGTATTTGGAAGATTGGTCGAACGGAATCAAGAACTCTCCGGAATATGTCTTCCAATTCATTGATTCACTTCGTGACCTCCCTATTAAACGTTTCATGTTACCGGATACATTAGGCATTCTGAATCCGGGGAACACTTATGAATACTGCAAAGAGATGGTCACTCGCTATCCGGACCTGAAATTCGATTTCCATGCACATAATGATTACGACTTGGCAGTTGCTAACGTATATTCAGCTGTCCGTGCAGGAATCGGAGGGCTCCATACCACATTGAATGGCCTGGGAGAGCGTGCCGGAAATGCCCCTTTAAGCAGTGTTTTAGCAGTCCTTAAAGATCAATTAGGCGTTGAACTGAAGCTAAGAGAGGAAAAGATTAATTACGCCAGCCGTTTAGTGGAGACTTTCTCCGGCGTGCATATTCCGCCTAACAAACCAATCATTGGAGAGCATGTTTTTACCCAGTGTGCAGGCGTTCATGCGGACGGAGACAGCAAAAACAATCTCTATTGTAACGATCTGCTTCCAGAACGCTTCGGCCGCGTGCGTGAATACGCTTTGGGAAAGACCTCAGGCAAAGCCAACATCCGTAAAAACTTAGAAGCATTGGGTATTGACATCGACGAAGATTCCATGCGCAAAGTTACAGCCCGCATTATCGAATTGGGCGATAAAAAAGAGATGGTGACGACTGAAGATCTGCCTTACATCATCAGTGATGTGCTTCATCACGACACCATGGCCGACCAGCGCATTCGTATTCTGAACTATTCCCTCTCCTTAGCGCAAGGCTTGAAGCCGGTAGCCACTTTGAAGATTGAAATCAACGGCGAAGCCTATCAGGAATCCGCTTCGGGAGACGGACAATACGACGCCTTTGTGCGTGCTTTGAGAAAGATCTACACCGATCTCGGTCGCCCGTTCCCCATGCTGACAAACTACTCTGTCTCCATCCCTCCCGGAGGTCGGACGGACGCTTTTGTACAGACGGTAATCAGTTGGAACTACGCCGGAGTGGACTTTAAGACGCGCGGACTGGACGCTGACCAGACGGAGGCCGCCATCAAAGCGACCATTAAGATGTTGAACAAAATAGAACAGTAATAATAATCTAACAAAACAAGATATGAAACTAAAAATTGCATTGCTCCCCGGTGACGGAATCGGTCCCGAAATTATCGAGCAAGGAATGAAGGCTGTAAAGGCCATTTGCCAAAAGTATGGCCACGATTTGAGTTATGAAAAGGCATTGGTAGGCGCATGTGCGATTGATGCCGTTGGTAGCCCTTATCCTGATGAAACGCATGAACTCTGTATGCAGAGTGACGCAGTATATTTCGGAGCGATTGGTTCCCCTAAATATGATAATGACCCCTCTGCAAAGGTACGTCCGGAGCAAGGCTTATTGGCAATGCGTAAAAAATTAGGGCTGTTTGCAAATATCCGTCCTGTAACTACTTTCCCGTCATTGTTACACAAATCTCCGCTACGTGCAGAGCTGGTTGAAGGAGCCGATTTCATGTGTATCCGCGAATTAACCGGCGGTATGTATTTCGGGAGACCGCAAGGTAGAAGTGAAGACGGCAATACCGCGTATGATACGTGCGTTTACAGCCGTGAAGAGATCGAACGCATTGTGCGATTGGCCTATCAATATGCGCAAAAGCGTCGCAAGAAGGTGACAGTAGTAGATAAAGCCAATGTTTTGGCAACTTCTCGTTTGTGGAGACAGGTTGCACAGGAGATAGCGAAGGATTTTCCGGATGTAGAGACCGAATTCATGTTCGTAGACAACGCCGCTATGCGTTTGGTGCAGTGGCCGAAAAGTTTTGACGTAATGGTCACTGAAAATATGTTTGGAGACATCTTGACAGACGAAGCCTCTGTGATTACAGGCTCTTTGGGCATGTTGCCATCCGCTTCTGTCGGTGTACATACCTCTGTTTTCGAGCCGATTCATGGTTCATGGCCGCAGGCAGCCGGAAAGAACATCGCCAATCCGTTGGCTACGATCCTAAGTGCCGCATTGATGTTTGAATATGCCTTCAACTTGATGGAGGAGGGCGCTTTGATCCGTGAAGCAGTGAACGCCTCAATGGACGCAGGCATTGTTACGGAAGACATTGCCAACGGCGCAAAAGCATATTCAACAAGCGAAGTCGGTGATTGGATTGCAAACTATATCGCGAATAAATAATACTAATTGATATTTTTTTTTCGTTTTCATTTGGGGGAGCTTGCAAATGCAGAGTCTTATTTCTGCTTTGCAAGCTCTTTTTTTTAATCCTCTGTTGGCTTATTATTCTTCTTTGAACGCTTTGCACGCGATTTAAAAGCGATAACCGTCTCCGTAATTAGCTGATTCAAGTTGTCCACTAAGGCCTCGGTCACCTCGTTAGGGTGAATGATGTTGTAGGATTGGATAAACAGCACCAAGTCTTCATACATTTCACTCATCCTTGCGCGAATCACCGCTCCGCTTTCCTTTTTGTTGGCTGCTCGGTTCTGCAAACGTTGGTTGATGAGGGAAACATACGCGTTGTTCAGCTTTTCCAACTCATCCACATAGCCTTCCAACCCTAAAATGGATACATACGGCAGGTTCTCCTCCTTTTTCAAGTCGATTAAGAGCCCTTGAATCTGCGCCGTTTTCTGTCCAACCGGTAGACGGGAGATTCCGAAGTAAGGTTTCACGACATTGTAGAGGTATTTCCCTGCGTCCCGTTCGGCTTCGAGGAATATCAAACGTGCTTGGGAGATTCGGCTCATTAAATAGACCGCCAGATTGCTGCGATTGCCCTCCGTCTCTTGTGCAGACTCGGTTTCCTGGGCGATTCTGCTTTCCACGATGGCGTCCGTCAGGAGTTCAACCTCCTCTTTCAGCTTTTGTGCCGTTTCAAATAGGAAATCCATTCGGACAGCGGTCTCTGGGAACGCGGTTTCGTCCGATGGCAAAAAGTTAATAACTGCCTGCATGAACGCGAGGTACTCTGAATTGTTCAATCGGTCTTCCGGGAGACCTAAAATTCTTTTGTAAATACTCATGTTACGGTTTTTTAAGTGTATAAATAGTTTCCTAAGATAGGAATTTTATTTTGTATAATTACAATATCAGATTGTTTGCCTGTAATTAGATAATGTAAGTTTACATTATGGCTTTGTAGGGGTGCAACCTGATAATGTAAACTTACATTATGGGGTTGCAGGGGTACAAGTTCAAAATGTAAGTTTACATTATGACTTTGCAAGGGTACAAAATAATAATGTAAATTTACATTATTAGCCTGTATGGGTACAAAGCTAAAATGTAAACTTACATTATCGAGTTGAAGGTTCTGGAACATAGACTTGTAGAACATATATATGAATTATTTTTCTGCTAATTTGATTAAGTCGGCAATCACCTCCTTATTGTAGCCCATCGACTCGGCTTTCTTAAAGTCCAAAACGGCTCTCTCATTCTCATATTGCGAAAGTTTTATTTTCCCGCGCAGAACGTAGAGGTTCGCAGTGGGTTCGCTTTCCGAAAATACCTTGTTGATGTCTGCCATTGCACGAGCATTCTTGCCCATCATGAAATATAAGTCTGCTCTTCCCTCATAAAGCACCCAGTCGCGCGGCATTTCGCTGATCAAATAGTTAAAAATCCGTTCGCTTTCCGTAAAGTTGCCTCGCATTTTCTCCAAAATGGCATGGCCGAGCCGGGCGCGGACTGATTTTTCGTTAATCTCAAGCAGTTTATCGAAATCCTGCTCTGCCCAAATGTAATTTTGAAGCTGGATATAGATTAAACCACGACAATAAAGGGCTTCCTGATGTTCCGGTTCGGCAATCAAAAGCGTATTGTAGTCATTCAGCGCCTTTTCAGTCTCTCCCAACTCGTTGTAAAGGGAAGCCCGATTTTCCAAAATGGTTGCGTTGCCTGTATGACCGCTCAACGCTGCTGTGTAGGAGAGAAGCGCCTCTTCTTTCTTCCCTTGCCGCCGTTGGATAGTCCCTAAGTTGGTCAGCAGAGCGTAGTTAAGCGGATTGGCAGGCTCTTTGCGGAGGGCTGCCTTTAGACTCTCTTCAGCCGAAAGCAGATCGTTCTTGTCCAAATAGTCATAACTCTTTTCGATAAGCTCTTGGTACGTCTGTGCAGAGCTGTTTTCTAAAAAAGCGAACAAACTGATAAGGATAAGTAAGACTCTCATTCTCTATTGTTTATGTTTTTAATTTTTCGGCTGCAAATCTACGTAATTAAATTGGTTATTTAATCAAATAAAAAAACTTTTTACCTTTGTCACAAATTCTAATACTTTTTGAATCTCTTGAAGTTGACTTAAAAAAGTATCATTTATAAATCGTAATTATTATGACAATTTTATCATTTGATTTTTCGAGTAGTGCAGACAAGGTAATCGCTTCCTTGGTACAGCATGGCTCAGAGTTAGGTTGGACTTTGCTCAAAGCATTGTTGGTTTTCATCGTTGGACGTTTTTTGATCAATCTGGTGAACAAGCTTGTAAAGAGTCTTTTGGCAAAACGCAACGTGGAACCGTCGGTTAAATCCTTCGTAGGAAGTTTGGTAAATGTGGGATTGACCATTCTGTTGATTGTATCCGTTGTTGGGGCGTTGGGCGTACAGACTACATCGTTTGCAGCTCTGTTAGCGTCTGCCGGTGTGGCTGTTGGTATGGCGTTAAGCGGAAATCTGTCCAATTTCGCAGGAGGTCTGATCATTCTTTTGTTCAAACCGTTCAAGGTTGGGGACTATGTAGAGGCGCAAGGTACGGGCGGTACCGTGAGTGAAATCCAAATCTTCCATACAATCCTAAAAACGCCGGATAATAAGGTGGTTTATGTTCCGAATGGCGCTTTGAGCAGTGGTACGGTGACGAATTACAGTACGCAGACGGAACGTCGCGTGGATTGGACCTTCAACGTAAGCTATGGAGCAGACTTTGACAAGGTGAAACAGGTGATTGAAGCCCTCTTAGCGTGTGACATGCGTGTAAAGAAGACTCCGGCACCTTTCATTGCGTTAAACGCGTTGGCGGATAGCAGCGTGAATATCGTTGTTCGCGTTTGGGTGGACAGTGCGGACTATTGGGATGTCTTCTTTGACATGAACAAGACGGTGTATGAGGCATTCAATGCTACCGGAATCGAATTCCCATTCCCACAGCTTACTGTACATCAAGCAAAGTAGGAAATATGAAAGCGGCAAAGCTCTGAAACAAAGATAGAGGCATAGTTTAAAAAGAAGGGGCACTTAATGATACGGTTAAGTGCCCCTTTTGTGAGAATGAAAATGCCTATTCTTGATACCAAGAGGCATACATGTGATAGTTTTTAGCGATTTTCTGATTGATTTCTTTTGCCTGCTCCGGATCAACCTTCTTTACAAACTTGGCGGGAACGCCTGCGTAAATGCTACCGGGCTCTACAATTGTTTTACTGAGGACTACGGAACCGGCAGCGACGATTGCACCCTCGCCAATGACGGCATGGTCCAATACGACAGAACCCATACCGATGAGAGCCCCGTTGCAGACTTTGGCCCCATGGATTGTCACGTTGTGACCGATGGAAACGTCGTCTCCAATCTCGATGGTAGACTTCTCATATAAGGTATGTAGCACGGAACCATCCTGTATATTGACGCCATTGCCAATTCGGATGGAATTTACATCGCCTCGAAGTACGGTTCCGAACCAAATGCTACAGCCTTCGCCGATTTGCACGTCGCCAATAATGGTTGCGTTCTCGGCTAAAAAGGTATCTTTTCCGATTTGAGGAGTAAATCCTCTTACTGATTTAATTAATGCCATGATTTATGTTAGATTTCTGCTGTTTTTTCTTTTAACCAAGCTTTTTCTTCTTCATTCAAATGCGGGCTGATCAAATCATATACCATTTGGTGGTATTTATTTAGCCAAGCGTGCTCACGTACTGATAACATGGATGGAATAACCAACTTGGTATCAATATAACAGAGCGTAAGTGTCTCGAAACCGAGGAATTTACCGAATTCGGTTTCGCTATCTTCGCGAATCAAAACCATATTCTCCGTACGAATGCCGTATTCTCCCGGTCGATACATCGCCGGCTCGTCACTCATCACCATACCGGGCTCTAAAATAACCGGATTCTCTTCCATACGAATGCTTTGCGGTCCTTCGTGAACGTTGAGGCAATGACCAATGCCGTGACAGGTACCATGAAGATAATTAATACCAGCGTCCCAAAGAGCTTTGCGTGCGAAAGCGTCGATAAGACAGCCGCGTATGCCTGCAGGGAACTTACATTTGGCAATGCCGATAGTTCCTTTCAAAGCGCGGGTGAAATCTTTTTTCATCTGCTCGGTTGGAACGTCGCAAAGAGCAATTGTACGGGTAATATCGGTGGTCCCGTCTAAGTATTGTGCTCCTGAGTCCAATAAATAGAGGCTATCAGTCTTTAACTCGACATCCGTTTCGGGAGTCGGAGAGTAATGAACGATTGCACCGTGGGGCCCGTAGCTGGAAATGCTTGCGAAACTATCCATTACGTATTGCGGTTGTTCGGCACGTAAGGCGGTAAGCTTGGCAGCTGCACCTAATTCTGTTACTTTCTCACCTGCTTTCAATGATTTCTCTAACCAGAAAAAAAATTTGGTCATGGCAATACCGTCTTTTAATACTGCGTTGCGGAAACCTTTTATCTCAGTATCGTTTTTGATACTTTTCAGATGATTAGCAGGAGAAATACCTTCGATTAGGATACTGCTCTTAGGTAGAGCATTGTATATAGCAACGTTAGTACGCTTCCCGTCAATGAAAACACGTGTACGTTCGGGTAAGCGAGAGAGATAGGTGGTTAACATGCCGTAGTCAGCAAGTGTAACACCCTCTTTTTGGAGATGTTCGGCAATTTCAGTAGGCAATTTCTTGGGATTGACAAACAGAACACTCTCTTTTTCTGAGATAAATGCGTAACTGATGACTACCGGGTTGTAAGTAACGTCTGTACCTCGGATATTGAATGTCCAAGCGACCTCATCTAAAGCGGAAAGAATGGTACAATCGGCTCCGGCTTTGTGTAACATTTGGTTGATCTCAATGAGTTTGTCTTCTACAGACTTTCCACTGAGTTCAATCGGCATTTCAAACATGGGAGCGTCAGGAATAGCGGGGCGTTCTTTCCATAAAGAATCTATAAGAGGAGCATTTGTGTTTAAAAGAATCTCTTTTTCGGCTAAAGTTCTTTCTAAAGCTTGTGCCTCAGTGATACTATAGGTTTCGCCATTCAATCCTACGGTGTCACCTGGCTTTAATTCATACTTCAGGAAGTCGGAAATAGAGGGAGTCTCGGGTAACATCATTTTATAAAGCTCTATACCGCTTCCTTCTAATTGGCTCGCTGCTTGTAGAAAGTAACGAGAGTCCGTCCATAATCCCGCTTTGTTGGCAGTGACTACAACAGTGCCGGCAGACCCCGTAAAGCCGGAGATCCATTCACGATACTTCCAACAGTCGGCCGGATATTCGCTCATGTGAGGATCAGAGGTTGGAATTATATAAGCATCGATTTTATGTTGTATCATTGCCTCTCTTAAGGCGGTGATACGTTCAGGAATATTTGTTTTCATTTCTTACTTTATTGTTTTAAGTTGCTATGGCAAAGTTATGAATTTGGGAATAATATACCTATTTCTATTTATCTTTTTTCCTGATAATTGCTTACATTTGCCCGCCTTGTTAAATGACATTATGAATAGAAGTATAGCAGATTTAAAGACCGTTCGATTGAATGAGGAAACGAATGCAGTGGTTATTTTAGACCAAACCCGTTTGCCGGGAAGTGAAACATATATTTCGTTGTCTTCGGCTGAGGAAATTTGGGAAGCGATTTATAGATTAAAGGTACGAGGAGCCCCTGCCATTGGTATTACTGCTGCTTATGGTATTTATATATGTAGTAAGCAGATTGCAGCAACTACTTATGAAGAATTTTACCAAGAGTTTAGTCGAGTAAAAAACTATTTAGCGTCAGCCCGTCCTACTGCAGTGAATTTAGAGGCTGCTTTGAATCGGATGGAGAAGGTCGTATGTCGTTTTTCTTCAGCTCCTCAATTTGATAGATCTGATATATTACATAAATTATATAAGGAGGCGGAAGCAATTCGGGCAGAAGATGCAGCAGCTTGCCGTCGGATAGGGGAGAATTGCCTTTCATTGCTTCGACCGGGAATGGGACTTTTGACGCATTGCAATGCTGGACATTTAGCGGTGTCTGAGTATGGAACGGCTTTGGCTCCTATCTATTTAGGGGAAGAACGTGGGTATCATTTTAAAGTTTTTGCGGATGAAACACGTCCTTTGTTACAGGGAGCGCGTTTAACGGCTTATGAATTGCAAAAAGCAGGAGTGGATGTTACTTTGATTTGTGATAATATGGCTTCTGTGGTTATGCAAAAAGGTTGGGTACAGGCAGTTGTCGTTGGGTGTGATCGGATTGCAGCGAATGGGGATGTGGCTAATAAGATTGGAACTTCGGGAGTAGCGATTTTAGCTTATCATTACGGTATTCCTTTTTATGTATTAGGACCTACATCTACAATTGATTTGTCTTGTCCGAATGGGGACTCCATTGTGATTGAAGAGAGAAGTCCTGAAGAGGTAACGGATATGTGGTATGTTTCAAAAATGGCTCCTGAAAAGGTGAAAGTTTATAATCCTGCCTTTGATGTAACATCCCATGAATTAATAACAGCAATTATTACAGAAAAAAAGATCATTTATCCTCCTTTTGAAGGTTTATATGAATAATTGTTTGTGAAAATATTTTTGAGAAAGTTTTGCTAATCCCGAAACAATCAGTAATTTTGCTGCCCGATTTATGGATTAGAGTAATTAAACAATATAATAAATTAAATTATGATCGTAGTTCCATTAAAAGAAGGCGAAAACATTGAAAAAGCGCTGAAGAAATTTAAGAGAAAGTTTGAAAAAACAGGTGTGGTAAAAGAATTAAGAAACCGTCAGGCTTTCGAAAAACCCTCTGTAGCAAAGAGAAAACAAACTATGCGTGCAATTTACGTTCAGCATTTGCAGCAGGTAGAAGAATAAAAATACAAAATCTATCTACTAAGCTTGTTTTTTTGAATTCTTATTTCTATATTCGTTGCAAAATTAAAGCAGCGTGAATACGCATATTAATTCGTTTTTAGATTATCTTCGGTATGAGCGGAATTATTCCAATTATACAGTTGGTGCTTATTCAAAAGATTTGCAGCAGTTTGAAGATTTTGTAAAAGAAAAAAAAGAAGGCGTATTCGAATCGGAAGAGGTTGATACAGACATTGTGAGAAATTGGATTGTCTATTTGTTAGATAATAAAATTTCGGCAGTATCAGTTAACCGGAAATTAAGTTCTTTGAAATCTTTTTTTAAATTCCTTACAAAGCAGGGATTTGTTTCTGTGAATCCATTACGGTTTGTGACTGGTCCTAAAACAAAAAAGCCATTACCTTCTTTTGTGAAAGATGGTGATATGGAGTCTTTGTTAGATGGACATGGGTTTAATGAGGATTTTGAAGGTGTGAGGGATCGTCTAATTTTAGAAATGCTTTATGATACAGGTATGCGTCGCTCGGAATTAGTTAATTTACGAGATGTAGATGTGGATTATAATGATATGAAAATTAGAGTCACCGGTAAACGAAATAAACAGCGGTTGATTCCTTTTGCTGAGAAATTAAAGGACTTAATGCTTGCATATATAAATGTTCGAAATGATGAGGTTGGAGTAGGATGTGAATCTTTTTTTGTTCGAAAGAATGGGAAATCATTGTCGCCTGAAATTCTTTATACAATAGTAAAAAAGAATTTATCCGAGATACCAACGTTGGTGAAATGTAGCCCTCATGTTTTGAGACATTCATTTGCGACAAGTATGCTAAATAATGGTGCGGAGTTGAGTGCTGTGAAAGAATTACTCGGACATAGTAGTTTATCTTCTACCAGTATTTATACACATACAACCTTTGAGGAATTAAAAAAAGTGTATCATGCTCATCCAAGAGCACAAAAAGAAGGAGGTTAATTATGGACATTAGAATTCAAGCGATCCATTTTGACGCTACGGCTCAGTTAGAAGCGTTTATTCAGAAAAAAGTTGCTAAGTTAGAGCAATATTTTGATGGTATAATATTGGCAGAAGTGATATTGAAGGTCGTAAAACCTGAAACTGCAAAAAATAAAGAAGCGTCTATTCGACTGAAAATTAAAAATGGAGATTGTTTTGCGGAAAAAGTGAATGATACATTTGAAGAATCTATCGATGAATGTGTTGAAGCTTTAGAGAAACAATTGGTTAAATTCAAGGAAAAAATAAGAGCTAAATAAAAAAAACGGTAGATAAATTTGGTATGTAAGAAATAATACCTAAATTTGCAGCCGTTTCGCCATGGCGACGAAACGGCTGTTTTTTGAAGAAAAACAAATATAAGCCTCTTTAGCTCAGTTGGCCAGAGCACGTGATTTGTAATCTCGGGGTCGTTGGTTCGAATCCGACAAGAGGCTCGAAATGGGGGCAGTTACCAGAGTGGCCAAATGGGGCTGACTGTAACTCAGCTGGCTTTCGCCTTCGGTGGTTCGAATCCATCACTGCCCACGATTACATTTTGGTAATTAAAATTGCGGAAGTAGCTCAGTTGATAGAGCATTAGCCTTCCAAGCTGAGGGTCGCGGGTTTGAGCCCCGTCTTCCGCTCTATTTGCCTGTGTAGCTCAGCGGTAGAGCACTTCCTTGGTAAGGAAGAGGTCCCGAGTTCAAGTCTCGGCACCGGCTCAAAAAATATTAAGAATAGATCATTAATTAAATAAAGAACAATTAAGTTATGGCAAAAGAGAAATTTGACAGATCGAAACCACATGTGAACATTGGTACGATTGGTCACGTTGACCACGGTAAAACAACTTTGACAGCTGCTATTACAACAGTGTTGGCAAAGAGAGGTCTTTCAGAATTGCGTTCATTTGATTCTATTGATAACGCTCCTGAAGAAAAAGAAAGAGGTATTACTATTAATACTTCTCACGTAGAATATCAGACTGCAAACCGTCACTATGCTCACGTTGACTGTCCGGGTCACGCTGACTACGTAAAGAACATGGTAACTGGTGCTGCTCAGATGGATGGTGCTATCATTGTTTGTGCTGCAACTGATGGTCCTATGCCACAGACTCGTGAACATATCTTGTTGGCTCGTCAGGTAAACGTTCCGAAGTTAGTCGTTTTCTTGAATAAATGTGATATGGTTGACGACGAAGAAATGTTGGAATTGGTAGAAATGGAAATGCGTGAATTGCTTTCATTCTATGATTTCGATGGTGATAATACTCCTATTATTCGTGGTTCTGCTCTTGGTGCATTGAATGGTGATTCTCAGTGGGAAGAAAAAATTATGGAATTGATGGATGCATGTGATACATGGATTCCTCTTCCTCCGCGTGAAGTTGATAAGCCTTTCTTGATGCCTGTTGAAGACGTATTCTCTATTACAGGTCGTGGTACTGTTGCTACAGGTCGTATCGAAACAGGTGTTGTTAAAGTTGGTGACGAAATTCAGATTATCGGTTTAGGTGCAGATGGTAAGAAATCTGTTGTTACTGGTGTTGAAATGTTCCGTAAATTGTTGGATCAGGGTGAAGCTGGTGATAATGTTGGTTTGTTGCTTCGTGGTATCGATAAGAACGAAATTAAACGTGGTATGGTAATCTGCCACCCGGGTCAGGTTAAAGAACATTCAAGATTTAAAGCTGAAGTTTATATCTTGAAGAAAGAAGAAGGTGGTCGTCATACTCCGTTCCATAATAAATATCGTCCTCAGTTCTATATTCGTACATTGGATGTAACTGGTGAAATTACTCTTCCTGAGGGAACAGAAATGGTAATGCCTGGTGATAATGTTTCAATTGAAGTAGAATTGATTTATCCGGTAGCTTGTAATGTGGGTCTTCGTTTCGCTATCCGCGAAGGTGGTCGTACAGTAGGTGCTGGTCAGATTACAGAATTAGAAGACTAATTCATGATATGATTATAGCTAGCCCTTTTAGGCTAGCTATTTACGGAACTAGCTCAGTTGGTAGAGCACTGGTCTCCAAAACCAGGTGTCGGGAGTTCGAGCCTCTCGTTCCGTGCTAAAATCTATAGATTCGATGAAAAGGATAATTAATTATATTAAGGAATCTTATAACGAACTTGTATATAAAGTTTCTTGGCCTTCTAGAACAGAGCTTTCTAATAGTGCTGTGGTTGTTATGTTTGCTTCCCTTATGATCGCAGTATTAATCTTTGTTATTGATTTAGGCTTTGAAGGCGTGATGCGTTTCTTTTATGAGAAAATCTTTTAATCAGTTTTTAAGGTATGTCTGATATTCAAAAGAAATTTTATGTTCTACGTGCCATTAGTGGTAAAGAGAATAAAGTTAGAGAGTATCTTGAGGCAGAGTTAAAGAATACTGACTTAGGAGAATTTGTGTCACAGGTCTTAATTCCTACTGAAAAGACTTTTACGATACGTAACGGAAAAAAAGTGATGAAAGAAAGAGCTTATCTTCCAGGATATGTATTAGTAGAGGCTGCTTTAGTTGGAGAAGTCGCTCATCGATTAAGAAACATTCCTAATGTAATTGGATTTTTAGGTGGTTCAGATAATCCTGTTCCATTACGTCCTGCTGAAGTTAGCCGTATCTTAGGTACGGTTGATGAATTACAAGAGCAACAAGACGATATAGATATCCAATTTTATGTTGGGGAAAATGTGAAAATTACATTTGGACCTTTTAATGGTTTTACAGGTGTGATCGAGGAGGTCAATGCTGAGAAAAAGAAACTTAAAGTGATGGTAAAAGTTTTTGGACGTAAAACACCACTTGAGTTGGGTTATATGCAAGTAGAGAAAGAATAATACTCTTGTTACGGAAAGTATATCTTTCTTTAAATGTTATTGATGTTATATATCTAGAAAATTTTAGAAACAATGGCTAAAGAAGTTGCTGGACAAATCAAATTGCAGATTAAAGGAGGAGCAGCAAACCCTTCTCCTCCCGTAGGACCGGCTTTAGGTTCTAAGGGTATTAATATTATGGAGTTTTGCAAGCAATTTAATGCCAGAACCCAAGACAAGGCTGGTAAGATTTTACCTGTTGTAATTACTTACTATGTCGATAAGTCTTTTGACTTTGTCGTTAAAACTCCTCCTGTAGCAATTCAATTATTGGAAGCTACAAAGAAGAAGAGTGGTTCTGCTCAACCTAATCGTTCTAAGATCGCTGAGATTACTTGGGAACAGGTTAAGGCTATTGCAGAAGATAAGTTAGTAGACTTGAATTGCTTCACTGTTGAATCAGCTATGAAAATGGTTGCAGGAACAGCAAGAAGTATGGGTATCACTGTTAAAGGGACATTCCCGGGTAATAATTAATAAACTTCAATTGAGATGAGTAAACTTACAAAAAATCAAAAGTTGGCTTTGGGCAAGATTGAAGCTGGGAAAGCATATACATTGAGAGAAGCTTCAGCTTTAGTAAAAGAAATTACTACAACAAAGTTTGATGCTTCTGTAGATGTTGATGTCCGTTTAGGTGTTGACCCTCGTAAAGCTAACCAAATGGTAAGAGGTGTGGTTTCATTACCTCATGGAACTGGTAAGCAGGTTCGGGTTCTAGCATTGTGTACACCAGACAAGGAAGCTGAAGCTACAGCTGCAGGTGCTGACTATGTAGGATTAGAAGAGTATATTGAAAAGATTAAAGGTGGTTGGACTGACATTGACGTGATTATCACTATGCCTTCTATCATGGGTAAAATTGGTGCTTTAGGTAGAGTTTTAGGCCCACGTGGTTTAATGCCGAATCCAAAGAGTGGTACCGTTACCAATGAGATTGGAAATGCAGTGAAAGAAGTTAAGCAGGGTAAGATCGACTTTAAAGTAGATAAATCAGGTATTGTTCATACTTCTATTGGTAAGGTTTCTTTCAATGCTGATCAGATCCGTGACAATGCTAAGGAATTTATTTCAACTCTTTTGAAATTGAAACCATCTGCTGCTAAAGGTACGTATATAAAGAGCATTTATCTTTCAAGTACAATGAGTGCGGGTATTAAAATTGACCCTAAATCAGTTGAAGAAAACTAATTAAAATTATTGGACAATGAAAAAGGAAGATAAAGGCGTAATTATAGGTCAACTAACAGAAATCATTAAGGAATATCCAAATTTCTATTTGACAGATATCGAAGCTTTAGATGCTGAGAAAACTAGCAAATTGAGACGTGAATGTTTTAAGAATGAAGTTAAGTTGGTTGTTGTTAAAAATAACTTGCTTAAGAAAGCATTGGAAAATGTAGAAGGTGATTTTTCTCCTTTACATGTTGCAATGAAGGGTAATACAGCTGTGATGTTTTCACAGGTGGCTAATGCTCCTGCTCGTCTGATCAAGGAATTTACAAAAGATGCTAAGAAAGACGCTCCTGCTAAGCCAGAGTTAAAAGCTGCTTATGTACAAGAGAGTTTTTATATTGGTGCTGAAAATCTTGAAGCATTGGTTAGCATTAAGAGTAAAAATGAACTTATTGGAGATGTTATTATGTTGTTACAATCTCCAGCGAAGAACGTTATTTCTGCTCTTCAGTCATCAGGACAAACTATCCATGGTTTATTAAAGACTTTGGAAGAAAGATAATATTTTTTTAATTTTACAAGATAAACAAACATTTAAATCATACAAAAATGGCAGATTTGAAAGCTTTTGCAGAACAATTAGTAAACTTGACCGTAAAAGAAGTTAGCGAATTGGCTACAATTTTGAAAGAAGAATATGGTATTGAACCTGCAGCTGCAGCTGTTGCTGTTGCTGGTCCTGCTGCTGCTGGCGCTGCTGCAGTAGAAGAAAAAACTTCTTTTGACGTAGTATTGAAAGCACCAGGTGCAAACAAATTAGCTATCGTTAAGTTAGTAAAAGAATTAACAGGTCTTGGTTTGAAAGAAGCTAAAGATATGGTAGATAGTGCTCCTAGCGCTATTAAAGAAGGTATCGCTAAGGCTGATGCTGAAGGTTTGAAAAAACAATTGGAAGAAGCTGGAGCTGAAGTTGAGCTTAAATAATATTTATAACCTGGTAATCAGGTGATTTGGTTAAGAATCTTCCTCAAAGGAGATTCTTAACCTTTTTGTGTCTATAATTTCAATAAGTTCAATAAATATCCTACTAGATGTCTTCAACAGCTGAAAACCAAAGAGTTAATTTTGCTTCGATTAAGAATAAGTTTCCGTATCCAGACTTTCTCGAAGTACAATTGAAGTCGTTCCAAGACTTTCTTCAACTAGATACGCCTCCTGAAAAAAGAAAGAAGGAGGGGTTGTATAAGGTATTTGCAGAAAATTTTCCAATAGCAGATACTCGTAACAATTTTGTGTTGGAATTCTTGGATTACTATATAGATCCCCCTCGTTATACAATAGATGAATGTATAGCTCGTGGATTAACCTATAGCGTACCTTTAAAAGCGAAGTTAAAACTATATTGTACAGATCCTGATCACGAAGATTTTGATACGGTGATACAGGATGTTTATTTAGGTCCTATTCCTTACATGACGGAAAGAGGAACTTTCGTTATAAATGGTGCAGAGCGTGTTGTTGTTTCCCAGTTACACCGTTCTCCTGGTGTATTCTTTGGACAGAGTACTCATGCTAATGGTACAAAATTGTATTCTGCGCGTATTATTCCTTTTAAGGGTTCTTGGATTGAATTTGCAACAGACATTAATAATGTTATGTATGCATATATCGATCGTAAAAAGAAATTACCTGTCACAACTCTTTTAAGAGCTATTGGTTTTGAAAGCGATAAGGACATTCTTGAGATTTTTAATCTTGCAGAAGAGGTAAAAGTTTCAAAAGCTAATTTGAAAAAACTGATAGGTCGAAAACTTGCAGCTCGCGTTTTGAAGACTTGGGTAGAAGATTTTGTTGATGAGGATACTGGAGAGGTTGTTTCTATTGAACGTAATGATGTTATCATTGATCGTGAATCGGTTCTTGATAGTGATAATATTGATGCAATTTTGGATTCTGGTACACAAAATATTTTGTTACATCGTGAAGATCAGAATCTTTCGGATTATGCAATTATCTATAATACACTTCAGAAAGACCCTAGTAATTCAGAAAAAGAGGCTGTTTTATACATTTATCGTCAGTTACGAAATGCAGAACCTGCAGATGACGCTAGTGCTCGTGAAGTAATTCAGAATCTTTTCTTTTCTGAGAAACGTTATGATTTAGGGGAAGTTGGCCGTTATAGAATTAATAAGAAGCTAAACTTAACAACTAGTGAGGATATTAAGGTTTTAACCAAGGAAGATATAATTGAGATCATTAAATATCTGATTGAATTAATTAATTCAAAGGCTATAGTTGATGATATTGACCACTTAAGTAATCGTCGTGTTCGTACGGTTGGTGAACAATTATATAACCAATTTGGAATAGGGTTGGCTCGTATGTCTCGTACAGTACGTGAACGAATGAATGTACGTGATAATGAGGTATTCACTCCGATTGATTTGATTAACGCAAAGACAATTTCTTCTGTTGTTAATTCTTTTTTTGGAACGAATGCTTTATCCCAGTTTATGGATCAGACAAATCCATTAGCTGAAATTACTCATAAGCGTCGTTTATCAGCGTTAGGTCCTGGTGGTTTGTCTCGTGAACGTGCTGGTTTTGAAGTTCGAGATGTACATTATACACATTATGGACGTCTTTGTCCAATTGAAACTCCTGAAGGTCCAAACATTGGTTTGATCTCGTCTCTTTGTGTATATGCAAAGATTAATGATTTAGGTTTTATTTCTACTCCTTATCGTAAAGTTGTAAATGGCCAGGTTGATTTTTCTGAAAATGGCTTGCAATATTATACAGCGGAAGAAGAGGAGGAAATGACTATTGCACAGGGTAATGCACCTTTAGATGATAATGGAAAATTTATTCGTGATAAAGTAAAAGCTCGTTTTGAAGCAGATTTCCCTGTAGTTCCTCCTTCAGAAATTGATTTGATGGACGTAGCTCCACAGCAGATTGCATCAATTGCAGCTTCTTTGATTCCATTTTTGGAACATGATGATGCGAACCGTGCGTTGATGGGATCTAACATGATGCGCCAAGCTGTTCCTTTGTTGCGTACAGATGCTCCTATTGTTGGTACTGGTATTGAGGCACAGGTTGCTCGTGATTCACGTACTCAAATTATGGCTGAGCGCGATGGAGAAGTCGTTTTTGTAGATGCTACTTGTATTAAAATAAAATATGATCGCACTGAAGATGAAGAGTTTGTAAGCTTTGAAGATGCGGTTAAAACATATAATATACCAAAATGGCGTAAGACAAATCAGTCCACAACAGTAGATTTACGTCCTATTTGTTCTCGTGGACAACGTGTAAAAGCTGGAGATATTTTGACTGAAGGTTATTCTACTCAAAATGGAGAGTTGGCTTTAGGACGTAATGTGAAGGTTGCTTACATGCCGTGGAAAGGTTATAATTATGAGGATGCAATTGTTTTGAATGAACGTATGGTTCGCGAAGATTTCTTTACCTCTGTTCATGTTGATGAATATATATTGGAAGTTCGTGAAACTAAACGTGGTATGGAAGAATTGACATCTGATATCCCTAATGTTAGTGAAGAAGCGACTAAAGATTTGGATGAAAGAGGTATTGTCCGGGTTGGTGCTCGTATTGAACCAGGTGATATTTTAATTGGTAAGATTACTCCAAAGGGAGAATCGGATCCTTCACCTGAGGAAAAATTACTTCGTGCAATTTTTGGAGATAAGGCGGGTGATGTTAAGGATGCCTCTTTGAAAGCTACTCCTTCTCTTCGTGGAGTGGTAATTGAAACAGCATTATTCTCTAAAGCAATAAAGAAACGTAAGTCTAAATTAGCTGATAAAGCAATTCTTCCTAAATTGGATGAAGAGTATGAGGTTAAGATGGCTGAATTAAAGAACTTGCTTGTAAATAAGCTGTTAACTTTAACAAATGGAAAAGTTTCTTTGGGTGTAAAAGATTATATGAATACAGAGGTTATTGCGAAAGGAGTTAAGTTCTCTCGCAAAGCTCTGGAAGATTTAGATTATAACGCTATTCAAGTAAGTAAATGGACTGCCGATGCTGATAAGAATGAACTTATTAAGCAGGTTATCTTAAATTATTTGAAGAAATATAAGGAACTAGATGCTGAATTAAGACGTAAAAAGTTTGACCTTACCATTGGTGATGAATTACCAACAGGTATTGTTCAGATGGCTAAAGTTTATATAGCTAAGAAACGTAAAATTCAAGTAGGTGATAAAATGGCTGGTCGCCATGGTAATAAGGGTATTGTTTCTAAGATTGTACGCCAAGAAGATATGCCATTCTTGGAAGACGGTACTCCTGTTGATATTTGTTTGAATCCGTTAGGTGTGCCTTCTCGTATGAACTTAGGACAGATTTTTGAGGCTGTTTTGGGTTGGGCTGGACGTACAATGGATGTAAAGTTTGCAACACCTATTTTTGATGGTGCAACTTTAGATGACATGAACGAATGGACTGATAAAGCAGGCTTACCACGTTATGGAAAGACATATTTGTATGATGGTGGTACAGGGGAACGTTTTGATCAACCGGCAACAGTGGGTGTTACTTATTTCTTGAAGTTGGGACACATGGTTGATGATAAAATGCATGCTCGTTCAATCGGACCGTATTCTCTTATTACTCAGCAACCTTTAGGTGGTAAAGCTCAATTTGGTGGTCAGCGTTTTGGAGAAATGGAAGTTTGGGCTTTGGAAGCTTTTGGAGCTGCTCATATTCTTCAGGAAATACTTACAATTAAGTCAGATGACGTAGTTGGACGTTCTAAGGCTTATGAAGCTATCGTGAAAGGAGATCCAATGCCGCAGCCAAGTATACCTGAGTCATTGAATGTATTGCTGCATGAATTGAGAGGTCTTGGTTTAAGTTTTACTTTGGATTAATTCAAAAAACAATATAAGTAGGTAGAAAATTTTCTATCTACTTATTCATTGATAACTCTTTATAAATAAAAAATATGGCTTTTAGAAAAGAAAACAAGATAAAGAGTAACTTTTCAAAAATAACTATAGGTTTAGCTTCCCCTGAAGAAATTCTTGAAAATTCCAGTGGTGAAGTATTAAAACCGGAAACAATCAACTATCGTACGTATAAACCGGAACGCGATGGTCTTTTCTGTGAACGCATTTTTGGTCCGATTAAGGATTATGAATGTCATTGCGGTAAGTATAAACGTATTCGTTACAAAGGTATTGTCTGCGATCGTTGTGGAGTAGAAGTTACAGAGAAGAAAGTTCGTCGTGAACGTATGGGGCATATTCATTTGGTTGTTCCAGTTGCTCATATTTGGTATTTCCGTTCTCTCCCTAATAAAATAGGTTACTTATTAGGTTTGCCTACTAAGAAACTTGATTCTATTATTTATTATGAACGTTATGTTGTAATTCAGGCAGGTTGTGTTGATACTGTTGCTGAATTAGATTTGCTTTCGGAAGAAGAATACTTGCAGATTTTAGATAATCTTCCTAAAGAAAATCAGATGTTAGAAGATACTGATCCAAATAAATTCATTGCAAAAATAGGAGCTGAAGCAATCTATGATTTGTTAGCTCGTTTGGATTTGGATTCTTTATCATATGAGTTACGTCATCGTGCAAGTACTGACGGTTCACAGCAACGTAAAAATGAAGCATTAAAACGTTTACAAGTTGTAGAATCATTCCGTTCATCAAAAGGGCGTAATAAACCAGAATGGATGATAATGAAAGTAATTCCGGTTATCCCTCCTGAATTACGTCCATTGGTCCCATTAGACGGAGGACGTTTTGCTACTTCAGATTTGAATGATTTGTATCGTCGTGTTATTATTCGTAATAACCGTTTGAAACGATTAATAGATATAAAAGCTCCTGAAGTTATTTTGCGTAATGAAAAACGTATGCTTCAAGAAGCTGTAGATTCATTATTCGATAACTCCCGTAAATCAAGTGCTGTTAAAACGGATGCAAATCGTCCATTAAAATCTCTTTCTGATAGTTTGAAAGGTAAGCAGGGACGTTTCCGTCAGAATTTGTTAGGTAAACGTGTTGACTACTCTGCTCGTTCTGTTATCGTTGTCGGACCAGAGTTAAAAATGCACGAGTGTGGGTTACCCAAGAACATGGCGGCTGAACTTTACAAACCTTTTGTTATTCGTAAATTAATCGAACGTGGTATTGTAAAAACGGTTAAGTCTGCGAAGAAAATTGTTGACCGTAAAGAACCTGTTGTTTGGGATATTTTGGAATATGTGATGAAAGGTCATCCCGTATTGTTAAACCGTGCCCCGACATTGCACCGTTTAGGAATTCAAGCGTTCCAACCTAAATTAATAGAAGGTAAAGCTATTCAGTTACATCCATTAGCTTGTACGGCATTTAATGCAGACTTTGATGGTGACCAGATGGCTGTGCATTTGCCTTTGGGAAATGAAGCTGTGTTAGAAGCTCAAATGTTGATGTTAGCTTCTCATAATATTTTGAACCCTGCTAATGGTGCTCCTATTACTGTCCCTTCTCAGGATATGGTACTTGGATTGTACTATATTACAAAGATGCGTAAGGGTACTTTAGGTGAAGGTCTTGTTTTTTATGGACCGGAAGAAGCTACTATTGCATATAATGAAAAGAAAGTTGACATCCATGCTCCAATCAAAGTCTATGTTGATGATAGAGATAAAGAAGGTAATGCTGTTAAGAAAATGGTAGAGACTTCTGTTGGACGTTTGATGGTTAATGAATATGTTCCAGAAGAGGTTGGTTATATAAATGAAGTATTGGGTAAAAAGGCTCTTCGCGATATCATTGGAAAAGTGATTAAGGCTTGTGGAGTTGCTCGTACTGCACAATTCTTGGATGATATCAAGAACTTGGGTTATTATATGGCCTTTAAAGGTGGTTTGTCTTTTAACTTAGCTGATGTTTTGATTCCTGCAGAAAAAGAGGCATTGGTTAAAGAGGGTTACGATGAAGTAGAACAGATCATGAATAACTATAACATGGGTTTCATTACTAATAATGAACGTTATAATCAGATTATTGATACTTGGACTCATGTGAATAGTAAATTATCAGATACATTGATCAAACAGTTGACTGCGGATAACGATGGTTTTAATTCTATCTATATGATGATGGACTCTGGAGCCCGTGGTTCAAAAGAACAGATTCGTCAGTTGTCTGGTATGCGTGGTTTGATGGCAAAACCTCAGAAGAGTGGTGCTGAAGGTGGTCAGATTATTGAAAACCCAATTCTTTCAAACTTTAAGGAAGGTTTGTCTGTGTTGGAGTATTTTATTTCTACTCACGGTGCTCGTAAAGGTTTGGCGGATACAGCTTTGAAGACTGCAGATGCTGGTTATTTGACTCGTCGTTTGGTCGATGTTTCTCATGATGTGATTATTAATGAGGAAGACTGTGGTACATTACGAGGTTTGGTTTGTACAGAGTTAAAGAACAATGATGAAGTAATTGCAAGCTTGAGCGAACGTATTTTGGGTCGTGTATCTGTTCATGATGTAATTCATCCACTAACAGGAGAGATTATTGTTCGTGCTGGTGAAGAAATTCGTGAAGATGCTGCTAAGTTAATTGAAAATTCTCCGATTGAGAGTGTTGAAATACGTTCCGTATTGACTTGTGAATCAAAGAAAGGGGTTTGTGCGAAATGTTATGGTCGTAACTTGGCTACAAATCGAATGGTTCAAAAGGGAGAAGTTGTTGGTGTTATTGCTGCACAGTCAATCGGTGAACCGGGTACTCAGTTGACATTGCGTACATTCCACGTCGGAGGTATTGCTTCTAATGTTGCTACAGAGAACAGTATCGTCTCTAAATATGATGGTGTTATTGAAATAGAAGAACTTCGTGCTGTCGAGAGTGAGGAAAATGGAAAACAGTTCCAGGTTGTCGTAAGTCGTTTGGCTGAGTTCCGTATCATTGATCCAACAACAAAGATTGTTCTATTGTCTCATAATATCCCATACGGATCTAAATTGTTCTTTAAGAATGGAGATGCAATAAAGAAAGGGGATGTTATTATTGAATGGGACCCATTCAACGCTGTTATTGTTTCTGAAGTTTCAGGTAAGATTGAATTTGAAAGTTTGGTTGAAAATGTTACTTATACTGTAGAAAGTGATGAAACAACCGGCTTGAAAGAGAAAATTATTATTGAATCTAAGGATAAAACAAAGGCTCCTGCAGCTCACATTGTTGATGAAAATGGAAATTATTTAAAGAATTATTCATTACCATTGGGTGCTCACGTTGTAAAAGACGAGGGAGATGTTGTAAAGGCGGGTGAGGTTTTAGTTAAGATCCCACGTGCTGTAAGTAAGGCGGGTGATATTACAGGTGGTTTGCCTCGTGTAACAGAATTGTTTGAGGCTCGTAACCCATCTAATCCGGCTGTTGTTTCAGAAATTGATGGTGAAGTTGGTTTTGGTAAAATCAAACGTGGTAACCGCGAAATTACAGTTACTTCTAAGTTAGGAGAAGTAAAGAAATATATGGTACCTCTGTCTAAGCAGTTGCTTGTTCAAGAGAATGACTATATTCGTGCGGGTATGCCATTATCTGATGGGGCAATTACTCCTTCTGATATCTTGGCTATCATGGGACCGACTGCAGTTCAAGAGTATATTGTTAATGAAATTCAGGATGTATACCGTTTGCAGGGTGTAAAGATTAACGATAAACACTTTGAGGTAATCGTTCGTCAGATGATGCGTAAGGTTGAAATTGTAGAACCTGGTGATACTCGTTTCTTGGAACAGCAAGTTGTTGACAAGTTAGAAGTAATGGATGAAAATGATCGTATCTGGGGTAAGAAAGTTGTTACAGATCCGGGAGATTCTCAAACATTACAGGCTGGTCAGATTGTTACTGTTCGTAAATTGAGAGATGAAAACAGTATGCTAAAGCGTCGTGATTTGAAATTAGTAGAAGTGCGTGATGCGGTTCCTGCTACTGCAAATCAGATTCTTCAGGGTATTACTCGTGCAGCATTACAGACTAACAGCTTTATGTCTGCAGCTTCCTTCCAGGAAACAACAAAAGTATTGAATGAAGCTGCTATCAATGGTAAAGTTGATCGATTGGAAGGTTTGAAAGAAAATGTTATTTGTGGTCATTTGATTCCAGCCGGTACAGGTCAACGTGATTTTGATAAGTTAGTGGTTGGTGCAAAAGATGATTTTGATCGTATTTTCGCAAATCGTAGAAATGTCGTTGATTTCAATGCTATGGATAAAGATGGTGAATAAGATCACTAAATAAGTTATGAAAGGGCTATTGATTTTACTCAATAGCCCTTTTTGTTTGTATTCAATGAGATAATAGTATTATCTTTGTCATAAGTATAATTTATAATAAGATTGTGATAGATATGGAAAATAACAAACCAACAAATGAGATTCAAGTAGAATTATCAGAAGAGATGGCTCAAGGTACGTATGCTAATTTAGCAATCATTTCTCATTCTCCGTCTGAATTTATATTAGACTTTATTCGAGTAGTTCCGGGAGCTCCCAAAGCGAAGGTAAAAAGTCGTGTGATTCTTACTCCTGATAATGCTAAACGTTTATTATTTACTTTACAGGATAACTTGGCTAAATTTGAAGAACAGACAGGAGGAAAGACTGCAAAGTTTGAAGATTTTGCTCCTATTGGAGGAGTAAAGGGAGAAGCTTAATCTTTTGTATACTGAAATATAAAATTGAAATAAATTGGTGAGTGTATAATTTTGATGTACTCACCAATTTATTTCAACGTTTTTAATATTTGCTGGTGAATTTTTATATTATATAACTATGTGGCACTTCTCTTGAGACTAAACTCATTATTACACAGCCACTTTCTTGCAATAATATTTTTTGTTTATTTTTTATTCCGGCAAATCATATACAAAAAAAGGTTCGTCATAATAACGAGAAGCTAAATATAATTTATGATTAATATCATCAAAATAAAGATGTCCGCTTTGGTCTAATTTATATTTATAAATGGGATTCCCGTTCCAATCATATTTTTCAATATAAGTAACGTAAATACCTTTTTGTCCTTCATAGAATTTATCAATAGGAGTCATTCCTATATATCGAATATAAATATATTTTCCCCCTGCATAAACCGCATCATAGTGTTGTACATTATGATCTAATCCGTTAGTCATATGTTCAGTATTATCATCATATCCTATTTCATCTATAAATTTAATGGTACGAACTTGTTTACCCTCTAAATCCATAAATTTAATTATTCTATAGTAATCATAAGCATACACCATTCGATTCTTAGCAATATCAATACCTAAACTACCTAAATAAGCTCCCCAGAATTTTTGATCGTTTCGTAAGTTGAGTTTCTGTACTTCTCTGGTTATTACAGAATCATTTTTCAAAATACTTCTTTTAATTCGATGCCCTGATGGACTTTTTCCAGATATAAACATTCTCCATTTCCCATATAATAGACATTCGAAAGCATATATCTTTCTCCTTTTAAAGGGGACTTAATCTGTTTTAATTGAAAGTCTTTAGTTAGTTTAAAAAAACTGTTATAATTACATTCATCCATAATATAGCACAGAGCACTTGTATCGGCTGTTCTGACTAAAATAGGCCGAAGTAGTTCTCCCGGACCATTTCCAATATTCCCTAAATCTTGCATATATTTTAGTTCCGGAAATTTAAATGCTTTTAATGGCTCATAGAAACCTTGATGCATAACAAGTATACTATCT
>JAFUOJ010000028.1 GCA_017481945.1 Parabacteroides sp. | reverse complement strand
TATATTCAAAAAGCTACTACAAAAGAGCTTATGAATCAATGGTTTAATTAAAAACCTAAAATACATCTCTATATAAGAGACGGATCTGTTTTAAATGATTTGATAATTAATTGAAAGACTGAGGATTCTAATTTTAGGAGGAAGGTATTTGCTCAACATTTGGATGAAAAAAACGTCTTTATGTTGAGCTATTGAGAAAAAATAAATTTCGTTTTATGTTGTTTTATAGAGGTTTTTATGTTACTTTTGTAGACATAAATCCGTCTCTTATATAGAGACGGATTTATCGCGAACTACACTTTCAATCATAAATGTATTCGTTTTTTACTCTTAAACTATTTATTTATAGAGACTTTAATATAATACGATTTGCCTTATCGATCATTGTAGCATCCAACGAAGCTAAATAAATACGTGTTGTTTTCTCAGAGTCATGTCCCATCGCTTCACTAATAACCGAAATTGCAATATTTTTACTTTTAGCAATACTAGCCCAGCCATGTCGACTGACATAGGTAGTTAATGGAATATTTAACTTCAATTGTTTTCCTATTTCCTTCAACTTATTATTAACTAAATGTAAAGCGCTTTTATATTGTTGTATTTCATCCTTTTCCATATCTGTTATAATAGGCAATAAATAAGGTGTATTTGAAGTATCATATTTATTGATGATCTCCTGCATAGGTTTTTCCCATTTAATAAATAATTGTTGATTTGTTTTTCTCCTACGATAAGATAATATTCCTCTTTTTAAATCCTTTTTTTTCAAAAATGCCATATCTATAAAAGACATCCCACGCGTATAAAAACTAAACATAAAAATATCTCTTGCATAATCCATTATAGGGAATAAACCTAAATCCATATCTCGTATTTTACGAATAATTTTCAATGGAATTGCACGCTTAACAGTTTTATCAATCCCTGTATAAACCTGTTTAAAAGGAAACCTCTGAGGAGTAAGTCCTTTAACTACTGCACGATTATAAATTGCTCGTAAATTCCTCATATAAAAAGAAATCGTATTGGGAGATACTCCTCTCTGTTTCAAATAACTTTCATAACTTACCATTAAATTAGAATCTATTTTTTCAAAAGGGATCTCCTCTTCTCCCCAATAATGAACTAATCTATTTAATGAACTTCTATAAGTTTCTATAATACGTCTTTTCCCCAACACTTTTAATTCATCAATAAGTTCTTGTGCAAAAAAGCAAAAACCTTTAAGACTGATTGTAGAATAATAAAGATTCACAATCTCATCTGCCGTATAAATTTCTTTTTCTAAGCCAAGATGAACAATAAGTCTTTTTATTTTATCAATCTCTCTTTTTATTTTTCCATCAATAGTCTTTAAATAATCATATCGATTTTCATTTTTTACAGATATTACAAGTTTTGAGCTATGTTTATCCCATTCTGAAGGATAAATTTTCCAATGAGTTGGAATTTGTCGAACTATACGTTGATGGATTACTTGATAGAATAATGTTCCTTCTTTTGTTGCGACAGATGAAGGACGAAATTTTACTTTTACCGTTGCCATATTTATTCATTATTAAATTTATAGACAACTTCAAGAATAATGAACTCCATAAGAAAAATGAATTTACACGGTAACTAAATCAAATTCATCCTTTTTATGTACTTTTGTATCTTCTAATAATAAGCACAGAGGAAAGAAATGATTGTTATTCAAGACACGGAAATATTAAAAGGGAAGCAAGTTGTAGCAACCATTGGTTTTTTTGATGGGGTCCATTTAGGGCATCGTTTTCTTATTCAAGAACTAAAAGAGATTGCCCAGAAGGAGAAACTACCTGCTGCTGTTATTACTTTCCCAACTCATCCACGTGCCATTTTACAAACTAACTATCAACCGAAGTTGCTTAACTCTTTCGATGAGAAACTAAAACAATTAGAATCGACAGGAATCGATTACTGTATTGTTTTAGATTTTACTCCTGAACTTTCTCGGTTAAATGCTCAAACATTTATTTCTTCGATATTAGCTAATCAGTTACATGTTGATACTTTATTAATCGGATATGACCATCGATTTGGGTATAATCGAACAGATGGGTTTGAACAATATGTAACTTACGGGGCTGCTTACGGTATAAAAGTAAAAAAAGCCTCCCAATACAGTGAGGGTGAAGCAGCCGTTAGCTCCTCTGAAATCCGAAAATTACTTTCAGAATGTCAGGTAGAAAAAGCGTATCATTTACTTACGTATCCATACTCTTTAAAGGGTCATATCGTCAGCGGCTATAAGGTCGGACGTAAATTAGGCTTTCCGACCGCAAATATCCAAGTAGATGATCCGTCAAAAATCATTCCCGGAATAGGAGTCTATGCTGTATGGGTTTATTTGAATGGACAACGTTACAAAGGAATGTTGTATATCGGAAACCGTCCAACTTTAGATAATGGGGATAACATCACATTAGAAGTAAATATATTAAACTTCACTGGAGACATCTACAATAATGAAATAAGCGTATCGTTCATTTATCAAGTACGAGAAGATATCAAGTTTCAATCTGTAGACGAGTTAATTACACAACTAAAGAAAGACCGAGAGACAGTGAATCAATTATTAACGGAATAATAAGTAGATTATGTACTACGACGCAATAGATATTTTAAAAGGAATGATTTCCCGTCCTTCTTTCAGCCGTGAAGAGAAAGAGGTCGCAGACTTTTTGCAACAAACTTGGGAGAAAGCAGGGTATAAGGTGAACCGTAAAGGCAATAACTTATGGTTAATTGCTCCTAACTTTAACATAGAGAAACCGACATTATTACTCAATTCCCATATTGATACTGTAAAACCAGCTTCCGGTTGGACAAAAGATCCATTTAATCCGGAAGAGACTGAGGAAGAACGTTTGTATGGATTGGGAAGTAATGACGCTGGAGCCAGTGTAGTTTCTTTATATGAAGCTTTCCGTATTTTATCCACAAAAAAACAGCCTTACAATCTAATTTTCTTAGCGTCTTGCGAAGAAGAGGTCTCTGGGAAAAATGGATTAGAAAGTGTTTTATCAGAACTTCCCCCTATTTCTTTTGCCATTGTTGGGGAACCGACAGGCATGCAACCTGCAGTTGCAGAGAAAGGGTTAATGGTATTGGACTGTGTCAGTACCGGGAAAGCAGGACATGCCGCTCGTAATGAAGGTATCAATGCTATCACATTGGCAATAAAAGATATTGAATGGTTTCACTCACATCAATTTCCTGAAAAGAGTGATTTCTTAGGTCCGGTCAAAATGAGTGTTACCATTATTCATGCTGGTACACAACATAATGTCATTCCTGACCGTTGTGAATTTACAGTCGATATCCGTACAAATGAATTTTATCCTAACGAAAAGTTATTCGGATTAATTCAGTCACAAGTAAATTGTGAAGTAAAAGCCCGTAGTTTTCGCCTTAATTCCTCTCGTACAGATCTACAACATCCGTTTGTACAACGAGCTATCCTTATGGGAAAAGAGCCGTTTGGTTCACCTACATTAAGCGATCAAGCATTAATGCCTTTCCCATCTGTTAAGATCGGTCCAGGGAACTCTGCCCGCTCTCATTCTGCGGATGAATACATTGGTTTAATGGAAATTCGAGAGGCAATTGATACATACGTAAGATTGTTAGAAGGATTAGAAATTCAGAAATAACGTTTAAATAATCCTTTTTCCTTATGAAAGCACTCCTTGGAACAATCGGCACACGCTACCTGATTGCAGTTTTAAATTTAGCATTGATTTTCATTAATGCCAAAGTCTTAGGAGTAGAAGGAGTTGGATTGGTAGGACTGATCGTTGCAGCTATAGGAATTTCAACCATTGTATGTGGTATTTTAGCAGGGAATACGATTGTCTATTTTATGAACCGTTATTCCATACAATCCATTTTTTTACCATCTTATTGTTGGACACCTATCGGAGCAGGAATTGCTTGTGGTTGTATGGCTTTAGTTGGATTATTACCAGAAGGATATGGCATTGATATTTATATTCTTTCCATTCTAAACTCTTTAATAGCAGCAAACTCTCGCTTTCTATTGGGAAGAAATCATATTTGGGGATTTAATTTGACTTTTGTCTTACAAGGTGGTCTATTGTTTTTTGCTCTGCTATGGATTTACTACGGATTAAACCAACAAGGAGTAACAGCTTATCTCTACGGATTATACATCACTTATGGGATTGCCTTTCTTGTCAGCCTTTTCTTACTTCTTCCATTTCTTACAAGAAAGGGAGTAAACAATCGGCCGGAACATTCTTTGTACACACTTTTAAAAGAGATGTTTCAATATGGTTTATGGGGAAGTGCAGACAATGTAGCAGAAACACTTACTACCCGTCTCAATTATTTTCTAATCAAACGGTTCGCCGGATTAAGTAGTGTCGGCCTATTAGACGCAGGGACAAAAATATCAGAGAGTGTTTGGCATATCAATCGTAGTATTGGTTTTATTGAATACAGTCGTGTTGCACAAACAGTCGATCCTTTAGAGCAGAAACTTATTACGCTCCGTTTCTTCAAGTTCACCCTTTGTGCTGTACTATTAGCAACAGGTTGTATTCTGCTCATACCGGAATGGATATATACAGACTTTCTATTTAGTCCTGAATTTGTAGGAATGCGAGAAGTCATTACTGGGCTTTCAGTGGGAATCGTTGCCTTTGCCGGAAACTCAATACTAAGTCAGTATTTCATCGGAAGTGGGAAAATACGTTATAGTGCTTATTGCTCCTTTATTGGATTAACAAGTCTGCTTTGTTCCGGGTATCTATTAATTCCTCTTTTCGGTATTATAGGGTCTGCAATTAGTACAAGTATTGCTTTTTGTGCTATGCTCACCTATTCTGTTACAATCTTTTGTCAAAAGACAGGATGTCGCCTACAAGAATTCAGAATCAGCAAGGAAGACATCCAATTCGTCCTAAACAAATTCAAAAGAGACTCTTAATCTAACCAAGGTGCCGGATTAAGTTTTGTTCGCTCTTTCCACAACTGGAAATGAAGAATAGTAGCATTGCCATCTTCGGTATCGGTAAAAATTCGACCAATGGCTTGACGAGTATCTACTCTGTCGCCTGCTTTTACGTACACCTGACTTAGGTTACTATATACAGTTAAATAGTTTCCATGACGAACTATCACAGAGTTATTATATCCAGGGACTACAAATACCCGAGTAACTTCTCCCTTAAATACAGCCCGCGCATCTGTTCCCGGAGAAGTTTGAATATCAATACCGCTATTATTGGTTCGCACATATTTTAGTTCCTGATGTTGATGTTCTCCAAAAGAAGAAACAATCATATAACGCCCAGAAACCGGATAAGGTAAACGTCCCTTATTACTTGCAAAATCATCTGACAGCTTTTTCTCAGCTTTTGTCATGGCATAGCCACCCTTTGTATCAGCAATACGTTCATCACGAGAATCTCTCGTACTCGATTTGGTTCCCGTACCTTTTTTAGTTGATGTTGAAGCAGTAGTTTTTCCTCGAGCAGCTTTAGCTGCAGCCTCTGCCCGAGCAATTTCCTCTGCAATCTGTTTTTCAATCTGACGATTTAAGGCGTCTGCCTGCCTTTTCTTCTTTTTCAAATCAGCCTGTAACTGTTTCTGCTTCTTACTTAACTGTTGAACCTCTTTCTTTTGGCTTGTTTCTTCCGCTTGAAGTTTACGGTTTTCATCTTCTCGAACACCTAACAAACTATTTTTCTCTGCACGTGTTTTCTCCAACTCCCGTTGCTTGTCTGTTATTTCCCTTTGTTTATCAATAATTTCTGTTGCCTGTTTCTTTTGCCAATCCGCATATTCACGCAAATAGCGCATACGACGTAAAGATTGAGCGAAGTTGTCTGCAGAAAGAATAAATAACAACTTATCTTGTGAACTCCTACGCTTATATAGACTTTGAGCCGACTTCCCGTAATTCTTCCGTTTGTTTTCCAAATCTTTTTCCAATAAAGAGATTTGGCGACGAGAGCTTACAATCTGTTTATCTATTTCTCCTATCTCTTGATTCAAAAGACTAATCACCTGTTTACGAGAAAGGATTTGTTTAGAAAGCAGATTTAAACGATTTAGAGAATTTTGGGCTGATTTTTTTGTCTCAGCTAATAATTGGTTGGTGGTTTCTATTTCAGCCAATGCGGCTTTTCTACGTTTTTCTAATTCACGCACCTTGGATGAATTCTGTGCGAAGACAGATCCCATCAATAATACAAATATAACCAACCAACAATATCTCATCTTATTTTTTATTCTTGCTTAAAGACTTCATAATTTGTGCCAAAGTAATCCGTGTATATTTAGACGGTATCGAAAAATCCATCTTTACCGGGACATTTGTCTGCATATGCGAAAAGTTCAAGACAATCCCGCCTTGTGAAGCACCATCTTTCTGTAATTGGATATCCATTTTCATAGGGAAGAACTGTCCTTCTGTCTGACGAAAACTTAAATAGTTCCATTGCAAAGCATAGTGTTCTGAAGAATCTGTTACCCGCGTAGAAAGAATCTTTTCTTCTCCATCAGCCATAAAAGTATATAACAACCCTATTGCGTCTTTTACCTGTATCTCAGCTGCCGAACCTTCCTGTGTCAGTTGAAAGCGACTATACTGTTTAGGCTTAATTTCTTTTTGACCGGGCAAAAATAGTTGATTCGTAAGCAAAGCCTGCAAATTATAGAAGTTAAATTCAATCGGAGTCTGTCCCTTCAGATTAGCATAGTTCTCTGCAACGTAGCGTTTATTCATACGATCCAGAATCTTCACACTATCCACACTAATTTCTGCACGAAAGACCTCAATTCCTAAAAACGGGACTACGGACAACTGAAAGGCACTATCTTTTATCATCTTCAAATCTACACGAGAACTCATAGTATTCCCCGGTAGATCTAAATCTACATTTAAACGAGCCGTCAAAGTCTCAAATTGAAAAGCCTGTTCCTGCATTTGTGTAAAGAACTCCTTTTGGGTCTTTTCACTGCCACGCTCTAAAACCGCGACCTTCTTTGAAGACTTACAACCAGAAAGAGAAAAAATAAAAACTATAAAGCCTATAGATATAAACCAACTCGTAAATCGGCTTTTAAAAGAGTCCTTATAATTCATAACTTATCTCCTCCTCTATATAAATCCCCTCTGCAATCTTACGATCCAGTACTTTACTTTCTTTTCCCATTTCTTTTGCTTTCTTCCACTGCTCAAGTGCTTTCTCCTTATCACCTGTCATAAAAAGAATATCACCATAGTGGTCAACTAACTCTGCACTATTGGTAGTATCTTTACTTAATGCACTTTCTATGTATAGTTTTGCTAAGGTATAATTTCCCTGCATAAAGAAGATCCAAGCATAAGTGTCCAAATAGGTAGAATTATTCGGCTCCAGATTCACAGTCAAAGCACTCATACGTTCTGCCTTCTTCAAATCTTTCTTCTCCAAAGAGAGGAAATAAGCGTAATTATTTAGAACAACTACATTCTTATCATTATATTTCAATGCTTCATCATACGCCTTGTAAGTCTCCGGCAGATTCTTCATCTGATAATAAATATCTCCTATCTGTCCATAGAAATCAGACTTCAGTCCGAGATTTGTTTCCGGGATAATTGCCAATCCGGCTTGATAGGTATCTAAAGCGTCCTGATACTTTTCCTGTTGGAAGTAGGCTATGCCCAAATAGAAATAATACTCTGGTGCGTCCGGGAACAGCTCCTGACAACGTTTACAAATACGTATCACCTCTGGTATATCCTCCGACTTCAAAGCCAAATTCAGGAGTTGTTGCCAAGCTCCAACATTGGTCGGCTCCATCTCTGTAATTAATTGAAACTGAAAGCGGGCTTCCTCTTTTTTATCTTGAGAAACTAAGAGACTACCATACATCTGTTTCAAGTCAATATCTTCCGGGTGTTGCTCCAATAGTGTTTGGAAGAGCGTATTTGCGCTATCCATTCCTTTCTTTGTCTGCTGCAAACGGATAATATAGCGAGACAATATGCCTACCTTTGTATCAACATCTAACTTTTCATTGACCAAGGCATTGCGAATCTGTTGTTCAGCCGCTTCTTTATTTCCTGTCACCTCATAGTAATTGGCCATTGAAACAATATAGTAAGGACTACTCGGATCTAACTCATGCGCCTTTTGATAATAGGCTAATGCCTTTGTTGTATCATTCTTCCCCAGATATAAATCTCCTAAAATAATCTGATAACGAGATTCCATTGGAAATTTATCCGCTAACTTTTCAACCTCTTTAAAAGCGTTATCCGATTGTTCTAAAGAATTATACAATTTATATTTTTGCATGGATAACGCTTCATTCATCCCTATAGAAGATTCCAAAGCGTCGTAGGCGTCAATCGCCTTTCCGACCTCTCCCTGTTCTGTCAAAGCGTCTGCTAAATAATAATTCAATTCCGGTTTAGAAGGATAATCCTTAACCAGCTTTTCGTATTCTTCGGCAGCTTCACCATACATTCCCAAATTCCGACTCATCGTAGCTAATGCAACCCGATACGTGAAGTTATTATTGCTGTTTGCAACCGCACGCTTCAACATTTCTAAAGACTTCTCTGGACGATTCAACTGAGCAAAGAAAGAAGAAAGTTCATATAGGACAGCCGAGGCAGTAGAATCAATCGCCAAACAATGATTAAAGGCATCGTAGGCAGCATCATACTTACCCGCTGCTTTCAAATTCAGTCCTTCATAAAAGAAGTAATTGAACTTACGCTGCGCCTTTTCATTCATCTGAATAGTATCAGGTGAGGGATTAATTCTTGCCTCTTGAGCTTGTAAAAATTGCTCCCCCAAGATGAATAAAAAAATACATGTAATCGTTACCAGATGTTTCAACATCACATTCATAATTCTAATATTATTTACCTGTATGCCCAAAACCACCAGCACCTCGTTCGGTGTCATCTAACACCTCTACAGGTAGCCAAGTTACCTGACTATACGTAGTAATTACCATCTGGCAAATACGTTCTCCGTCATTAATTGTAAAAGGTTCAGAAGATAAGTTTATCAAGATAACACCTATTTCTCCTCGATAATCAGCGTCAATCGTTCCCGGGGTATTCAACAGTGTGATACCATGTTTCAAAGCCAAACCACTACGAGGACGCATTTGTGCTTCATAACCTTCAGGTAAAGCAATAAATAATCCTGTTGGGATTAGCTTACGTTCCATCGGATTCAAAACGACTGATTCTGTTAAATTTGCGCGAATATCCATTCCTGCCGACAAAGGGGTCGCATATTGTGGCAGCGGATGATGAGATTTATTGATGATCTTTACTTCCATAAGTTCTTATATTTCCGGGCAAATTTACATAAATATCCCTGATTTATCCGTTTACGGATTCCATTATTCTTTAAATAATGCTTATAAAAGTCCATCTGCATTGACAACTGTCTCGATAGGCATAAAAAAGAAAATCCCTAAGCATTCGTTTAGAAGCGAATGCTTAGGGATTTTAAAACTCTATACTATGTCTCGGCTAAACCTATCCTAAAGAACAAAAGAAAGAGACAAAAAATGGGACTGTAAAATCAACAATTATCCCATGTAATATGGAAATAAAAACAAAGTCTTTACCAGAGCAACGAGTGATAATAGGCAGAGTTGTATCCATTGTCGTAGCCCCACCCGCACAAATTGGAGCTAAAGGACCTAAGTATTTAACAAATAGAGGAGCGCCTAATAAGGTAATTATTTCCCGCATAATATTCGCCATCAACGCAATCGTACCTAATTCAGTCGCCAATTGAAGTCCTAAAGAAGGTTCCTTTAGTTGGGTTATCAAAATTGAAGATAGAGAATAATAGGCAAAACCACTTCCTACAGCCAAACACTCAAATACACTCCACTGAGAAAGAAGCAATCCGACTAAAGCCGAAAAAAGTAAAGTCCCTAAAATAGTAGCCAAAGGGACTAAAAGTAGTTGGGGACGAATACTACGCAAAATCTCTTTTAATTTCTTATCACAGCCTATACTTACTCCAACTTGAAACATTAAAAGATATAAGGCATAAATAGTCATATCATTCTCAATTAAAGTCTCCGGTAAATATCCACTCCAGCCTAAAAAACAACCCAGCGCAAAGAAAGCGACAACAATCAAACTACCTTTCATTTGCTACTCCTTTCTTAAAAAAGAGATGATAAACTCCCCAAGCAGCCAAAAGACTACCCATAGTCCCTGCGAATGCCAATAAAAGAGCCTGTCCTCCTAAATTCGTGAGATTATCCACAATATCCTTATTTGCACCAACTGATATTCCTAATAAAAACAACAGTAAATAAATCGTATATGAAATAGACACTCCAACTTTCTGCAATAACTTAAACCGTCGTAGCAGATAACCAGTTGCAATGCCCACAAACATAATTCCTATAACAATAAACATAAGATAAAAACTACTAATCTATAAACCGTTTATCTACAAAAAAAGGAGTCAGTCATTATGTTTGACTAACTCCTTCTTCTCTTCTTTCGTCTTTCTCGAAAACGGCGGCTACCTACTCTCCCACTTTTACGCAGTACCATCGGCGCGGTTGGGCTTAACTTCTCTGTTCGGAATGG
>JAFUOJ010000021.1 GCA_017481945.1 Parabacteroides sp. | reverse complement strand
GGATTTGGCTCGAGCAACGATCAAACAGTTGGACAAACATGATGTAGTCTTCTGGGAGAAACACGGAATCTTGGCAGTCGGTGAAGACTTGATCGAATGTTTTGACGCAATCGACACCTTAAGCAAGTCTGCTCAGATTTATTTCAGTGCTCGCATGGCAGGTTCAGAACCGGAAGGTATGACTGACAAACAGTTAGATGATTTGGTAACTGCTTTCGGACTGTAAAAATATTCATTTATAGAAGCCGTTCCTCTCTTATAGGAAAGAGAGAAACGGCTTTTGCTTCTTATAATAGATTCTTCTTAGTGTTTTTGATAACATAATATTACCATGAAAAATTTATATCTTCTCATATCTTTATTTTTTAGTGCAGTTTCTCTTTTTGCACAGCAAAAGGATAGTCGAACGCGTGAATATTTATCTCCAACTCGTATTGTATGGCAACAGGAGGAAGCGTTAATTACTGGGGCAGAACATCTGCTTCGTCCAGGGACTGGTCAGTCTGATCTTACCAATAAATACATCTGTAAGATAATCAGTACAGATAAACAACATCCCGCTTTACTATTAGATTTTGGGAAAGAGCTACAAGGAGGGCTACAGATTGTTACAGGAATGCCAAAATCTCATGAGCCGATTGCTATTCGAGTTCGTTTCGGGGAATCGGTAAGTGAAGCAATGTGTGATATTGATGGAAAGAACGGTGCTACAAATGACCATGCTATGCGCGACTTTATCGTTCGCCTTCCGTGGTTAGGTGTGACAGAAGTGGGTAATTCCGGTTTTCGTTTCGTACGCATTGACCTATTGGATGATTCAACTGAATTACATTTGAAGGAGGTACGTGCCATCTCCACGTATCGGGATATTCCTTACAAAGGCTCTTTCCGTAGCAATGATGAACGGTTGAATAAGATATGGCAGACGGGAGCTTACACAGTCCATTTAAATATGCAAGAATACTTATGGGACGGTATAAAACGAGACCGCTTAGTTTGGATCGGCGATATGTATCCGGAAGTAATGACAATTAATGCGGTATTCGGATACAATGAAGTAGTTCCTAAATCTTTAGACTTCGCTAAAGATATTACCCCGTTACCCAATTGGATGAATGGGTACAGTGCCTATTCAATCTCTTGGCTATTGATTCAATATGATTGGTATCGTCATCATGGAAATCTTGATTATCTGAAAGAACAGAAGAGCTATATTACCGGATTAATGAAGCAATTCATTTCTTGTATCGGAGAGGATGGTGTAGAGAAATTAACGGGAGGACGATTTTTAGACTGGCCCTCCAGTGCTAATAAGCCTGCTATTCAAGCCGGACTACAAGCCTTTATGATTTGGGCTATGCGTGCTGGTGAAGAACTTTGTCGAGACTTAGGCGAAGAAGAGTTAGCTAAAGAATGTGCTAAATCTGCTAAGCGATTGGTCGCTGCAGCCCCTAAAGCCAGTGAAGCTTTTCTGAAATCTGATTTAGCGCATGACGCTCCCGGACAAAAACAAGCTGCTGCATTGATGGCTCTAACCGGACTTATGGATAAAGGAAAAGCTAATCAAGAATACCTTTCATACAACGGCTCTCATGGATTCTCCACATTCTTTGGATTCTTCATGTTAGAGGCAATGGCTGCTGCTAACAATTACCAGGGAGCAATGAATGTGATTCGGGAATATTGGGGAGCTATGCTCGACTTAGGAGCAACGACATTCTGGGAAGATTTCAATATGAAGTGGTTACCGAATGCTGCTCCTATAGATGAGATTGTACCGGAAGGTAAAAAAGATATTCATGGAGACTATGGTGATTATTGCTATAAAGGTTTTCGCCACAGCCTTTGTCATGGTTGGGCGTCAGGACCGACCTATTGGTTAAGTCGTCATGTCTTAGGTATTTGTCCGATGGAGCCGGGCTTTAAGACTGTATCTATCCGGCCCAACTTAGGGGATTTGGAATGGGTAGAAGGAATTTATCCAACTCCTTATGGAGAGATCAAGGTTCGCCATGAAAAAGGAAATGATGGAAAAGTTAAAAGTCAGATAGAAGTTCCGGAAGGAGTGAAAGTCGTTAAATAAACAGATCATATAAGAATTCGTATGAAACATACATTATATATATATTCATTAGCTTGTCTTTCTCTGTTCGGTTGTAAAGGCAAGAATGAATTGACAGTTCCGGTAAATTTACGGACAGAGTACTTGAGTGAACCTATTGGTTTAAGTACCAAACATCCCCGCTTTACTTGGGAGTATGCCGGTAACGAAGAAAACTTTTTGGTCTCTCGTTCGGAGATCCGTATCGGGACTTCTCCTAATAAATTGAAACCTTATCGAGAGGATATGGAGTTTAAACCCTATACTCGTTATTATTGGAATGTAAGGGTATGGGATCAAAATGGAGCTGTCTGTAAAACATCAGATATTGCCACATTTGAAACAGCAAAATTAGAGTCTCATGATTGGGAGGGGTGTTGGATTACGGATCGCCATGATAAAGAGTTCGAACCAGCTCCTATGTTCCGTAAGGCCTTTTCTTTGGATAAACCCATAAAGGAGGCCAGAGCTTATGTTAGTGCGACAGGTTACTATGAGTTGTTTATCAATGGTAAGCGAGTAGGGGAAAACTATTTAGATCCAGGATATACTCATTTCGATAAACGAATGTTATATGTAACTCATGATGTTACCTCTCTTTTGCAAGAGGGAGAGAATGCAGTGGCTGCCGTTGTCGGTAATGGTTGGTTTAATATCCAATCTAAGGCAACTTGGGATTTTGAGAAAGCTCGTTGGCGGAATCGTCCTCGTTTGCTTTGTGAGTTAAGAATACAATATGAAGACGGAACCAGTAGCATTGTTTATACAGATGAAACTTGGCGGGTAGCAACCGGTCCATATACCTATAATAATCTGTATAGCGGTGATAAGTATGATGCTACTTTAGAAGAGGAGGGATGGAATACTGTTGGTTTCAACGATGAGAAATGGAAAGGTGCCATTGTAAGAGAAGTTCCCACTTATCTGTTGGTTGCCCAACAAATGCCCGGTATTCAGATTACCGAGGAATTGACTCCAGTCTCAATGAAAGCATTCAATGAGAAGTTATATGTATTCTCCTTTGAGAAGAACTTTGCCGGATTATGTCGCCTGAAGGTAAAGGGTGCTCCGGGAACTCGTATTACTTTAAAGCATGGTGAGCTTTTGAAAAAAGATGGTCGTTTGGAACAGGGAAACATAAACATTTATTATGACCCGGTAAAACCTGAAGAGGTCTTCCAGATGGACATCTTTACTTTGAAAGGAACTGGAGAAGAAGAGGTTTTCATGCCCTCTTTCTCCTATCATGGTTTCCAACATGTTGAAGTGGAAAGTTCAGCTCCGATACAGCTGACCAAAGAGAGCTTAACCGGGTTATTTATGCACACCGCAGTTCAACCTGTTGGTTCATTCTCTTGCTCTCATCCATTATTGAATAAGATATGGGACGCAACTATGCAGTCATATCGTAGTAATTTACACAGTATTCCAACTGACTGTCCGCAGCGAGAAAAGAATGGTTGGACGGCAGACGCTCATGTTTCTGTGGATTTAGGTCTATTGGGCTTTGACGGGATTACTTTCTATGAGAAATGGATGAATGACTTTATCGATAACCAACGGGATAGCATTGGTGATTTCTCAGGTATTATTCCTTCCAGCGGCTGGGGATATAGCGATTGGATTGGCCCTGTTTGGGACGCTGCTCTGTTCATTATTCCCAATGCGTTGTATAATTATTACGGAGAGGTGCGCAGTATCCAGAATCTCTATCCTACTATGGAACGCTACCTTTCCTATTTAAAGACCCGAGAAAAGGAGGGAGGCTATCTCACCTATGGTTTGGGGGATTGGGTGTACTGGAAAGCTACTACCAATAACACCTATACCTCTACTGCTTTCTATTATTTAGACTATACATTAATGGCTCGTTTCGCCTCTTTGTTAGGAAAAGACACTACGCTTTACCAACAGAAAGCAGACGAGTTGAAAGCATTGATCAATCAGCGTTTCTTCAATCCTGAGACCGGTATCTATGCAGAAGGGACTCAGACGGCACAAGCCATTGCCTTGTATTTAGGGCTTGTACCGGAGGACAAAGAACAACTGGTAGCAGATAAACTGTGTGAAACAGTCCGAGCTAATAACCATTTCTTGGATTTCGGTCTATTGGGTAGTAAGTCAGTGCCCGCCATGTTGACTCGTTATGGTTACGTAGAAGACGCCATGAAGATGGTAACAAAGACAGAGGCTCCCTCTTGGGGATATTGGGTTGAAACAATGGGATACACTACATTGCCGGAAACATGGACTTTGAGTCCGAAGTTCCGTGACGCCTCCTTGAATCATGTTTTTATGGGAGATGTATCAGCTTGGATGATGAATCAGCTGGCAGGTATCAATTATGATACGACGCAGCCGGGATTCTATAATATTCTAATTACACCACATTTTGTAGAAGGTTTGGACTGGGTTAAAGGTTCTTATCATTCTGTTCGCGGTTTGATTACCAGTGAGTGGAAACGTGAGAATGGAAAGATAACACTCACAGTTACAGTCCCTTCCGGATGTACAGCGGAGATTAAGGTAGGAGAACAGAGCCTAAAAGTAGGTTCCGGGACACATATTAACACTTTTTAGTAAGGGGTGTATCAACACCGGTGCTGATACCGGTATCAGAGCCTGTGCCACTATAGGTATCGAAGCCTCTGTTCCCATAGGTATCAATACGGGTGTCTCTATGGTAGGGGAAACCGGGATTCCCACCCCTATCAACAAAAGCATGGTGAAATATAAACTATATAAATATGAAGAAGCTTTATTATTTATTGTTGCTCTTGGTAGCTTTAGTTTTTACCACAGAAGCAAAATCGGAATGGAAAGCCAGTTGGATTGTTCCCTCAATGTGTACGAGTGAAACAAATAGCTGGATTGTTTATCGTAAGACGGTAGACATTGAGAAAGTACCTGAAGCATTGACGGCCAATATTGCTGCTGACAGTAAATATTGGTTGTGGATCAATGGCGAAATGGTTGTATTCGAAGGTGGATTGAAACGGGGTCCTTCGATTAGTGATACCTATTATGATGAAGTGGAGATAGCTCCTTACTTGAAGAAAGGGGAGAATACCATTGCTCTTTTGGTCTGGTACTTCGGTCGGAATGGATTCAGCCATATCAGTAGCGGTACAGCAGGATTACTCTTTGAAGCGGTAGGACCCGGTATCGAGATTGTTACTGACCGTACTTGGAAAGGATTCGTTTATGAAGCTTATCAAACAACAGAAGCTCCACATCCAAACTCTCGGTTAGCAGAAAGTAATGTTCGTTTTGACGCTCGTTTGGCGGAAGCTGGATGGAATCAGCCGGGCTATCAAAGTAAAAAGTTAAAAGGAATTATTCCGGTTTGTGACGCAGGTTCAGCCCCTTTCGGTAAGTTAGTGAAACGTCCGATACCGTTGTTTAAAGATTATGGTTTGAAACCGTATGTCTCACAGCGTACTTCCGGGGATACCTTAATTTGTCGTTTGCCATACAATGCGCAGGTAACACCTTATTTAAAGGTAGAAGCCCCGGCTGGTAAGATGATTAAAATGCAGACAGATAACTATAACGGAGGTTCCGAACTGAATGTACGTGCGGAATATATCACACGCGAAGGGGTACAGGAATACGAAAGCTATGGTTGGATGAATGGACATGAGATCTGGTATGTGATTCCGGAAGGGGTGAAAGTTTTGGATGTACAGTTCCGTGAAACAGGTTACAATGCAGAGTTTTCAGGTTCTTTTGACTGTAATGATCCATTTTACACTGAATTGTGGAAACGTTCGGCACGAACTCTTTATATAACTATGCGCGATAACTATATGGACTGTCCGGATCGTGAACGTGCACAGTGGTGGGGTGACGAAGTGAATGAGTTAGGCGAAGCTTTCTATGCACTTTCTCCATCCAGCCATAAATTAGCATTGAAAGGTATTTATGAGTTAGTAAACTGGCAACGGGCTGATGGTACACTTTTCTCTCCGATGCCTTCTGGCATTTGGCGTTCAGAGTTACCGTTGCAGATGTTGGCCTCAGTAAGTTGGTATGGCTTCTATACACAATATTATTATAGTGGAGATCGTAGTTTCGTAGCTCCTATTTATGACAGAGTACATCGCTATTTGCATGAAGTATGGAAGTTGGATGAAAAGGGACAACCTATCAAGCGTAAAGGAGAATGGAACTGGGGAGACTGGGGCGAAAATATAGACTTAGGAGTTTTGACCAGTTGCTGGTATTATTTGGCTTTGAAAGGAGAAAGAGAATTTGCGAAGATGTTAGGCAAGACCGCTGACGTGGAAATGATCACGAAGAAGATGAATAAGTTGGCTGAGACCTTTGATTCTGTCTATTGGACAGGTACAGCTTACCGTTCGGCAGATTATACGAAGGAAACAGATGATCGTTCACAGGCAATGGCTGTAGTTTCAGGATTAGCTTCAGCAGATAAGTACCCGGCATTGGTAAAGGTGCTAAAGAAAGAGTATCATGCAAGTCCGTATATGGAGAAATATGTTTTAGAATCTCTCTTCTTAATGAATGAACCGGAGTTTGCTTTGGAACGTATGAAGACTCGCTATACAAAGATGTTGAGATATGAGGATCATACTACTCTGTTCGAAGGATGGGGAATTGGCTCTGAAGGTTTTGGTGGTGGAACGATCAACCACGCATGGAGTGGAGGACCTTTGACACTGTTGAGCCAGAAAGTTTGTGGTGTAGAACCAACCTCACCAGGCTTCCGTTCATTCCAGGTGTGTCCGCAAATGGGAAGCTTGAAAGAGGCTTCCACTTCATTGGAAACCAATTATGGTATGATTAAGGTGGCATTGAAACGAAGTGGAAGTAAAATTCAAATGACATTGTCTGTTCCTGAGGGTACAACAGCAGAAGTTCCTAATGCAACAGGAAAGAAGAAACAGTTTGAAGCTGGAGAATATCGTATAACCGTAAAAACAAAATAATATCGTATGAAGAAAACATTTTTATTCTGTTGTATCGCTTGTTTGTTGGGAAATCTATTTTCCCTTCAAGCAGGAGAACATAAGTGGAAAGCTAAATGGATTTCTAAATCAGAATCCCAAAGCGAAGCAAACTCTTGGCTTGCTTTTCGTAAGAAAGTAAATTTAGATAAAGTACCGAAAAGTTTAACTGCTCGTATTGCAACTGATACAAAGTATTGGTTGTGGATTAATAAACAATTGGTTGTCTTTGAAGGTGGATTGAAACGAGGTCCTTCATTCGGAGATACCTATTATGACGAAGTTGAAATCGCTCCTTATTTGAAAACGGGAGAGAACCATATAGCTATTTTGATTTGGCATTTTGGTCGTAATGGTTTTAGCCATATCAATAGTGGTACAGCTGGTTTATTGTTTGAGGCGATTTGTCCGGAGTTGGAACTGATTTCAGATCAGACCTGGGAAGCTTCGATTCACCATTCTTTCCAAAATACAGGAGAACCTTATCCCAACTATCGTATGGCTGAAAGTAATATTCGCTTTGACGCTCGGAAGGATCTGGTAGATTGGAATATGGGTGGTCATCCGAAACGTATTGGTGGATCAATGCTATTGCCTATGCAACCGGAACAGGCTCCTTTCGGTAAGTTAGTGAAACGTCCGATTCCTCTATGGAAAAACTATGGTATGCGTGAATATGTTAGTGTTCGTCAAAACGGAGATACTCTATTCTGTCGTTTGCCTTATAACTGTCATGTAACTCCCTATCTAAAGGTAGAAGCACCTGCTGGTAAGCTAATTAATATGCAAACAGATCATTATGAAATTGGAACAGCCCGCAGTCTTCGTGCAGAATATATTACTCGTGACGGTATACAGGAATTTGAGTGTTTCGGTTGGATGAACGGCGATGAAGTTCGCTACATGATTCCAGAAGGAGTAAAAGTGTTGGAAGTAAAATATCGCGAAACAGGTTACGATACAGAATTCACCGGAAAGTTCCACTGTAATGAGGAGTTCTTCAATGAGTTTTGGAAAAGAGCAGTACGTACGCTTTATGTCTGTATGCGTGATACCTACATGGACTGTCCGGATCGTGAACGAGGTCAGTGGTGGGGTGACGAAGTGAATGAATTAGGAGAAGCTTTTTACGCATTGTCTCCCTCTTCTCATCAGTTAGCAGTAAAAGGTATTTATGAATTGATGAATTGGCAAAAAGCAGACGGTTCTATTTCTTCTCCGGTTCCTGCAGGAAACTACTTCTCAGAATTACCGGGTCAAATGCTTGCTTCTGTTGGTTGGTATGGTTTTCATAATCAATATTTTTATAGTGCTGACAGTACTTTCATTCCAATAGTTTATGACCGAGTGAAACGTTATTTACATGAGACTTGGCAATTGGATAATGAAGGTTTACCTATTTTCCGTGAAGGAGGTTGGACTTGGATTGACGCCGGTCAAAATAAAGATCAATATGCTTTCATTCCTTGTTGGTATTATTTAGCATTAAAGGCTGAACGGGTTTTCGCAGCTCAGTTAGGAAAGACAGAAGATGTGAAGCAGATAGAAGCAATTATGAAACGTATTTATGAAAGCTATAACAAACGTTATTGGAATGGTACAGCCTATCGTTCGGCTGACTATACCGAAAAAACAGATGATCGCGTACAGGCAATGGCTGTTGTTTCAGGTTTAGCTTCTCCTGATAAATATCCTGCGATTATAAAATTATTGACTACTGAACAACATGCAAGTCCTTACATGGAAAAGTATGTATTAGAAGCTTTATTCCAAATGGGTGAACCTTCTTTAGCTTTAGATCGCATGAAAAAGCGTTATCCGATTGTGATGAGAGAGGGTAGTACTACGCTGGCCGAACATTTTAGTCTGGATGGTTCTTTGAACCATGCTTGGACAGGAGCTCCAATTATCCTGTTTGGTCAGAAACTTTGTGGTATCGAACCAGTAGAACCGGGATTTAGAGTGTTCCGTGTTGCGCCACAGATGGGATATTTGAAAGAGGTCGAAGGTGTAGTAGACACTAAATTCGGCTTGATTGAAGTAAGTGCTAAGAAGAAAGGGAAACGTGTACAACTTCAATTAACTGTTCCTGAGGGAACTACAGCAGAAGTTCAAGTAGCAGAAAACAAGGTGAAAGTCCTTCAAGCGGGTAAACATTCATTGGTGATTACAGATAAGACTCGTTAATAATCTCAATATCTGTATTATCTTTGCACAAAATATTACATAATTTATTATTATCATGAAGAAAATCTATTATTTACTTCTTTGTCTGTTTTGCCTACAGTCGGCTTTTGCCTACTCTGTAAAAGAAAAACAGGCTTACGACGTTCGTTTAAAGAACGGACTGTACATGAATGTCGCGGTATGTACTGACGGAATTTTCCGAATCCGAGTAACTCCGCGTGAAGCTTTGGAAGAGTCATTAATGGAACGTTATGGTATTATTAAAACTGATTGGAAGAATGTTGCTGTAACTCCTAAAGATTCTAAACAACAATTTGAAGTTGCAACTAATAGCTATAAATTAGTTGTTGATAAAAAGACAGGAGCTATTACTGTTTCTGATAAAAAAGGTAATGTAATCATTGAAAAAGTGATTCACGTTACAGGTAAAGATCCTTTGTGTACAAACTTAGGGGAAGTTATCAATAAAAAATACGAAAGCCTAAAGGTTGCAACCAATGGTGCTGCTATCATTGGAGATGATACCAATAAAGGGAATATAAAAGATATGGCAGAAACTGGAGACTACTCTAAGGCCAGCATTATTAATATCTCTTTGAAAGAAGGCGAACGTTTCTATGGTGGTGGTAGTACCAGCCGCGAACACATCCAGCACCGCGGTGAATTACTTCGTATGTGGACTACTTATCAGCATACAGAAATTCCAATGCCAATGATGATCAGTTCTGAAAATTGGGGTGTATATAATAACACAACTCGTAAGAACTTCTTTGATATTGGTAGCTATCAGTCCGATATATTCTCTATCTATAACACTACAGACGAAGCTGACTTTTATTTGATGTTTGGTAACTCAATGCCTGATGTTATCAATCATTTCACACAAATCACAGGTCGTCCGTATGTATTACCGAAATGGGCATATGGTTTCTGTTTTGGTCCGAACATGTTGGAAGATCAGTTTGATATTTTAGATGACGCTCGTAGCTTCCGTCAAGAAAGAATTCCTTGTGACTTGCTTTGGTTAGAACCTCAGTGGATGGAAAAACGCTATGACTTCTCTACCAAAAAGAAATGGAACTATAAATTATTCTCTCCAGAAGGTTATTGGGAAGCTGATAAATTCCCTAAAACTGAACAGCACCGTCTTTTGATTGGTCGTTTGCATAAAATGGGATTCCATTTAGGTTTGTGGTTATGTGAAGAGTATGATTTAAGTTTACCGGAAGAAGACAAGTTGGCTGCAGCTGCCGGTAAACCGACTTCAGGTCAGGAACACTGGATGGATCACTTAAAAACCTTCTTGGATAACGGTGTAGACGGCTTCAAATTGGACCCTGCTCGTACAATTGACGAACACCCGACTCGTGAGTACTATAACGGTCGTACCGATAAAGAAATGCACAACTTAAACCAAGTTTTGCTTCCGAAGCAGATGAACCAAATGACGCGTGGCCATTTAGGACGCCGTACATGGCACCACTATACAGCTGGTTGGGCAGGAACACAACATTGGGGTGCTTCTACCAGTGGTGATAATGGAGGTGGACGTACTGCCTTGTTCGACCAGTTGAACTTAGGAATGAGTGGATTTATGAATACCTCTTGCGACGTTCTTTGGGTAGACGAGGAGGCACAAGAAATGCAAAGTTTACACTTCGGCCTTTTCTTACCTTGGGTACAAGTAAATAGCTGGTACGCATTGTTCCACCCGTTCTATTTCCCAGAAGACAGAAAGAATACCTATCGTGATTACGTTCAATTACGTTATTCTTTAATGCCGTATATCTATTCTGCCGCTTTAGAAGGTGCACAAACAGGTATGCCGATTGTTCGTTCTATGCCATTAATGTTCCCGGAAGACCGCAAATGCGATGATATGGTATATCAGTATATGTTCGGTGAAAATCTATTGTTAAGTATCTTCAGTAACTCTATCTATTTGCCAAAAGGTAATTGGATTGACTACTGGACAGGCGAAAAGATTGCAGGCGGTAAAGAAATTGAACATGCTTATCCTGCTAACCGTGCCGGTTTATTGTTCGTTCGTGAAGGTGCAATCATTCCATTCCAGAAAGAAATGCAATACATCGGTCAGAAACCGCTGGATACATTAATCGTAAAGGTATTCCCTAAAGAGGCTACAACTTCTTATACGATGTACGAAGATGATGGCGAAACATACGCTTATGAAAATGGTGGTATCGCTGAAACTCGTTTTGAATGCAAGAAGAGCGGACAAAAGATTGAATTTACTGTTCAGCCGGTCAAAGGTTCTTACAAAGGAATGTACACTTCCAGAACGTATGAATTGGAAATCGACGCTGCGCAACGTCCTTCTAAAGTACTTGTTAATAACACACAAGTATCTGATTGGACTTACGGAGACGACCATAAAGTTCGTGTAAACGTTCATCAGAAAGATGTAAAACAAAAAGCTGTAGTAACAGTATTATAAGATAAACACATAAAAAAAGTCCTCGGCAGAGATCTGCCGAGGACTTTTTTTATGTGTTTGTTTTGATGATTTATTCTTCTGTCAGATCATATCCTAAATCAATACCTTTCTGTGTAGCCGGACGTCCGTTCTTCATCCAACTTGGCATAGGCGCACCCTTCAAATAGTGATCAAAGAATTGAGAGAGACGGATACTTAAGTCTCTACTATTTCTTCTTTCAGCTAAGTTATGTTGTTCGTTGTTATATTGAAGCATCCAAACAACCTTACCCAATCGGCGAAGACCTACAAAGTATTCTATACCTTGATACCAGGGCACTGCACCATCTTTATCGTTATGCATGATAAGAAGAGGAGTCTCTACTTTCGGAGCAAAGAAAAGCGGAGAGTTTTCATAATACAAATCAAACGCTTCCCACAAGTTTTGACCGATACGACTCTGCCCCTGTTCGTACTGAGCTTGACGAGTGATACCAGTTCCCCAGCGGATACCGCCATAAGCACTTGTCATGTTTGATACCGGAGCACCAGCACCTGCAGCTTTAAACTTATTCGTTTGTGTAATCATGTAAGCCACTTGGTATCCACCCCAACTCTGTCCTTGGATAGCCATGTTTTCACCATCAATCCAAGGATAAGTTTTTTCCAACATCTCTACACCTGGCATGATAGAACGCATTGCACTCTGTCCCGGATGACCTGTAGTGTAGTAAATATCTGGTACAAATACTACATATCCATTACTAACATAGTAAGGTATGTTTATGATTGAACGGCTGGGAGCCGGAACGATACTGCGATACATAGTAAATGCATTCTTCTCATAGAAATAAACCATCACCGGATATTTCTTATTCGGATCAAAGTTTTCCGGTTTGTATAAAAGACCTTCACAGAAAATATCATCCTCTGTCTGCCAGTTTACAAGTTCCACTGTACCCCAGTTATATTCGCGCTGCTGTGGATTAATATCAGTCAATTGCTTCTGAGTTTTGAAGTTGTCATAAGTAACAAATGTATTGTTACCCTCTTCAAAATTGCCACGCACGTAAACGAACGCCTCTTTTTTACCTTTTCCTGCTTTAGAGTAATTAAGGTTGTTGAAAGTATAAGGACCTTCTACAATCTTTTTAACCTCTGCTTTTCTTTTAGAAAGGTCTTTTATCACCAATCCGTTTTCTTTTGTAGTACGATTGAATGTACTGAAGTAAATCGGTTCGTTCTTTTTCATTTTAGTTGAACCTCCATACAATGAACGTGCTACTTTTTCTGAATCTTCGATCAAATTGACCACACTTAACTGAGTATTATTCTTACGACCGTAACCATCTGTAAATTGCTTAGGTGCAGTTGGGTTCGTAACATCGAACTGCCAGAAGTCAAATTTATCTCTGATTAAGAAAGAACGATTATCTTCAAACCAATAAACTCCGCTATATGGATTTGGCAAACTCGGTGTATCATGTTCATCATTAGCAAATCCTACTTCCATATTTTCAGTCAGATTCACCATTTCGCCAGTAGCCACTGTAAATAAGTACCAGTCTCCTTGTTCTCTGTCATAAGCTACTGCATATTTTGCGTCATGAGAGTAAGAAAAACCACCCATACGTACATTCTCTTTCACTAATTTCTGAGAACCATCCTTCACGTTCATCAAATAGATGTCTACAGTACGACCATAGTCCCATTGTGATTGAATGCGATACTTCTTGTCATTGCCTACCAACACCCAATCAGCCTTTCTTCTATCCGGTACGTTCACCATAGGCACGTCAAGTGTTCCTAATTGTACGAATGGCTCTGTTAATGAAGTATTGATATATGCAGTATAGGTCTGCTTCAAATCCCGATCTCTTCTGAGTAACTGTGTCGGTTGCAGATAATCATCATGCCATGACCAAATATCAAGCTGCGGTTGTTCAAACTCAACCAATGTAGTATCTTTTTCCAATGGAGTAGGAGCTGTACCGAAGAATAATCGTTTTCCATCCTCACTGAAATTCAGCGGTGCGTTTGTACTTACAATCCATCCTTCATTCATTCCCTGCATATCCTTATGGGCTGCCAATTTTACATTGCCAGACTGGATGTCATACAAGTAGATATTGTTGTTATTCTTAGCCGCTTTAGCCGTATCTGTATTCGCATAGAAAGCTAATGTACCCACTTCGCTGAATGTCGGTGCTTCAAATTTAGAACCTTTCACACCCTGCATGATTTCCTTGCTTTCTCCGTTAGCCGGATTATAAAGGAAAATACCAGCCTTGCCTAAAGAATCCTTCTTTTCCGGTTCTACTACGTAAGCCAACAGGCTACCGTCTACGTTGAACTTATAAGATTTGACATTCTTGATTGTGTCAATCTTTGCCGTCTGAATATTCATGACAAGCAATTGATTAGCCGGTTTTTCCGGAGCCGCTTTTTTCTCACCTTCCGGTTTATCCTTCTTTTCATCCTTCGCTTTGTCCTTATCCTTAGCCGGAGTCAGTTCAAAAGCGATGAGTGAAGTCCATTTCATAGGAGTAGCATGTGATTTATAGTTCGCATACTTTGTTACTTCTCCTGTCTTTACGTCAATGATAGCCAATGTATCTTTTGGCATATCTTCTTTCTTCGTTTTTTTGATTTTTGCCTCTCTTGTCTCTTGAAAAAGCGGTTTGATTAAGGCTACCACCTTGCTTCCGTCTTCATTAAGAACTGCATTTGTAGCTCTGGGGACTGCAATCTTCTTACCGTTACGTATGTTTTCGATAACCAGTTCTACATCCCCCTCTTGTGGAGCTATAGTGTACATGAGTACATCTCCGTTACGGGGTACGGAAACCGCATCAAGTCTTTTCCATGAATCATACACCGAATGATCCAATGGTTTTTTCTCTGCATAGGCTAACGTCGCCATCATCAGTGATGTCAGCACAATAGAAATTTTTTTCATATTCATGAAATGTTTAATTAAAGTGAAAAATATTATGATTATTTAGGTTCCAATATTCGTCATTTTTTTCGATATCTGCAAACAAAAAGTTATTGAATTGAAAAAACTGAGGGTTAGTCACTGTCCGGTTCAACTTCCTGAAAAGTAGAGCCGGACAGCCGCAGACCTTTAACACTTTTATATAAGTAGCTTAGGTCAGCCACTAATCCTTAAAACTCATTAACAAAATAGTGCAGGTTAGCGGCTGACTAATGGATTTTTTAACAAAGAAGGGTGGGTTAGTGGCTGGCCGGTTCTTCTTTTAACATAGAGGTACAGGTCAGTGGCTGGCCGATACATTTTTGAAGAAAAGAATCCTCGGAAAGCGGCTTGCCGGGACATTTGTAGAGAATTTTTATATTGTTTACTTTTGCAACCATAGAAATTTTAGAGGAAAAATGGCTAAAAAGAAGACAACAAGAAAGGGAAAAAAGAAAACAAATGGCAAACTATCTGCTTTAATCCAGAAGACGAAACAATTTATCATCGGATTATCGGCAGCTATCGTACTGTTCATCGCTGTTATGTACACGTATGACCTCTTTTTCTCGGTAAAAACAGAAAAAAAGAGACCGATAGAGACGAAAGAACAGGTCATAACATCCAAAGCAGAGCCAACATCCAGGAAAAATTCAGCTACTACGAAGCCGAAAAAGCAGACTTCCACTCAATCGACCCCGACTTCCAAACGGGTAGAGAAAGTAGCGGCACAGGTCGAGATTCCTCAATTGAAAGAGAAGCGAAAAGAACAGATAATCCGGCATGAGGGATACACTGTTTCCTATAATTCCGACTATAAGGTGGCTAACTGGGTGGCTTACGAATTGACGGATATGGAAGTCAATAATAAAAAGGTTGAACGTTCAAACAAATTTGTCTCTGACCCTGATGTAAAAGGGGCTACAGCTACCAATGAGGATTATACCCGCTCCGGTTATGATCGTGGACATTTGGCTCCGGCAGCCGACATGAAATGGTCAGCGAAAGCCATGCGCGAATCTTTCTATTTGAGCAATATCTGTCCTCAAGCACCGGGTTTGAACCGCGGGGTCTGGAATGATTTGGAGGCACAATGTCGTATGTGGGCAAAAGACAACGGTTCGTTGTACATCGTAACCGGTCCTATCTTTAGCGACGACATGAAAAGGTTAGGGAAAAACCGGGTGGCTATTCCGGCCGGCTTTTATAAAGTGCTCTGTTTCTATACCGGCAGTCAGTACAAGGGAATCGGTTTCCTTTTTGAGAATCGAGATTACAATGAGAAGTTTAGTAAGGCGATGGCAGTCCCTATCGACAAGGTAGAGAAGGCTACCGGCATTGATTTCTTTCCAGCGATACCGGATGACGAAGAAAAACGGATGGAAAAATCCATTGACTGGGGGAGTTGGTCTTTCTAATCTTCCTTCCGAAATAGGAGAACAATCGTATCGAAAAAGTGTTGTATGAATACGTGCAACACTTTTTTTATTTCTACCTATGAACAACAGATGGATACTTATCGGTACGACCGTTTTTCTATTTTCTTGTCACCAGCAACCGGTACCGGAGTCCCAACCTCGTCCGGTAAAACTGACCGAAGTGACCGCCTTGGATGTGTTGGAGAAATCTTTTAGCGGGGTAGTCTCGCCCGACCAGTTTAGCGACTTGGCATTTCAGATGGCAGGCCCTCTAATCTCACTCAACGTAACAGAGGGACAGCAGGTACGCAAAGGGGAGGTGATTGCCGAGATAAATCCGCAAGATTTTCAATGGGACTACGAGGCTAAACGAGCCTCTTTCCTGACAGCAGAAGCCCAATTGCAGCGAGCACAGAATCTACTGACGAAACAGGCCATCTCTAAGCAGGAATATGAAACAACAGAGGCAGCTTTTATCAATGCCAAAGCGGCTTTTGAGTATGCGGAGAATCAATTGGCACAGACCAAGCTACGTGCCCCTTTTGATGGGTTCATCCAAAAGAAGTATGTTGAGAATTACCAGAAAGTACAGGCGGGAGAAGGGATTGTCTGCCTGATAAATCCCAAAAAATTACAGGTTCAATTCACGATGCCGGAGACGAACGTCATCTATTTCAGCTATCCTTATCAGATTTATATTGAGTTTGATACCTATAAAGGGAAGATATTCAAGGCAAAGGTAAAAGAGTATGTAGAGGCCTCTCCAGATGGATCGGGTGTTCCCGTTTTTCTCCAAATAGAGGATCCGGAGTTCGATTTGAATCGCTATAAAGTAGCTGTTGGTTTCTCCTGTCGAGTGATTTTGCATGTTGAGAATACAAACTTCCAAAAGGAGGCAGTGCTGGTTCCTCTTTCAGCGATTGTCGCCAGCGAAGAAAATGAGGAGACCTTTGTTTTTGTCTATAATCAACGGACAGGAAAGGTAGAACTGCGTCCGGTTCAGATTACAGAGCTGATAGGGAAGGAGCAAGTGGTCGTTACGGATAATTTAAAGCCCGGTGAACAGGTGGTTTCCGCAGGAGCTACCCGATTGACTGACAGAGAGCAGGTAAAGGTATTAACGGATTAAACTCATAAGGTAATGAATCTCCCTATTTACTCCTTGAAAAATAGAAAAGTGATCTATTTTTTCCTATCCATCCTGCTTGTCGGGGGTATTTATGCCTTTTTTAAGCTTCCAAAGAAGGAAGACGCCCCGTTTATCATCAAACAAGCTGTCCTGACTGCTTACTATCCGGGTGCGAACCCAATGGAAGTAGAAAAAAATGTGGTCGAAACGATTGAAAGAGATTTGCAAACACTCTCTGATGTGTACAACATCAAGTCTAAATGTTACTTTGGACTGTCAGAGACCTCTGTTGAACTAAAAAGCCATTTATCACCCCAATCCATCACTCAAAAGTGGGATGAATTGCGTCGTAAAGTGGCCAATATGCAATCTAAGTTGCCTGCTGGAGTCACAACACTCTTGGTAAATGATGATTTTGGAGATGTTTTTGGTATTTACTATGCGCTGACTGCTGACGAGGGCTTCACCTACAATGATATGCGTAACTGGGCACAAAAGATCATGACTGAATTGAATCCGCTGTCAGGTGTGCAAAAGGTCTTTCTTTTTGGAGAGCAGGCACAAGTTGTTAATGTCTTTATTTCCGTTCCTAAACTGTCCAATTTAGGAATCGATCCAACAGCTATCCAACAAGTTCTACAGACACAGAATCTATTGGTCAATACAGGAGAAATTACAACCGGGACCTATCAACTTCGAGTGCGTGCAGAAGGCACTTATAAAAGTATTCAAGACATTCGGGAACAACTGATTGTCACAAAAAGCGGAGCAGAGGTACGTTTGGGAGACATTGCCCAAATTGAGAAAGGATATGCAGATCCACCTTCTACCCTTATGCGAGTTAATGGGAAACGGGCTATTGGGATCGGAGTCTCTACCGGTGCAGAAGATGATGTAGTGGATGTGGGTAATCGTGTAACAGAACGGTTGAAAGAACTAAAACAACGCCTTCCGGTCGGTATGGAATTGGAGACAATCTATCCGGAGGATAAGATTGCCGAAGAAGCGAATAATGGTTTTATACTGAATTTGATAGAGTCATTATTAATCGTGATTGTAATCATCTTCTTAGTGATGGGATCACGTGCAGGTATGTTAGTGGGAAGCTCACTTCTGTTCTCGGTAGGAGGAACCCTGTTGATTATGTGGATATGGGGAGTTGGACTGAACCGAACCTCTTTGGCGGCCTTTATCATTGCAATGGGCATGTTAGTCGATAATGCCATTGTCGTGACAGATAATGCACAAGTAGGGATTAAGCGGGGGTTATCCCGTTATCAGGCATTGGTTGAAGGTGCGACTAAGCCACAATGGGCGTTGTTGGGAGCGACCTTTATTGCTGTATGTTCATTCCTTCCGCTTTACTTAGCACCGGCTTCTGTGGCCGAAATAGTAAAGCCTCTGTTTATTGTGTTGGCTGTCTCTTTAGGACTAAGTTGGCTATTAGCTTTAACACAGACAACTACTTTTGGCAATTTTATCCTAAAAGAATCTAAGGCTGGCGAATATAAAGACCCTTACGATACGAAACTCTATCATACCTTTGAAAAGGTATTGGGAAGATTGATAAAATATCGATATATCACACTTACAACTGTGGTTTTAACCCTGTTTCTCTCTCTTTTTATCATGAGTATCATGCCACAGAGCTTTTTCCCGATAATGAATAAGCCCTATTTCCGGGCAGACCTGATTTTTCCTGAAGGATATGGGATTGAAGAGGTACAAAGAGAGGTAGAACAAATAGAGAAGGATTTAAAGAAGAACGATAAACTCAAGTCCTATTCCTTTACTTTGGGAGCTTCTCCTATACGTTACTATTTGGCCAGTTCATCCGTTGGACAAAAGCCCAATTTTGCGAATGTGCTGATTGAAACCAAGCAAGCAAAGGAGGCACCGGAAGAAGAAAGTCGGTTTTATGAATATATGGTAGCAAATTATCCTAATATATTAACCCGTTCTTCTCTCTTTGCTCTTTCTCCCGTTCCGGACGCAGCAATCGAGATAGGTTTCATTGGAGATAATATCGATACGTTGGTTGCACTGACACAACAGGCCAAAAAGATAGCCTATAAAAACAAATATGTCATGGAAGTTCGCAATAGTTGGGGCAATAAAGTACCGGTATGGAAACCTTTATACTCTCAGGAGAAGGGGTTACGCTTGGGGATTACTCGGCAACAGATGGCTTATTCGCTTCGAGCAGTAACAAATGGTGTTCCTTTAGGTGAGTATCGTGAGGGAGATCTTTCTATGCCTATTTTATTGAAAGATGAAGGGAAAGATTCCATGAATCTGAATGATATAAAAACACTTCCGGTACATAGTGCGAAAGGAAAGTCGGTAAAGGTAGAGCAGGTGATAGATAATTTCTCCTTGGATTATGAATTCAGTGTAATCAAACGGTATAATCGCCAACGTTACATGCTTATGCAATGTGAGCCTAAACGGGGTACTAACACGATGGCTATTTTTAAACAGCTGTGGCAAGAAATAAAGGAAGGTGTGGCTGTACCCACAGGATATAAACTCCAATATTTCGGTGAACAGGCAGAACAGGATAAAGGGAATAGTGCTATTGCGGCCAATATCCCTTTGATGTTTGGAATTATCTATGTCACACTGTTATTTCTTTTCCCAACATATTATAGGAAACCTGTACTGATCATGTGTATGTTACCTCTTATTTTTATAGGTGTAGTACTGGGCTTACTCTTATTCGGTAAATCACTAGACTTCTTTGCTATCTTAGGATTGTTAGGATTGATTGGTATGAATATCAAGAATGCAATTGTTTTAGTAGAGGAGATTGATTTGCAATTAAACAGTGGGTTAATCCTGGTTAAAGCCGTAATTGAGGCGACCAAAACACGAATTGTCCCCGTCACAATGGCGTCAGGAACTACCATTTTAGGTATGCTTCCTCTGTTAGGGGACGCGATGTTTGCTGGAATGGCAGCAACGATTATGGGTGGATTGTTTGTATCGACACTATTGACCATATTCATTCTGCCTGTGACTTATTGTATTTTCTTTCACATTAAATCCGAATAAACAATATGAAATGTTACCTGATTATAAGCGGAATATTTACCTGCTCTCTCTTTCTTACTGCGCAAGAACATTCGATTACAGTAAATGATTACAAACAAAAGGTACTTGAATACAGTCGCCAAATCAAACAATATGTAGAAGAACGTACGGCTATGCAATATGCAGTTAAGGTTGCAAAAACAGCCTTTCTACCGTCTATTGATTTCTCCGGTAACTATCAATACAGGATTAATTCAAGTCAATTGGACTTTGGACCTGCGTTTTCAGCTGAGATAGATCATAATACCTATAATATAGGAGTCTCTTTAAACCAACCCATATATACAGGTGGCCAAATCTATAACCAATATAAAGCGACACAGATCCAAAGCCAAATAGCGATGGAAACGGAAGAATTGACAACCGATAACGTTCTGTATGCAGCGGACATCATCTATTGGTCTGCTGCCGCTCGTAAAGGAATGTATGAAGTTATGAAGCAATATGTCCAAATTGTACAGGCTTTAGCAGATGTTTTGGAAACGCGATTTAAAGAGGGACAAATAAGCAAAACCGATCTATTACAGGTTCAAGCTCGTCTGAAAGAGGCAGAGTTAAACCAAAGTACAGCCTATACAGATTTCCAAATCGCTTTACAAAACTTGAATGTTTTAATGGGGCTGTCCCCGATGAATTCAGTTGAATTAACAGACGCAATCTCAAAAGTACTCCCTTTACCTCAGTATATCGATGAAGAGATAGCATTGAGAAATCGGCCGGAACTTAAGATAAAAGAACTGAATACTGAATATCTGAATCGACAAATCCGTTTGGTAAAAGCGAAATATAGCCCTTCATTGGCAATCGGTTTTCAAACAACTTGGGGAACACCTCTATTAAATGTCAAAGGTTCGGAACAACTTTGGACACCGGCGATTGTAGCTTCTTTAAAAATTCCTTTGTTTCATGGAGGAGCCCGATTTAAAGAAGTCAATAAACAAAAGGCACTGTTACGGAGCAGTGAATATGCTCAAGATGAAACAAGAGACCAAATAACCCAAGAACTTGCAAACGCTTGGACAAACTTAACTGAATATACCAAACAGATAGAGGTTGCAAAAAGAGCCTGTGAAATTGCGGAAGAGAACTTAGATTTAAATACCTTTAGTTATAACGAAGGAAAACTTCCGATCTTGGATGTGCTCTCTGCACAGCTTTCATGGATTCAATCTTTCAGTAATTTGATTCAAACATGGTATCAGCAAAAAATAGCTATCGCACAATATAATAAGGTAGTCGGACTTCGACAGTTATAAAATTATATTTATGATTAAGCCCTAAATATTGTACAATGATTATAAACAATAAAACAAATGGAGAGATCGGCGAGCAATTATTTTTGCAAAAAAAGACAGAGCATTTATGAATAGAAAAACATTTCTTAAAACTTCAGGAGCTTTATTGACCAGTACTTTATTCAATAAAGTTTCCGCAAAAGAGAGCTTTGAATCTAATAAAGGATCAAAAGTAAGTGTCCCCAATGAACTGAATTTCCCCATTATGGATTTACATGTTCACCGTTCAGATAAATTGACAATCAATGATATTGTCGCAAAATCCAAAGAATTGAATATGACAATCGGGGTTATGGAGAACATTGCTCCTTGGGGAATCAAGACTGATGTACAGCTAAAAGAATACATAAATACAATAAAACCCTATCCCGTTTATATCGGATTACAACCCATGAGTCCCGGATGGTCAAAAAATTTTTCTCCTGATCTAATCGCTCAAGCCGATTATATTGCAATGGATCCACAAATCGTTGAAAATGGGAACAGCTATGGAGAAACCATTAAATTATGGGAGTACAATGCTTATATTGATGATTCGGAAGTGTTTATGAATCGGAATATGCAACATTATATGGATATTCTTACCGGAGAGGATCCTTTGGATATATTAGCTTGTCCACTATTTTTACCTTGTTGTTTGCAGCGAGAATATGATACACTTTGGACAAAAAAGCGTCTACAACAGATTATAGATGCCGCGAAAGCTCGAAATATCGCAATAGAAATAAATGATATTGTGCATGTCCCTCATGAGAAGTTTATTCGAATGGCAAAGCATGCCGGTTTAAAATTTACATTTGGTTCAGATTCTCGAAACCATTATGTCGGACGATTGGATTATTGTAAACGGATTGCCAAGCAATGCGAATTGACAGAAAAAGATTTTTTTGTTCCCGCAAAAAAATAGATTTATCAGAGTAGGATATATAGTCCCATCTGTACGGATGAAGCTATATATCCTATATAATTATTTAAAGATTAAAACCCTTTTATCCAATGGTTCAAAAGCTTTTGGCTCTACTTTTTCTGTAGGAATACCGAAAGGCATTTGAGCAATTAATTTCCATGTAAAAGGGAGTTCCCATTCTCGTGCTACTTGTTCGTCGATAAGTGGATTATAATGTTGTAAAGAAGCCCCTAAACCTTCATCTTCTAACATGGTCCAGATGGCTAATTGGTGCATTGCAGAAGTTTGTTGTGCCCAAAGAGGAAACTTATCTGCATAGAGAGGATAGGAATTTTGCAGCTGTTCAACGACCGTCTGGTCTTCAAAGAATAGGATAGTACCATATCCAGAAGCAAAACTTTCATCAATTTTTGTCTCTGTTTTCTGAAACATTTTCTCGGGAACAAGTTGTTTTAAAATCTCTTTCGTGATTTTCCAAAGTCTTTTATGCTGTTTTCCCAATAAAAGAACAATACGTGTCGATTGGGAGTTAAAAGCCGAAGGAACCTGCATAATTGCAAAATCAATAATCTCTCTGATTGCCTTATCAGAAATAGGAGAACTATCCGTAATGGAATAATAACTTCTCCGATGTCTTAAAGCCTCTTTAAAGTTTCGTGCCATAATCATTCAAATTTTAAATTCAATCAGAAATAAAACTCTTTTGTTATCTATTTTGTTGAATTAAAGAAAGATAATTATTAGTTAGTTGAATTCTTTTCATAAGTAGTTAGATAAATTCCAACCGATTATTAGATTCCTAAAAGTTTCAAGTAATGAAACTCGGAGTTTCTTATGATGAAACTTGAAGTTTCTTACCTGAAACTTTAAAAAAAGTCTGTACATTTTTTTATAAAGACATTTCTTCCTTTCCAATACGTTCTAATAAAGTCTTTTTTTATCTGTTTATCTCAATGATTTTAATAGGAAATATAGAATTTAGTCATTGGTTTATTTGTTTTTAAAGAAATAATTCCTACCTTTGTGCCCCGTAAAGAAAGAGAAACTCTATTAGAATCTTTGTTTTTGTTCGTGATGCAGTTCAAAAAGGGAAGACACATAGCAGGAGTTGACTTAATTTCGTAATATTTTAAAAGAAAAATTTAGCAATGTCGAAAATTTGTCAAATTACTGGAAAAAAAGCAATGGTTGGCAACAACGTTTCTCACTCTAAAAGAAGAACGAAACGTAAGTTTGATGTGAACCTGTTTACTAAAAAGTTCTACTGGGTAGAACAAGATTGTTGGGTTAGCCTGAATATTTCAGCCGCTGGCTTGCGTACTATTAATAAACTTGGTTTGGATGCAGCAATTAGAAGAGCTGCTGAAAAAGGTTATTTAAACGCTTAATAGAGGAGGAGATAAGAAATGGCAAAGAAAGCAAAAGGTAACAGAGTTCAGGTTATTTTGGAATGCACTGAACACAAAGAAAGTGGTATGCCGGGTACTTCTCGTTATATTACTACTAAAAACAGAAAGAATACAACTCAGAGATTGGAACTTATGAAATATAATCCTATCCTGAAGAAGATGACGTTACACAAAGAAATTAAGTAAGAGGAGATTAAACAATGGCAAAAAAAGCGGTTGCAACATTTAAGAAAGGTGACGGTCGTACCTATTCTAAAGTAATCAAGATGGTTAAGTCCCCGAAGACTGGTGCTTACATCTTCCAGGAAGAAATGATTCCAAACGAAGCTGTAAAAGATTATTTCGCTAAATAATTAAGCAGATAAAGGATAAATTAAAAGAGGTTTTTCTAAAATTAGAAGAACCTCTTTTTTATTTTCAAGAAGCAGATGTTTGTATAGAATATTTTGTTATTTTTGTATGATTGAAAACAATAAAAACAACATAAATATTTAGAACCATGAGATTTGATGTATCCAGTACTGCGCTGTTATCTCGCTTGCAGTCAATTAGTAAAGTTATTGCCTCTAAGAATTCATTACCAATTCTGGATAGTTTCCTTTTTAATTTGGAAGGAAATAAACTTACGATAACAGCTTCAGATGCTGAAACACGTCTGGTTACATCAGTAGACGTGATGAATGCACAAGGAGGAGGACTGTTTGCTGTTTCGGCAAAGATATTACTTGATCCTCTAAAAGAATTACCGGAACAACCTTTAACCTTCGATATTAACGATGAAAATTTGGAGATTTTTATCCATTTCCAGAATGGTAAATATAATTTTATTGGACAGAAAGGGGATACTTATCCTCGGCAAAAACCATTGAATGAGAACACAATATCCGTCATGGTAGAAGCTCAAATGTTATTAAATGGCATAAGTCGTTCTCTATTTGCTACTGCAGATGATGAATTACGTCCAGTAATGAATGGGGTTTATTTTGATTTTCATACAGAGGATTTGACATTTGTGGCTTCTGATGGTCATAAATTGGTACGCTTACGTAACCTTTCTGTCAAATCAACAGAAAGAGCTTCTTTCATCTTACCTAAAAAACCGGCCAACCTATTAAAAGGACTTCTGGCTAAGGAAGAGGATATGATCAATATTAAGTTTGACGACAATAATGCTTATGTACGTTGTTCAAACTTTGAAATGATTTGTCGATTGATAGAAGGTCGTTACCCTAATTACAATAGTGTAATACCACAGGAGAATCCTTATAAAGTAACAATTGACCGTGTATCATTCTTAAATGCGTTAAAACGAGTTTCTGTCTTTTCTAATCCGGCAAGTAGCTTAGTTAAGCTACAATTAAAAGATAATGTTATGGTTGTTTCTGCGCAGGATATTGATTTCTCAACATCAGCAGAGGAAAAGATTATGTGTAGTTTTGAAGGTTCTGAGTTAAATATCGGATTTAAAGCAACTTATTTAATAGAGATATTGAGTAATATCAATTCAGAAGAGGTAATACTCGAATTGGCAGATCCTTCACGTGCAGGTCTGATAGTTCCTTCAGAAAATGAAGAAAATGAAGATCTTTTGATGTTGTTAATGCCAATGATGTTGAATGATTAATCAGTAAAGAATGCAATTAAATTTAAAGAACCCGTTAGTCTTCTTTGATTTGGAGACTACGGGTATAAATATAGTTAAAGACCGTATTGTTGAGATCTCTTTTGTTAAGGTTTATCCTGGTGGGAAAGAAGAGTGTAAAACAAGACGAATCAATCCAGAAATGCCTATTCCACCGGAAGCAACTGCTGTACATGGAATTACAGATGATGACGTAAAAGATTGTCCGACCTTTAAAGAGATTGCAAAATCATTAGCCTCTCAAATAGAAGGTTGTGATTTAGCAGGATACAATTCTAACCGTTTCGATATTCCTTTATTGGCAGAAGAATTCATTCGTGCTGGTGTGGATATAGATCTAAACAGACGTAAATTTGTGGATGTACAAACAATCTTCCACAAAATGGAACAAAGAACATTATCTGCTGCTTATAAATTCTATTGTGATAAAGATTTAGATAATGCTCATACAGCAGAAGCAGATACTATGGCGACTTATGAGGTCTTAAAAGCCCAATTGGATCGCTATCCTGAGTTACAAAATGATATTAATTTTCTATCTCAATATTCAAGTTATAACAATAATGTAGACTTTGCCGGTCGCATGATTTATAACGATAAAGGGGAAGAAGTAATCAATTTTGGGAAATATAAAGGTCGTTTAGTAAAAGATGTTTTAAAAAGTGATCCCGGATATTATTCTTGGATTATGAATGGAGATTTTCCTCTAAACACTAAAAAAATATTGACAGAAATCAAATTAAGAGATTTCAAATTGAAATAAGAAATATAAGATGGAGAGTATATTAAAGAATAAACATATCATCTTAGGAATAACAGGAAGTATCGCTGCTTACAAAGCTGCTTATATTATCCGTGCTTTAGTCAAAAAAGGAGCGGAGGTACAGGTCGTTATTACTCCTGCAGGGAAAGAATTTATTACTCCATTGACATTATCTACATTAAGTAGTCATCCCGTAATTAGTGAATTTTTCTCAAATCGTGATGGGACATGGAATAGTCATGTTGATTTAGGTCTTTGGGCAGATGTAATGTTAATTGCTCCTGCTACAGCTTCAACAATTGGTAAAATGACAAATGGAGTGGCAGATAACATGTTAATCACGACCTATCTTTCTTGTAAAGCACCGGTATTTATAGCACCGGCAATGGACTTAGATATGTTTGCTCATCCTTCAACTCAACAAAATTTAGAACGTCTTCGTTCTTTTGGAAATCGTATTATAGAACCGGCAGAAGGAGAGTTGGCAAGCCATTTAGTGGGTAAAGGACGTATGGAAGAGCCTGATAAAATAGTGGCCACATTAGAAGACTTTTTTACTTCACAAAGACAGCTTGAAAAAAAAAAGATAGTAATAACAGCAGGACCAACATATGAAAAGATAGATCCTGTACGTTTTATAGGAAATTATTCATCTGGGAAAATGGGATTTGCTTTAGCTGAAGTTTGCGCTCAACAGGGGGCAGAGGTAACATTAATTGCGGGTCCTGTATCTCTAAAAACGAAACATCCTAATATTAAACGTATTGATGTTGAGTCTGCAGAAGAGATGTACCAAGCTGCGATGACAGCTTTTCCTAAAGCTGACGCAGGAATACTTTGTGCGGCAGTTGCAGACTATCGTCCGGATATACAAGCTGCTGAGAAAATAAAACGTGAAACTGAAGGAGAAATGACTTTGCGTTTAGTTCCTAATAAAGATATTGCAGCTTCATTGGGAGCAATAAAACAACAAGGACAAATATTAGTGGGTTTTGCATTGGAAACTAACGATGAAGCTGTTCATGCAGAAAGAAAATTAAAGCGAAAAAATCTCGATTTCATCGTGTTAAATTCTTTACGAGATGCTGGAGCTGGTTTCCGTTATGATACAAATAAAATTAGTATTATTGATAAAGAAGGGGAATTGACGACTTATCCTTTAAAGAATAAACAAGAGGTAGCTGTTGATATTGTAAATAAACTGGCAATGTTATTAATATGAATAAAATTAAAAGATGGCTATGTATAGGCTTATTGGGTACTATTCCTTTTGGAATGGAGGCTCAGGAATTGAATGCACGTGTTACAATTAATAGTGACCAAGTACAAACGACCAATAAGCAAGTTTTTACAACTTTACAAACAGCTTTAACTGAGTTTATTAATAATAAAAAATGGACAGACGCAACATTCGCTGTAAACGAACGAATAGATTGCTCTATGACTCTTATTATTTCTGAAGTTGTTTCAGATAATAGTTTTAAAGGAGAAATACAGATACAAGCACGTCGTCCGGTTTATAACTCAAGTTATACAACCACCTTATTAAACTTTCGTGATACAGAGCTATCTTTTGATTATACTGAATTTGAACCTTTAGAGTACACAGAAAATACATTAAGTAATAATTTAATAGCGACAGTTGTTTTTTATATTTATACAATCTTAGGATTAGATTTTGATAGTTTTGCGCCCAAAGGGGGGAGTACCTTTTTACAACAAGCCCAACAAATTGTAAGTTTAGCACAGGCACAAACCTCTTGGACCGGATGGAAAGCTTTTGAAAACGACCGAAATCGTCATGCTTTATCTACAGCATTGACAGACAACACATCTGATTTATTCCGAGAAATGTGGTATAATTACCATCGTAAAGGACTGGATGAAATGGCTGCTAATGCCGATCGGGGGCGAACAACAATTATAGAATTACTTCCAACATTGGAACAGATAAAAAGTTCCCGTCCTACATCTCCTATACTTCAAATGTTTTCAGACGCAAAGTTAGACGAAGTTGTTTTAATCTATTCAAAAGCAACAAGCCAGGAAAAACAGGACGGTTACAAACTATTGTCTAATCTTTATCCTGCTCTTACATCACGTATGGAATCATTAAAAAAGTAATTTTGAATAAGTTTTTACCATGCTGAAATCATTATTTATACGAAACTTCGTCCTAATAGATAGTTTAGATATTAAATTTAATCAAGGTTTTTCTGTAATAACCGGTGAGACTGGGGCAGGAAAATCAATCATATTAGGAGCTTTATCTTTAGTTTTAGGGCAGCGAGCCGATGGAAAAAGTATAAAGAATGGATCTGAGAAATGTGTAATAGAAGCTGTTTTTGATGTTTCTAAATACAAGTTAGAAGAGTTTTTTATGATAAAAGACTTAGAGTATGACGCAGAAGTTTGTATTCTTCGCCGAGAATTATATGCGTCAGGTAAGTCTCGAGCTTTTATCAATGATTCTCCAGTTTCTCTAACTATTTTAAAAGAATTAGGAGCTCGGTTGATTGATATTCATTCACAACATCAAAATCTTTTATTAGGAGATACTCGCTTTCAACTAAAGGTTATTGATGTAATGGCTGAAAATGAGATTTTATTAATTCTTTATCGAAAAGAGTATAATCGTTATCAATTTCTAAAAAAAGAATTAACAGAATTAACAGAAAAGGCGAGACAGACAAAACAAGAAGAAGATTATGTCCGCTTTCAATTAGAACAATTAGTAGAAGCCAATTTAAGTATTGGTGAACAAGAGGATTTAGAACAAGAATTAGAGACATTGTCTCATGCTGAAGAAATAAAGGGTTCACTATACAAAGTAACTCAACTATTAAATGGAGAGGAACAAGGAGCTGTTCAACTTATTAAAGAAGCCCTTTCTACCGCAGATAATTTAGAAAGATATTATCCAAAAGCAAAAGAAATCTCAGAACGTTTACGGTCTGCTTATATTGATTTAAATGATTTAGCTTCAGAAGCTGAACTTTGGAAAGAAGACATCGAATTTAATCCTGAACGATTAGATTGGGTAAACGAACGGTTAAATACCCTCTACACATTAGAACAAAAACATAGAGTTTCTACCATAGAAGAATTGATTACGTTACAAAATCAATATGAGGAGCAGTTAAAAGAAATAGATTCTTTTGATGAACAAATTGAGAATTTAAAGGAGCAAGTTGAAATTTCTTACCAAGAATTATTACAACAGGCAACTGTTTTAAGTGAACAACGTAAAATTGCATCAAAGGCTATTGCTTCCCAATTAGTAGAAAGAATTATTCCTTTAGGAATGCCAAATACTCGTTTTTCAATTGATTTTGTTTCTAAATCAGAACCGGGAATCGATGGAATGGACGAAATTCAGTTTATGTTTTCTGCTAATAAAAGTGCAGAGTTACAACCGGTAGCACAAACAGCTTCTGGGGGAGAAATTTCTCGTTTAATGCTTTGTATAAAAGCAATGATTGCCGGATTCACCGCATTACCTACAATTATTTTTGACGAAGTAGATACTGGAGTCTCAGGTGATATTGCCGATAAAATGGGGGATATTATGCAAGATTTAGGAACAAAAATGCAAGTCTTCACCATTACTCATCTTCCTCAAATTGCAGCAAAAGGGAAAGAGCATTATTTTGTCTATAAAGAAGATACAGATGAGCAAACAACAACTCACATCAAATTATTAAACAAAGATGAGCGAATAAAAGAAATAGCTCGTATGCTTAGCGGATCGACTCTTACAGAAGCGTCAATTGCTAATGCAAAAGATTTGTTGAAAATATGAATTTAAACCTTTTCATCACTGTATAGTCATATTACAAAACTATTTTAAGTGTTAATTTAACAAATAAATATCATGAAAAGATGGAGTATAGTGTTGATGATTGTTCTTTTAAGTTATCTACAAGGACATGCTCAATTTTGGATTAGTTTTGGGTGGAATGAACCCTATTGCGAAAGTTGCCATTGGATGGAAAATGCTATTCGTATGACTGATTATCAGGCAGCAGAATATCATAAAATCATCCATCGATATGGTGAAAGAATTGAACAAGAAGCTTGTCGCCCTTATCGATATTGGGATCAAGTAGCAGAAAAGATATATCGGTTACGTATGGAGCGTGATAGAAAGTTACAACATATTCTTTCTCCAAAGCAATTTCATTTATATGTTGACTTAATACGGGAACTACCAACTCGTATACATGATTGGAGAGGATGGTTTAACAATCCACATTATCCGGAATATCATCCTTCTAATATTTGTTATCGATATGAGGATTATTATTGGCATAGTCGTTGGGAATACTCAAATAAGAGATGGTCTAATCATTTTGACCATAATAAATGGTTCCCGGGAAAATATGACCGCCATTTAACTCATAAAAATAGAGTCTCTCGTCCCAATAATAATTATTCTCCAAACATGAATCATGGACACCCTAATCATAATGAACATTGGACGTCTAATCATAATAACCGACCTGAGTTCAATAAGCAGAAAGGGGAATCCAATAAAGAAAAGAGTCAGTATAATAAACAAGATAAAAAGCGACAAAGTAATAAAGAAAACTATTACCAAAGAGATAAAAATGATGATCGTCTGAGAAAAGGACGAACAAGTAGTAGCAGACAACAGTCAAATAGTCGTCAAAATACGAAAAGGGATTAATCAAGACGATAAAACATTATATTTCTTTGTATCTTTGAGCGTGAATAGAGAAAGAACTAATAGAATATGAAAGAGAACGAAATGATATTCGGTATCCGTGCAGTAATTGAAGCAATACAAGCGGATAAAGAAATTGATAAGATATTGGTAAAACGTGAGTTACAAGGAGATTTATCACGTGAATTATTTAGTGTTTTAAAAGGACGTGATATTCCTGTGCAACGAGTACCGGCAGAACGTTTAGATCGCTTAACTCGCAAGAACCATCAAGGGGTTATTGCCTTTATACCTGCTGTAACTTATCAAAGGTTAGAAGATATTATTCCGTTTTTATATGAACAAGGGAAAAATCCATTTATAGTATTATTAGATGGTATCACAGATGTTCGTAACTTTGGGGCAATCGCTCGTACTTGTGAATGTGCAGGAGTTAACGCAATTGTAATCCCATCAAAAGGTAGTGTAACGGTCAATGCAGATGCTATTAAAACATCAGCAGGAGCTTTACATGTATTACCCGTTTGTAAAGAAAAAAGCATTACACAATCAATTCGTTTTTTACAAGAATCGGGGGTAAAAGTATACGCAGCAAGTGAAAAGGCATACGAAAATTATACAGCTGTAAAATATGATGGACCTGTTGCTATAGTTATGGGAGCCGAAGACACAGGTGTCTCTATGGAAAATCTTCGTATTTGTGATAGTATGGTAAAGATTCCACAATTTGGAACTATCGGGTCTCTAAATGTATCCGTAGCCTCTTCAATCTTAATTTATGAAGTTGTTCGTCAACGAATGAATGAAAATATTTGATTTTAAATAATAAAAGACAATGAAAAAAGTAATTGCAACAAACAATGCACCAGCAGCAATTGGTCCTTATAGCCAGGCTGTACAAGTAGGGAATATGCTTTTTGCTTCAGGTCAATTAGGACTTGATCCTGTAACAGGAAATTTTGCAGAAGGTGGAATAAAAGAGCAAACTACACAAGCTTTTAAAAATATTCATGCTATTTTAGCAGAAGCTGGTCTTACAATAGATAATGTAGTAAAAACAACTGTTTTTTTAGCTGATATGGGTGATTTTGCAGCTATGAATGAGGTCTATGCACAACAATTTACGGGTGCTTTTCCTGCTCGTTCTGCAGTAGCAGTTAAAACATTACCTAAGAATGGGTTAGTTGAAATTGAAATTATTGCAGTGAAAGATTAATTCTTTTTATAAAGAAAATGGCAACTGAAAATAACACAGTTGCCATTTTTTATTTCCCAAATAATTTTATGATTAAGTCTTTCTTTCCTATTTTGTGTAAAGCCTGTATAATTTGACGACGAAATTCGGGCTTATACCAAAAGAAAAATTGTCGTTGTGCTAACTTTTGTTCCTTACTACGAGCTGTATATACTTTTTCTAAAGTATAAGGATGATAGCCTGTGTAGTACATTTCTGTAGCTAAGGTCATTGGAGTAGGAGTAAAGTCTTGTACTTGTTCCAACTGAAAATGTAGTTTTTTTGTTTGGACAGCTAAATTTGCCATATCAGCTTCTGTACATCCTGGATGACTAGAAATAAAGTAGGGGATTAATTGCTGATTTAATCCCTGTTTTTTATTTACTCGATCAAATATTTTCTTGAACTGACCAAATAGTTCAAATGAGGGTTTCCTCATCATTTTTAATACATTATCTTCTGTATGTTCAGGTGCAACTTTTAGACGTCCAGACACATGACGAGCTATTAACTCCTCTGTATAAGTATGTGCAGCTTGATTCAAATGATCATCAGCATATCGATGTAATAATAAATCATAACGTACACCACTTCCTATAAAAGATCGTTTTATATCTGGTAAACCATCAACTTCTCGATATATTTCTAATAAAGGAGTATGGTCTGCATTTAGATTTTTACAAACCATAGGAGATATACAAGAGGGTTTCTTGCATTGTGCACAAATCTCAGGTTTTATCCCTTTCATTTTGTACATATTGGCAGAGGGTCCTCCCAAATCGCTCAAATATCCTTTAAAATCATCCATCTCTATAATTTGCCTTACTTCTTTTAAGATAGATTTCTTACTACGTGAGGCTATAAATTTTCCCTGGTGAGCCGAGATTGTACAGAAAGCACAACCTCCAAAACAACCTCGATGAATATTTACTGAGAACTTTATCATCTCAAAAGCAGGTATTACTTTCCCTTTATATTTAGGATGGGGGAGACGAGTGTAGGGTAAATCAAAAGAAGCGTCTATTTCCTCTTCCGTCATAGGCGGATAGGGAGGATTTACAACAATTGTTTGTTTACCCACTTTTTGCAAAATACGAGATGCTTGTTGTTTATTAGATTCTTCTTCAATATGTCTAAAATTTTTTGCTTGTTTTAATTTATCTCGTAAACAATCTTCGTGTGAAAAAAGATGAATATCATTTGGAGAGATTTCAACTTTATCTGCCAAGTAAGCTGTTTGTGGGATATCCTTAATTTCATGAAAAAGAATACCCTTTTGCAAACGACGAACTAACTCCTTTATTGGTAATTCTCCCATACCATATATCAATAAATCAGCAGGACTATCTTTTAAGATTCCGGGTAATAGTTTGTCTTGCCAATAATCATAATGAGTTAATCGGCGAAGCGAAGCTTCAATTCCTCCTAAAACAACAGGAACGTCAGGATATAGTTCCTTTAAAATCTTTGTATAAACAATACTGGGGTAATCAGGACGCATACCAGCTCGGCAATCAGGTGTATAAGCGTCATCGCTACGTAGCCGTTTGTTTGCTGTATAATGATTAATCATTGAATCCATTGCACCTGCCGACACTCCAAAAAATAGGCGAGGAGCTCCCAACTTTTTAAAATCACGATAATCACCTCGCCAATCAGGTTGTGGAACAATAGCGACACGTAATCCCATTGACTCTAATGTTCGTCCTATAACAGCAGAACCAAAAGATGGGTGATCAACATATGCATCTCCACTAAAAAGTATCACATCTATATAATCCCATCCACGAGCGTCTACCTCTTTTTTTGTAGTTGGCAACCATGCCTCTGGTTTAAATGTTTTCATAGTGGCAAAGGTAATAATTATATTGTGATAAGAATAGAGGATTATCGGCGGATTGCTCTAACCAGATAAAGATTCTCATTGTCTTCCGCTGTTTGAATTGTAAAATAGGGGGAGAGTAATTTTGTTAACTCCACTACAGAAGGTAAATTTTTAGATAGTTTATTTGCTTGCTTTGTATGAAGACCGTTTATTCTATCACGTCCCTCACTATGACAAATCACAAATTCTCCTCCAGAGACTAACAAATTTGCTAAATGAGCAATTGTTTTCTTCAGATTAAAGAAATGTGGAAAAACACTATACGCAATGATGTAATCAAATATTTCATCTCGTATATCATGTACATCCATACAACGAAAATCAACTAAAGGAGTTCTATATTTACTTTGAGCCTTTTGAATCATCTTTGGAGAAAAATCAACTCCAACAATCTGAATAGGTGAATAGGGTAATAGAAACTCTTCTAATACTCCAGTACCACATCCTATATCTAATATACGAAGTCCTTTCCGTAATCCAGTTCTTTGCAATAGATAGTTTAATTTGTCAGAATCATGTGTACAAAGTTCATCCCAACGATCTGCTAATGTATCAAAAAAATCGACTATAAACTGATTCATGTTAAAGGGCCTTCCCAAACAAAACATCCATTAAAAAGACTTTTTAAATGAGTTGCTTCTTCAAACAATCCAAATACCGAAGAACCTGATCCCGACATCGCTGCATAAATAGCACCTTTTCTATATAAAAGATTTTTTATTGATTCTATTTCCGGATGTTTAGAAAAAACACTTGACTCAAAGTCATTGACCATCCATTGTTTCCATTCAGATATAGGCCTTTGAATAATTTCTTTTAAAGAAATTACAGGAACTTTTGGAATCACTTTGGAGTAAGCTTCTGGAGTAGAAACCATTATCTCAGGTTTTATTAAACATAAATAATACCCTTTTAAAGATAAGTTTATCGGTTCAAAAATATTACCAATACCAGAAGCAAATACAGGTTTATTACGAATAAAAAAAGGACAATCAGCACCAATTTCACTTGCTAATTCTTCTAATTTTTCAATTGAAATATGCAGATTGAAATAGTCATTTAATAACTTCAACATAAAAGCAGCATCCGCAGAACCTCCACCTAAACCTGCTCCAAAAGGTATCGCTTTTAATAAATGTATTTCTACATCAGGTATTTTATATTGTTTCTTCAACAAATTCAAAGCTTTAACAACTAAATTTTTCTCAATAGGAGTATCTATTTTAATTCCTGTTTGTGAAAAAGAAAGTGTTTCCGCATGAGTTATTTCTAAAGCGTCAACAACAGGTATCGGATAAAAAATAGTTTCAATATTATGATAACCATCGGGACGTTTATTTATAATATTTAATCCCAAATTGATTTTAGCATTAGGAAAACAGAGCATAAATTCATTTTTTATAATAGACAAAATTAAATCAACCTCGTATTAAAAACAAATGATTAGATAAAAAGTTTAATCTTAAAAGATACAATTAAACATAATGGTAATTATAAAAAACAAAGATAGAAGATAAATAATCCTTTTATCTATCTTCAATAGCACGAGTCTGTAACACTTTCGAATTTGGAGGAACGTCATGAGTTAACCAAATATTTCCACCAATAATAGAATTATGTCCAATTTTTATTCTTCCTAATACAGACGTGTTTGAATAAATTGTTACATGATCTTCTATTATAGGATGTCTTGGTATATTCAAAGGTAATCCATTTTCATCTAAAACAAAACTCTTTGCACCAAGTGTTACTCCCTGATATAATCGAACATGGTTTCCTATAATTGTAGTTTCTCCTATAACAATACCCGTACCATGGTCAATACTAAAATATTCTCCAATTTGTGCACCAGGATGTATATCAATACCAGTATCTGAATGTGCCAATTCTGTAATTATTCGTGGTATTACTGGTACTTCTAATTTTAATAACTCATGTGCAACTCGCTGGTATAAAATTGCATGAATAGCCGGATAACAAAAAATTATTTCACTAGAACTTTTTGCTGCCGGATCTCCATCTAAAATTGCCTTTACATCTGTTGACAATAAGTATTTAATATTCGGTATCTTATTAATAAAATCAATTGCTATTTTAGAAGCTTGTTCTTTAAATATATGAGAACGTTCTGTTTCAAAACATAAGCCATTATAAATCTGTTCTTGTAAAGAATCATATATTTGTTCTAAATATACTCCTATATAATATTGAATAGACTCATTCTGTACTTCTTGTTCTGTTCCGAAAAATCCAGGAAATAAAACTCTCCTAAGTAACTGCATAATTTCCCGTAGAACAATTACTGATGGCGATGAATTTTTATGTAATGGAATATATTTATACTCAGATGTAGACAAAAGGTCTGCATTTTTCTGAATTTCTTTTAATATATCAACTCTATTCATCATTAATTACTTTACAGGATCCCAAATTGGATCATACATTACAAAGAAATTATTCTCAAAACGATCTTGCCCTAAAATGTAAATTTTATCATTCAATACAAACATATGATAATTATTCATACGTTGTAAGGTTGTAAGATGTTCTAACCATTTATTTTCAGACAAGTTGTATTCCCATATCTTACCATTATTATCAATCATGAAGAAACTATTCCTATTTTCATTCTTATAATATACAGAAGATGATATTATTCCAATATTGCTGGGTAAAGTTCCCGGCACATCTTCCCACGTAGTTAAACTATCAGAGGCCATCCAAAATCCTCTTGTTAGACCTGTATTACTTCCTAATCCAGCATATACAGTATCATTTACAACTAAAATTACACCCTTTTGTTGAGGTATTGGGAACTCAGTGGTTTTCAATATCCATGAATCTCCTGTATATTGCCAAAGTTCTCTTGAGTTTTCATTATTGCTAACTCCTCCTAATACATAAATAGAATCTCGATAGACGAAACTAACTGCGTCATACCTTCCTTCTCCTTCAGGCAAAGAAGGCATTGAAACCCAAGTGTTAGACGTTGGTTGATAACATTGTACATCAGTAGCATAAATAGACTTATCAGTTCCTCCTATAATATATGCTTTTTCTTCGTCTGTACATGCTGCCATTTGTGAATAAGCTTTTATATATGGAGCAGCCAAAGTCCATTCGTCTATATCTGCATTATAACTATATGTTTCATTTGTTCGCTCATTTCCTAAATCTCCACCAACAATGTATGCTTGGTTATTGATAGTAAAACCTGCAGAAAAAGAACGTTTGGCTCCTGAATAAATATTCCTTTCGACTAAAATTGATGGTGTCTTAAAAGACTCTACATTCCCATATTGAATCCCATTTTCATTAATCGCATATGTATTAACATAATAGGTTGTTCCTCCTGTTAAATCTGTCAATGAGTCGGTGAATATATTATTTTCATCTAATCTTTCCAATGGTATTTCTTTATAAAAACAATTCATATCTGAAAGATTAGGATTTTCATTATTAATAGACCAACAAATACCAATAGTTGTTACTTCAGACATTCCTTCATCTTGTAACTCTCCACCTACTACAGCAGTTCCATTCTTTATCGTTTCCTCTGTGACAGGAAGAGTTAGAACTGTTGGTAACTGACTTTTAGTAAAAAATGCTTTTGTATTAGAACTATAAGCTGTACCAAAGACATTTGTTGCGTACGCACGTACATAATATTTCTTATTTGATTGTAGATCATATATACTACCACTAAATTTATTATCTACTATCTCAGAACAAACACTTGTGTCGGTATTTTCGATAGTTGGTTCCTCCATTGTTCCCCAACAGAATCCAAAAGCTGTCAAGGAAGAGTCTCCTTCGCTAATTAATGAAGCTGATAAATCAACAGAAGTAAAACTTATACTATCTAAAGATAGCACATCTAATATAGGCATTCCATCTGTTGTATAAAATGAATCCACATTAAATGCAAACTCTCCAAAAGAATTAGTTGCAAATGCTCGTACATAATAAAGTGTACTTGGTTTTAAATTAGAAATGAAACAGCTAAAAGAATCCACTTCTGTTATATCCTCATTACATAAAATGATAGAATCGTTAGATGAAGGTACATCATTTTCTTCTGACAAATAAAATCCTGCCTTATCGATACCCTCTCCTCTATTTTTTATTTGTCCACTAACCAAGACCGAGGTTGCTTTTATATGAGTACTATCTATTGGAAGAGTCTTTACCTCTCCTACTCCAAGAACTGTTTTATAAGCACTTTTTGTAGAGAATGCCGTATCAGTTTCATTTATCGCATAAGCATATACATAATATTCTGTATTATCATTAAGATCCGATATAGTAACCTGAAATTCCCTATTTTCTAAATTTGTAGCCTTTTTATATCGACCTTCAGAAATATTCTTTTGAGGTAGATAATCAGACTTATCACTCCAACAAACGCCACATTCTAATATTTGTGAACCATTTTCTTTTAATATACTTGCTTTTAGTGTAATAGTCGATGCTTTTTTTGATATTTCTGAAGTTTCAGAAACCTCTGGAGCTATTCCGTTTTGTAAATGCGTATCCATGACAGGATCATCTATACAACTAAAAACAAATCCTGCTAACGAACAAAATAAAAAGAAAATATATATACGTTTCATATCATTCAACTATTAAAAAAACACACCAAGACCTGCATTAAAGTCTATATATTTAAAATTTATAGTATTACATCCTGCATTAACATAGATAGGTCCTAATTTTATCATAAAGTCTAAATCTGCAGCCAAACCATTATAAGAATAATCAATATTTTTACTCCAATATGAACTTTCTATTGTGTGATCAACTGCGTCAATAGATTTATATTCACAAAGTAATTTTCTACTACCATACCCTAAACCTAAAGAAGTATATAACCAAGATGTACATTTTACAACAATACCTGCGGTTCCTGCATAGCAATTTACCTTTTGGTTGTCTGTAAAACGTATAAAAGGGCTACCTGTCACAGAGCCTACTATTTGTCCATTTCCTTTACATTCATTTTCATAATTATCAAATCCCAGATTCGTTCGAAAACGGACAAACCAACCTAAGCGGGATTTTATTCCTCCAACAGTTATACCATAAGGAGCTTCTTTTGAATAGGTATAACCTACAAAGAATTTCATAGGTTCTTTCTTCTTTTCCGGTAGATCTTGATTCCCTAAAGAAACATTAGTTTCTTTTACAGGCTCACGTAACGTATTTAAACGTTCTTGCCAATAGATTGCCAATTCTTCATTTTTAGGGGTCCCTATCCCCTCCGTATAATAAGTAATCAATCTTGATATTGCGATTGTATCATTTTCATTAGCCATAACAGTTAGACAATTTAAACACTTATTCATCAAGCTACGCATAGAGGAACGCATTTCTTGATTAGATAACCAAATTGTAGTTAATTGCCCAATACTATATGAATCACATTCTACAACACCTTCTTCATACCACATTCTGGCATCACTATAATCGAGACGTTTCATAGCCTCGTCCCCATTTCTATTATATTCTGCTCTTTGTTGAGCACTTAAACTTATTGGTAATACAATAAGAAAAATTATAATCCAAAAACTTTTCATAAACTAATACTTAATAATAGGTTACTCCTTCATTTATTAATATCCCCTTGGCATTATAAATGTCAAATAACCCATCTTTACGTTCAAAAGCACGGCCATTATCAGTAATTCCTACATTCAAATAAATACAAGGAATACATTCTTTAGCCTCTTCATCAATCGCCCCATATAACTTTGTTGATTTCTTTCGTACAATCATGAAATTTCCAAAAGTCTTTTTGATTTCATATTGAGCTTTCCTATCTGCAAGTTGTTTTATAGCTTCTTCTTCATCACAAGTAATTAAAAGACGTATAACCTCTTCTGTGAGCTTAATTTCTTTTGCTTTTGTAAAATCTAATCTTGCATTTATAAAATCAGCATTCTCCATTTTTTCTTTACCTGAAAGAATCAATGTTGCATACTTAGTCTCTATATCTTGGACTGAATGTTGTTCTGGCTGTGGCTGAACATCATTCTTCTTAGTCGTATTTTCTTTAACATCAACCTTCTTCTCGATTATAGCTTTTTCTGTCTTCTGTTTTAATTCCTGATTGATTTTGGAGGTATCCACTTTCTTCTCAACAAAAAGTTCTTGTTTATCCTCTATTACATTAGAATCTACAGGATTTTTCTTCAATAACAAACTATCTACTTGAACTCTCTCTTCAATATCTATTTTATTTCCTCGTGCTCTCAAAAATAAAATGACACCTGAGCAAATAATCGCAACTACAAATATCGGTATTAGTAAAAGCTTTCCCTTACTTTTCTTTTTGTTAGAGAAAGAAGAGATAGTTTCTCTTCTTATAATTGTTTGTTCATCCTCCTCCTCGGGAGAAGTTTGTTCTTTTATATTTAAAACTGTTGTTTCATCCTCTTTACTATCTGATTCTAATTTTTCAGTTAATAAATTAGTTTCTTCCTCCTCTGCCGGAAAATCCAATGCAGCCATCATTTCGGTGATTGTTTGAAAACGATCTGCCGGAATAATCTGCATAGCTTTAATGATTACAGCCTCAGTCTTAGAAGATATGTCTTTATTTAGTTTCGTTGGCTCCAATAAAGGACGTGTAGCTCTTAAAATAGACTCTGTAGGGATTTTTCCTGTCAATAAATTGTACATGGTAGCTCCCAACGAATAAATATCCGGGCATGGAGAAAAATTTTGTATTCCTTCATTATCATACTGTTCTATTGAAGCAAATCCTTTAGAGAGAGTCAACATTGTCGTACTGGTCTCTTGCTGCTCAACATCATATCTTTTACTTACACCAAAATCTATGAGACGAGCTTTTCCGGACGAATCAATAAGGATGTTGCTGGGCTTAATATCTAAATGAAGAATATTTTTCTCATGTACAAACTGAAGCGCCTCTCCTATCTGATGAACATATCGAAGCACCTTTGCTTCTGGCAGTACCCCTTCCCTATCCATCATGGATTTGAGAGAACAACCTGAAATATATTCCATAGCTATATAGGCTGTCCCATTTTCTTCGAAAACTTCTAACACATTTACAATGTGTGGATGATGGACTTCAGAAAGTATTTTCGCCTCTTTGATAAGCTTTTCCTTGAATTTATTGAAAAGAACTCTACCTGTTTCTGAATGAACTTTGACAGTAAAAGAGTCATTTGTATCCCTATAGCAGTAGTCTTTAAAGAAATATTCTTTTATACAAATCGGTACTTCTGTTTTAACTGTTCCTAATGAGCCCTTGACTTCCGTATACCAAACGCCTTTATATGTTATACCAAACCCTCCTTGTCCAATGGTGTGAGTTATTCGGTATTTCCCGTTTTGAAGAACATATTCGTTTGGCAAATTCATAACTATACTTTTACTTAATCAAGTTGTAAAAGTACATCTTTTACATAAAAGAATAAAGAAAAGAAAGAATATTTTGCTTAAAACCTTTAGATTCTAACACATTTTGTATAGGAATTATATAGAATGAAAAATTATCTCGTGTTTTTCCTTCGCAGTAACTCATAATCTTCGTTTTGATTTCTTCAACCCCATTGGATTGCTTGAAAATAGCAGATAGATCTTCGTTCGTTAGATTTTCTAACACTCCATCCGAACACATAAACAGATAATCCCCCGCTTTAATATCTCTCAAAGACACAACATCTGCCTCTGTTGAATGAGCACATCCCTGGATAGCACGTAAAATAACATTTCGTTGCGGATGTTTTCGAGCCTCTTCTTTGGTTATCTTACCCAATTTTACAAACTCACTTACTAAAGAATGATCTTCTGTCTGATATAAAATCTCTCCTTTTCTAAAATGGTAGATTCGACTATCCCCTATATGAGCTAATGTAACACCATTTGAACCCACATAAGCCATCGTTAGAGTCGTTGCCATACCGGCAGCCTCTGGATGGCTCGTTATATATTCATCAAAACGAGTTTCTGTATAAATAACGGCTTTATCTATAAAAGTTTTTGTTAGATCTCCTTCATAAAAAGTAGAAAAATAAGTTTCAAAAGAGTCACAGGCCAATGCACTTGCAATCTCTCCCTTCTCAGCTCCTCCAACTCCATCACACACTAAAAATAGTTTATGATTGGAATTCGCAGTTTCTGGTTGAGGGTAGATGGAATCTTCATTATTCAATCTGCCTCCTTTTTCACTTATTCCCCAAGGTTTGCCGATTGTTATATCCATAGCATAGAAATTTTACTCATTAAAACGAAGAATAGTTCGACCGATAATAATTTCATCATTATCTTTTAATACAACGATCTCTCCATTTCTTAGAAAGTTGCTATTATATAACGTTTGATTTTTACTATTATTGTCAGAAAGATAGTGTCTATACCCTCCTTTCACATCTTTTTTTACTTCAATACGAATATGTTCACGACTCATTGACTTATCCGCTGTCAAAATTCCAATTGTGGCTTTTGAAGTACTTGATTTTCGACCTATAGTATAACTACCTTCTTGAAGTAAAAACTTTTGTTCTTGTGTATCTTCATTAGCAACCACTGTAAGACATCCTGTTGTTAATCGTTGTGGCTGTATAACAATCGTTTCTGATTCAGTTTGACTTTCCTTTAAAAAAGAGACTGAAATCGGTTGTTTACATTTAGGGCACTTAAAAGAAGTAATATCGAGGGGAATTTTCCCCTCGTCTACTTTTAACCCAACATGGCAATGTGGACATTTAACGGAAATCATAAGATAAATGAAATATCAGAACCTTCAATATCTGTTGAATACGTATCTAATGTATCTGTATCAGATAACATAATTGTATCGTCAGATAATGTGATAAAATCAGAAACTTCTATACCTTCATCAATCATTACAATATCTGATAAATCATTTTCCCCGTCCACATCCAAGATAACAGCTTCGGACAAATTTGTGTCTTCGCTGTCTAATGTCACGAATGTGTAATCCTCTTCTTGCATAATGATGTTATAATTAAATTTTCTGGAAACAAAAGTAAGGAATCTGATTGGACTTAAAACATAAAATAAATCCTTATAATCAAACGTTTGGGTTTACTGTACGAAAGTATTACTTTTAGTATATAAAACTATGATTTATTCACTAACCCACTTTGCTTTACATGATGAAACCGGACATTGTTTACGATTCCGTAGTGATTCCCAGGGCACTTCTCCTAAAAAGGTTCCACACTTAGGACAAACATAATCAATTTTAAATTGATTAACGAGATCCTGAAGTAAAAGAGGTATTTTAGCGGATTGTTTTGCTCCTAAATAAATACCAATTGTGGGTGCACAAATCGCAATAAACAAACTAACCCCTAATAATAAAGGATTTCTTTCTCCTAAAAAACCTATGATTATACCAATTATACCAGGAAGAGCAAACGGTAAAGATTGGAAAATTCGTGTCTTAAATTGATTGGCCGATTGAATTCGAACTTTTTCCTGGATATAATTATCATATACCTTTTTTAAAGCTAAGAACTCTTCACTATAGTCATTATTAAATTTCAAAACCTCCGAAATATCCAATACATAATTATCTCCTAATTTAATTGTATCTGTCAAAGTAACATATTTCTTAACAATCTGAACACCATTAACAAACGTACCATTAGTTGAATTTAAATCTTCTAAAATCCAACCCTCTTCTTTATGAATCAGCTGTGCATGATGTCGACTAACATGAGGATCATTTACAATAAAATTATTATCTACTGCTTTCCCTATTTTTATAATCATGAACAAAGCCTTTTAATTATTTTAATTCTCCCATCTCCTTTTCAAGTGTATCTTTCAACATCTTCAAAGGATCTTTTGATATTACTAATTCCTTTGGTTTTCCGTCTTGAGTGAGTAATAACAAACGTTGTTTAGGCAAATTAATTTGTAAGATATGATTCTTGTTAATGATATGACTTTTACCTACGCGCATTAAAATTGCATTACAACCTGCTACCTGTTTCTCTAACAGCTCTTCTATTTTTCCTATATTAATAGCAAATGTAAATTGAATATTATTGGATAACAATAATTTAGTATAATTTCTATCTGCCTCAAAATAGAGTATCTGCCCTATCTTAATACGTAATAATTCATCTCTTGTTTTTATAATTAAATATCGCTCCATATCCATGCTTACTTTTTACGTAAAAACAAAAATACTACATTTTATTTATTTTACATCCAATATTTAAATGAAATGAACGGCATAAGCGTCCCCTTGGTACGTCGCACCAACTGTATATTGAATCGCTGTAGGAGAAAATTGTTCTTGAAAGAAATAATGACAATGTCCACAAAGAATTCCCTTTAATAACTTTTGTTCCTTTAACCAAGCGATAAAGTCAAGCGTTGGTTTATCTGCTTTTTGTTGTACAGTCCGATTACGCCACTGTTCCTCTGGAGACAGATTCGGATTATGTTCATATTTAGATGTAATTTCAAGAGGAGCACCAGTCATATAGGCCGCCTTCCCTTTAGTCTGTTCCAAACCATATTGACAATGCTTTGGTGTGTAGAGCGGAACATGACAAAGCATAATAATAGGTAATCCTTTACGAACTTCCAATTCCATCAATTCATGCTGACGTTCCGTAATATTATAATAAACATCATCAATAGCGACAAAATTAACACCATTGATAATACGAGAACAAAATGTCAAATCATTCGGATAGGCCTCTTGCACCTTAGGATAACTTTCTGCTTTATAAAGTTCATCTTCCTTTGCTTCACCTACAAACTGAGAGTATTCGTGATTACCCGCAGCGACAAACCAATCTTCAGTTTTATAATGAGTTGCTGTAAAATCAAGATTTGCTTCACTGACAAAATCTATTAAGTCCCCTGTATGAAATAAATTCATACCATGTTCTTTAGCATAACGTATGGCCTCATTAAAATAATGTTCACCCCAAGGAAATAATTTAGAACGTTTGGAAGCAAGTTTAATTTTCCTCTCTACATCCCGATTATCAACACGAGAAATATGTGTATCTGAAATATGTAGTGCAGAAAAAGGTTTAGAACATCCCACCGGAATAGTTATCTCCTTGATATTTAAAGGTTTTAGACTTCGTACAGGACGTTTTACTTCTGCCCACACATTATCCGGTAACTCTGTTGCAAGAATCACACCACCACATAATTGTATAAAATTGCGTCTATTCATTTTCATCCAACTTATTGATTTTTTCTCTCCTAAAATCTTAGAAATATGTCAAAAGTAGAAATAATATTTGAGAAAAATCAAGATTAATAGATTTTCTTTGAGAAAATCAAAAGATAATTGGATTCAATCCGGTTATTCGCTTTCTTGTTTAACACAATCAGGACTGACAAATGTTATCAACTCTAAAAAATCTTACTCCTCGAGTAACGTCCGCTTTACTCCTCGAGTAAGGTTTAGAGTTGTTTTCATGTAAAAAAGTATTTAAACAAGAACTAACAGTTAACGTTTTTATTCAACAAAAATGATTTGTTAGTTTTATACAACAATATTGGGTCAGACAAAATAGAGGAAGGAGTTAATATTATTGGGGATAATGTATTTAGCTGTGAAGAAAGTATTACAAATATAACTATACCAAATTCTGTTACATAGATTGGATATAAAGTATTCAATGGATGTGATCAGTTGAAAGTTATCTATCTTACATAAAAAATATGGAAGATATGTTTGGTTCGGACATGTATATAAATCCTTTCTTTTTCATACCGGTTTTTCTTTAGTAATCCCGGCAGAGAAATAAAAATCCCCGGTGACAGAAATATTATCTGTTACCGGGGATTTTTGTATTTACTTATTAACAGGATATATATCCATTATTCTTCCACAGCAGCTTGTGCAGCAGCCAAACGTGCGATAGGCACGCGGAACGGAGAACAAGAAACGTAGTTCAAACCTGCTCTGTGACAGAACTTAACAGAAGAAGGTTCACCACCGTGTTCACCACAGATACCGCACTTCAAGTCCGGACGAACAGAACGTCCCTTTTCTACAGCCATGTTCACCAACTGACCAACACCATTCTGGTCTAATACCTGGAACGGATCGACCTTCAAGATCTTCTTTTCCAAATATACCGGCAAGAATGAAGCGATATCGTCACGAGAGTAACCGAATGTCATCTGAGTCAAGTCGTTTGTACCGAATGAGAAGTATTCAGCGCGGCTTGCGATACGGTTAGCAGTCAAAGCAGCACGTGGGATTTCAATCATTGTACCTACCTTGAATGGGATTTCAACACCTTCTTCAGCGAACAAGGCAGCAGCAGTCTCACGGATTACCTTTTCCTGTGCTTCGAATTCATACAAGATACCGGTTAATGGAACCATGATTTCAGGATGAGGATCCAAACCTTCTTTCTTCAATTCAACAGCAGCGCCTAAGATAGCACGAGTCTGCATTTCAGTGATTTCCGGATAAGTGTTACCTAAACGACAACCACGGTGACCTAACATCGGATTGTGTTCGCAAAGGCTTTCAACGCGCTGTTTGATGTATTCAACAGTTACGCCCATAGCCTGAGCCATCTCTTCCTGACCTTTTGCATCGTGAGGAACAAACTCATGCAAAGGAGGGTCTAACAGACGAACGTTTACAGGGAAGCCGTTCATTGCTTTGAAGATACCCTTGAAGTCAGCTTTCTGATACGGTAACAATTTAGCCAACGCTTTCTTACGTCCTTCTACGTCCGGAGCCAAAATCATTTCGCGCATAGCCACGATCTTTTCAGCTTCGAAGAACATGTGCTCTGTACGGCAAAGACCGATACCTTGTGCACCGAATGCACGAGCAACTTCTGCGTCATGCGGAGTATCTGCGTTAGTACGAACCAATAACTTTGTATATTTATCGCAAAGCGCCATCAAGTCAGCAAAGTCACCAGATACTTCAGCAGCTTTTGTTTCCACTTTACCCTGATAAACTTCCCCTGTAGTACCGTTGATAGAGATGAAATCACCCTCTTTTAATACAATACCATCGATTTCAACAGTACGTGCTTTGTAGTCTACATTGATAGCACCGGCACCGGAAACGCAGCATTTACCCATACCACGAGCAACAACAGCAGCGTGAGAAGTCATACCACCACGAGCGGTCAAGATACCTTCTGCCACAGCCATACCAGCCAAGTCTTCCGGAGAAGTTTCGATACGAACCATTACCACCTTCTTGCCGTCAGCTCTCCATTTAGCAGCGTCTTCAGCGAAGAAAACGATCTGACCGGTAGCTGCACCCGGAGAAGCCGGAAGACCACGTGTCAAAACTTTAGCCTGTTTCAATGCATTCTTATCGAAGACAGGGTGCAACAGTTCATCCAATTTCTGCGGTTCACAACGTTCCAAAGCAGTCTTTTCGTCAATCATGCCCTGACGTAACAAGTCCATAGCAATCTTAACCATAGCAGAACCGGTACGTTTACCGTTACGAGTCTGCAAGAACCAAAGTTTACCTTCCTGAACGGTGAATTCCATATCCTGCATATCGCGGTAATGGTTTTCCAACTTCGTCTGAAGTTCGTCCAATTCTTTATAGATTTCCGGCATAGCCTCTTCCATAGACGGATACTTGGCAGCACGTTCTTCTTCAGAGATACCAGCACGTTCAGCCCAGCGTTGAGAACCGATCTTTGTGATCTGTTGCGGAGTACGGATACCAGCCACCACGTCTTCACCCTGAGCATTGATCAAATATTCACCGTTGAAAAGATCTTCACCGTTACCTGCGTCACGAGAGAAGCAAACACCAGTAGCAGAAGTATCCCCCATGTTACCGAATACCATAGCCTGTACGTTTACAGCAGTACCCCATTCAGCCGGAATACCTTCCATCTTACGGTAAAGGATTGCACGTTCGTTCATCCAAGAATCGAATACAGCGCAGATAGCCCCCCAAAGCTGTTCGTAAGCGTCTGTCGGGAAATCCTGACCGGTCTGAGCCTTAACAGCAGCTTTGAAACGTTTAACAAGTTCCTGTAGGTCTTCCACTTCCAATTCGTTATCCAACTTCACGCCTTTGGCTTCTTTCACCTCTTCGATGATAGCTTCGAATGGATCGATATCTTCTTTGTTTACCGGTTTCATCCCTAACACCACGTCACCGTACATCTGTACAAAACGACGGTAAGAGTCCCAAGCGAAGCGAGGACGGCCGGTCTTACGGATCATACCTTCTACTACTTCGTCATTCAAACCCAAGTTCAGGATGGTATCCATCATACCCGGCATAGAAGCACGAGCTCCGGAACGAACAGAAACCAACAAAGGATTCTCAACATCGCCAAATTTTGAATTCATCAACGCTTCGATGTTAGCAACTGCCTTCATCACATCGTCTTTCAAAATCTCAACGACTTTATCTTTTCCTAATTCAAAATACTCAGTACAAACTTCAGTAGTGATAGTGAATCCCGGAGGAACAGGAACACCGATAAGATTCATTTCGGCAAGGTTTGCCCCTTTACCACCTAGCAGATTTCTCATATCTGCCTTACCTTCAGCTTGTCCGTTACCGAAGGTGTAAACTCTTTTTCTTTCCATATACAATATTAAAAATAATAGATTTCAGTTTTATGCAATCTTAAAATTGCAGTGCTGCAAATATATGCTAATTAAAAATTTTCTGGATAGAATTTATTAGATAATTTTATATGTTTTACAGCCATTTTGAATTTATTTGGAACCGAAAGCTTAAATGTGGATTAATTTTTTAAGAAGAGAACATGTTTTGTCCTAATGGAGATTCATGGTAGAGTGTCCATTTTTTTGACACTACTGTCTAATTTTTTGACACTTGAAAGAGTAGATGATTTTGCTAATCTATTGTTTGATAGTTACTTATATAATATGGCATAATATTTGTGTGTGATTAGGTAAAAATATAAAGTAATGAAAAAGATAGCAACAATAACGATTATTTCTTTAAATATAGTTGTTTCGACTATAGCACAAAATGATAGATGGAATATGGATGCATGTATGCGATATGCGATAGAGAATAGTCCAAAAGTAAAGCAACAGATCTATACAAATAATACATATAAGACAGAACAACAGTCCGCAATAGCTTCTTTTCTTCCATCTATAGGAACGGAAATAGATGCACAATATCGATTTGGGCGTTCTGTAGACCCAGAAACAAATACTTATGTTAATACTTCTACCTTTAATAATGGTTATGGAGCTTATCTGAGCTTACCTTTGTTTAAGGGGGGGCAGCTGATTAATCAATTGAGATTGGCAAATGTTAATCGTTATATGGGGAAAAATGACTTACGAAAGCAAAAAGACGATTTGGCTATTGATGTAATGAATGCTTTTGTTTCTGTTCTCTATTATCAAGGTTTAGTAAAAATGTGTGCTGAAAAGCTTTTGGAAAGTGAACGTTTGTTGTATAAAACTCGTCGGCAAGAAGAGTTGGGGTTAAAAGGAAAAGCAGATGTCGCCCAAATAGAGTCACAGGTAGCAGGGGATGATTATAATTTGACTCATCAACAGAATCTTTATAATACAGCCTTGATTAGTTTAAAAAATAAAATGAATTATCCTTTAGATTCTATTTTGAATGTAGATACAGTGATTCCTGTTATAAATAGCTTTTTTGAACAAGAAGTAATCAGTGAAATTCAGGATTGTGCTATTGCTAATAATCCGACGGCTTTACAAGCTGCTTTTCAATTGAAAACTAGTCGAATGAATTATTTAATAATGAAAGGTAAGTTATTCCCTTCTATTACGTTACAGGCTGGTGTCTCAACGAGTTATTTTGAAAATTTAAAATCGACCAATACACCAGTTGCTTTTAAAGATCAATTTAAAAATAATCGAGGTGAATATATTTATTTAAATTTTAGTTTGCCCTTGTTTGATGGATTATCACGAATTACCAATTTACGTCGTGCTCGAAATAATATACGAATTGCTTATGAAAAACAGACAGAAGTACTTCGTCAATTGCAAGCAGATGTTGAACAAGCCGTTTTAGATCGTGAGGGATATGCGAAAGAGACCACTCAAATGGAAAAGAAAGTAAAGGCGGATGCCTTGTCATACCAAGTAACACTTCGTAAATATGAAGAAGGATTAATGAGCCCTTTGGATGTACAAACTAATGCAACTGCTTTATTGAATTCAAGAGCAGATTTATTACAAAAGCGTTTATTATATATGATAAAATGTAGACAAGTGGATTATTATAAAGGAAGACCGTTGATTACAGAGTAAAAGAGAGAATAAATATAGATTAGGAAATAATAAAAAGATAATAATTATGGATATACAGTTAGAAAAAAGAAAAGGAATTCAGAAAAAACATATACCTTATATAATAGGAAGTGTCTTTTTCTTGGCTTTGTTATGCTGGATTATTTGGGGTGATCATGTCTCAACATTAAAAGTGAATAGTCAGAATCTAAATATAGGAAATGTTACTTATGAACAGTTTAATGATTTTGTCCGGATGGATGGACAAGTACAACCGATAACAATTGTTCAGTTGAGTCCAGAAGAAGGGGGTATTGTTCAGGAAAAAGTGGTAGAAGAAGGGGCACAGGTTAAAAAAGGGGATATTATTATTCGTTTGTCTAATTCAAATCTTGATTTGCAAATTTTAGATGCAGAAGCACAATTGGCTGAAAAACAAAATTTCCTTCGTAATACTCAAGTTACGATGGAACAGGATAAATTAAATAATCAGTTAGAGAAGGCACAATTAGATATGGATATAACTCGCTATCGTCGTGCTTATCAACAACAGAAAAGACTGTATGATGAAGAATTGATTGCAAAAGAAGAATACTTGAAGGCAAAAGAAGATTATGAGTTAGCTAGTAAAAAATATGATTTAGTTGTGGAGCGTTTACGTCAGGACTCAATTTCAAGGACTATCCAGATGGAGGAAATGGAAACAAGTTTGGCAAATATGCGTAAGAATATAGCTTTGGTTCATGAACGAAAAGAACATTTGAATGTACGATCACAAATTGATGGAGAATTAGGGTTGTTAGATGTCGTCTTAGGACAGAATGTGACAGCAGGGCAAAAGATAGGGCAGATCAATGATTTTTCAGATTATAAAATAGAGGCTCTTATTGATGAACATTATATTGATCGAGTTAAACCAGGATTAACAGCTAACTTTGAACGACAAGGATCTGATTTTACTTTAACAGTTCGTAAGGTATATCCAGAAGTTCGAGATGGAAAATTTAGAACAGATTTTGTTTTTACAGGAGAACGTCCGGATAATATTCGTAGTGGGCAGACCTATTATATTAATCTGGAACTGGGACAACCAACGGAAAGTATTATTATTCCCCGTGGTACATTTTTTCAAAGTACAGGAGGTAGTTGGATTTTTGTATTGGATAAGGAAGGAAAGAAAGCTTATCGTCGTAAAATTAAAATCGGTCGTCAGAATCCACAATATTATGAAGTCCTTGAAGGTTTAGAGGCTGGTGAGAAAGTAATAGTTTCAAGCTATGAAAGTTATAAAGAAAATGAGATATTAGTTTTAGAATGAGTGGCTTATATTAATGAAGGAGGAGAGTCTTAGAAAGAAATTCTCCTTCCTATTTTTGGGGTAAAATAAGTTTTTCTTCAGATTTTTGCTAAAACTTAATTTATTGCAAAGAAAAATTCTATAACTTTGACTCTCATAATGTAACATAACAAATTAAATTTATTAGTCATGAGAACATTACATCACATTGGGATAGTCGTATCCGAGAAGGTAGCAGGATCAGTTTACAATGAAGGTTTGAGCGTATGGTTGACCGATCCCAATCAAAGTGCGAACAAGATTGAGTTTTTGAAATTTGAGGCTGGTAGCTGTATGCCGGAATTGGTACAAACTCAAAGTCACATAGCTTATGTTGTACCTTCTTTGGAAGAAGAATTGAAGGGAAAGAAAGTGATTTTTGGTCCGGCCGTTTGCGACGAACATTTGACAATCGCTTTCATCGAAGAAGAAGGTATTTCAATTGAATTAATGGAAGTAAAATAATTGTACTATTAAAAAATAAAAAGGAGGAAAAACACATGTCAGAAGTAAAGACAAAATTTATCAATGATCCCGAACAAATCACAGCTGAATTATTGGAAGGTTATGTATTGGCTTATCCAGACCAAGTAAAATTAGCTGCAGAAAATATTGTAGTACGTGCGACCCCGAAAAGCGAAGATAAAGTAGCGATAGTAACTTTAGGCGGTTCCGGTCATGAACCTGCATTAAGTGGCTTTGTTGGTGATGGCATGTTGGACTGCTCAGTAGTAGGTGACGTATTTGCCGCTCCGGGTGCTCAACGCCTGTTCCAAGCTTTGCAATTGATGAAACGTGAAGCCGGAATATTGTTGGTTGTATTGAACCACTCCGGTGACGTGATGAGTGCGAACATGGCTTGCCAGTTGGCAGAACGTGTCGGAATCAAAGTAAAACAGGTATTGACTCACGATGATATCAGTGCCGGAATCGGAGCAGATGATACCGATCGCCGTGGTTTGGCCGGTTGTGTTCCTTTGTATAAGATTTTGGGAGCAGCAGCAGATGAAGGTAAATCATTGGATGAATTGGTAGAAATTGCAGAACGTTACAATCAGAAAGTAGCAACATTAGCAGTCGCTATGCGCTCTTGTTCACATCCTCAGAATGGAGCAACCATAGCCGACCTACCTTTGGGCATGATGGAAATCGGTATGGGTCAGCATGGTGAAGGCGGTAGCGGTGGTCAGAAACCATTGGTGTCAGCAGATGAGACAGCCGTAGAAATGGTAGACCTTCTTTGCCAACAGTTACAACCAAAAGCCGGCGATAAGATGTTATTGATCATAAATGGTGTAGGGGCAACAACTCACATGGAATTGAACATTATTTACCGCAAGGCGCACTTGGAATTACAGGCACGTGGGATGGAAGTAGTCTTTGGTCGTATCCAGGAAATCCTGACGGTACAGGAACAAGCGGGTTTCCAGATGATCGCCGCTATATTGGATGAAGATCATATCGACTATTTGAAGAATAAAGCTTCTAATGCTCCTTATTGGACAACTATCGGTAAATAATAAAGCAGTATATATGGAACAATTGACAATAGACAACTTCAAGGCGATGTTGAACAACGCGTTGAAGAATATAAAAGAGCGCGAAGACGAATTTTCAAAATTAGACGCAGTGATCGGTGACGGTGATCATGGTCAGGCAATCGTAACAGCCATGTCAGCCATTGTAGCAACAGCTCAAAAAGGAACCGAGTTCAAGTCAATGCTGAACGATATGGGCTTTGACGTAATGTTGCAGGTAAGCGGATCAACCAGTACGCTTTTAGGAGCTTTCTTCTTGGGAATGAGTGATCATGCAGCAGGAACAGAGCTGGACGCTGCGGCCGTAAAAGCGATGTTTGCCGGTGGTTTGGCGAACGTACAGAAACAGACAAAAGCACAAAGAGGTGACAAGACAATGATGGACGCCTTGATACCGGCAGTAGAAGCCATTCAAGCTTGCCCGTCTGGTGACATTAAGGAAATCTTGGAAGCAGGAGCCAAGGCTGCTTTGGAAGGAGCTGCTTCAACGGTGAATTTGAAGGCTAACTTCGGTCGTGCTCGTAACTATGGAGAACGTTCAATAGGTTTTGCAGATAGTGGTGCAACTTCCTGGAGCTGCATGTTTGAGTCATTTGCACAGGCATTATAATAGAATATAGAAAACAAACAATAAAAAGAGTAAATTATGGCAGATATGGATGGCTTCAGAGAAGCCAACAATTTTGGATTTGGACAGACAGCCCAGTTTGATAGTTTTCATGTAAAAGGAGCGTCTAACTTACCTTGGGGTATGAAAGACCGTTTGTCTCGTATCTTCAATCCTAAGACCGGTCGTGTAGTGATGTTGGCATTCGATCATGGTTTTATTATGGGACCGACATCCGGTTTGGAACGTATAGATTTGAACATTGTACCGTTGATTCAGTATGCAGACTGTATCATGTGTACCCGTGGAATACTTCAGTCTTCAGTACCGGCAAATATCAATAAACCGGTTTGTTTACGTTCAGACGCAGGAACAACAATCTTGACAGAATTGAACCGTAACGTATTGATCGATGTTGAAGACGCAATCCGTTTCAATGCTTCAGCAATGGCTGTTATGTTCTCAGCCGGAGACGGTGAACAGGAAGCGATAACAGCAGCAAACTTGGTAGAAGCCGCTGATTTGGGAAATCGCTATGGTATACCGGTGATGGGTGTAACAGCAGTTGGTAAGCAGATGGCTCGTGACGCTCGTTACTTTGCATTGGCATCTCGTGTATGTGCAGAAAACGGAGCTTCTATTGTCAAGACCTACTATTGTGAAGGTTTTGAAAAGGTTGCAGCCGCTTGTCCTGTACCTATCGTGATAGCCGGTGGAAAGAAATTGCCGGAGAAAGAGGCATTAGAATTGTGTTACAACGCTGTAAATGACGGTGCTGTAGGTGTAGATATGGGTCGTAACGTCTTCCAGAGTGAAAACCCTGCAGCTATGATTCAGGCTGTTCATGCAGTTGTTCACGATGGTTTGACTCCGGAACAGGGATATGAAATGTTTCAGGACTTATCTAAGTAACTAATATTTCTTATTTATAAAAAAGGTTCCGTTGTAAATATCAACGGAACCTTTTTGTTATTCTAAGTTTAAATCTCCTATTTCTGGTAAGATTGCTCGTGCTTCTCGGTCGCTCAAAGTATCTATGTCTTTTAATTTTCGTTGAATGACCCGAGTTCGAGTACCCAGAACTTCTTCTATTTGTCCACTGGCTGTTTGTAAGTTCTTCTGAGCCTTTTCTAACATTCCTCCTACTTTTTCAAATTCTTTTTTTACAGCCCCTAAAATAGTCCAGACTTCTCCTGAATGCTTTTGAATTGCGAGAGTTCGGAACCCCATCTGTAAACTGTTTAAAATAGCGGCTAATGTTGTTGGACCTGTTACGACTACTTTGTATTTTCGCTGTAGTTCTTCTAATAAAGAAGAACGACGGATTACTTCTGCATATATACTTTCAAAGGGGAGAAACATTATACCGAAATCTGTTGTTGTGGGTGGAGATAGATATTTATCAGATATGTCCTTAGCCATTTTTTTGATCGTTGCTTCTAATAATTTCCCTGCACTTTCTATTGCTTGTGAGTCTGCTTGGTCGTAAGCGTCTAATAGTTGTTCATAGACTTCTTTTGGAAATTTAGCGTCAATAGGTAAATATACAAATTCACGTACGTCATCACGTCCTGGAAGTTTAACTGCAAATTCCACAACAGAGTCTGAACCTTTGCGTGTATGTACATTTGCCTCATATTGTTCAGGGGCTAACATCTGTTCGAGAAGCATACTTAATTGAATTTCTCCTATATTTCCTCGTGTTTTTACATTACTCAGGACTCGTTTTAATCCTCCAACATCTTGTGCTAAAGTTTGCATTTCTCCCAATCCCTTTTGAACATTCTCTAATTGTTCAGTTACTAAACGAAAAGATTGTCCAATTCTGTCATTTAAAGTCTTTTGTAATTTCTCATCTACAGTAATTCGGATTTCTTCCAACCTTTTTTCTGTATTGTTGATAAGAAGATGTTGTTGTTCATTTAAACTTGTGAACTTCTCTTTTTGTAAATTATTAAATGAGGTAATACCTTTCTCGAAAGAAATACGAAACTCAGTCATAGATTGAGTCAATTCATCTCGATTATCTTTTGCGATTATACGACTTTCTTCCCGATTCAAACGAAAATCTTCTTTGAAGTTTTTTTCGATTCGATCAAAAGAACGTTGCATTTCGTCTAATAATCGTTTTATTTCATTTGCGACCTCCTCCTGACTTTTTTTAGGACGTAAAATAATTTGTAATAAGATGACTACTAAAAGTAGGCCAATAATCAATTCGTTCATTTTTTTGTTTGTTTTCGACAAATATATACAAAGTATTATATAAGAATGTTGTTAAAAAGAGTTAAATAAGAAAACAATCTTCATTTCTATTTGGTTATGTGGTAAAAAGTTTCTTACATTTGTATGCAACTTTAAATGAAGCGATAAATATTTCATTATGGCGAAGATAACATTTAAAGGACAAGAGGTAAATACGAATGGTGTATTACCAGAAGTAGGAGCAGAGGCTCCGGATTTTAAAGGCGTAAGAAGTGATTTGTCAGAATTACATCTGAAATCTTTAAGAGGGAAAAAAGTAGTGATTAATGTATTTCCAAGTTTGGATACTGCAGTCTGTGCTGCTTCTGTGAGACGTTTTAATAAAGAAGCTGCTTCTTGTTTAAATACAGTGGTGCTTGCAGTATCAAAAGACTTGCCTTTCGCACAAGGACGTTTTTGTACAACGGAAGGAATTGAGAGGGTTATTCCTATTTCTATGTTCCGGGATTCTTGTTTTGAAAGGGAATATGGACTATTGATGATTGACGGTCCACTTGCAGGTTTATTAGCTCGAAGTGTGATTGTGATTGATGAATCAGGTAAGATTATTTATAGGGAATTAGTTCCAGAGATTATAAATGAACCGAATTTTGAAGCAGCGGTTGCTTCGTTAAGAATTTGATTAAAAAGATTATTGTTTTTCATTGGTTAAAGTTAAGGGTTAGTGTAGGAGGCCGCCGGATGTGAATCCCGCGGCTTTCGTTTTTTATAACTGTTTTTGTTTATCTTTGAACTCTAAAAGAAAAAAGAGAAAAAAAGATGAATAGAAAAATACTTCAATTGGCATTTCCTTCCATTGTTTCTAATATTACTGTTCCTTTGTTGGGGTTAGTTGATGTTGCAATTGTTGGTCATTTAGGGGCAGCTTCTTATATTGGTGCGATTGCTATAGGTAGTATGTTATTTAATATTATCTATTGGCTTTTTGGTTTTTTGCGTATGGGAACCAGTGGAATGACTTCTCAAGCTTTAGGAAGACGGGATTTACAGGATGTGACACGAGTTTTATATCGAGCTGTTGGAATTGGATTTTTTATCTCTTTGCTGTTACTTCTTTTTCAATATCCCATTCGAAATGTTGCTTTTTCTTTATTAGATACAACGGAGGCAGTTGAAACTTTAGCTATTTCTTATTTTAATATTTGTGTTTGGGGAGCACCTGCTGTATTAGGATTATATGGTTTTTCAGGTTGGTTTATAGGTATGCAAAATTCTCGTTTCCCTATGTTTGTTGCGATTGCTCAAAATGTAATCAATATAGTTGTTAGTCTTCTTTTCGTATTTGTGTTGGGAATGAAAGTTGAGGGTGTTGCTTTAGGAACTTTAATTGCACAATATGCAGGTTTTTTTCTTGCTCTGTATTTATGGTTTACCTATTATCGAAAGCGATTAAAAGGACAAGTTTGTTGGCAAGATCTGATAGATAAAGTTTCTATGCGCCGTTTCTTTCAGGTAAATAGTGATATTTTTTTCCGAACACTTTGTTTGGTCGCTGTTACTACTTTTTTTACTTCAACGGGTGCAAAACAGGGAGATGTTATTTTGGCAGTTAATACTTTGTTAATGCAACTTTTTACTCTTTTCTCTTATATAATGGATGGGTTTGCTTATGCTGGTGAAGCCTTAGCAGGTCGATATATTGGGGCACAGAACTCAAAAGGATTTGAGCGTATGGTTCATTTTTTATTTGGTTGGGGAGTTGGATTGGCTCTTTTTTTTACTCTATTATATGGATTAGGAGGAAAAAACTTTCTTTCTCTTTTGACAAATGATACCTTGGTAATTCGAGAAGCTGGAGGATATTTTTATTGGGTATTAGCAATACCATTTGCTGGTTTTGCCGCCTTCCTTTGGGATGGTATTTTAATTGGGGCAACAGAAACCCGATTTATGCTTTATTCGATGTTAATAGCTTCAGTTTGTTTCTTTTTAATATATTATAGCTTTTCAGGTTATTTAGGAAATCATGCTTTATGGATGGCTTTTTTAGCTTATCTTTTATTACGAGGAATTATGGAATGGATTCTGTTTCGTCATAAACAAAAAAGGACAGAGTGTTTATAATCTCTGTCCTTTTTATAATAAGGAGAATCAATTATTGTCTGTAATTTACTAAAGCGTCAGCATTAAAGTTGGTGATAAAGTTAGTATGCTTTTCAACTTCTGCTTCTGCATAGTTCATATAAACAACTGCAGATTTCGCAAACATTTCTGGAGCTTTAGTTGCATCTTGGATTAATAAATGGGCCATGATACAATCTGCTGCCATTTCCATCAAACGACGTGCAACGAAATCTTGTAATTCTTGGTTTTGAGCAGCTTTAGCAATATTAGTACAAGCTTCAAACTTGTCTGTCATAACTTTCAAACGCGCCATTAAAGTTTCCATTTCGGGAGCACAAGGTATCGCTTCATATTCGCGGATAGTTGCCAAGTAAGAACCATTAGTCACGTAACGAATAGCTGCTACTGTTTGTAATTGAGTCGTTCCTTCATAGATAGAAGTAATACGAGCATCGCGATAAATTCGCTGACACGCATATTCCAACATGAAACCGGAACCTCCATGAATCTGGATACAATCATACGCATTCTGATTACAATATTCAGAGTTCATACCTTTTGCTAACGGTGTGAAAGCGTCTGCTAATTTTGCAAACTTCTTTTGTTCTTGACGTTCTTCTGGAGTTAATTTACGTTCGCGAGCAATATCATCTAATGCTTTGTAAATATCTACGTAACGAGATGTCTGATACAATAGAGCACGACCCGCGTCCAATTTGGCTTTCATGATGGATAACATATCATAAACAGCAGGGAATTCAATAATAGCTTTACCAAACTGTTTACGCTCTTTTGCGTATGCTAATCCTTCATTGTAAGCTGCTTGACTTAAACCTACTGACTGTGCAGCGATACCCAAACGAGCACCGTTCATCAAGGCCATGACGTATTTAATCAAACCTAATTTACGATCTCCACAAAGCTCAGCTTTTGCATTTTTGTAAACTAATTCACAAGTAGGAGAACCGTGAATACCCAATTTATTTTCAATACGGCGAACATTTACACCACCATCATTTTTGTCATAGATGAACATAGATAGACCGCGTCCATCTTTTGTACCTTCTTCTGAGCGAGCCAATACCAAATGCAAGTCTGCGTCACCGTTTGTGATGAAACGTTTAACCCCGTTCAAACGCCAGCAGTTTTCCTTTTCGTCGAATGTAGCTTTCAACATTACAGACTGTAAGTCTGAACCCGCGTCTGGTTCGGTTAAGTCCATTGACATTGTTTCCCCTGCACAAATACGCGGAATGAAACGACTGTGTTGATCTTCATTACCAAATTCATAAAGTGTTTCAATACAGTCCTGTAATGACCAGATATTGCCAAAACCAGCGTCAGCAGCAGCAACAATTTCTGCACACATTGTGTATGGAGTAATTGGGAAATTCAAACCACCAAAACGGCGAGGCATAGTCATACCATTTAAGCCTGCTTTAACAGTTGCTTCCAAATTTTGCTTTGTACCTGAAGCATATTCCACACGACCATTTGCACAATGAGGGCCTTCTGCGTCTACCCCTTCTGCGTTTGGAGCAATGATTTCACCTGTGATTTCACCTGTAATTTCGAGTACTTTGTCGAATGAATCCAATGCGTCAGCGTAGTTCTGCGGTGCATAGTCAAATTCATCTTTGTCTCTGTAATTGCGTTCTTTCAGTTCGCAAATACGTTCCATCATCGGATTGTTCAAGTGATACTTGAGTTCCGGAATGTCTGTATAATAATTTGCCATCTCTTTACTTGCTGTTCTGTTTGTAATACTTAATCATCTTCGGGATGACTTCTTCTACTGTACCGTTGATTACATAATCAGCGATAGTATTGATAGGAGCATTCTCATCGTTATTGATAGAGATGATGATACCAGCATCTTGCATACCGGCAATGTGCTGAATCTGTCCGGATATACCACAAGCTATATACAATTTAGGGCGAACAGTTACACCTGTTTGACCGATTTGACGATCATGATCACAGAAGCCTGCGTCAACAGCTGCACGGCTGGCACCAACTTCTGCATGAAGCTCTTTTGCCAATTCGAACAACATGTCGAATCCCTCTTTGGATCCCATACCGTAACCACCAGCGATTACAATTGGAGCTCCTTTCAAATTATGTTTAGCCTTTTCAACGTGACGGTCAATTACTTTTACTACGTAGTCTGTTTCAGGAACATACTTTGCTACGTCATGTTTAACAACTTCACCTTGATAGTTTACATCTAAAACTTCTTTCTTCATCACACCTTCACGAACTGTCGCCATTTGTGGACGATGTTCCGGGTTGATAATCGTAGCAACGATATTACCTCCGAAAGCCGGACGAATCTGATATAATAGATTTTCATAAGTAATACCTGCCTTTTTATCTTCGTGTGAACCAATTTCAAGAGAAGTACAGTCCGCTGTCAAACCACTTGTCAAAGCAGAAGAAACACGAGGACCTAAGTCACGACCGATGACAGTTGCACCCATCAAACAGATTTGTGGCTTTTCTTCTTTAAATAAATTAATTAGGATAGAAGCGTGAGGAAGTGAAGTATAAGGGAATAAACCCGGAGCGTCGAATACATGTACTTTGTCTACTCCAAATGGCATTACCTGCTTTTCAATACCTTCTAAACCAGAACCGGCAACAATTGCTTCCAATTGGCAGTTTAACTGATTCGCTAACTTACGACCTTTGGTCAAAAGTTCGAGACTTACATCGGCAACTGTTGTGCCTTCAAGTTCACAATATACAAATACATTATTCATAATTACCCAATTGTGTGGTTAGCTAACAGTTCAACAATCAAATCTTCAACATCCTTGTCTGACCCAGTCAGTGTCTTGCTTTCTTTCGCTTGGAAAACAATATTCTGGATGGCTTTAACTTTAGTTGGTGAGCCTGACAAACCGCATTGTGCCAAATCACCATTTACATCAGCAACACTCCATTCTTGAATATTCAAATAGGGGCGAGTTTCATACAATTCAGGCATATCTACTGTAGTAGCTGCTTTTTCCTGTGCTCCTAAAGCACGTTTGTATTTCATCACTAATTTAGCATTGCGTGGACGACAAGGAGCTGCCGAACCGTTTACAGTGATGACAATAGGAAGAGGACCTTCTACGGTTTCAACACCACCATCAATATGACGTTTTACTGTGATACGACGAGTCGCTTCATCTACATTTAAGATCTCTTCAGCATAAGTGATTTGAGTCAATCCCAATTTTTCAGCGACCTGTGGACCTACTTGAGCTGTATCTCCATCAATAGCTTGACGACCACCGATAATAATGTCATATTCTCCGATTTTCTTGATAGCTGTTGCCAATGCATAAGAAGTAGCTAACGTGTCAGCACCAGCAAAGGCACGGTCAGTTAATAAATAACCACCATCAGCACCACGATATAAACCTTCACGAATAATTTCTGCGGCACGACCAGGACCCATTGTTAATAGGGTTACAGTAGTTCCTGGATAGGTGTCTTTCAAACGAAGCGCTTGTTCAAGAGCATTCAAGTCTTCCGGGTTGAAAATAGCGGGAAGAGCAGCACGGTTGATAGTACCGTCTTCTTTCATCGCGTCCTTTCCTACATTGCGTGTATCCGGAACTTGCTTCGCTAATACAATAATTTTTAAACTCATATTATAAGAATATTAGATTTCAATATTAGATAATTAGTACAAATTTAAGCATAATTATCCGGTTGCAAATGTAATCAAACATTCTTTATCTCAAAGAACTTTTGATTTAGAATCTGCACATTTTAGTTCTTTTTGAGCAAAATAAGTATTAAGATTCTCTTTTGTGTTGATAAATTGAAGTAATAAAAAGTGTGTGATTGTTTTTATTCTCTTAAAGGATTTTTGAAATAATCTTATACCTTTGCAGCCAAATTCAAAATTTAAAAACACATGGGTGGTTTTTTTGGAACTATTTCAAAGTCGGCTTGTTCTACTGATTTATTCTATGGAACCGACTATAATTCTCATTTAGGGACTCGCCGTGGTGGTATGGTAACCTATGATAAAGAGTCTGGTTTTACTCGTTCTATTCACAATTTGGAAAGCTCTTATTTCCGTACAAAGTTTGAATCTTCTCTTCCTAAGTTTGTAGGTAATGCCGGTATTGGTATTATTAGTGATACGGACGCACAGCCTATTGTTATTAATTCTCATTTAGGAAAATTCGCAATTGTAACGGTTGCTAAGATTAATAATTTAGATGAATTGGAGCGTGAATTATTGGATGCGAATATGCATTTCTCTGAATTAAGCTCTGGTAAGACCAATCAAACAGAGTTGGTTGCCTTGTTGATTACGCAGGGAAAAAACTTTGTTGAGGGGATAGAGAATGTATATAACCGGATAAAAGGTTCCTGTTCATTGCTATTATTAACCGAAGATGGGATTATTGTTGCCCGTGATAAATGGGGACGTACACCGATTATTATTGGAAAAAAAGAGGGTGCATTCGCTGCAACCAGTGAATCCAGTAGTTTGCCGAACTTGGATTATGAAATAGATAGATATGTAGGTCCGGGAGAAATCCTTCGTTTACGTGCTGATGGTATTGAGCAAATACGTAAACCAAACGAAGAAATGCAGGTTTGTTCATTCCTTTGGGTCTATTATGGTTTCCCGGTTTCTTGCTATGAAGGTCGGAATGTTGAGGAGGTACGATTCCAATGTGGTTATAAGATGGGTAAGAAAGATGAAAACGAAGTAGACTGTGTTTGTGGTATTCCTGACTCCGGAGTTGGAATGGCTTTAGGCTATGCTGAAGGAAAAGGGGCTCCTTATCATCGGGCAATTGCTAAATATACACCGACTTGGCCTCGTAGCTTTACCCCGGCTAATCAAGAACTACGTTCTTTGGTTGCTAAGATGAAGTTGATCCCGAACCGTGCCATGTTGGAGGGAAAACGCATTCTGTTCTGCGATGACTCTATCGTACGTGGAACGCAACTTCGTGATAATGTAAAGATATTATATGATTATGGAGCTAAGGAAGTCCACATGCGTATCGCCTGTCCTCCATTGATTTATAGTTGTCCTTTCATAGGCTTTACTTCTTCCAAGACACCTTTAGAGTTGATTACTCGCCGAATTATCAAGGAATTAGAGGGAGATGAAAACAAAAACTTAGAGAAGTATGCTACAACAGATTCACCGGAATATAAGAAAATGGTGCAAATCATTGCCGATCGTTTTAGCCTAACCTCTCTGAAATTTAATACAGTTGAAACTTTAGTAGAGGCGATTGGTTTGCCGAAATGTAAGGTTTGTACACACTGTTTTGATGGAAGTAGTTGTTTCTAAATGAAATGATTCATTTTGAATAATGAAGAAAGCAAGGATCTCAATAGGAGAGGTTCTTGCTTTTTTGTGTGATGTCGCTCGAATGAAAAGTGACATTTTGTCAATTCAAATTTGATTCAAAAATGGAGTAAAATAGAAACTAAAAATCGGAGATAAAAGGTTTCCAAAATCGTAGTTTATGGGAAAAAGAGGGAGAAAACAGTACTTTTTGCGCTGAAAGTATCGGTTTTTGTCACTTTTACCCGTTTTTTAGGATGAAAAAAGTCTAAACTTTTGATTTTAAAAGTCTGGACTTTTTACACAAAAAGTTTAGACTTTTTCCGAAAAATATCCAAACTTTTTTCAAATACCTCCCCAAGTAAAAAATATACCCCTTGTATATTTCCATCCTACATGCAAAGTCTTTGTTCTCTTTTCAAATATTCAATTCTCCAAAAGTTAAAGTTTGACGAAATGAAATAGAAAATGTATTGTTTAAAGCGAAAAGATTTTGTTTGTGGGAAATAGGTGTCGTTTTGATGAACTGGTAAAGTGGTGTTTTTTAAAAGATTTGTTTTTGTTTTTTTCATTTAGTAATAAATAATTTATACATTTGCCATGTCCCTTCGCCGATTTATGAGGATAGGGGCAGACATATATTTGAAAGGCGTTTACTTGACGTCTTGTCTTCTATGTTCCAAACTTCGCAACTTTAGAACTATACAAGGAGACGAGGCAGCAGTAGATGTCTGCGGGGGTATGTATTATATGCTTCATGCTTATTTAAGTGTGAGGTTATATCGCATATCGGCGTGGGCTTCTGCGTTGCTTATCCTTGTATAGTAGGCAATGCGAAGGCCTGGAACGTGGGATAAGTAACAGGTACAGATCCCGCGCTTTTTTGTATATGTATCTTTCTTTTTTATAGAACCGTCCGGTTCGGGAGCTGCGGACAATATTTATCATATTATAATGTTGTTTGAGAATATCTGGAATAATGTTTTAGATTGGTTTAATGATCGTTCTGAACGAAATAGTTTGGTTCGAAGTTTTAATAGTGCTGCTCGTAAGGCTTTTGTATTAGGTTTGGCTCCCACAATGCTAAAAGCTAGTATCTCAAAAGGTAATTCTGAATATAGACATCAATTTTCTGCTTGGATGAATACAGGATTTCGTATTCAAGCACTCTCTGGACGTTCCTTAAGTAAAGATGAAATGATTGTCATAGGTATGGTTGTTTTACATGATACTGCTTTAGTTCGACAATTAATTGCTTTGGGTTGGGATACGTTAGAAATTCATGATGATACGGGAATTTATGGATGTCGTTGGAAATTAATTGATTATGCAAATATGGGAGGTGCACTAAATGAATTCAATAGATAGTTTGACGCAAGTCGTTGACACATTAACAAATACAGTTAATACGACAGCTAAAGTCTCTCAAACAGAGAGTTATCAGTGGGTATATTGGTTAGGAGGGGCTATTGCTATCGCTTTAGTTTCTTATGGAATAGTACGACGGAGGAGTTCGAAATATTTTCAGTTAAAACAAAAAATGAAAAGTGAACCTGTTGATTTTAATGGAGTAATAAATAATGCTTTTTATTCTCAAGAACTTTATGACATGTTAAAAAAGAAATGTCATCCTGATCGTTTTTCGACAAATCCAATATTAGAAGAAAAAGCTACAAAGATCTTTGCATTGATAGTAGAGAACAAGTATAATTATAAAGCTCTTTCTTTATTGAAAAGTAGGGCTGAAAAAGAATTGAATATTACTTTTTAAAATAAAAACTTATGGGACAAATGTGTTTAATTTTAGCTCAAATTTCATCTTCAGGTGAATTTTTGTTTCTTTTATTATTAAGTATTCTTTTTTCTTATGGTGTTGCGTGCTTAGGAAAAAAACGGAAGATTGGATTTGGATGGGCTTTTGTTTTTTCATTAGTGTTAAATCCTCTTGTAGGTCTTATTATTGTATTGTGCTCCAAAAAGAAAGATACGGAATTTATAGATGTAAATAAATAGTTATGAAAGTTTTAGGTTGGATTTTGCTATTGCTTGGAGTTTTTGGACTTATTGGTCTATTAATGTCTGGTCAATTTCATGCGGGAAGCCTTATTTGGATTGCAATAGGTGGGTATTTAATTTCTCGTGCTAATAAAAAAGAGGAAGAAGAAAAGAAGAAAAATGAGTGGCTTAATAATAAACCTGATATTGAAAAATAATATTATATTTAGTATTTGAGTTTGTTGATATAGTAAGATAACTTGTTTTCCTTTTTATCGTAGGAAATATAAATTTTGAATAATAGAATTTTATCAAAGATAATCCATCAATGGTAGTAAGTTTCCATTGGTGGATTATTTTTATTGATTGAATTTTAATACGATTTGTTATGTGAATCGTACTTTTGTTAATAGTAGGTGATATTTGTTAGAAGATATAACTGTGTAATAGTATAGGTTGGTGATAAATATTTGTCTTCGAGGGAGTGTTTTGTTTTTTAATTGTTATCTTTGAAGCAGAATATGATAAAAAGGAGGAAGAGATGAAGACAACAACTGTTTTTAATCCGGCTCAATTAGAATTGTTAGATGTAATGGCTTCCATTACATCAAATGAAGAGTTGATGGCTTTAAAACATGCTATAAGCGAGTTTTTTGCTCGTCGAGCGGATGAAGAAATGGAAAAACTTTGGCAAAGTGGTCAATGGAATGAGAAGAAATTGGCAGAATTGAGAAACACTCATCTTAGAACACTTTATAAATGATGGATTCTCGTAATGTTGTACTTGATAGATTTTCGGGTTCTTCAAGATATTCCTTTTCCAAGTGTTTGTATTATCTGTTTGGATGAATTTATAAAAGATTTGAATGATGAATAAAAATAGAACAAATATATATTAAAGATAACTGTATGACTGTAACAGATAGATTTTTGAAGTATGTGACGTTTGACACGCAGTCAAGCGAAACTACAGGGGTAACTCCGAGTACACCGGGGCAACGTGTGTTTGCAGAAGCTTTGGTTAAAGAGTTAGAAGAAATTGGTTTGGAAGAAATTACGCTGGATGAAAAGAGCTATTTGATGGCTACTTTGCCTGCTAATACTACGAAAAAGATCCCAACAATTGGTTTCATTGCTCATTTGGATACCAGTCCTGATATGTCAGGAAAGGACGTACAACCTCGTATTGTTGCCTATAAGGGGGGAGAAATTGTTTTGTGTGAGGAGGAAAATATTGTGCTTTCTCCGAAGATGTTCCCTGAATTGGAGGATTACAAGAATCAAGATATTATTGTAACAAATGGTAAGACTTTGTTAGGAGCTGATGATAAAGGCGGAGTCGCTGCTATTATTTCCGCAGTAAAATATCTAAAAGATCATCCGGAAATAGAACATGGAAAGATTCGCGTAAGCTTTACTCCTGATGAAGAAATTGGTGCAGGTGCTGACTACTTCGACGTAGAAAAGTTTGGATGTGACTGGGCTTATACGATTGATGGTGGGCAGATTGGTGAGCTTGAATATGAAAACTTTAATGCCGCTGCTGCTAAGATTTCATTCAAAGGATTAAACGTTCATCCGGGATATGCTAAGGATAAGATGGTCAATGCCTCTTTATTGGCTTTGGAATTAGCTTCTTGGTTGCCGGCAGAACAGCGTCCTGAACACACAACAGGTTATGAAGGTTTCTTCCATTTGACCGGAATGAGCGGAACTGTTGAGGCGGCTTCTCTTTCTTATATTATTCGTGATCACGACCGAACTGCGTTTGAACAGAAGAAAACGTTGTTGCAGGAGTTGGTAAAACGTATGAATGAACTACATCCGGGTAGTACGACTTTGGAATTGCGTGACCAGTATTATAACATGCGTGAAGTCGTAGAACCGAAGCAATATATTATTGATTTGGCTTTTGAAGCGATGGAAGCTTCTGGAGTAACTCCGTTAGTTAAACCGATTCGTGGCGGTACTGATGGCGCACGTCTTTCCTTTATGGGATTGCCTTGTCCGAATATCTTTGCCGGAGGTTTGAACTTTCATGGCAGATATGAATTCCTTCCGGTTCAGTCTTTAGTAAAGAGTATGGAAACTGTAATTAAAATAGCAGAGCTGTTGGCTCAGAAATCATAATAAAAATCATAATCATAAAATCATGAAAACAACTCCCTTTACCGATGTGCATATTGCACTTGGAGCTAAAATGCATGAATTTGCAGGTTTTAATATGCCGATTGAATATTCTGGTATTATTGATGAACACATGACAGTTGTTAATGGTGTAGGTGTCTTTGATGTCTCTCACATGGGTGAATTTTGGGTAAAAGGTCCGAACGCTTTGGCTTTTATTCAGAGCATAACTTCAAATGACGCTTCTAACTTACCTTTAGGAAAGGCTCAATATACTTGCTTCCCGAATGAAAAAGGGGGTATTGTGGATGACCTATTGGTGTACCATTATGAACCGGAAAAGTACTTATTGGTAGTGAATGCCGGTAACATTGATAAAGATTGGGACTGGTGTGTCAGCCATAATACAGTGGGTGCTGAATTGGAAAATTCTTCTGCTCGTACAGGACAGTTGGCTATTCAAGGTCCGAAAGCGATTGAAGTATTGCAACGTTTAACTCCGGTTGACCTATCGGCTATTCCTTATTATGCGTTTACTACGGGAGAGTTTGCCGGTTGTAAGGAGGTAATTATTTCTAATACTGGTTATACTGGTGCCGGAGGTTTTGAATTATATTTCCATTTGGAAGACGCTATGACAATCTGGAATGCAATCTTTGAAGCCGGCAAACCGGAAGGTATCAAACCGATTGGTTTGGGTGCACGCGATACTTTACGTTTGGAAATGGGCTTCTGCTTGTATGGTAATGATTTGGATGATACGACTTCTCCTATTGAAGCCGGCTTGGGATGGATTACAAAGTTTGTTGAAGGCAAAGAATTTACCAACCGTGCTGAATTGGAACGTCAGAAGAAAGAAGGCGTTACTCGTAAATTATGTGCCTTTGAATTGGTAGATAAAGGAATCCCTCGTCATGGGTATGAGATTGCAGACGCAGAAGGTAACATCATCGGTGTGGTTACTTCCGGAACCATGTCTCCTGTTTTAAAGAAAGGAATTGGTATGGGATATGTAAGAACAGACTTGTCAAAAGTCGGTTCAGAAATTTATATCAAAGTCCGTAACCGCAATTTAAAAGCTCAGGTTGTGAAAGCTCCTTTCCGCAAATAAAAACTCTGTGGGTAATAAATAATTTAGAAGCCCTTTCCGCTAAAGGAGAGGGCTTTTTTATTGTATCTTTGTCGCCCGAAAAGAAAGACATTAATAGCTATGTTGAATTTTTTGAAGAACTGGACGTTACCGATAGCCATGTTGGTCGGTGTTTTGGGATATTTGGCTTTTGCGAACATAGAGATATTGGGACCGACAAAGCCTTTTGTGAATACATTTGTAGCCTATTTAACTCCCGCTTTGATATTTGCTCAGTTACTATTGACCTTTTGTAAGATAGAACCTCGCGAATTAATGCCTTCGCCTTGGCATGGTTGGCTACTGTTATTTCAGTTTTTTTCGGCTGCACTTATCGCTTCTCTATTGATATTTATGAGGATAGAGGGGGCGTATAAAGAGGTATTTGAAGGAGCAATGGTCTGTTTGATCTGTCCAACTGCTACGGCTGCTGCGGTAATTACAGGTAAATTAGGAGGAAGTGCTTCCAGTCTGACGACCTATACACTTCTTTCCAACGTATTAGCTGCCATAGTTGTCCCGCTGATGTTTCCTTTGGTGGAACCTCATGCCGATATAACTTTTATTGTTGCTTTCTTAAAGATATTGAGTAAGGTCTTTCCTTTGCTTTTATGTCCCTTCTTCTTAGCTCTGTTGTTCCGTTATTGGCTGCCGAAAGTTCATCAGTTGCTGTTAGGTTTACGGGATATGGCTTTCTATCTTTGGAGTATTGCCTTGGCAATTGTGACGGCACAGACGGTACGTTCTTTGGTAAACAGCGATGCCGCAGTGGGTGTTGAGGTACTGATTGCTTTGGCAGGTTTACTCACTTGTGCACTCCAATTTTATTTAGGAAAGCGGATTGGCTCCCGATATTCTGACCGTATCAGCGCAGGACAAGCCTTAGGACAGAAAAATACGGTGCTTGCTATCTGGATGGCTTATACCTATTTAGACCCATTGTCCTCAGTAGGTCCCGGTTCATACGTCTTATGGCAGAACATTTTTAATAGCTACCAACTTTGGAAGAAACGCAAACGGGAAGCTCAAGGTTCCAATAGCAACTCGTAATCTACCACATCTAACCAACGGTTAAACTTGATTCCCACCTTCTCAAAACGGGAAACCTGCTTGAAACCTAACCGTTCGTGAAAGTGTATGCTCCCTTGATTCTCTTCCGTAATGCAGGCGATCAATGCGTGATACCCCATGGTGCGGCAGGAATGGATGAGCTGTTGCATAAGTAGTTCTCCTATTCCTTTCCCAATACAAGCAGGAGTGAGGTAGACAGTGGTCTCTAATGTATAGCAATAAGCTGAACGTTCTTTCCAAGGATGTGCGTAACAATAGCCTATGATTCCCTCCTCTGTTTCATAAACAAAGTAGGGATGATGGGCAGAAATGGTGAGGATACGCTTACGCATTTCCTCCTCTTGCAACGGCTCTTCTTCGAAAGTGACCGTACTGTTCACTATGTATTCATTATATATGCGGGTGATCGCACTTGCGTCTTCTGATTTTACCGGTCGAATCATGTCTTTTTACTCCTTATATACTTGTTTCTTTCACAAAGGTAAAAAAACAATTGAATTTTATTTTCTTCGAATGATATTCTCTATTTTTGTGGAATAGAAGATCAATAAAATAGAGATATGAAACTAAGCAATGAATGGTTCACTGCTCTTTCTGAGAATGAATCCGGTCAGTTAGTGACCGTATCCGGACGAGATGAATTGACTGAATTTGTTCAGTCTGGCAAGTTTAAGGAGCGAGTTGAAATCACTTGGAAATATGAAGGTGACGACAAAGGTATGCCTTCAGAGGCTTTAGCCGAACAGATAGAGGAGGTACAGGAAGTTTTAAAGAAAGCTATGGAGAAGGATAAACTGGCTATCCTGACCAGTGTCTATACCGGAGGCGGAGAGAAGATATGGGTGTATTACACCCGTACGGCTCGTGTCTTTGGCGAACGACTGAACGAAGTCTTGGCTGTTTTTGAACTGCTTCCCATCTCAATATATACAGAAGTCGATCCGGAATGGGAGGAATATCTGGATATGTATGAGATGAAACTGTGGGCTGTTGATTGATTCATGAATACCGGAAATAAAGAAAGGGGCTATCTGATGAGCAGGTAGTCCCTTTCTGTCTGTCCAAATATCAGATATTGTTGCTATTGTAGCCGAACGAAAGGATTGCTTAGAGTTCAGCGATGAAATCGCCTGTCACTCTGCTTCTGTTCTGACTATGAAACAAGTTAAAGCGGTAAAAGGTTTAGAAAGGATTGCTATAAAATTTCAGGACGGAAGTAAATGGCTTAAAATCTACTTACTAAGTAGAGTCAAATCTACTCGGTAAGTAGAGGTTTGTCTACTCGATAAGTAGAAGAAAGTCTGCTTATTAAGTAGAGGAAGCTCTACTTAGTAAGTAACTTTTTGCCTGTAAGAAAGTAGTTTTTCCTTTGCTTCCGAATAGGAAAAGATTTCTTTTAGGAATGTTGTTGAGCAAATCGGTAAAGAAATAATCATCGGTGATAGTATAACGACAGAAGAAGAAACTACTGAAGAATAAGCAGTAAAAAAGAAACGGGAGCTAAATCAGATTTAGTTCCCGTTGTTTTATAATAAAGAAATAATTACTGTTGCAGTAAGAACTGTTTAAACCCTTCAAAGTCTTTGCTAAGTTCAATGCTTTGTTTTTTACCTTGCATGAAGGCTTTTAGCTTTGCTGGGATTTTAATGTCGGTTGATAAAATCTGATCAACTACCCCTTTGAACTTAGCAGGATGAGCCGTTTCTAAAAAGACTCCGGTCTCATTAGGTGTAAGATGATTATTAACCAATGCTTGATAACCACAAGCTCCGTGCGGATCTAAAATGTAACCGGTTTCCGTATATGTTTGTTTCATGGTCGCAGCAATCTCTTCATCTGTAAAACGATAACCGGAGATTCGTTTACAGATTTCCTTATGAGGATCTTCATATTTACCAAATAGATCCAGAATACGAGCAAAGTTACTAGGATTACCTACATCCATTGCGTTTGCTAAAGTAGAGACAGAAGGACGTGGAGTATAGACTCCTGTATTCAGATACTCTAAGAAAACGTCGTTACGATTATTGGCAGCAATAAATCGTTTAATGGGTAATCCCATCCAGTAAGCAAATATACCGGCAGTGATATTCCCGAAGTTGCCACTTGGAACAGAAACAACTAATTCATCAGCTTCACCGATTCGATCTAATTGTGCGTACGCATTGAAATAATAAAATGACTGCGGAAGGAAACGAGCTACATTGATAGAGTTCGCTGAAGTTAGCTTCATGTGCTGATTTAATGCTTCGTCCATGAAAGCCGATTTAACTAATGCTTGGCAGTCATCAAACGTTCCGTCAATCTCCAATGCGGTAATGTTCTGACCTAATGTTGTGAACTGGCATTCTTGGATAGGGCTGACTTTACCTTTGGGATAAAGTACATATACATGAATACCGGGTACTCCTAAGAAACCATTTGCTACTGCACTACCCGTATCTCCGGAAGTCGCTACCAAAACATTCACCTGCTTTAATCCCTCTTTCTGGATAAAATAACCTAATAGGCGAGCCATAAAGCGTGCCCCAACGTCTTTAAAAGCCAATGTAGGTCCGTGAAAAAGTTCGAGACTGTAAATATTGTCACGAACGTTTACGACTGGAGTTTCAAATGATAGAGTATCTTTTACTATTTCATTCAATGTATCCGGCTCAATATCCTGCCCAAAGAATGCTTGTGCAACGGTGCAGGCAATCTCGTGGAATGTTTTATTTTTTAAATCAGTAATAACGTCTTTGTCGATTGGTTGAATAGACTCCGGCATAAATAACCCCTTATCACTGGCAAGGCCTTTGACAACAGCTTCTTCCAGAGAGGCAAAAGGAGCCTGTTTGTTTGTGCTATAATATTTCATAATAATTCTTTTATAAATTCATCTTTCTCTAAGATACTGTATTTTCCTTCCTGTACTGCGTATTCATCAAAACGAGTCACTGGGTCGGGTTGTTGCCCCGGTTTGTAAATGACAAAGGGGATAGGCGTATTGGTATGTGTACGAACAGCACAAGGAGTAGGGTGATCCGGTAGCACAGCTATTGTGACTGGTTCTTCCCATTTTTGTAACTCTTCGAATAGAATACCGATAGCACGTTTATCTAAATTCTCAATGGTTTGAATTTTTAGATCGACATCTCCCTCATGACCGGCTTCATCGCTGGCCTCTACATGAAGATATACAAAATCGTTTGTTTTGAGTGCTTCGAGAGCAGCCTGTGCTTTCCCTTCGTAATTGGTATCGTATAAACCGGTAGCTCCTTTTACATCAATGACTTTTAATCCGGCATAAACACCGATACCCCGGATTAAGTCAACTGCAGAAATAACTGCTCCTTGTTTGATACCATACATCTCTTGTAGGGTATGCATAGCAGGACGGTATCCGGGTGACCAAGGCCAAATACTATTTGCTGGGTCTTTACCGGCTGCAATACGCTTTTGATTGATAGGATGACTTTCCAGTATCTCTTGAGATTTAAGAATCAATTCATTTAATAAATCAGCAGTCTCTTGTGCCTCTGCTACTTCCGGTTTAATCAATAACGGATGGAACGGTTGAAGAGGTACATCATGAGGAGGTGTACAATCTAATCGTTTATCAGCTCCTTTAATGACTAACAGATGACGATAAGAGACACCTGTATAGAAATGTATGCGTTCAGAACCTAATTTCTCATTTAAGAAACGGATAAGTTCATCCGCCTCTTCTGTTGTAATATGACCGGCAGAGTGATTTTTTAATATGTCTCCTTCTACACAAATGAGATTACAACGCATAGCCATTTCTCCCGGCTGTAGGTTGTAACCTATACTGGCAGCTTCCAATACACCTCTTCCTTCATAGACAGTGGGTAAATCATAACCTAAAATAGCCATGTTGGCTACCTCGCTTCCCGGATGAAAACCGTCAGCGACAGTTTTCAAACGTCCGGTTACACCTAATGTGGCGAGTTTATCCATATAGGGAGTATGAGCATATTGTAAAGGCGTTTTACCGCCTAAAGCCTCAATCGGTTCATCGGCCATTCCATCTCCTAAGATGATGATTGTTTTCATACTCCTTATCTAATGTTCGCAATTGAGATAATATCAGCAAAAACACCTGCTGCTGTTACATCTGCTCCTGCTCCGTATCCTTTTATGATCATAGGATATTCATGGTAACGTTCTGTCGTAATCATGATGATGTTGTTACTACCTTCCAGTTCATAGAACGGATGATGTGCGTCTACCTCTTGTAAACCCACTTCACAAATACCGTTTTCCATCTTGGCAACAAAGCGAAGACGTTTGTTTTCAGCGGCTAATTGCTGACGTTTCTGTTCAAATTCTTCATCTAATTCGTGAATGTTCTGCCAGAAGTCATCTAAAGAACCCTCGAAGTATTTATTTGGAACAAACAGATTTCGTTTTACATCATCTTGCTCAACGATATATCCAGCTTCACGAGCTAAAATAACTAATTTGCGAATAACATCTTTTCCACTTAAATCAATACGTGGATCTGGCTCTGAATACCCTTCTTCTTTTGCCATTTGAATCGCTCTACTGAAAGGAACATCTGCACTTAACGTATTGAATATATAGTTTAACGTACCGGAAAGAACTGCTTCTAACTTTGAAATATGGTCGCCACTATTAATCAGATTGTTCATCGTATTAATAATAGGTAATCCTGCACCGACATTGGTTTCAAATAAGAATTTAATACCCCGATGACGAGCTACTTCTTTTAATTTGATATAGTTGTCGTAAGAAGAAGAAGCTGCAATCTTATTTGCTGCGACTACTGAAACGTTGCCATTCAATAATGGTTCGTAAAGTTCTGCTATTGACTGATTAGCTGTACAGTCTACGAATACCGAGTTAAAGATGTTCATCTTAAGAATTTCGTCTCTTAGATGTTCAGGTGAACTGGGTTCTCCATTCTTTTTTAATTCTTCAATACAGGTCTCTAAATTCAAACCTTCTCGACAGAAAAGAGCGTGCTTACTGTTGGCAACTCCAACTACATTTATTTTTAATCCATTTTGTTGCATTAATTTGGGCTGTTGGATACGGATTTGTTCCAAAAGGTTTCCGCCAACGGTTCCTACACCTGCAATGAATAGATTCATCACTTTATATTCGGAAAGAAAGAAAGAATCATGAAGTGTATTTAAGGCTTTCTTTAAATATTTCAGTTTAATGACAAACGAAATATTTGTCTCTGAAGCACCTTGTGCACAAGCGATAACGCTGATACCAGCTCGACCTAATGACCCGAATAGTTTACCTGCAATACCGGGTGTACGTTTCATATTTTCACCAACGATAGCAACAGTTGCTAAATCTTTTTCAGCTACAGTATCGTTCATATCCCCTTGTGCTCTTTCTAATGCAAATTCTTCGTCTAAAACCTTAACTGCCAAATCTGCATCTGCATTACGAACAGCAAAAGTTGTATTGTTTTCAGAACTAGCTTGGGATACCATAAACACGCTGATACCATTTTTTGCCAATGTCTTAAAGATACGGTGGTTTACCCCAATAACTCCAACCATACCTAATCCATGTACAGTAATCAAGCAGGTATCGTTAATAGATGAGATTCCTTTAATCAAAGCTTTACCTTCGTATTTGACTTTATCTTTAGATATATAAGTTCCACGTGCCGTTGGATTAAAAGTATTTAATATACGAATAGGAATGTTCTTGTGATAAACCGGATAAATTGTTGGTGGATAAATCACTTTAGCTCCGAAGTTACATAACTCCATTGCTTCTGTGAATGTTAGTCTATCAATGACATAAGCCGAACTAATGACACGCGGATCTGCTGTCATAAATCCATCAACATCTGTCCAGATTTCCAACCTGCGCGCATTCAATGCTGTTGCTAAAATTGAAGCTGTATAGTCAGAACCACCACGTCCTAAGTTTGTGACAAGTCCCTCTTCATTGGAAGAAATAAATCCTGGAACCAAAGATACTTTAGGGAGTGGATTGAACGTCTCTTCTATTAATTTATTTGTTTTTTCAAAGTCAACAAGATGTTTATTGAATTGTTGAACTGTTTTGATGAATTTACGTGCGTCAAATAATTTAGCTTCAGCTATTACATTTGATATGATTAAAGAAGAGATACGTTCTCCATAGCTGACAATTGTATCTGAAGTTTTAATGGATAAGTCATTGATCAAATAAACTCCTCGATAAATATTCTCAAGTTCATCTAACAGTTCCATTACCTGTTTTTCAACCTCATTTCGTTGAACTTTATCAGGAATAACCCCTTGTATAATATCTAAATGACGAGTAACAATCTCAGAATATTCTTTTTCATACCCAACCTCTCCATTGGCAGCCATAGAAGCTGTTTTCAATAATTTATCTGTAATACCTCCCAAGGCAGATACAACAACTACTACAGGCTCTTCAATAGCCTCTACAATCTTTTTTACGCTTAAAATACCTTCTACAGAACCAACAGATGTTCCCCCAAACTTTAAGACTTTCATTGATATGGATTTATTTAGTTGACAATTAACAAGTATATTTCGCTGTTTGAATAGAATCAACTTATCTGCTCAACTTGTATATGTCAGTTGTTTACTACTTAAATTATGTTTTATTGATTGAAAAATAGAATGCAATAATAAAATTGCAACAATGCAGGACGTGGTCGCTGCCCTTGTTATGATTGAATAAACTACACCCCCCAGGGGGTCATTGTAAATGTCCAGGTATGATATGTGAAACCTGTAAATGTCATTTGTAATGCTGTTTGTGTTTTTATTTTTTGCGGTGGCAATATTACACATTATTTTTCAAATGCAAGTGTTTTTTTAAGGAAAAGTTGAAATTTGATAGAAAAAACTTTAAACAGAAACCAAAACGAAGTATGAGTTCCCTATAAAAAGAAAAAACATTTATCTATAGATTTGTTCCTACGGTTATAGTTCTTATATTCGTTTATTCAAAATAAATAGAAAAACAGGATTTTTGAAGAAATAATATTCTCAGATAGCGTTGCATTGTTAAAAAGAAAGCGTACTTTTGCGAAATCTAGCAGGAGAAATAGCTAGACTTTTTAGAAAGCGTTTTTTGCTTTATCCTGAAAACGAAATCGCCAATTTCAAAACAGAAGGATGAGGACAATGCAACGCTCATCTGTGTTGTATATGTACTTGGTATGCAATTGCTGTACCTATACATAAACATACAGCGTGAGAATATTGTTTCTTCGTTCATTTCTGTGAGGCGTTTGGCGATGCCTGTTTTCGATGAACAGAACAAGTCTCACGCTTTTCTTTTTTTATTCACAGCTGACTTTGGGGACTTATAGGCTCACTAAATTTATAATTGTATGAAACGGATTACAGTTTTATTATTAATGTTCCTGTGTTTAGTAAGTTGTAACTCTATTACAGATGAAATTGAAATAATAGAAAACAACAAAGAGTATGTAGTTTCTATTGGAGTGGCAGGAGAAATACTTGATGTGACACAAGTTCCTTTAAGTAAAGCAAGTGGAGATGACTTGTATGGAATTCAAGTATATGCTCGAAAAACAACAAATGACAGTTATACTCATTATGCTTATGGACTGTTTGATGATATCAGTGATTTAAAGATTACATTAAAAGATGGATATATGTATAAGTTTGTATCAACTTGTGTGATTAAGGGAAAAGACGATATTTATCATAGTCAAGGAGAAAACGATGTTTATATGCACTATGGATTGCCTTTTAGAGGTTATTTAAATAATACATTTATTTATTCAGATAGTAAATACTTGTCTTTTTTAGAAAGTGGGGATGCTAATCTTAATAATAAATATGGTATTGATTATAGTCATCCTACTATTGATCGTTATTATGGTGAGGTGCAAGATTTTGAACCAGCGGGAAAGGAAAATGTTACTATTGAGATGTTACGTATGGTATTTGGTGCTAAATTAATAGTACAGCCTTTTAAGGAAGGAACATTGAAAGTCTCTTTAAATGTTTTTAATTCAAATGTTGCAACTTCGTTTGTTGTTCAACCGAGTACAGAAACACAGATCCTTTTAGAAGAAATATTTTCTTATGGAGATTATGAGACTTCCTCTTTATCGACTATATGGCGTTTTGAAAAAATTTCCTATATCGGATATACTTTTTCACATTCATTTGATTTAAAAATAGTTCATATTCATTCAGATGGAAAAGTGGAAGAAACTGTTTATAACAAAAGTCTGTCATTCCCTCGTTGTAAAATGACAACGGTTTCTTTTAAATTGGATGAAAGCGAGGTTGATACAGGAAATGAACTTTCTAGTAAAGTGAATGTTGTATTGGAAGATAAAGAAGTTGAAGTAGGAGAAACGATAGAGATCAATTGATTTTTGATTTTTTGTAAATTTGTTTCAATTATATTTGTTGGGACTAAAAGTCCTATTAGTGTATTATCCGGGACATTTGGCTACAGCTGTTTGTTTTACAGAGCAAGTAACAGGTGACTATGTCGCGCTTAATAACCGAAAATATATTATTTGTGACCCTACTTATATAGGAGCACCTGTTGGAATAACAATGCCGGGAATGGATAATCAAAAAGCGAAAGTGATATTGTTGGATTAGTTTATTGTTGAACTGTTAGAGAGTTTCAGCCCATGAAACTTTTGGTTTCACAGTTGAAACTTTGAGTTTCATGAGCTGAAACTTTTTGAAACAATAGATCTTAGTAAATCCAAATCGAATAAAGATTTTCAGATAATATATATATGTAACAAGAAAGGCCAGTCTTAAAAGATTAAGACTGGCCTTTCTTGCTATAGAACTATACTATTAATATTGTCTTTCCAAAATCCAAGCGTCTTGGAAGTTTGGTGCATATTTTGCTTTGATAGCGTCACGACTGTCTGCTGCGTCTGCTTTATCATTGAAGCTGGCAACAATTACACGTAACATTCCTTGTTCGTTTTCTCCTAATACAGCGTTATAACCCGCGTTTTGCATACGTTCTTTCAATGCGTAAGCGTTTGTTTTATTCTTAAAACTACCAATAACGACACTGTAACGTTTTAATCGGCTTGCGTCTTCTCCTTGTGCGGCATTAATTCTTTCGGCACGTGTGCTAACGTTGGAAGTTCTAGGTTTAGAAACCGGAGTTACTTCTTCTACTACTTCTTCTTCAACAACTTCAACCGGAGCTGTTGTTTCTTTTTCCTTTGCTTGTTCGTAAGCTGCCTTATATGCACTCTGTTTAGGCTTACAAGAACCTAAAGACAAAATCATACATAAAGAGGCTCCAAATAACCAAATCTTATTCATACTATTCAGTTCTTAAATTTATGCGGCAAAGATATAAATTATATTTTGTACTTTCGTGCCCAAAACACAATATATTGTAAACTATATGAATAAATCTATCGGAACAATGGTTATGGCAACATCCTTATTATTGGGTGCTTGTAGTAACAATGACGCAAGTATGAATGCAAATGGAAAGGCTGACAATCTGATTGGACGTTCGGACATTCAAATCAAAGGAGGACGAATGACGCCGGAGGCGTTGTGGGCTATGGGACGTATTGGTGGGCTTCATGTTTCACCAGACGGGAAGAAAGTGGTGTACACAGTCGCTTATTATAGTGTACCGGAAAATAAGAGCAATCGTGAAGTGTTTGTTATGAATGCAGATGGTACGGATAATAAACAGATTACGAATACTCCTTATTCTGAAAATGAAGCTGTATGGATTAAGGGGGGGACAAAGATTGCTTTCCTTTGTGGTGCCAGTGGCAGTAGTCAGCTTTGGGAAATGAACCCGGACGGAACAGGACGCAAACAGCTTTCTAATTATGAGGGTGATGTTGAGGGATTTGCTTTTTCTCCAGATGAAAAGAAAGTTTTATTGATTTCTCAGGTAAAGACGGTTAAGAGTACAGTTGATAAGTATCCGGATTTGGATAAAACAACCGGTATCATTGTTACGGATTTGATGTATAAACATTGGGACGAGTGGGGAACAACAGCTCCACATCCGTTTGTTGCAGACTTTGATGGTAATGCAGTAAGTAATCCAGTTGATATTTTGGAGGGTGAGCCGTATGAGAGTCCTATGAAACCTTTTGGTGGTATTGAACAATTGGCATGGAATACAACTTCTGATAAGGTAGCTTATACTTGTCGTAAGAAAACAGGTAAAGCTTATGCGTTGTCAACTAACTCTGATATTTATGTATATGATTTGAAGACGAAGCAGACGGTAAATATCAGCGAAGGAATCATGGGGTATGATACTAATCCGCAGTATTCGCCGGATGGAAAGTCAATAGCTTGGTTAAGTATGGAGCGAGATGGTTATGAATCAGACCAGAATCGTTTGATGGTAATGAACTTAGAAACAGGTGAAAAGACTTTCGTTAGCAAAGATTTCGATTCCAATGTGGACGCCTTCGTTTGGAGTACGGACGCTAAGTCTCTTTATTTTACAGGTGTATGGCATGGAGAAGCCCAGATGTATAAGATTGACTTGACTGCAGGTAATAAAATTACTGCGTTGACATCAGGTATGCATGACTATGCAAGTGTCTCGCTATTGGGTGAAAACAAGTTGATTGCTAAACGTCATTCTTTCAGTATGGGTGATGAAATTTATACAATTGATTTGTCTGATAATAATAAGGTAACTCAGTTGACAAATGAGAATAAACATATTTATGATCAGTTGACTATGGGTAAAGTAGAAGGTCGTTGGATGAAGACAACCGATGGTAAGCAAATGCTTACATGGGTGATTTATCCTCCTCATTTCGACCCGAATAAGAAATATCCTACATTATTGTTCTGCGAAGGAGGACCACAGAGTCCGGTCAGTCAGTTCTGGTCTTATCGTTGGAATATGCAGATTATGGCTGCTAATGATTATATTGTGGTAGCTCCAAACCGTCGTGGTCTTCCTGGTTTTGGTATGGAGTGGAACGAACAGATCAGTGGAGATTATGGTGGTCAATGTATGAAAGATTACTTGACTGCAATAGACGAAATGGCAAAAGAACCATTTGTTGATAAAGACCGTTTAGGTTGTGTTGGTGCAAGCTTCGGTGGTTTCTCTGTATATTGGTTAGCAGGTCATCATGATAAACGTTTCAAAGCTTTTATTGCACATGATGGTATCTTTAATATGGAAATGCAGTATTTGGAAACAGAAGAGATGTGGTTTGCCAACTGGGATATGGGTGGCGCTTATTGGGAAAAACAGAATGCAGTAGCACAGCGTACGTTTGCTAATTCCCCACATCGTTTTGTAGATAAATGGGATACTCCGATTCTTTGTATTCATGGTGAAAAGGATTATCGTATCTTAGCAAATCAAGGAATGGCAGCGTTTAATTCTGCTGTTCTTCGTGATATCCCTGCAGAATTATTAATTTATCCGGATGAAAATCATTGGGTATTGAAACCTCAGAATGGAGTACTTTGGCAACGTACTTTCTTTGAATGGTTGGATAAATGGTTGAAGAAGTAAATTAAAAAAACTCTTTGATAAATCAAAACACCGTCCAGTTGTGCTACTGAGGCGGTGTTTTTTTGTAATAACCCTTTTGATTACTTCCTTATGGAGAAGTAGTCGTTGATATACCCATAATATGAAAACTTTATACTAATAACAGGGGAGAAGGTAATTTGGTTTATAGTTTTTATCGATTAGTTGATAGAATAAATTTATCAGCTTTTGTTAGTTTTATATTGGAATGTTTTCTACATTTGCAATAAATAAAAATTAAGTGTTACAATAAAAATAAGCGATTATAAACCAATAAAAATTTACAGACATGAAAAAGAAATGGATTTGCACAGTATGTGGTTATGTACATGAAGGTGATGAAGCTCCTGAAAAATGTCCTCAGTGTAAGCAACCTAAAAATAAGTTTAAAGAATTAGTTGAAACAACAGGCGCATTAACTTTTGCAGATGAGCACGTAATTGGTGTAGCTAAAGGTTGTGACGATGAAATGATAAAGGATTTGAATGCTCATTTCATGGGAGAATGTACTGAAGTGGGAATGTATCTGGCTATGAGTCGTCAGGCAGATCGTGAAGGATATCCTGAAGTTGCAGAAGCTTTTAAACGTTATGCTTGGGAAGAAGCAGAACATGCAGCTAAATTTGCTGAATTGTTGGGAGATGTAGTTTGGGATACTAAGACAAATTTGGAAAAACGTAAAGACGCAGAATGTGGCGCCTGTGAAGATAAAAAACGTATTGCTGTTCGTGCTAAACAATTAAATTTGGACGCAATTCATGATACTGTTCATGAAATGTGTAAAGATGAAGCTCGTCATGGTAAAGGCTTTGAAGGGCTATATAACCGTTATTTTAAGTAATATTATTTTATGCCAAAAAGAAAAGGTTCGAAGAAATTTCTTTGAACCTTTTCTTTTTGAATTTGAATAGATATTTATCATACATCTTCTTAAAAGAAGAACAATGATTCATATTATTGATGATGAGGACTTACTGGTGTGTCTGAGTAAACTAAAACAGACGAAAGTACCACTTCGGCTTTAGGTATTGGATTTTTCCAATTGAATGTAAAGATATGTTTACCTTTTTCAATAGGGTATTTCCAGAATAGATCTACACGGTAAGTCTTTGTGTTGGCAACAGATGGTAATTGAGCTGTTTCTATTAGTTTTCCGTCCATAAATACTTCAACTATTGCTACATAATCTTCAGGAGCGTCTTTTACACGTCCTTTGAATACAGCACCTGTACCTTCGATTTCTACTTTATCAACTAAGTCAAGATCCTTGTGCATTATACGGTTCTCAATTGGATACAACCCTTCAAAAGAAATTTCTAAACGAACCGGTTCAGGTTGTTGACATTTAATTGTTACCTCATTTTCAGTTACTTTACCACCGTTCTTTTCTATCATTTGAATTGCCTGATCAAAAGACATTTGGTAAGTTTTGTTCAAAGAGATGTTTGTATGAGCGAAGTTCATATCTTCTACTTCTCTCAAATTCTTCATCCAATATTCAGGAATTTTACTGTATCCCATCATTGTACCTAAAATACCGCAAGCTGAAGCAGGGTTACAGTCTGAATCTTGGCCACAACGAGTTGAAATATCCATTGTTTTGTAGAAATCACCTTCTCCATACAATAAACCTATTAGAATGTATGCGCTATTGACTACAGCGTCAATATTAAATGATGAAAATGCACCACTTGGACAACCTACTTCTTCATCCCATTTTTTCTGGCATTCAAACCAAGTTTCTTTCCAATCATTTGGATATTCTTTATGCCAACGGATGATATCACTCATACATTGGTAGTAGTGACTTTCTTTGGGGATTGTCTTAAGAGCTTCTTCTACAATAAAATTAATATCATCAGAGATAAAAGCTAAGGTATACATTGCTCCAATGTATACACCTCCGTACCAACCATCTCCATAATTCATGATGTGACCAATTTTATCAGATACTTCAGAAGCTGCATTTGGCATACCTGGAGACATTAAGCCCGCGAAATCAGCTTCAATTTGATAGTCAATGTCGTTAGCATGTGGATTGTTTAGCCAGTGACCAGAAGCAGGAGGCATAATACCATGCATGATATTATAACGTGCTGCTTGATTCGCATGCCATAGATTATAGTCGGCATAAGCAAATGCGACCGCGAATGAGTCTGCTGGAGCATCTAATCCTAAACGGTCAAAAACATCCACGAAAGTCAAATCCATGTAAATATCGTCATATAATCCCGGTTGATTTTCGTACCACCATTTTATATATCCATCTCTCCAAGGAATTCTGACATTATCTTGAATAAATCCTCCTTTGAATTGAAATTCAGTTGGACCACCGTAAGTACAACCAATTGTTTGACCAGCCCAACCACCTTTGATTTTATCCATCAATACCTCTTTTGTGAGTGTTTTTGTTTCAGGAAGAGAGGCTAACTCCTGATTTGATGATTGTTGCGAACAAGATGTTGTTGCGAATAATAGAGTCGCAAAACTTATACTTAAAATATTTTTATTCATAATCTAAAAAATGAAAAGTAGAAAATGAAATAGGAAGAAAACAATTTTGTTCTCCTCCTATTCCTTTCTATTGTTATAATTTAAAATTATTGATGATTCGGAATTACCGGAGCGTCAGAATATGTTAATGTTTCTGCTAAGTAAATACTTACTTTTGGAACTGGATTTAACCATTTGAATGTAAAGGTATGTTTACCTTTCGGTATTTGATACTTCCAGAATAAAGTCGGACGGTAATCTTTTCTGTTAGAATCAGCTGGTAAATTTGCACTTTCAACCAGTTCTCCATCCATATACATTTCAACTTTAGCTACGTAACTTGGATCAGCATAACGAACGCGTCCTTTAAATACTACGCCGTTACCATCAATTTCAATATTACCAGCTTCAATAATATCTTTATTATATGGAGTCTTTTTAACAAGATAGGTTCCTTCAAAGGATTTTTCGAAACGTACAGGTATAGGATTCTGACATTTGATTGTAACATCATTATCAGTTACTTTACCTCCGTTTTTCTCGATCATTTGAATTGCTTGGTTGAATGACAATTGATAAGCCTTGTTTAATGAAATGGTTGTATAGGCAAAGTTCATGTCTTCAACTTCACGTAAACTCTTCATCCAATATTCAGGAATTTGGCTATATCCTTTCATTGCGCATAAAATACCTGCAGCAGAAGCTGGATTACAGTCTGAGTCTTGACCGCAACGGGTAGAAATATCCATTGTTTTAAAGAAATCTCCTTCACCATAAAGTAAACCAATAAGGATGTAAGCACTATTGATTACTGCGTCAATATTGAAAGTGTTGAATGCTCCATCTGGACAACCTTCTTCAGAAACCCATTTCTTTTGACATTCGAACCAAGTTTGTTTCCAATCATTTGGATATTGTTTGTGCCAGTTGATTACATCATTCATACATTGATAATAGTGACTTTCTGTTGGGATAGTCTTCAATGCCTCTTCTACAATGAAATTGATATCATCAGAAACAAAAGCTAATGAGTACATAGCTCCTACATAAACACCACCGTACCAGCCATCACCATAGTTCATAATATGTCCAATCTTGTCAGAAATTTCTGAAGCAGAGTTGGGCATACCTGGTGTCATAATACCAGCATAATCAGCTTCAATTTGGTAATCTAAGTCATTTGCATGTGGGTTATTCAACCAGTGACCAGAAGCGGGAGGCATGATACCATTTTTAATATTGTAACGAGCTGCCTGATTAGCGTGCCATAAATTGTATTCGGCATAAGCGAATGCATTGGCAAAAGAATCAACGGGAGCATCTAAACCAACACGGTCGAAAACATCAACAAATGTCAAGTCCATATAGACATCATCATATAGACCTGGGGTATTGTCATACCACCATTTGATATAATGATCATGCCATTCGATTGGTATATTGTCTTGAATCATTGTTCCATTAAACTTGAACTCTGTCGGGCCACCATAAGTACATCCGATTGTTTGTCCAGCCCAAGCTCCCTTTATTTTATCCATCAACACCTCTTTTGTGAGTGTTTTAGTCTCAGGAAGAGTGGCTGTCTCTTTTGTAGGTTGTTGAGAGCAGGAAGCTGCTCCTAAAAGAAAAACAGCAATACCTACATTTAGAATGTTTTTATTCATACAGTTTTTATTTGTTATGATTTTACTTTATTAATATTGTACTTCTGAATATGGAGTATCAGAATATTTTATTACATCGCTAAAGTATACACGTGCATTTGGTCTTGGATTCAAATGTTTGAATGTAAAGACATGTTTACCTTTAGGAATTTCATATTTCCAGAATAGATCTACGCGACGTTTTCTACCTGTAGGTAATTTAGCTGTTTCTACTAATTGTCCATCCATATACATTTCAACCTCTGCAACATATTTCCATTCGTGTGGTTTCTCATCTGTTTCGATCCAACCACCGAATACAATTCCTGTACCATTTAATTCAACTTCACCACCTTGTGTTAAATCTTTTTGAATACGCTGACGTTCGTACGGATATAGATTAGGGAAACCTTGTTCCAAACGAACAGGAGTAGGTGTTTGATAAGCGATTGTTACATCTTTATCTGTCACCTTACCTCCATTACGCTCAATCATTTGCAATGCATGATTGAAAGACATTTGGTATGTTTTGTTTAAAGAACTACTTGTATAAGGGAAAGGAATGTCTTCCACCTCTTTGATATTCTTAATCCATTCTTCAGCAATCCAATTGTAACCTTTCATAGTACACAAGATACCTGCAGCAGAAGCTGGGTTACAGTCTGAATCTTGGCCACAACGAGTAGCGATATCGATAGTTTTGAATAAGTCACCTTCACCATATAATAGACCGATTAGAATATAGGCACTGTTGATAACTGCGTCAATGTTATAAGGTGCTAATGTCCCCTCAGGACAACCTATATCATGATTCCATTTCTTTTCACATTCGAACCATGCACGTTTCCAATCATTAGGAAACTCTTTATGCCAGTTGATGATATCTGTCATACATTTGTGGAAACGGCTTTCAACAGGAATTGTTTTCAAGGCTTCTTCTACGACAAAATGGATGTCATCAGAAACATAAGCCAAAGAGTACATTGCTCCAACATAAACACCTCCATACCAACCATCTCCATAGTTCATGATATGACCAATCTTATCAGAAATTTCTGCTTGAGTGTTTGGCATACCCGGGGTCATTAAACCAGCAAAGTCTGCTTCAATTTGGTAATCAATGTCATCAGCATGTGGATTATTTTTCCAATGACCAGATTCTGGCGGCATAATACCATTTACAATATTATAACGTGCTGCTTGGTTTGCGTGCCATAGACCATAACCTGCATAGGCAAATGCATTTGCAAAAGAATCAACTGGAGCATCCATTCCTACACGATCGAATACTTCTACAAAGGTCAAATCCATGTAGATATCATCAAATAAACCGGAACTGTGATCGAAATACCATTTCGCTTTGCCATCTGTATATTTGGCTTTAATGGGATAATGGTCAGGGATCATAGCACTTCTGTATACAAATTCTGTTGGACCACCATATACAACCCCTATGGTTTGTCCTGCCCAACCTCCTTTTACCTTATCCATTAACACCTCTTTTGTAAGTGTTACCGATTCAGGCATTGTTTTTGTTTCTTGCTTTGCTGTTGACTGAGTACATGAAGTTGTACTTAGAGCCATCATTGTTGCAAATACTGGTAAAATTAATTTCTTCATGATAGCAATCTTATTTTAAATTCTGAAAATATCAACTTCATTACGGTAAGGAGCTGAAGATTGTGCTCCTGAACGAGTTACAGAAATAGCTGACGCTTTACAACCAAAACGAGAAGCCTCTTTTAAATCGCGACCTTCTGAAAGGGCGACTGTTAAAGCTCCATTGAAGACATCACCTGCAGCTGTTGTATCTATAGCATTTACTTTATATGCAGGAACTACTTCACTTTCGCCGTTACTATATACTAAAGCTCCTTTAGAACCTAAAGTGATGATAACATTTTGTACTCCCTTTTCTGAAAGAACTTGAGCAGCTTCATTTGCAGAAACTTCATCTGTGATTTTTACGCCTGAAATCATCTCAGCTTCTGTTTCATTTGGAGTAATTAAATATAGGTGGCTAAGTAATTCTGCTGATAAAGGTTGGGCTGGAGCTGGGTTTAAGATTACTTTTTTACCCTTTTCGGAAGCTATCTTAGCTACGTATTCTACAGTTTCCATTGGAATTTCTAATTGTAACAAAACGATGTCACATTGATCGATTGCTTCTTCTGCCTTTTTTAAATCTTCAGGAGTTAAATTTGCATTTGCACCAGAAGCAACAACAATACAATTCTCTGCTTTGTCATCTACACTAATCAATGCAACGCCTGATGGATTTTGAGGATCAGAAAAAACATAAGAAGTATTGATTCCTTCTGCTTCAAATAGCTGTTGTGATTGATGACCGAAAATATCAGTACCAGTCTTACAAATAAAAGTAACGGGAGCTCCTAAACGGGCAATAGCTACTGCTTGATTTGCACCTTTTCCTCCTGGGTTCATAAAGAATGTACCCCCCAAAATAGTTTCACCTGGACGTGGTAAGTGAGCGGCTTTAATTACCATGTCAGTATTAGTACTACCGACAACCAAAATCTGTTGCTTTGTGACTTGTGTAGTGTCCATTGTCTTATTAAATTTATATGATATGCAATTGATGGTACAAAGTTAATTAAATATATTCCTTTTGTTATCACAATTTTTTAAATAAAAGATAAACCCAAATGTGGTTTTTAAAATCTTTTGTTTGAATAAATGCTTCTCTTTTATAAAATATAACTTGATGGATAAGATGGCGATATAAAAGGAATCTATTACTTTTGTAGAACAAACGGGTAGATTCAAAAGTAATATGTTATTGACAACAGATCAAATTCAATTTATACAGGAACATGCGACGGATGACTTAACACGTCTTTTACTCTCTGCTTCTAAATATACAGCTCTTGACATCCCATTTTTAGTAGAACAAATAGCAGCTCGGCGGCAGATACGAGAAAAGCTACCCTCTTGGTATATGAACGAACAATTAGTCTTTCCTACAAAAATAGCAGCTGAACAATGTTCATCCGAACAAACAGCTCTATATAAGCAACGCTTGGTAGGAGAGGAGTGGACTATGTGTGATTTGACAGGAGGGTTAGGAATTGATAGTTATTTTTTCTCTCGCAAGGTAAAACAGCTGGTTTATATTGAGCGTTTCCCAATCTATTGCGATGTGGCAAAACATAATTTTCAGGTGTTAGGTGCTGATAATATAACTGTAGTTAATGCTGATGTAACTCAATATTTAGACGAGCTTCCAAAAGTAGACGCTTTCTATATAGATCCAGCTCGTCGAGGTGAATGTAACAAACGTGTCTTTGCTTTGTCTGATTGTGAACCGAATCTTCCTCTTTTGTTACCTCATCTATTAAAGTTGGCTCCGCGAGTGATTGCAAAACTTTCCCCTATGGCAGATATACAAATGACATTAGATTTACTACCTGGAACTATTTCTGTCCACGTGCTATCTGTAAAAAATGAGTGTAAAGAGTTGATTTTTGTCATGGAGCGAGAGGAAAGAAATCAAGTCCCAACTATTCATTGCTTGAATTGGACTTCAGACGGAAGTGAGTCCTCTTTCTCTTTCACTCTAAAAGAGGAGCAAGAAACAACTATCACTATGGCTCAATCAATCGCTTCTTATTTATATGAACCCAATGCTTCTGTATTGAAAGCAGGTGCATTCAAACAAATTACTATTCGTTTTGATGTTCAAAAACTACATATTAGCAGCCACTTGTATACCTCAGATCGACTTGTCTCTAATTTCCCGGGACGTACATTTGTAGTGGAAGAGGTATATCCTTTTTCAGGAAAATTATGTAAAACATTATCGAAGATTATTCCACAAGCCAACATAACGGTTCGTAATTTTCCTCTTTCCGTAGAAGAATTAAGAAAGCGAACAAAAATTACGGATGGAGGGTCTGTCTATCTCTTTGCCTCCACTTTGTCAGACGGCGAAAAGGTATTAATTAAATGCACGAAACCTATTTAAAGAAAAAACATTAGTAATAGCTGTGCCGAGATAACACGTATAAACATTGAGAATGGATAAACAGTGGCATAAGCAACTGAAGGAGAGTCTCCCTCTACGGTAGTATTTGCATAGTTTAATGCCATTGGATTGGCCATACATCCGCAAAGCATACCTACATTGTGTGCATAGTCTAATTTTAAGAATTGGGAAGCTATGTATCCGACAATTAAAACCGGTACAATCGTTAATAAGAAACCTAAGCCGATCCAGAGTAATCCCTCTGCACGAAAAACCGTTTCGAAGAAGTTAGCCCCGGATTCAATACCTAACCCTGCCAGATAAATAATAATACCCAATTGACGAAGCATTAAGTTTGCACTCATTGTTGTATAAGTTGTCAAATGAAAGCGGGGACCAAAAGCTCCCATTAAAATACCAATTATGATGGGTCCCCCTGCAAGTCCCAATTTAATAGGCATACTAATTCCAGGAATAGATATTGGTAAAGCTCCTAATAACAGACCTAAAGAAATTCCGATGAATACTGATAACAGATTTGGATTGTTTAATCGTTTAATCTCATCTCCTAAAATTTTTCCTACTGTATTTACAGAGTTTGCTTCTCCTACGATTGTTAATCGGTCACCGATCTGTAAATGTAAATCAGGTGAGGCTAACAGGTCAATGCCTGCACGGTTTACACGAGTGATATTAATACCGTATAAATTACGTAAACGAAGTGAACCTAATTTAACCCCGTTTATTTTACTACGAGAAACAACAATACGGCGAGATATTAGTTGACTGTCAATCGCATTCCAATCTATCCCCTCCTTATTCCAATCTACATTCTCCTGTTCCCCAAAGAGGGTCTTAATGTTTTCAACGTCTGATTTTACAGAAATGATAAGTAAATGGTCGTGTTCATTCAATAAAGTATCAGACGTTGGGATACTCACCTTCCCATTTCGCCAAATACGGGAAATGACGAAATGTTTGTTGGTTAGTTTCATTATGTCTTTGATACTTTTCCCATAAATAGCTGGATTACTTACTTGAAATTCGGCTATGTAAGTTGTATTGTCTCTTGGTCCTTTCTGTTCTTGTCCCTGTTTATCTAAAAAGAGTCCTTTTAAAAGGATGATTGCTAAGATTACCCCTACAACTCCAAGAGGATAGGTGACAGCACAAGCCAAAGCCATATCCATAACTTCGTTGTTGCTATCTGGATTTATTTGAAGTAACGCTTGCTGGGCAGCTCCTAAAGCTGGTGTATTGGTAACGGCTCCACATAGTAGCCCAATCATATTGGGAAGAGAAATTCCTGTTGTCCAATGTAATATTAAAGTCATTAAAAGCCCCAGTAGGATCACCCCTAAGCCCATCATATTCATGGCAACTCCCCCCTTTTTCAAAGAAGAAAAGAAACCAGGACCGACTTGCAATCCTAAAGCATAAACGAAAAGAACCAACCCGAAACTTTGAACAAACTGAAGCATATCTGGATTCACTACGATACCGAAATGTCCAGCCAAAATACCCGCAAAAAAGACAAATGTGATACCTAAAGAGATATTGAAAACTTTGATTCGTCCTAAATACAATCCGATAGCCGAAACCAATGAGATGATAATAATAGCCTGTATCTTTGTTGGCTCTAAAAAAGCCTCATGTAACCAATTCATATTTTGTTTTTGTTGAATTAGTGCAAAGATAGAGCTTTTAGAACAACGTTATTTAAGGATAACAGAAAAATGCATTGAATAAATCTTAATCACAAAAGCAGTCCTATAGTGGAATAGGGTTACTTTTTAGAGATTAAATCATAACTCATCCGGTATTAAATTTTCACCACCCTCGGCATCGTATTATTGGGTAGTTTTATCCATTTTAACGAATTGTTGTCCACCAAAGCACGGCTGTATGTACCGCTCGAAGTTTTTGTCCTTTCAGAGTGAGCTCCATGAGCACGGCCTTTGCTTGTTTTGAGAAATCAAAATCATTGAGGTCGGCTATCCCCTCTTTCGAACCTTCTATCTAAAAACTTATCTTTTTATTTAAAGTATAGTGTTCCAAAAATAGAAGTCGAGGCCCTTGAACAATATTTTTTCTACCTCAAAGTTACTGGCAAAATATTACTTAGAAAAATGGTTGCTAATGGTACTGGTGTCAAAAATTGGTGTTAAATTACATTCGTTAATATATTTGCTAAAAAAGGCTCCAGAGTATACTGGAAGCTATGTATCAATAAAATAACCTCAACTTTTTGAGGGTTGAGGTTATCGAAATATGCTTTTAAAAGGGCTTTTTTTATTCCCACTCAATTGTTGCTGGTGGTTTGGAGCTGATGTCGTACACTACGCGGTTTACGCCTTTGACTTTGTTGATGATTTCGTTAGAAACTTTGGCCAGGAATTCGTAAGGAAGTTGTGCCCAGTCGGCAGTCATTGCGTCTGTTGAGGTTACGGCACGTAACGCGACTGTGTTTTCGTATGTACGTTCATCACCCATTACTCCTACGGATTGGATGGGGAGGAGAATAACGCCTGCTTGCCAGATTTTGTCATACAATCCCCATTCGCGCATGAGCGACATGTATATATCGTCTGCCTCTTGCAGGATACGTACTTTCTCAGGGGTTATGTCTCCTAAGATACGAATACCTAAGCCGGGTCCGGGGAAGGGATGACGTTTGATTAAATGCGGTTGCATTCCTAATTCGATACCGACACGGCGGACCTCGTCTTTAAATAGTAGGCGTAACGGTTCGACTAACTTTAGGTTCATTTTTGCAGGGAGACCTCCAACGTTGTGATGGCTTTTTATCACTGTTCCTGTAATAGAAAGGGATTCGATTACGTCCGGATAGATGGTTCCTTGAGCTAACCATTTGATGTCTTTTAGTTTGCTGGCTTCCTCGTCAAAGACGTCGATGAATCCTTTTCCGATGATTTTACGTTTCTTTTCCGGCTCAGTGACTCCTGCCAATTCTTTATAGAATTTTGCTTTTGCGTCTACTCCGATAACGTTTAATCCTAAATGTTCATAGTCTTTTAAAACGTTTGCAAATTCGTTTTTGCGAAGTAGTCCATGATTTACGAAGATACAAGTTAAATTCTTTCCGATGGCTTTGTTTAATAACACAGCTGTTACAGAAGAATCAACTCCTCCTGAAAGAGCTAAAATTACTTTGTCGTTACCTAATTTTTCTTTTAGTTCTGTGACGGTAGATTCAATGAAAGAGGCGGGAGTCCAATCCTTGGCACATCCACAAATGGTTAGGAAATTATCTAATAGTTTTGTGCCATCTGTTGAATGGAAAACTTCCGGATGAAACTGTACACCCCAGGTTTTTTCTCCTTCTACGTGATATGCGGCAGCTTTCACATCATTGGTACTTGCGATCACTTTAAAATGATCAGGTAGGACTGTAATTGTATCCCCGTGAGACATCCAGATTTGTGAACCAATGTGGATACCTTTCAGTAATTCATCGTTATTATCAATGAACGATAAATTGGCTCGTCCATACTCTCGGGAATTAGCCGGTTCAACGTTTCCGCCAGAGGTATAAGCTAAGAACTGGGCACCGTAACAAATACCTAACACCGGATATTTGCCACGTATTTCACTTAAATCTGCTTTGAACGCATTTTCATCGTACACTGAGTAGGGACTTCCAGAGAGAATAACTCCTTTTACATCTGTAGCGTCATGCGGAAATTTGTTGTAAGGGACAATCTCACAGTACATATTCAACTCGCGGATTCTTCGTCCAATCAATTGAGTTGTTTGCGAGCCGAAATCAAGAATAATAAGTTTCTCGTGCATGCAAATTATTATTTATATAGAGTCGCGCAAAGGTAGAAATAATCTCTGTAAATTGAACCATTCTTTCGGCAAAAGGTTATACTATTATTCATTAAAGTTACAAAATAAATGAAACGACTTGCTTTTTTAATACTTTTGTTACTTTCGTCTGTGTTTTTATTACAAGCAGAAGGAGGCTTAATCAAGAAGGTACAAACGTTTTCTTTGGAGCATTTGGAGGTCCGGCGAATCTTCTCTTTTGGCCTTGTTTTATTGTTTCAGCTACTATTGTTGGGCGTAACTTCTTTTGTTTATAAAAGAGTAAAGAGGAAGATTACGGCATTGAGAGATACAAAGCTGAAATCGATTAGTTTTCATGGCTATGAATTGATAGATCCGGACAAGCAGGTCTCTATATTGATTTCTTTTGCCAATTTAGTCCGTTGGTTTTTGGTAAGTGTACAGCTACTGATTTCGGTTCCGATTCTTTTCTCTATATTCCCTGAAACAAAGGATTTAGCCTCTTTACTGTTCTCTTATATTTGGAAACCGATAAAAATAATATGGAGAGGAATCGTGGACTATATTCCTAATTTGTGTACGATTATTGTAATTGTCTTAGTCATTCGTTATGTCGTGCGTTTCATCCGGTACATAACGGAACAAATAGAAGATGGTCGGTTAAAGATTGCCGGGTTTTATGCAGATTGGGCACAACCTACTTATCATATTGTTCGTTTTCTATTATATGCTTTTATGTTGGCAATGATTTATCCCTATCTGCCCGGTGCCGATTCCGGAGAGTTTAAAGGCATATCGGTTTTTGTGGGTCTGATAGTCTCTTTAGGATCGAGTACGGTTATTGGGAATATTATTGCGGGCTTTGTTATTACTTATATGCGCCCTTTCAAATTAGGGGATCGAATAAAGCTGAACGATACAGTTGGGTTTGTAGTGGAGAAAAGTGCATTGGTCACTCGAATACGAACTCCCAAGAATGAATTGGTTACGATTCCTAACTCTTTTATGATGTCTTCTCAAACAACAAATTATAGTGAATCTGCTCGGAATTTGGGATTGATCGTACATACGGAGGTAACAATCAGTTATGAGGTCCCTTGGCGAAAGGTTCATCAGCTATTGATTGACGCAGCAAAAGCTACTCCGGGAGTAAGTAGCGAACCTGAACCTTTCGTACAGGAGACAGCATTGCGTGACTTTTTCCCTATCTACCAGATTAATGCCTATGTAAAAGAGGCAGGCTCTTTAAATCAACTTTATGCTAATCTTTATCAGAATATCCAAGATAAGTTTATTGCAGCGGGTGTTGAAATACTTTCTCCTCACTATACATCGTTTCGTAATGGAAATGCTTCTACTGTTCCAAGAGAAGCTGAAAATGTCTCAAATGAAAATAAGTGATTCACTCGTTTTTTCGCAAAAAAAGTATAATAACCTGCTATTCCTTTTCTTAACAACTGATTAAATACTACCTTTGCGTGTTCATTTTTAGTAGTGATTGTATGGATACGGAAAAGAAAGAGACTAAGGAAATAAATAAGATGTCCCTGCTTATCGTGGCAGTGATTGTATTACTGTTAATTGTTGCTGGTGCTGCCTATTATATTTTCCATCAAAATCAGCAAATGGAAGAGTTAGAACAGACGTACACGTTAGATAAGGAGATGTTGGAAGATGAATTCAACGAATTGTCTTTGCAATACGAGGGATATAAATTTAACATTAGTAACGATTCTTTGTTGAACTTGTTATCTGTGGAACAAGCTAAGGTGCAACGCTTACAAGAAGAACTACGTACGGTTAAAGCTACTAATACAAAAGAAATAGCTCGTTTGAAGAAAGAATTGCAGACATTACGTAAGATTATGCGTAACTATGTGATTCAAATCGACTCTTTGAACCGAGCAAATGAAAAGTTGACTGTAGAGAAGAATGAAGCGGTAAAGAAATATAAACAAGCCTCTTCTACTGCAAGTGCATTGAAAAAGGAAAAAGAGAAACTGACAGAGCGTGTTACTTTAGCCAGTCGTTTGGACGCAACGGGTATCACTGTAACTCCGGTAAATGGGCGAGGCAAAAAGGCGAAAGTAATCAAGAAGATGGAACAGTTTGTCGTTGATTTCCGAATTGCCAAAAATATTACAGCCCCGGTTGGAGAGAAAACGATCTACGTGCGTATTATGAAACCGGATGATGATATACTGTTGAAGAGTCGTGCAGATGTCTTTACTTTTGAAGGAAAGGAAATTAACTACTCCATGAAGAAAATGGTAGAGTATGATGGAGAAGAACTTTCGGTGACAATGTATTGGAATATTGAAGAGTTTCTTTCTCCGGGAACGTACCGCGTAGACATCTTTGCTGATGGCAATTTAATCGGTCGTAAGAACTTTACTTTAGAAAAGTAATAGATATGGAAATTTTTTGAGGATTTTAACGTGGTTTCGTTAGAGTTCATTAAAATATAATCTTACTTTTGTGCAAAATCCGAAGTAAACTTAATTATTTATACTATGCAGAACAGACGTGACTTTTTAAAGCGGGCTTCTATGTTGCTTGCAGGAGGTTTGGTAATGCCTCAAGTATTAACTTCTTGTGCCGGAAGTTCAGCTCCAGCTAAGAATATAGGTCTTCAGTTGTATTCTTTGAGAGACGATATTAAAGATTTAGGTATCCAGAAAGTATTGGAAATCGTTTCAAAGATGGGGTATGTGAATTTGGAAACTGCAGGATACAGCGACGGTAAGATTTACGGTTTGGATCCGGCTGAATTCAAGAAAATTTGTAATGATTTGGGCATGAAGCCGACCAGTGCACACTTGTCTAAGTTCTTGAGCGACGATATGGCTAAAGATTTGGATTGGTGGAATAAGGCTATTGAAACGCATAATACCGCTGGTATGAAATATATGGTTATGCCTGTTTCTCCGATTAATGAAAAGGCAACAATGGACGATTTGAAGAGATACTTTGGTGATTATTTCTATCAGATTGGTTTAGCTGCTGCTGGTGCAGGTATTAAGTTCGGGTATCATAACCACGATTATGAATTCAAACAGATTGACGGACAGACAATCTATGACGCAATGTTGGAAAATTCAAGTCCTGACCATGTAATGTTCCAGATGGACGTATATTGGGTAATGCGCGGTGGCAAAGATCCAGTAGAATATTTGAAGAAATATCCGAATCGTTTCCCAATCCTTCATATCAAAGACGAAACTGCTATCGGTGGTAGTGGTAAGTTGGATTATAAGGCTATCTTTGATCAAGCATACGCAAACGGTATGAAAGACTGGTATGTCGAAGTAGAACGTTACGATACAACTCCACAGGAAGATGTAAAGAAGAGCTTTGATTATTTGAACAATGCTGCTTTCGTAAAATAAGATTGGTTATAGAATAAAAACAAAAGAGCTGTTTCTCGATAAAGGGAAGCAGCTCTTTTGTTTTTTGATAGGCATAGATTTGTAGATGGATAGGCAGGGAACAAAAAAGGAGTAGGCATGAAAAAAACAGGCGATAAGCATTCAGATTTTTTGATCCGATAGCTTATCGCCTGTTAAGTCTTTACATCTTTTATTAAGATTGACTTTCTTGTATCGCTTTCATAATGTTGCTCCAGTCTTTGGCTAAAGCAGTCATATTGGGATAGAGTAGGTTTGCCCCTGCTTCTAATAGTACTTGGTCTTCTAAAGGACCTGTATTGACTGCAATAGTAAAAATACCAGCTGCTACGCCTGCTCGTACTCCAATAGGAGCATTCTCGATAACAATTGCTTCGTGAGCTTGGACTCCTGCTTTTTCTAATCCCATAAGATAGGGTTCCGGATGAGGTTTCCCGTATTTTACATCGTAACCTGTCACCATCTTTTCTCGAATGAAACAACCCGGATAATCTTTTTCTAATTTATTAATTAAGCTGTGTTGTCCAGATCCTGTTACAAGTAAAGTTTGTAAGTTATAACTTTTGACTGTTGCTAAAACTTCGGCTGCACCTGGCATTGCCTTACCATCGTTATATTGATTGAACAGATCTGCTTTTTCTTTGTAGATACTTTGTTTCTCTTCTTCTGTCGCATCCCGATGAAATGTAGTCTGATACAATTCATTGATAGTGCTATCTCCTGTTCTTCCTTCATATAGATAAAACAACTGCGGAGTAGAAATGAGATGATGGTTTGTTGCAGTTTCATACCAAGAGCGTGCATGAAAACGCATGGAATCATACAGAACTCCGTCCATATCAAACAAGATAGCTTTAGGAGTAAGTCGGGTATGCTGTTGCTTTTGTAAGTATTGAGAAATTGCTTTTTGAATCATTTATATAAGATTGAGCTATGTTAAAAAAGAAAAGGAGAGAGCTTGTTTTCAAGCACTCTCCTTTAGTGTATAATAAATTTATCATTACAATCTTGCACGAATTGCGGCGCTTTCTGCTTCATATCCCGGTTTGTTCAATAAAGCAAACATGTTCTTTTTGTAAGCTTCTACGCCTGGTTGGTCAAATGGATTCACACCCAAAATATAACCGCTGATTCCACATGCTCTTTCGAAGAAGTAGAACAATTGACCGATGTAGTAAGCGCTTACTTCCGGCATAGTAATCTTGATATTTGGAACACCGCCGTCTACGTGTGCTAACTGAGTACCCAATTCTGCCATCTTGTTTACTTCATCTACACGTTTACCTGCTAAGAAGTTCAAACCGTCTAAGTTTGCTTCATCAGTCGGTACTACTACTGTGTGATTCGGTTCTTCTACAGAGATAACAGTTTCGAAAATGGTACGTTCTCCATCTTGGATCCATTGTCCCATAGAGTGCAAATCAGTAGTTAAATCAACTGAAGCCGGGAAGATACCTTTACCGTTTTTACCTTCACTTTCGCCGTATAGCTGTTTCCACCATTCTGCGATGTAATGTAATTTCGGATGGAAGTTAGCCAAGATTTCTACTTTCTTACCGCTCTTATAAAGTTCGTTACGAGTAGCAGCATAGATTTCAGCGATGTTTTCTGCGAAAGGAACGCTTACATCTGTCGCCTTTTCCATAGAAACAGCTCCTGCTACTAAGTCACGAATGTTGATACCGGCAACAGCAATAGGAAGCAAACCAACCGGAGTTAAAACAGAGAAGCGACCACCTACGTTATCAGGAATGATGAAAGTTTTATATCCTTCTTGATCTGCTAAAGTACGAAGTGCGCCTCTTTTTGCGTCTGTGATGGCAACAATGCGCTGCTTAGCTTCTTCCTTACCTACTGCGTCTTCCAACTGTTTTTTCAACATGCGGAATGCTAATGCAGGCTCAGTTGTTGTTCCTGACTTAGAGATGTTAATGATACCGAATTGCTTATTCTTTAGGATTTCGCAAAGTTCATATAGATAATCTTCGCCAATATTGTGTCCTGCATATACTAATACTGGATTTTTACGGTCTGCTTGCAACCAATCGAAGCTGTTGTTTAATGCTTCTACAACTGCTTTAGTTCCTAAATAGCTACCACCAATACCGATAGCAACGACTACTTCACATTTTGAACGAAGTACGTTTGCTGTATTCTCAATGTCCGCTAATTCTGCGTCTGTAATAGAAGAGGGGAGATGTAACCAACCTAAGAAGTCGTTACCGGCTCCGTTACCATTTTGCAATGTAGCATTGCATTCGCTTGCCTTTGCTGCCTGAGCGTAAACTTGTTCCTTGCTTACTGTACCCAGTGCTTTGTCAATGTTAAGACTGATGTTCTTCATATTTACATGTTATTTAATAATTCTTACTTACTTATTTGGCAGCATTGGTAATCCAAGCTTCTACCTCTTCGGCTGTTGGATTCTGTAAATCCAACTTATATTTCTTGTTCATTTCGCAAAGTTCCTGTCTCAATTTGTTGGGATTTACATTTGCCAGTGTATCAACTGTGATATAACCGGCCTTGTGTAAAGCGGGAACCCATGCTTCGTTTATACCTAATGCCACATATTTATCTGCCGTATCTTTCTTTACAACCTTTTCTGGACGCATTTGCGGGAATAGCAATACTTCCTGGATGGTTGTCTGTCCGGTCATCAACATTACCAAACGGTCGATACCGATACCGATACCAGATGTAGGAGGCATACCGTATTGCAATGCTTTTAAGAAGTCTTGATCGATAAACATAGCTTCGTCGTCTCCCTTTTCGCTTAGGCGTAACTGCTCTTTGAAGCGTTCTTCCTGATCGATCGGGTCGTTCAACTCGCTATAAGCGTTTGCTAATTCTTTTCCGTTAACCATCAATTCGAAACGTTCAGTTAAGCCTGGCTTGCTACGGTGCATTTTAGTCAAAGGACTCATTTCAACCGGATAGTCGATGATGAAAGTCGGTTGGATAAATGTACCTTCACAGAATTCACCGAAGATTTCATCGATAAGTTTACCTTTACCCATCGTATCATCTATTTCCAGCTTCAACTCTTTACAGATTTGGCGGATCTCATCTTCGTTTTTACCGTTCAAGTCGTAACCTGTCTTTTCTTTGATTGCGTCCAAAATCGGTAAACGGCGATAAGGAGCTTTGAAACTGATCGTTTTACCATCTACAACGCTTTCGCTTGTTCCGTTTACAGCGATACAGATACGTTCCAGTAACTGTTCTGTGAAACTCATCATCCAGTTATAATCTTTGTATTGAACGTATAATTCCATACAAGTGAACTCAGGATTGTGTGTACGGTCCATTCCCTCATTACGGAAGTTCTTTCCGATTTCATATACTCCTTCGAAGCCACCAACAATTAAACGTTTTAAATAAAGTTCGGTAGCAATACGCAAATATAAATCTATGTCTAAAGAATTATGATGAGTAATAAAAGGACGTGCACTAGCTCCTCCAGGGATAGACTGTAGGATAGGAGTCTCAACTTCTGTGTAACCTGCTTCATCCAATGCGGCACGCATGGTTTTAATTACAGCCGCACGCTTCAGGAAAATATCTTTAACGCCTTCGTTTACCACTAAGTCTACATAACGTTGGCGGTAACGTAATTCGGCATCATTAAATCCGTCATAAGCTATACCATCTTTGTACTTTACAATTGGTAGTGGCTTTAAGGATTTAGATAAAACTGTCAGCTCTTGTGCATGAACAGAGATTTCTCCCATTTGTGTGCGAAAGACAAAACCTTTGACACCAATGAAGTCTCCAATATCTAATAACTTCTTGAAAACGATGTTATACAAATCTTTATTTTCATCCGGGCAAATATCATCGCGGGAAATATATACTTGTATTCTGCCTTCAGAGTCTTGTAATTCCATGAAAGAGGCTTTACCCATGATACGACGGCTCATAATACGTCCGGCGATACATACGGGACGAGGTTCTGCTTCGTCTTTGAAGTTTTCTTTTATTTCTTTAGAAAATGCATTGGTTACATACTCTGCTGCGGGATAAGGTTCTATCCCCATTTGGCGTAACTGCTCCATGCTGTTACGTCTTATGATTTCCTGTTCACTCAGTTCTAATAAATTCATTCTGCAATTAATTTGTATAATTCGGCGCAAAAGTACAAAACTTTTCTTACTTATTGCCTAAAAAGAAAAGCTACTTTGTGCTTTATGTACTTAAATGTTATTGTTTTGTGGTACAATCGATAGGTCTCGGATGGCTTCCGGTAGGAAAAAGCGAATATCTTTCCTTTCTTTCCATGCTTGACGGATGAAGGTAGAGGAAATTTCTATTAAGGGAGCATCTACTTTTTTTATGTGCGGATAAGATTCTGGTATCTCTATTTCAAATCCTTTTCGAGGGTATACAAAGATAGGGTAATTGGATAAAATGGTTTCATATTTATACCATCTGGAGATATATTTCCAGTTGTCGGCTCCCATAATGAAGTAAAATTCTCTATTGGGATAAGCCTGCTCTAAAGCTTGAAGTGTATAAACTGAATAGGTCGGTTGTGGCAATGAAAATTCAAAATCACTTGCTTTGAATTTGGGATAATCGGCAATGGCTCTTTGTACCAACTTTAGACGAAGTTGATCATCCATTAAATCACTTTTTTCTTTTAATGGATTATGTGGCGTTACTAAAAACCATAATTCATCTAACTCAGTATATTCACATAGCCAATTAGCTAATGCTAAATGACCAATGTGAATTGGGTTAAATGAACCTGAATAAATACCGGTTTTTATTGTACTTTCTTGTTTTACCATTGTTTTCTCCAATGTTTACATATCTCCTAATTCGAGAGTGAGAACTGTATCGCTATTTATTTAGAAAGTTCTGTAAAGTTAATAATGTCTCGGTTTTTGCTTGTTCTAAATCATCATTGATAATGACGGTATCGAACTTATTGGCAAAACCTAACTCAAACTCCGCTTTAGCAATGCGACTTTCAATTACATCTGGTGCGTCTGTTCCTCTTCCTTCTAAACGCTTGCGTAATTCTTCTACGCTTGGGGGCTGAATAAAAATAGACAAAGCACGGTTGCCATAGAATTTTTTTATGTTACATCCACCAACAACATCAACGTCAAAAATGACATTATCGCCTTTTGACAAAATACGCTCAACTTCACTTTTTAATGTACCATAGAATTTGTCTGTGTACACCTCTTCATATTCTAAAAAATCTCCTGCTTCAATGCGATTACGAAATTCTTCTGGAGTAAGGAAGTAATATTCAACACCATTTTTTTCTGTACCACGAGGTGCTCGACTGGTAGCGGAGATTGAAAAATGCAGATTTAGATTCTGTGTCAACAAATAGTTGATGATTGTGGATTTACCAGAACCTGAAGGAGCGGAAAATATGATGAGTTTACCTGCCATACGTAAGTCTATAATACGTTTAATACTTGTTCTTTGATTTGCTCTAACTCGTCCTTCATCTGAACAACAATCTTTTGCATTTCTGCATGATTACTTTTAGAACCTAAAGTGTTGATTTCACGTCCCATTTCTTGTGCGATGAAACCTAATTTTTTACCTTGTCCTTGTCCACTTTCCATCGTACTGATGAAATATTTTAGATGGTTGTCAAGGCGATTTTTTTCTTCGTTGACATCTAATTTTTCTATATAATAAATCATTTCTTGTTCGAAACGATTCTTATCGTAATCTTGTCCGGCAATCTTTTCGAGGTTATCAGTGATACGAGCTTTTATTTTCTCGATACGTTCTTTCTCGTAGATTTCTATTTCTGAAAGTAGACGTTTGATGTTTGCAATCTTCTGTTCAAAAAGTTTTTGTAGCATTGCCCCTTCTTGAATACGGAAATCACAAAGGTGTTGAATTGCCTCTTTGATGGTATTTTGAACAGTGTTCCATTCCTCTTCATTTACTTCTTGGGCTTCTGTCTTAATTACATCAGGCATACGAAGTAAAGTTTGGAACCAATCAGAAGGAAGAGCAATATTTAATTTGTCTGCAATGTTTTTGATTTGATTGTAATAGTTCTCTACCGCAGTCAAGTTGATTTGTGTAGGCGTATCTTTACCTATATATTCAATATAGATGTTGAATTCTACTTTCCCTCGTTCCAAAGACTGGAGTAATAAACTACGAATAGACATTTCCTTTTCTTTATAAATAGAAGGAATGCGTGTAGATAGGTCTAGTTGCTTACTATTAAGAGCCTTAATTTCTACGGTTACTTTTTTTGAAGGGAATTCGGCTGTAACCTTACCGAATCCTGTCATGGATTGTATCATTTTCTAAGAATTAGGTTGCAAAGATAGTGTATTCAGCTGATAATTGGGAGTAAAGAGTTAATATTTATTAGTCAATAAAAGGAAAAAGTTTATTTTTCTCCTATGGTTACAATCTCCTTTTGTATTTTTGTGGCTCGTTAATACAATTGAGGAGGGAATCAATTGTATTAATTCTTGTTTTTTATAAATATAATAGATATGTCTTGTATTTTAAATATAGAAACATCAACAACTATTTGTTCTGTAGCTTTATCTACAGACGGAGAACTTCTTTTTGAAAAGTCTTCATTCGAGGGACCTTCACATGCAGCCTTGTTAGGGACCTATGTAGAGGAGGCTCTTTTTACTTTAAAAGAAAAAGGGAAAAAATTGGACGCTGTGGCTGTAAGTAGTGGCCCCGGTTCATATACGGGTCTTCGCATAGGAGTTTCTGCAGCAAAAGGTTTATGTTTTGGATTGGATATACCTTTAATTAGTATTCATACTTTGGATATAATAGCAGCAACAGCTATTAAACAAAACGGAGGAGTTTCGGATTGTTTGTATTGCGCTATGTTGGACGCTCGCCGGATGGAAGTTTATGCTGCTATTTATGATTCTTCATTACAAGTTGTTCGTGAAACAATGGCTGATATTGTAAATTCAGAAACTTATGCTTCTTATTTGAAAAAGGGAAAAGTTTGTTTCTTTGGTAATGGAGCTGCTAAATGTCGATCAACGATTATTTCTGAGAATGCTGTTTTTATAGAAAATATTCATCCTTTAGCTGTTAATATGATTCCTTTGTCAGAACAAGCTTTTGCTACTGGACATTTTGAAGATGTTGCTTATTTTGAACCTTTTTATTTAAAAGAGTTTCAAGCAACAATCGCAAAAAATAAAGTTTTAGGGAATACATAAGAAAGAGAGTAAAAAACTCTCTTTCTTATGTATTGATTAATTGCTTATCCTAAGAATCCTAACAAGATACCAGCAGCAACGGCTGAACCAATTACTCCGGCAACGTTCGGACCCATAGCGTGCATTAACAAGTAGTTACTTGGATCATATTCCATTCCTACGTTTTGAGAAATACGAGCTGCGTCAGGAACTGCTGATACACCTGCATTACCGATAAGAGGATTGATCTTATTACCCTCTTTAAGGAATAGATTAAAGAATTTTACAAATAATACACCTGCGCATGTCGCAATCACAAAAGAAAGTGCTCCTAATCCGAAAATCTTAACAGAATTCAGTGTCAAGAACTGAGTAGCTTGCGTAGAAGCTCCTACTGTGATTCCTAATAGAATTGTAATTGTATCGATTAGCGGACCACGGGCTGTCTCTGCCAAACGGCGTGTAACACCACTTTCCTTTAATAAATTACCAAAGAACACCATTCCTAATAGAGGTAATCCGGATGGAACCAAGAAGGCTGTCAATAACAAACCAATAATCGGGAACATTACCTTTTCTGTTTGTGAAACGGCTCTTGGAGGTTTCATGCGGATTAAACGTTCTTTTTGTGTTGTCAAAAGACGCATGAATGGAGGCTGGATGATTGGAACCAATGCCATATATGAATAGGCTGATACCGCAATTGCTCCCATTAAGTTAGGCGCTAATTTAGAAGATAAGAAGATCGCAGTAGGACCGTCTGCTCCTCCAATAATACCAATTGCCGCTGCTTGGCTTGGATCAAATCCCATTTGTAAAGCAATCATGTAGGCTCCAAAGATACCAAATTGAGCTGCTGCTCCGACTAACAACAATTTAGGATTAGATATTAACGCCGAGAAGTCTGTCATAGCACCGATACCGAGGAATATCAAAGGAGGATACCATCCCTGAACAACACCTTGGTAAAGGATATTTAATACAGAACCTTCTTCGTAAATACCTAATTGTAATCCTGCATCTTTGAATGGTATATTTCCAATTAACATACCAAATCCGATAGGAATTAAAAGCATTGGTTCAAATTCATATTTAACAGCTAAAAATATGAACAGTAAACCAACTAAGAGCATAATAAAATGTCCAGATGTGGCATTCGCGAATCCAGTATAGGAGAGGAATACCTGAATATTCTCCATCAAAAACTGGAGAAAACTTTCAGAAGCTCCTGCAACTTGTAATAAGATTGATGTTAACATAGGCTTAACCGATTACTACGAGGTCTGCTCCTTCAAGAACAGAATCGCCTTTATTTACTTTTATTTCTATAATCTTACCGTCACGGTCGGCATTGATGTTATTTTCCATTTTCATGGCTTCCAGAACGATCACTTTCTGACCTCTTTTTACAGTATCGCCCACTTTACAATCGATACTCAAAATAACACCAGGAAGCGGAGACTTTAAAGCCCCTGCTACTCCTGAAGATACAGGACGACTAACAACAGGTTCTCCAGAAGCTGTTGTTGGAGCCTGAGCAGGGCGTTTTAATGTAACCAACTGTTTTTTTGCCGGTTTTTCCATCTTTACACTGTATGGAGTTCCGTTTACTTCTACTTCTGCAATATCATCAACAACTGAATTGATATGCACTTTATATACGTTTCCGTTAATTGTATATTTAAAACTTTTCATTTACTCAATTGAATTAAAATAATTACTTCTTATTAGGAGTCTGACGCAATGTGTAGATCTTAGAACTCCAAGGTGAATAGCTACGTTGTACTTTGCGGATGGTAAGCACTGTATTTTCGATGTCATGATTATCATCATTCATTTCATAGAGTGCTGTTGCAATTGCAGCAAAAATTTCTCCAGACTCTTGTCCTGCATTTGTAGAGATTGCATTTCCTTCTTTTTCCGCAGCTTTTTGTGCATTACGTTTACTAATACGGATTGAAGCATTTCCAACTTGTTTGAAAAGTAAATATAGAACGATCAATCCTAAGAAAGTTACTGCCATAGCGGTAATTGTCATACCGATACCCCAAGAGTCGTTAACCTGGAAGTTCTCAATTTTAGCATTGGAGTCCAATGTTACGTTGTTGGTACTCGGAGTTACTTTAGTCAAAGTAGTCCATTTACCTGTTCCGTCCATATCCAAGCCATAACTAATATCTGCTTTCTGACCTGCTGGAATTGTAATCTCATCAATCAGCGTTGTTCCATCTGCGTCATATAAAGCGATATAGTTTTCAGTATTAGGATCCAATGAGAAATTTACATGAAACGTCCCACGGTCAGCGTAATTATCAGCCCAGAATAAAGTGTGCTGATAAGGAGGAATTTTTGTCAGAACGTCGCCTTTCGGAATCATGTATTTTTTAGGGTTGTTCTTGTCGTTTGTCAAATAACAACCTGCTAAGTTTACACTTCCTGCTGAATTATTGAATAATTCAATCCATGCGTGACGTTTTCCGTAGTCATCAACGAAGTTATCTTCATTAACAACTAACACTTCATTTATTCTAACGGAAGTAGTTAACTGTGCTTTGGCACCGAAAGAAAGAAGCACCATAAACAGCAGTAATACTCCTATTTTTTTATTTACCATACTCATACCTGTTTTAGAGAATTAAAGAGGTAGATTGTCATGTTTCTTAGCCGGATTGCTCAGTTTCTTTGTCTGTAACTGTTGCAAAGCACGGATGATACGGAAACGAGTGTTACGCGGTTCGATAACATCATCAATGTAACCGTATTGAGCAGCGTTATATGGATTTGCAAATGCTTTCTTGTATTCTGCTTCTTTTTCTGCTGCACATGCTTTTGGATCTTCAGCAGCAGCCACTTCTTTAGCGAAGATAACTTCTACTGCACCACTTGGACCCATAACTGCGATTTCTGCTGTCGGCCAAGCATAGTTCATGTCGCCACGCAAATGTTTAGAACTCATCACACAGTAAGCACCACCGTAAGACTTACGCAAAGTAACTGTTACTTTTGGAACTGTTGCTTCACCATACGCATAAAGTAATTTAGCTCCATGAAGGATAACACCGTTGTATTCCTGACCTGTACCTGGTAAGAATCCCGGTACGTCAACCAATGTAACCAAAGGAATATTGAATGCGTCACAGAAACGAACGAAGCGGCCTGCTTTACGAGAAGCATTGCTATCCAAACAACCTGCCATTACTTTCGGCTGGTTTGCTACGATACCCACTGACTGACCGTTGAAGCGAGCGAAGCCGACAATGATATTCTTTGCATAATCAGCATGTACTTCCAAGAACTCACCGTTGTCGATGATTGTTCCTATCACCTCATACATGTCGTAAGCCTGATTAGGATTGTCAGGAATAATATCATTCAAGACGTCATCCAAACGATCGATCGGATCTTTACATTCGATTAATGGAGTTTCTTCTAAGTTATTTTGAGGCAAGAAGCTAACCAATCGACGGATCAATTGCAAACCTTCTTCTTCTGTGTCTACTGCAAAGTGAGCAACACCGGATTTAGTTGTGTGTACACTTGCGCCACCTAATTGTTCTTGAGTGACATCTTCGCCAGTAACTGTTTTTACTACTTTCGGACCTGTTAAGAACATATAGCTTGTTCCACGAGTCATGATGTTGAAGTCTGTTAGGGCAGGAGAATAAACTGCACCACCAGCACATGGACCAAAGATTCCGGAAATCTGAGGAATAACACCTGAAGCTAAAATATTACGCTGGAAGATTTCTGCGTAGCCTGCTAATGCGTTTACCCCTTCCTGGATACGTGCACCACCTGAATCATTCAATCCGATGACCGGAGCTCCCATTTTCATCGCCTGATCCATCACTTTACAGATCTTCATCGCCAAAGCTTCTGATAAAGCGCCACCGAATACTGTGAAATCTTGTGCATAAACATAAACTAAACGACCGTCAATTGTTCCGTAACCTGTTACGATACCATCTCCCAAGAATTTAGTTTTTTCGATGCCAAAATTTGTACAACGGTGCTGTACAAACATATCAAATTCTTCAAAACTACCTTCATCTAACAGCATGGCAATACGTTCGCGTGCTGTGTATTTACCTTTTTTGTGCTGAGACTCAATTCTTTTTTCTCCACCTCCCAAGCGAGCAGTTTCGCGAAGCGCGATAAGCTCCTTTACTTTCTCAAGTTGGTTGCTCATTGTATTTTTGATTTGTTGTTAATAATGAATTTCTTATTTGTTTCAGTTTTATTTCTTACCCGGCATGCAAAGTTCTGTCAAAACGCTGCAAGTTGATTTCGGATGAAGGAATGCGATGTCCAATCCTTCTGCGCCTCCACGAGGTGCTTTGTCGATTAATTTAACGCCTTTTGATTCTGCTTCGTCCAAAGCTGCCTGTACATCGGGTACGGCGAATGCGATGTGGTGAATGCCTTCGCCCTTCTTTTCAATGAACTTAGCGATTGTACTGTCTTCGCTGGTAGGTTCGAGTAGTTCGATTTTTGTTTGACCTACTTTGAAGAAAGCTGTTTTTACTTTCTGATCTGCTACTTCTTCAATGTTGTAACATTTCAAGCCTAAAACTTCTTCATAATATGGCAGACAAGCTTCAATACTTTTTACTGCAATTCCTAAATGTTCGATATGTGTAAGTTCCATGTCAATAATTATTTAAGTGTTTATATTATTTTTTCTATGTGGACAAAGTTACATTTTGTTTTGGAAAGAAAGAACCTTTTTATGCTTATTTATAGATTGAATGTTGTGATTCTTTGAGTGTAGCCCTTTTGTTTGAAGATTTTAGGTATAAAAAGGAGAAAAATGATACGAAAAAAACTTTTACGAGAACTTTTTGTTAAGAGAATTGCTCTTGAAATAATCTTTTTCGGAAAAAACTTTATTTCAGGGAGCTGGAAATATTCTCTTTCATGTATGAATATATTTCCAGCTTCTTGAAATTATTTTTTGCAATTTAAATTATATTTCCAGCTGCTGGAAACTATTTTTTTTGAGTTTCAGATTATTTCCAGCCCTCTGAAATTATTTTTTGAACAAAAGAAGTCATTTCAGGAGGCTGGATTGGGTAGATGAATGCGTTTTAGAAATCGACAATCAAGCGAACGTTTAACTGCCGGCCGGTTAGATAGTTCGGGATGGCATACTGGTGGTTGTCGATGTTGGTAATCCAGTAATAGGAGCTTGTGTTCTTGATGTCGAACAGGTTGAAGACGTCAAGCCCTAACCAGATGTTTTTTAGATGTTGGAAGAAACCTCTGTCCATGATAGCGTCGGTCCCTCCGGCTAATTGGTAAGAGAAACCGAGGTCCACACGTTTATAGGCCGGTGTGCGGAAGTACCCGTCTTCATATCCGGTACGCGGAGCTGTGACGGGGAGTCCGCCGGACAAGACTCCTTTTAGATTTAACTTGATACGTTTGTAACCGGGAAAATAATCCTGGAAGAAGAGTGAAACGTTATATCCCTGGCTGTTCGGCATTGGGACGTATTCACTGCCTCGAATACTTTGCTCTGCTTTCATCAAAGAGAAGCTAATCCATGAGTCTGTCCCCGGTACAAATTCTCCGAAGAACTTGACGTCTAATCCCATCGCGCGACCTGTCGCACAGTTTTCTCCGTAGTAACGGATTTTTACGTTATCAACTGTGTAGGGGTTCAAATCATCCAACTTCTTGTAGTACATGTCTGCACTAAGCTTGAAGTTTCTGTCCAGAAGCCGGAACGTATAGTCCCCGCCCGCGATGACGTGGATGGAGCGTTGCGATTTTAAATCCTTATTCAGTTGTGTGATACTATTGCCATATTCGTCTAATACGGTTGTTCGCAATTCTTTGTAGAATGGCGACTGATAGTAGAGCCCTGACGCTAAGCGGAAAGTCAAATTCTGGTCGAAATTAGGAATGAACCCAAGCGATACACGCGGACTAAAGATAAATTCTTTGTTGAAACTCCAGTAACTTCCGCGGACTCCACCGACGAGGGTGAATAAGCCCTGTTTCGTTCTGAATTTGAAGATGTCTTGCAGGTATCCGGAAATGCGGGTGCTTTCCAATTCATTATCGGAGAATAAATTGGAAATCACGTTCACTGTACCGCCTCCCTGGGGCAGAGAGTAGCCCGAAGAGTCTCGTTTTTCCCATTCGCTGATTTTGTCATTGATTTTCTCCATCTGAACGGTGGCTCCCCATTTGAGAGTATTGCTCTTTAGGCGGACACTCCCGTAATGACCGACATTCATGATGTTAGAGTGTAAGCGGTTACGCGCATGTTCGTTGTAACGACCGACCGCCAAATCCAATACATCATTTTGGTCTACCTCTTCTGTCGCGTCTCCTAACCAATATTCTCCGGCAATGTCATATCCCTCTTCCTCCTTGCTGGTGAAAGCGGAAGCTTGCAGGCCTAATTCGGTGTTCTCGTTTGGATTGTGCTTAAGCGTTAAAGCACCGAATAACGTCTCGAACCGATCCTCCTCTTGTCCGTCAAAAAAGACAGTGAATTTCTTGGAGTTGGTTGCCGTACCGAATGAGGTCTCTCTGCTGTGCGGAACAAACTTGAACTTGTTAATGGCTAAGTTCCCTAAGAAGTTCACTTCCCACTTCGGTGCAAACTGATAAGTCATATAGGTTTGCAGGTCGATAAAGTTCGGTTCGTATTCCGCGTCTGTATCTGTTGTTTTCAAAAGAGAACGTCCGGTCTTGTAGCGGAAACCGGTTACCTGTGTGAATTTACCCGTAGAACTGCCGACATAAGCATTTGCGCCTAATAAACTAACTGAGGCAGAGCCTTCAAAAGCTTTCGGCTTCTTATAGGTAATATCCAGGACGGAACTCATTTTGTCTCCATATCGCGCCTCAAATCCCCCAGCCGAGAAGTTGACGGATTCTGTCAGGTCAGGATTGATGAAACTCAGACCTTCCTGTTGGCCGGAACGTATCAGTAGCGGACGGAATACCTCTAATCCGTTTACATAGACAATGTTTTCGTCATAACTACCTCCTCGTACAGAATATTGGGAACTTAACTCATTGTTGGAAGATACGCCGGCAAAGGTAACAACTAAGCTTTCGATACTGCCTCCGGCCGGGTCGGGGAGAAGCTTTACTCGGTCTGCATTCAACGTTTCAAGAGTTGTTGTTTGCTTACGAATGGCTGTAGCAACAACTTCGCCTAACTCCAAAGAGGTGTAGTTCATCCGTACATTCAGACGCATGTCTTTCGTCAGTTGAGGAATGATACGCTCCGCTTTGTTATATCCCAGACAGGAGAAAATGAGAGTGACTGAATCACCCGTTGCCAGCGAAATCGAATAGAATCCTTTTTCGTTACTTATCGTACCGTTCAACGTATTCTTAACTCGGATATTTACTAAGTCTAACGGATTACCGTCAGCATCGCGAACATATCCGGTGATTTTAGCACGGCTTTGTCCAAATGCGGGGATGGACATTAATATACATAGTAGCGTAATGATTGCGCGAATTTTCATGTTTTATATACTTATACGCATTATAAACGAAGGAAAGAATGATTTATTTTTTGATCAGAGGAATTCCCAGTAAAAAAGTCCGTACCTGACTTCTCAGTTGAGCACGGACTACAAAAACAAACTCTACTTATGAAGAACAAAAAACGTTCAACTAAAACAATGTTGTTTTTAGGAACAGTTCTGTTTTTTTACGAAATAAACCGTTGTGTCTTTTTTAGGATGGGGCAAAAATAGAAAGTATTTGCGGTAGAGTCTTGTCCCATTCGTAGGTAAAAATGATTTGTTCTTCGTTTAGGGGAAAGAATAGTTTTAGGTTTTCTGTTGCTCATTCTTGGTTAAATACCTACTTTTGTTCTTTCAATTTTTCAATAATAAAGTGATATATCGATGGAAAGTTTTGCCTCATTAATAAAAAGTAGAAGAAGTACCCGCAAGTTTACGGAGCAGTTGTTATCCCCGGAACAGGTTGAATTGATATTAAAAGCGGCCTTGATGGCTCCGGCTTCCAAGCGGAAAAATCCCTGGCAATTTGTGGTGGTAGAAGATAAGGAAATGTTAGCTAAGTTGGCGGAATGTAAACCAGCGGGAGCTACTTTCGTGAAAGATTGTGCTTTGGCAGTAGTTGTGTTAGCCAATGTAATGGAAAGCGATGTCTGGGTAGAAGACGCTTCGATTGCTTCTATTTATATGCAGTTGCAGGCGGAGGATTTAGGATTAGGTAGCTGCTGGTGCCAGATTCGTAATCGTCAGCGGGAAGATGATACTGACGCTGCTCAGTACATTCGTGACCTTTTGAATATCCCTTATCAAATGGAAGTCCTTTCCATTGTGGCAATTGGGTATAAAGGACAAGAGCGTAAACCGTTTGATGAATCCCATTTACAATGGGAAAAGATTCATATAGGCTCTTTCCATATGCCGGAAGAAAAAACAGAAGAAGCATGAAAGTAGTTTTCTTAGGAGCAGGAAATTTAGCTACCCGTCTTTCTCTCGAAATGCAGCAGAAAGGAATACGGGTAAGCCAAGTGTATAGCCGGACAGAAAGCAATGCTGATCGACTGGCAAAGCGACTGGCATGCGATTGGACAGCGATGCCGGAAGAGCTGGAAACGGATGCCGATCTGTATATTTTCTCATTAAAGGATACGGCGTTGGCGGAAGTGATTCGTCGTGTCCGCCCTAACAAAGGGTTATGGGTACATACGGCAGGAAGTATGCCGATGGAGGTTTTTAAAGGATATACAGAGCATTATGGGGTGTTATATCCGTTGCAGACTTTTAGCAAAGAACGTCTGGTTGATTTTCAGGTAATCCCCTTTTTCTTGGAAGCAAATACTCCGGAAAATGAACGGAAATTGCAGCAAGTGGCGGAAATGCTTTCCAAGGATGTTCGTTTTCTCTCTTCTGAAAAGCGAAAGAGCCTGCATTTGGCAGCAGTGTTTGCTTGCAATTTCACCAATCATATGTATGTATTGGCAGCAAAATTGTTGCAGGAACAGGGTGTCTCTTCAGAAGTATTACTTCCTTTGATAGACGAAACAGCGGCAAAGATTCATGCCATGTCTCCGAAACAGGCACAGACAGGGCCGGCTATTCGGTTTGACGAGAATGTAATCAATAAACATTTGGCGATGTTGGATGAACCGGCTATGCGTTCCATTTACCAACTAATCAGCCAGAATATACATAAAGAAGCACAACATGAGTAGTATTAATTACGATTTGAATAAGATTAAAGCTTTTGTCTTTGATGTCGATGGCGTTTTGTCTTGTGATGTCATTCCCTTACATCCTAATGGCGATCCCATGCGGACTGTGAATATCAAGGATGGATATGCTTTGCAGTTAGCGGTGAAGAAAGGATACCAAGTAGCGATTATTACCGGTGGATATACGGAAGCTGTGAAGATTCGTTTCTCCCGTTTAGGTATCACTCACATTTATATGAAGAGTGCCGTAAAGATACATGACTACCAGGATTTCTTGGCAAAGACCGGATTGCAGCCGGAAGAGGTGATGTACGCAGGAGATGATATTCCAGATTACGAGGTGATGAAATTAGTCGGTTTGCCCGTTGCTCCGGCTGACGCTGCTCCAGAAATTAAGCGTATAGCCAAATATATTTCTCATAAGAATGGGGGAGAAGGGGTTGCCCGTGACATCATAGAACAGACCATGAAAGCGCAAGGCGTTTGGATGGGGGATGAAGCGTTTGGTTGGTAGGACAGAGAAAAGATGTAAAGTATATTTTAATTAAGCATTATGACTTATGGATAAAGACACTTTCAAATCCCAATTGTCGGTTCTTAATTGTCTAAAGAAGTACAAGGTGGTTTTGGGTTCAAATTCTCCTCGTCGGAGAGAACTTTTAGCCGGATTGGATATTAATTTTGAAGTACAAACCATAGCAGGAATCGATGAATCCTATCCGGAAACATTAGAAGCAAAAGAGATACCGGTCTATTTGGCAAAGAAGAAAGCAGAAGCTTATCTTTCAACCATGCCGGAGGATGAATTGTTGATTACTGCGGACACAATTGTTTGGACCTTTGATCAGATTTTAGGTAAACCTAAAGATCGGGAAGAGGCAATTGAGATGTTGCGAAAATTGTCCGGTCAAGTACATGAAGTAATCACGGGAGTTTGTCTGACAACAAAGGAGAAGATGGTTTCGTTTGCCGCTACCTCTTCAGTACATTTTGCGGAACTGGAGGAGGAAGAAATAATCTATTATGTAGATAAATATCGACCCTTTGATAAAGCGGGTAGTTATGGAATACAAGAATGGATTGGATATGTAGCTGTGGAAAGCATTAATGGTAGTTTCTATAATGTAATGGGATTACCGGTCCGGTTGTTATATCAGCAACTTAAGAATTTCTAAGGTCAGAAAAGGAATCAATATATTTTTGAATATAAACTATAAGTATCATGAAAAAAATCTTTTATTTATTTGTGTGCTTGTTTTTTCTGCAATCGGTTTTTGCAGCGAAGGATAAACAGGCGTTCGATGTTCGTCTGCAAAATGGATTGAACATGAATGTGGAAGTATGTACGGATGGTATTTTCCGAATCAAGATCGCTCCTCGTGCTACTTACGCGGAATCTTTGATGGAACGGTATGGTATCCTGAAGACAGATTGGGCCAAAGTAGCTGTTTCTCCGAAGGACAGTAAACAACAGTTTGAAGTAGCCACTGATAACTATCGCTTGAAAGTCGATAAGAAGACAGGAGTCATTACTGTTTCAGACAAGAAAGGAAAGGTCATTATTGAAAAGGCAGTTTTTGTTACCTCAAAAGATCCTTTATGCAAAAACTTAGGGGAAGTCATCAATAAGAAGTATGAAAGTTTGAAAGTGGCAACTAACGGAGCTGCAATCATTGGAGACGATACCCATAAAGGAAACTTGAAGGATATGGCAGAAACCGGTGATTATAAGAACACCAGTATTCTGAATATATCTTTGAAAGAGGGCGAACGTTTCTATGGCGGTGGTAGTACCAGTCGTGATCACATCCAACATCGTGGAGAATTGTTGCGTATGTGGACTACTTACCAACATACGGAAATCCCTATGCCGGTGATGATCAGTTCAGAAAACTGGGGTGTCTTCAATAATACTACTCGCAAGAATTTCTTTGATATCGGTAGTTATCAGTCAGACATTTTCTCAATATATAATACAACAGACGAAGCAGACTTCTATTTGATGTTTGGTAACTCAATGCCGGATGTGATTAATCATTTTACCTTAATTACTGGACGTCCTTATGTGTTGCCGAAGTGGGCGTATGGTTTGTGTTTTGGTCCGAATATGTTGGAAGACCAGTTCCATATTTTGAATGACGCTGTTCGTTTCCGCGAGATCGGTGTCCCTTGTGATTTGTTCTGGTTAGAACCGCAATGGATGGAAAAGCGTTATGATTTCTCAACTAAGAAGAAATGGAATTACAAGCAGTTCTCTGCTGAACCTTATTGGGATTCTGTTCGTTATCCGAAGAAAGAATCTCATCGTTTGTTGATTGGTCGTCTACATGAGATGGGATATCATTTAGGATTGTGGTTGTGTGCCGAGTATGATTTGAGTCTTGTGGAAGAAGATGTTTTAGCCGCTGCAGCCGGAAAACCTACCTCAGGACAGGAACATTGGATGGACCATTTGAAACATTTTATGGATAATGGCGTAGATGGTTTCAAGATAGACCCGGCTCGTACGATTGACGAACATCCAACTCGCGAATACTACAACGGACATTCTGACAAGGAAATGCACAACTTAAATCAGATATTGCTTCCGAAACAGATGAATAAGATGACACGTAGCCATACGGGACGCCGTTCTTGGCATCATTATACTGCCGGTTGGGCTGGAACACAACACTGGGGTGCTTCAACAAGTGGTGATAATGGAGGAGGCCGTACTGCCTTGTTCGACCAGTTGAACTTAGGGGTTAGTGGATTTATGAATACCTCTTGTGATGTTATGTCTGTAAGTAAAGAACAAGAAATGCAAAGTTTGCACTTTGGCCTGTTCTTACCTTGGGTACAGATCAATAGTTGGTATGCTTTATTGCAACCGTTCTATTTCTCAGCGAAGAAAAGAGATATTTATCGTGACTACGTAAAGTTACGTTATTCTTTAATGCCATATATTTATTCAGCAGCGTTGGAAGGAGGACAAACCGGTATGCCAATAGTTCGTTCTATGCCATTGATGTTCCCGGAAGATCGTAAATGTGATGATATGGTTTATCAATATATGTTCGGTGAAAACCTTTTGTTAAGTATCTTCAGTGATTCTATCTATCTTCCAAAAGGCAATTGGATTGATTATTGGACAGGAGAAAAGATGGCTGGAGGCCGTGATATTAAGCATACCTATCCTGACAATCGTGCAGGTTTGTTGTTTGTACGTGAAGGTGCTATCATTCCTTTCCAGAAGGAGGTACAGTATATTGGAGAAAAACCGCTGGATACTTTGATTGTAAAGGTCTATCCAAAGGACGCTACTTCATATACAATGTATGAAGATGATGGAAATTCTTATGAATATGAAAACGGTGCTATCGCTGCTACCCGCTTTGAATGTAAGAAGAATGGAGAGAAGGTTGAATTCATTGTTCATCCGGTGAAAGGTTCTTATAAAGGCATGTACACCTCAAGAACTTATGAATTGGAGATTGAAGCTCCACAACGTCCGAACAAGGTTTTAGTAAATAATACTCCGGTGTCTGATTGGACGTATGGGGATGACCATAAAGTTCGGGTTAATTTACCTCAGAAAGATGTAAAAGTGAAAGCAACCTGTGTGTTGAATTAATACAGAAACAAAAAAGCCGAAGCGATTTTCTTCGCTTCGGCTTTTTTGTTTGTAAACATTGCTCTATTACTTTTTTCGTCTGGGAAGATATTGAAGCATACCTTCTGAATAATCAATTTGATGTTTCCCATTCTCATCTGCATAGATGATATAATATTCAATTTCAGGTAAAGAAGCAGCCATCTCTTTGGCTTTATCCAATCCCATTGCCATAAATGCCGTTGCATAAGCGTCAGCTGTAATACAATCATTGGCAACAATGGTTGCACTCAATATGTTTTGTTCCGAAGGATAACCGGTACGAGGGTCAATCGTATGTGCATATTTCTTACCATCTTTAATGTAGAAATTGCGGTAGTTCCCCGATGTTGCGATAGCACCCTTCTTACACAATTGGACAATTTCGTCATAATTATTCTTTGTATTGGTAGAATCATCTTCAGGAATATTGATACCTATACGCCAACAAATTCCATTCGGATTAACCCCTTTCATCACGACTTCTCCACCTATATCTATCATGTAGTTTTCAATTCCCTCTTTTTCTAACAATCGGGCAACGACATCACAAGCATATCCTTTGGCAATCGCTGAGCAGTTAAGCAGTAAACGTGGGTCTTCTTTTACGACTTGATTCCCTTCTAAATGAACTTTTTGATACCCGACAAATGTTTTAAGACTGTCAATCATTTGCGGGGTAACACTATCTTTTTTACTAAAACCAAATCCCCATACATTGATGAAAGGAGCACAAGTGATGTCAAAGACACCCTCTGAGTTTTTGGAAACCTCCATTGATTTGTTGAAAACTTCCTTAAACCATTCGTCAACCTCTACTGCCTCATTTCTATTTACTTTGGCAATGATTGAATTGGGATTGAAAGGATTCAGTGAAAGATTGAATTTTTGTAATTCAGCGTCAATCTGTTCTGTTAGCAGTTGAGGAGCTTCATATTTAATGTGATACAAGGTATGAAACACCGTTCCGCTCTCTTCAAAATACTCTTTCTTGTCTTGACAGGAAAAGGATAACAGTCCACAAAGGACAATCCATAAAAAACTTCTTTTATACATTATATTATCCATTAAAATAGATATGCTCAATTAATATTTTAGTACCGATGGCAATCAATATGAACCCTCCGATTAAATCTAATTTCAAGTCAATCTTACGCCCGAAACGATTCCCGAAATAGACACCGAATGCAGAGATCAAGAAGGTAATAATCCCAATCGTCAGTGACTCTACAGCAATTGTTGATTCTAAGCAAGCCAATGAAACCCCTACTGCCAATGCGTCAATACTGGTTGCAATGCCTAAACCGCACAGCGTCTTGTAGCATAAAGGATTCATTTTACAGTCCTCTTCTTTTTCCTGCGTACTTTCATAAATCATACTACCTCCTAAATAGAATAAAAGAATGAAAGCAATCCAATGGTCAAATGTCGTAATATATTTCTGAAAGCTTAACCCGGCCAGATACCCCGCAAGTGTCATTCCCGCTTGAAAAACTCCTAATACCAAACCGACTTTCACCATGTGATGAGGCCGAAAGTTCTTAATTAAAGCACCATCCGTAATAGAAACAGCGAGACTATCCATAGATAATCCCACTGCTAACAATACAATCTCTATAAATGACATAAATATAATTTGTCTTTATAATTCCGTTTCTATTTTATACTTGTTTCGATTGGGAGAATCTCTGGATATCAATTCTCCGATGAACCCTGATAAGAACATTTGTGTTCCGAGAATCATGGCCGTCAAAGAAATATAGAAATAGGGAGAACTGGTAACCAACGGTCTCAATTCCCCTGTACAAATAGAAATCAACTTTGCACTTAATACAATGACCAAAGCAATAAAACCGATTAAAAACATCACGCTTCCCCATAAACCAAAGAAGTGCATAGGCTTCTTTCCGAACTTAGAAGTGAACCAAAGTGTGATTAAATCGAGGTACCCATTGACGAATCGATCCAATCCAAATTTAGTCGTTCCATATTTTCTTGCCTGATGTTTAACTACTTTTTCACCGATTTTACTGAATCCGGCAATCTTTGCCAGATAGGGAATATACCGGTGCATATCATTATAGATCTCGATATTTTTAATCACGATGTTCTTGTAGGCCTTTAAACCACAGTTGAAATCATGCAAGTTCTTGATACCGGAGAATTTGCGGGCTGTCGCATTGAATAGCTTAGTAGGAATCGTTTTAGACAGCGGGTCGTACCGTTTTTTCTTCCAGCCTGAAACTAAATCATATCCATCCTCTGTAATCATTCGGTAGAGTTCCGGTATTTCGTCAGGACTGTCCTGCAGATCTGCGTCCATTGTGATGACTACGTCTCCTTGTGCACGTTGGAAACCGCAGTTCAATCCCGGTGATTTCCCATAATTACGGCGGAATTTCACCGCACGAACAACCTCAGGGGCCTGTTCTTTAAGTGCTTCAATTACTTCCCAAGAGTTATCAGTACTTCCGTCATTAATAAAGATAACTTCGTAACTGAATTGATTTTCTTTCATTACCCGCTCGATCCATGAGAATAATTCAGGAAGAGACTCGGCTTCATTGTACAATGGTATGACTACAGATATGTCCATTATTTGTCTTATTTTCTATTTGTTTCATTTTGCAGTAATCGTTGTCTGTTTGCGACAAACAAGGATTGCCACAGGGACAGATAAGATAACGCCGTAAAATATGTTATTGAAAATACCTTGAATTGTCATGCGAATCGGAGTGAAGTTCGTCTGCCTTATTGCGTTAATTACTTCACTATCAATCTGTGTTTCCTTTAAGGCGACAATGGCCAGCTCCATTGCATTGGCTAAAAAGTCCGGTGGCGCAATAAACTGATAGAATATATAATGCTCAACCGAAACAATCAGTGCCGCAAAGAAATACAATAACACACCAAATTGCCACGCATGAAAAAAACGAATCTTTCCGCCAATAGCTCTTTTGTAATGCATTGTCATTCGATAAGCAATAAAAGGAACTGCAAAACTTAATACCTGATGAATGAAGATAAAAGCCGAATAAGAATAACTAAGGATGAGGAATATATATTTGATTACCCAAAAGATTCCCATGATCAGACCATAAGACATTGCGCCTTTAAGCAGTAAATCTTTATTTTCTTTCATGATTACATCCTTTTTTGTATTGAGTGGGCAAAGTTAGCCCTTTTAAAAAAATATACAATAATAATACAGTGTAAAAAGAGGATACTTCTAAAACTAAAAAAAGCAATTGACAATTTTTTATGAATTATCAACTGCTTTCTTTTTTGAGCCTCTTGTCGGATTCGAACCAACGACCCCGAGATTACAAATCACGTGCTCTGGCCAACTGAGCTAAAGAGGCAAAGTGGGTAAGCTGGCTACATCGCGCCGCTACAACCAAGTACCCTTGCTACGGTCAAGTCCTGGGGGATTCCGAGGGAGCTTGCCGTGTAGGACTTACCCGGGTGCAAAGGTAGATATTCTTTTTTATAATGCAAGCGTTTTTGAGTATTTATTTCTTATTCCTTCCTTAAGTACTTGTTTCTCTTTTGTTTGTACGAGAGTTAAAATTTGTATAATCTCAATAATCTGTCTTTGGTTCTACCAGTTTCTACCAATTTTCTACCTATTTGTACCCTGAGGGTAGATAGGTGTATTTTATTTCTCTGGTTAGGAAAAAAATATTCTCTGGTTAGGAAAAAATTAAGAGCAGGCCTGTGTATAAAAATGAAGGGGTAAAGTACCTTGAGATTACTGATGAACGTCTTTAAAAGATTGACTGTTTTATAAATAGATTATGAAAAGGAAAAAAGAAGTAGGACAGGTTTGGAGTGGGGAAAACCTTCGTTAAATGAGGTTGTATATATAATAATGTATAGGCTAAAGATGAGTTCTCGCAGAACTTGGTAGGTAAGGGGAGCCGTTTTCTCTTCTGATAATTGTTAAAGGAAACAAGAGTGTAAATGTTAAAATGTTTTGGGGATGATAGTTTACTGTATAACAGGAAAAAAAGAAATATTTTGTTTTAAAGTGATTTTAAACAGTAGTAAAAAGTAACAATATCCATGATTTTTGCGGATAAAATCATTAATTCGTAATCTTGTTATACCCGGTTTTGAAGAAAAAACATAAGTATTGAATAAAAATTTATTGCTGTTATGATATTTTTGCTTAACTTTGCCCCCTCATTTTAGTGTCTAACAAAAATAAAAGAAAGTTTATGGAAAGAAAGCTTATGTTATTGTTGACCTACTTATTAGTAAGTGTAGGTCTCTTAACGGCTCAGATTTCTCGTGTAACTGGGGTAGTAAAGTCTGCTGAAGACGATTTACCAATTATTGGTGCTACTGTTTTAGTAGAAGGTACAGGCTTAGGTACTGTAACTGATATGGATGGTAAATTTGAAATTTCAAATATACCAAGTTCTGCGAGAACTCTTATGATCTCTTTCGTTGGTATGGTAAGCCAACGTGTACAAATCAAGTCTGGTGTGATGAATATCATTCTGGAAGGTGATACAAAATTATTGGACGAAGTTGTGGTTGTCGGTTACGGTACACAACGTCGTGAAGCAAAGACCGGTTCTATCTCTACTGTAAACAGTGAACAGATTGAAAATGTTCCGGCTTTGTCTGTTGATAAAATGTTGTCTGGTAAGATGGCCGGTGTACAGATTACTGCTGCTACAGGTCAGCCGGGTGCAAACTCTCAGATTCGTATTCGTGGTATCAGTTCTATCAATGCAGGTAACGAACCTTTGTATGTAGTCGATGGTGTGGCTATTATGTCTGGTGACCAGAGCTACTTTACAAATACAGGTAATGCGATTGCTTCTATCAATCCGTCAGATATTGAAAGTATTACTGTATTGAAAGACGCGGCAGCTGCTTCTATCTACGGTTCTCGTGCTGCTAACGGTGTCATCTTGATTACTACTAAGTCTGGTAAAGAGGGTAAGAGCCGCTTTACTGCTCGTGCTAAATTTGGTATTACCAATTTGGCTAATGACAATGATTACGGTATGATGAACGGTGAACAGTTATTAAACTATTACCGTACAGCTTTGACCAATGCAGGTCAGAATCCGGATGATATGTATCCAATGAGTATTTTGGATAAACCGATGACTGACTGGGTAGACCATTTGACTCGTACAGGTACAACTCAGGAGTATGAAATTAATGCAACCGGTGGTAGTGACAAAACCTCATATTATAGTTCTCTTTCTTACAATAAAACTGAAGGTATTGCTTACGGTATCGATTACTCTACTTTCCGTGCACGTGTAAACGTAGATCATGAATTGAATAAATATTTGAAAACAGGTGCTCGTGTAAGTGTTAGCTATTCTGACGCAGACGACATTCCAATGCAGGATTTGTATTACACAAACCCAATCTTTGCAGGTATGACAATCCGTCCTTGGACTCAGCCTTACAATGAAGATGGTTCTCATAATGTAAACATTTCAGAAAATGCAGATACCAACCCAAGAGCAACAGCTATCTATGACAAACAGAATGAAAAGCAATATCACTTCAATGGTTCTGTTTATTTGCAGTGGAAGCCGATTGAACAGTTGACTCTTCGTACTACTGACGCTGCCGAATTAACTTTCGGTGAAGGTATTCGCTATTGGGATGAATATACAAATCAGGGTTCTGCAACTTTGCAGACTTCTAAATCTGTATATCGTGTATTGACAACCTCTAATACGGCTACTTTCGAAGATTTGTATGCTGACAAGCACAGCGTTCGCGTAATGGTTGGTCAGGAAGCAACTCACAGATATACACAGTATGATTATACAATGGCTGAAAACGTGGATCCGAATATCTCTTATCCGCAAACAGCTCCTTCTGGTAATGTGCAGACTTATTATAATCCGTACAATAGCACTTTGATGTCTTTCTTTGGAGTAGCAGATTATAATTTCGATTCTCGTTATTATTTGCAGGCTTCTTTACGTTTTGATGGTAGCTCTAAGTTTGCAGCTGGTAACCGTTGGGGTACCTTCTGGGCGTTGGGTGCTTCTTGGAACATTCATAATGAAGCTTTCATGGAAGATGTTGAATGGGTTGATATGTTGAAATTGCGTGGAAACTATGGTGTGAACGGTAATAACAACATTGATGATTATATGCAGTATGGTGTGTATGCAGCTGCAGCAACAAATGGTGCGAGTGGTTGGAATCCCAATTCTCCGGCAAATAATGATTTGTCTTGGGAAAAGAATAAAGCATGGAACGTGGGTGTTGATATCAACTTCTTGAAACGTTTCTCTGCAAACATTGATGTGTATTCTCGTAAAACAACAGATTTGTTGTTAGATCGTCCGGTCTCTTATACTTCAGGTTTCTCTTCTGTAATGCGTAACGTCGGTTCTTTGCGTAATACCGGTGTTGAATTCCAGTTTGACGCTACAATTATCGATAAAGGCGACTGGCGTTGGAATGCGACATTGAACTTGGCGCACAATAAAAGTAAAATCTTGGACTTAGATGGTGATGAATATATCTCTTATACAGATAATGCACGTTTGAGACACATCGTTGGTGAATCTATGTACACATTCTGGTTGCGTGAGTATGCAGGTGTAAACCCGGCAACTGGTGAAGCTATGTGGGTAGCTGAAGATGGTTCATTGACAAATCAGTATACAAAAGGTCGTTACATCAATGCGGGTAGTCCGGAACCTAAATTGACAGGCGGTTTGAGTACAGATGTTTCTTGGAAGGGTATCTCTTTCTCTGTTCAGTTTGAAGGTAAATTCGGTAATAAGGTGTTGATTGGTGAAAACTCTTATTTGAAAGGAGATGGTTATACAATGACCATGAACCAGGCAAAGAGCCAGTTGAACTACTGGAAACAGCCGGGTGATACCAATTGTAACCCGAAACCGGTTGCTGATAATTCTTCTAATTCAAACGCTACTTATAATACTCGTTTCTTGGAAGATGGTTCTTATGTACGTGTGAAAGATATTACCTTGTCTTATACATTGCCAAAGAAGTGGTTAAGAGCTACAGGTATGAACAATGTGAAGGTATTTGCAAGTGGTTTGAACGTGTACACATTCCATGATGTAGACTTCTGGGATCCTGAACGTGGTGTAGATGGTACAGGTTATGGTATCTATCCAATGTGTAAATCCTTTATGTTTGGTTTGGATGTAAGTTTCTAATAATTGAGAATGATTTGAAAATATGAAAAAGATAGCAATATATAGTTTAGCAGCTTTGTCATTGGGGTTAGTTTCTTGTGAGAACTTCCTTACAGAAGAGCCAAGTACAGAACAGAGTAATGAAATTACTTTGTCTGATTATGAGGGCTTGAATAAAGCAACTTTGGGTGTATATGCTCCTTTATATTCCGGTTCATGGTATGGTGCTGGTTTTGTATTGAGCTGTGAGTTACGTTCTGGTAATGCAAGACGTGCCTCTTTGTTAAGTTCTGGCCGTTATACTACAGAATATAGTTGGACCTATTCGGATGCTGCGACTTCTGGTTTGTGGTCATACGCATATTATACAATTGCTGCAGCAAACAATGTAATTAATAATTTGGAAGGTAAAGAAACTGCTGATGTTTCAACGCAGGATTTGAATAACTTGAAAGCTGAATGTCTGTTCTTGCGTGCTCTTTCTCATTTTGATATGTTGCGTACATACGCACAGCCGTACACATATCAGCCAAACGGTTTAGGTGTTCCGGTTATTTTGGTTTCTGAAATTGGTACTCCGGCTCGTAATACAGTGGCTGAAGGGTTCAACCAAGTGGTTGCTGACTTGACAGAAGCCGAATCTATTATCGCAGCTGATTATGTACGTTCTGGCGTAACAGATGTATATTTTACAGTTACCAAGGAGGCTATTCAGGCGTTGTTGTCACGTGTATATCTATATATGGGCGAATGGCAGAAATGTGCAGATTATGCAACGAAAGTAATCAACTCTGGAAAGTTCTCTATGTTTACAGCTGAAGAATTCGGAAATCCGGATACTTGGGGCGTAAACACTGCGACTGAAGGTAAAGAAATAATCTTTGAAGTATTTGGTTCTACTAAAAGTGACTATAATCCGTATTGGGAAGAAATTTCTGATATGGTAGACCCGGAAGGTTATGCTGACGTAGCAGCTTCTCAAGATTTGATCGGTTTGTATGCAGCGGGTGATGTGCGTGGTTTATTATTCCAAGGTTATGAAGGTTATTCTTATCAGTGGACTTTGAAATATCCGGGTAAAGAAACTTCTCGTCCGACTACAAATAATATTCCGGTATTGCGTTTGTCTGAAATGTATTTGAACCGTGCAGAAGCGATTGTTCGCGGGGCTTCTGTTTCAGGGGTAACAGCTGCTGCTGACTTGAAGGTTATTACCTCTAATCGTGGGGCTGCTGATGTAACAGCTTCTCTTAGCAATGTCTTGTTAGAACGTCGTAAAGAGTTGGCTTTCGAAGGTCATTATATCTATGACTTGGCTCGTACTGGTAACTCTGTTGTTCGTACAGACTATGACGGTGCTGAAGCTACTCGTAATGTGGATTTCCCAAGTTATCGTTGGGCATTACCGATTCCAAGACACGAGGTAGATTGTAACCCGAATATGGTTCAGAACGAAGGCTATTAATAAATGGATTAAAAATTAAAGATTATGAAATTAAGAAATATATTCTATACATTGCTTGCAGGTGTAGGTCTGTTGACCTCTTGTGACAATAGTTGCCCGACTTTTGACGATAAGAATGCGTGTGTAGGTTTCTCTTTACAATCTTATAGTGTAGGGGAAGCAGATGGTAGCATTAACATTCCGGTCTATTTGGCTTCTGTAGCAGGTATTTCCGGTACAGCAACTATTGAAGTGGATCCCTCTTCAACTGCAGTATTGGGAAAAGATTTTACATTAGGTTCTATGGAGTTGTCATTCTCTGCGTCTGAACCGATTGCTAATATTGTAGTAAATGTGGTAGACAACGATGTATTTACAGGGGATAAGACTGTAAAATTCAACATTGTTTCTTCTTCTGTAAATATTGCAACTGAATCATCTGCAACATTAAAGATTACAGATGACGAACATCCGTTGAAGGCGTTGTTCAATACGTACGCTGGTACTTCTGAATCTTACTGGGGTGGTGGCTATAATATGGCTATCACAATCGAAAAGGATGATTCTGATAACTCTAAGGTTTGGATCTCTAACATGTGTGCATACTTCGCTTCTTATGGTTATGTAGCTCCGAATTACAACTATTTCTACGGTATCGTTAATGAAGATATGACTGAAATTGCTGTACCGGTAGGACAGGCTATGAACTATGGAACTGTAAATATCGAAGGTTTTGATGGCCCGAATCCAGATGACGCAGAACAGATTGCAGAAGGTGGTTCTATCATCATTAAGATTGTAGACGGCGGTGCAAGTCTTGAAATCCCGAATGCTTACGGGGTTGCAGCTACTGATGGTTGGTGGGAAATCTACTTAGGTGGTATCAAGTTAGCTAAAAAGTAATTATTAATATCAATCAATCCGTTGTGGGGGAAAATTCCCTCATGACGGGTTGTTTATTTAAAAACGTTTACCTGCCATGAAACGAATTTTATTGTCTTTGTTGTGTTGCTCCTGCTTTTGCAGTAGTGTCTGGGCAACTTCTCTTTCAGAGAAAAAGATTCATCGTGTAGCCGTTGACGCCTGTAGTCAAGTGGCGGCGACCGATTTTTCAACTAAAAAGTATGAAGTCAAGCCGGTATCCTATGAGGGAGAGGTTTGCTATTATGTGGTGCAGTTTCAACCGGAAGGTTGGGCATTGGTTTCAGCTGACGAGAAGGCAGCTCCTGTTTTTGGATATTCCGATAAAGGAGTGTTTGATTTGGAACAGATGTCGGACGCTAACCGTTTATGGTTAAACGAACGGGCATCGGAGTTGAAAGCGATAAAAGGGAATTTGGCATTGAATGCGCATTCAGGTTGGGACAGGTCGCAGTTGCGTGCCGGTTCTTATGATAAGATTGCTCCGATGATTCAAGTGAGTTGGAATCAAAAGGGACAGTTTGCGCAGTCTTGTCCGGTGAATACAGAGGGTAAACGAGCATTGGTTGGCTGTCTCGCAGTGGCGATCGCTCAGGCATTGACAGTCGAACAGTATCCGGTTCAACCGACCGGTGTTATAGGTTATACGGATAATGATTTTGGATTGATCAAGGTCAATTTTGATAAGGAAGCACCTTACGATTGGAAATTGATTCTATCCGGAGAGGATGATAAGAAGGAGTTGTCTCGTTTCTTGTATCATTGTGGTGTTATTGTACAAATGGATTATGGGGTAGATGGTTCAGGGGCTTATAGCCGCGATGTACCTAAAGCCTTGAAGACATACTTCTCTTTCTCGGACTCGGTGAAGTGTTATAGCAAAGGAAGCTATTCCGGAGACTGGAAAGAGTTGATATTAAAAGAATTGAACGCAGGGCGTGCAGTTATTTATTCCGGGCATGATCCGGATGGTAATTATGGGCATGCTTTCAATTTGGATGGATTTGATGGTTCAAATTCTTTTCATGTGAATTGGGGATGGGGAGGAAAGAATAACGGATATTTCTCCTTGGATAATTTGCATGATGGGACTTTTGGATATCGGGAATCTCATCAAGTGGTGGTAGGACTTATTCCGAAACAACAGGCTACAGCGGTAGAAAACGTAGCTGTTCCTACGGTACAAATTTATGCTTCTTCAACTGCGGTGGTCGTTTCAGCAGAGGAGAAGGGAACTTGTTGGGTGTATGATTTAGCCGGAAAGTTAGTGTTGTCTCGTCCGATTGAGGCAGGAATGACGACGCTGTCAGGTATCGAAAAGGGTTTCTATATTGTCTGTGTACAAGCCGGGAATCAGAAGGTTACATATAAAATTAAACGATAGGAGGAAAACTAATGAAAAGAGTATGGAACGTATGGGGATTGGTGATTCTATTGAGTAGTGTATGTTCAGTTGCCGGATGGGCACAAAAATGGAAACCGACAACAAAATGGCCTTATCTGTTCAAGGAATTCCAGCAGACACAGGTGTTCTCTAATTCGGGAAAGACGGATAAGACGATAGAAGCCAATATTCATTTGGAATATAGTACACTGCATTATGTAGATAATGGAACCGTAATGGCTGCTGATACGAAAGGAATCGTAAAGGTGGTGATGAATGGAAAGACTTTTATCTTCATGAATGGAGAATTGGTAGAGTTATTGCATACAAAAGATAAGAAAGCGTTGGTAAAACGAGTGCTTGTCGATGAAAAGAAATTGAATTCAGCTTCAACGGGAGCGTATGGTATGAAGATGGAAACTTCAGCCTCTCGTGAAATGGCTACCATACAGCGAGGGGGTATTATCCTTTCTCAGATGAAGTCAGAACAGGAGGATGGCAAAGTGCTCCCAACGAAGACAGAATATTTTTTGTTGTTAGAGGATGGACAAAAGATTATCAAAGCTACCAAGGGCGAAGTGGAAAAGGCTTTGACAGATAAAGGAAAGGATGAATTTAAAACTTTTGTGAAGCAGAATAAGATTAAGTGGAAAGAGGAAGAGAGCTTAATCAAGGTGCTTGACTTTTTCAAGGACTGATATTTAAATAACTATATATACACATTTACAATTAACACACATTACAAGTTATTAGACACACTTGGAGGCCAGGTTTTTGTAGTGATACAAGCCCTGGCCGTTTTTTTTGTTATTGATTACTTGGAATCTAATCGTTTGACCACTTGTCCGTAGATGATCAGTGCGAAAGCAGAGATAAGAGCAATGGCTCCAAAGTAATACCAGATGTAGTGAGCATTTGCGCTGGCAGCCATCCATTCTTCGTGTGTATTGAACAGCGTAGGCTCCGGGCAGTATTTGCTTAGTAAGAAACCGGATAATCCAAATCCGAAGATAGAAGAAAGAAAAGAATGTAGGTGACTGAAGCCTAAGTAAAGTCCCTCTTCTCCTTTAGGAGCTTGTAGAGAAAAGTACTCTAAGAAACGAGGGGAGATAAATGTTTCCGCTAATCCTTGGAATACAATACCTACTACCATCATGAAAGCAACCGGGTGCATACCTAATAGGGTAGAGCTATTGTCCAACATATTGCCGGAAGCCATACATAAAGCGGAGATGGGCATGATAAACATACCGATTGTCATGGATGTTAATGCTGTTCTTTTTCGCATTAACTGAGTAACAAAGTTTACTGTAAGGACAACTACTAATGGATTCACATTGGCATACCATGCGGGGGAAGCCCCTTCACCTGCCAAACGAAGTACGTATTTGGGCATGGTAGCATATAGCTGATGTTGTACCATCCAGAAACCGGTAATAATTAGAATTAGAGTAAGTAAACGTCCGTTACTGCATACTTTGATAAGTGCTTGCCAAATCTGTTTGAATGTTTTCCCTTCCCCACTGTGCTGACTGCTTTTATAAAAGAACCAGATCGCTAAAAAAGCTAAGAACGTCATGGTTGCAGAGAAATAGTTTAATGTGATTAGACCTTCATTTCCAAGTGCTTCACGAAGAGGTTTTACAATTGTTTTACCGGAAAAGGCTCCGATGTTTACCATTGCGTAGAAAATAGAGAAACCTTTTGCGCGGGTTTCCGGTGTTGTCTCTTTGGCAACTGTACCGGAGATCACACTTTTGATGAATGCACCTCCGCAAACAATCAGAATCATAATGGGTATAATCCCATATTGAAGGTTACTTTCCAATAATCCGGTGAAAGTAGTTGTCGTACTGTATTGGACTAATCCTGCTGATTCAAGCCAAGTAGGATAGAGTGCCAACCCTAAATAGCCGGTTGTAAGCAAGGCAAAAGCGATTAACATGGAGTTCCGAAAGCCAATTTTATCGGCAAGTGCTCCGGCAAATGTAGGTAGTAAATAGAGACAAGCTGAAAAGATACCGGCAATTCCGGCGGCTTGAATGTCATTGAATCCGAGGATTCGACTTAAATAGAGAGTAATTACGATAAATACACCGTAGTAAGCGGCTCGTTCAAAGAGTTCGACGGTGTTTGCAACCCAAAATGCTTTACTGAATTTGATTTTCTCTTTCGTTGATGTAGTATTCATTGTTTATATGATTTGTTATTAAAAGTATAACGCAAACGATTGGAAAAGCAGATGAGAAAATAAGAGCTACCTTTTTACAATCGTTTGCGTTATGTCAGTTTTTATTTCTGTTCACAAGCACAAAGTGTCGGGATCAGATTACGATCACCGTACGCATTGTCTACGCGAGCTACGTTTACCCAGAACTTGCTTTCATGCAACCAGTCTAATGGGAAGGCTGCTTTGCTGCGTGGATATTCGTGTTTCCATTCGTCTCCCGCTACTTCGTATTCCGGATGAGGTGCGTTCTTCAATACATTGTCCTCTTTAGAGGCTTTTCCTTCTTCTACCTCTTTGATTTCATCCCAAATACATTCCAGAACTTCTACGAAGCGGTCTAATTCGGCTTTGCTTTCACTTTCTGTTGGTTCGACCATGAGTGTACCATGAACCGGGAAAGACAACGTTGGAGCATGGTAGCCAAAGTCCATCAAACGTTTAGCAATATCACTTTCATCAATACCGGAACGATCTTTGATGGTTCGGCATTCCAAAATAAGTTCATGACCAACACGGCCGGTGGCACCTGTATAGACGATACCATACGTGTCTTTTAATTTAGTTGCCAAATAGTTTGCATTTAGAATCGCTGTCTTAGTCACTGTTTCTAATCCTTCAGTACCTAACAGACGGATGTAAGCGTAAGTGATAGGTAGAATTCCTGCGCTACCGTATGGAGCGGCAGCCACTGTATTCAGGTCGCTACCCCATAGAACCGGATGTTGTGGTAAGAAAGGAACCAAGTGTTCTGCGACACAGATCGGACCTACACCGGGACCACCGCCACCGTGAGGAGAGGCAAAGGTTTTATGTAGGTTCAAATGACAAACATCGGCTCCGATTGTTCCCGGATTGGTCAATCCCACTTGGGCATTCATGTTCGCACCGTCCATGTAGAGCTGACCACCGCAAGCATGAACGATATCACACATTTCTTTGATGTCAACTTCAAAGATACCGTGTGTAGACGGGTAGGTAATCATGCTGGCTGCCAGATTATCTTTGTTGGCTTCTGCTTTTGCACGGAAATCTTCCAAATCGATGTTTCCTTTATCATCGCATTTTACAGTTACAGTCGTAAAACCGCATTGGATAGCACTTGCCGGGTTTGTACCATGTGCAGACGCAGGTAATAAAACGATGTTACGATGACCTTGACCAATGCTTTCCAAATAGGCGCGAATGACACGAAGGCCGGTATATTCCCCTGCAGCACCGGAATTGGGTTGTAATGTACATCCCTTGAACCCTGTGATTTCACACAGATAAGAGGAAAGATTTTCTATTAGTTCTGTATATCCTTCGACCTGATCCTCCGGAGCGTATGGGTGGATGTTCATGAATTCCGGACGGCTAAGAGGTAACATACTGGAGGCCGGGTTTAATTTCATTGTACAAGACCCTAAAGAAATCATAGATTGGGCTAAGGATACATCTTTACGTCCTAAGCGTGTGATGTAGCGCATAAGCTCTGTTTCCGTATGATACTTCTTGAATACTTCTTCCTGTAGAAAATCGGATGTACGGATGAACTTTGGATTGAAGTAGATCTTTTCAGGAGCAGTTTCCTGTAGCATATAATCTTTTCCGGCTGCTCCGGCAAAGATATATAAGAGTACTCCTAAATCTGTCGGTAATGTTGTTTCATCTAAACTGATACCCACTTCTCCTGATTCAAAGTAACGTAGGTTTACTTTACATTCTAAGGCAATTTCTCGTAGAGCATTGATTGATACTTGAGCCGGTAATTCGATTTTTAGCGTGTCGAAGAAATCTTTATTCAGTTGTTTATATCCTAATTTTTTCAATTCTTGTGCTAAGAATCCGGCTGAAGCATGAATACGTCCTGCGATGTTTTTCAATCCTTCGGCTCCATGATATACCGCATAGAAACCTGCCATTGTTGCCAATAGAGCCTGTGCAGTACAGATATTGGAGGTCGCTTTTTCGCGCTTGATATGTTGTTCGCGTGTTTGTAAAGCTAAACGGTAAGCAGGATGTCCATAGGCATCTTTGGAAATACCGATGATACGTCCCGGAATGGCACGTTTGTAATCATTCTTTGTTGCGAAGTAAGCAGCTGACGGACCTCCATAGAACATTGGGATACCGAAACGCTGGCTACTACCAAACACTACGTCTGCTCCCCATTCGCCGGGAGGAGTTAATAAGACTAAACTCATCAAGTCTGCTGCAACAGCTACACGAGTTTCTGTCGCCTTAGCTCGTTCGATAAATTCTTTATAGTCTTCGATGGAACCATCGGCATTTGGATATTGAACGATTGCCCCAAATACATCTGATGTCAATTCAACGGTTTTGTAATCACCCACGATGATTTCAATTCCTTGAGGAATCATACGGGTGTGAATAACCGCTAAAGTAGAAGCAAAAACATTTTCATCGACAAATAATTTGTTTGCTCCTGCTTTTACTTGTGCACGACTACGGCTACCGTAGAACATGGTTGCTGCTTCTGCAGCAGCTGTTGCTTCGTCTAATAAAGAACAGTTTGCCAATGGTAATCCTGTAAGTTCACAGATAACAGTTTGGAAGTTTAACAGAGCTTCCAAGCGACCTTGTGATACTTCTGCCTGATACGGTGTGTAGGAAGTGTACCAGATCGGATTCTCAAAAACATTGCGCTGGATAGGGGCAGGGCATACTGTGTCATACCAACCCATACCAATATAAGAAGTGAAGACTTCGTTTTTAGAAGCTAATTCTGAAATATGTTCAGCAAATTCACGTTCTGTCATGGGTTCGGGAAGGTTAAGCGGTTCTTTTAAACGAATGTTGGACGGGATGGTTTGTTCGATTAACTCATCCACTGATTGAACGCCGATAGCCTGTAACATAGCAGGTATTTCTTCGGCTGAAATGCCAACATGGCGATTAACAAATTTATTCGTATCCATAATATTATGTAGTTTATAAATAGGGATTTTCTAATTTCTCATCAATCACTCTGGTCTCAGGACCATGTCCCGGATAGAGTATCGTTTCATCCGGAAGAGAAAGAAGTTTGTCGCGAATAGCAGAGACTAAAACTTCTTGATTACCGCCCCAAAGATCGGTCCGTCCGATACTTCTGGCAAAAAGGGCGTCTCCTACAATTGCAAACCCATTTTTCTTGTTGTAAAAAGCGACGCTTCCGGGTGAATGACCGGGTACTGTCAAAACTTGAAGTTTGGATGTCCCGAATTGAATCATTTCGTTTCCCACCAGATAATTTCCTATGGGAACGTTTTCTATCGGTAGACGTAGTCCAAACAATTGGGCTTGTTCGCTAAGCGAAGGAAGTATTTCTACATCTAATTTGTTCGCTTCCGGTTTTAAACCGTATGTTTTATAAATGAAATTATTTCCAAATATATGGTCTAAATGAAGATGTGTACACAGTAAGTGTTTTACTCTTAGCTGGTTTTGCTCAATAAAGTCGCTTAACTCTTTTTCTTCTTCTTTACTGAAACACCCGCAATCAATGATTACAGCTTCACGCGTATCATCGTATAACAAAAAAGTGTTTTCTTGAAAAAAATTAAACTCAAATGATTTGATAGTTATCATAACGGCACATACACTACTTTTTTCGTTTCAAAAAATTCTTCTTTAAAATAGTCACTGAGGTCGAGAGTCACAGTCTGCTTATGAAAAGGTAATATTTCGTGCTGCAATTCTCCTCCTTTCAAACAAATCAAACCGTTGGGGAGAGCATTTTGTTGTTGTTTCTTGATATTCTTGCGAACGATTTTAACCAGATCCGCTAATGGCATGACAGCCCGACTGACCACGAAGTCGAAGAGCTGTTTTTCCTCTTCTACTCGACAATGGCGGAATGTGACATTCTTTAAGCCAATGGCTTCTGCTACGGCTTGTCCTACTTTGATTTTCTTTCCGATACTGTCTACTAAATGAAATTGAACATTAGGAAGTAGAATGGCAAGCGGTATACCGGGGAAACCTCCTCCTGTACCAATGTCCATTATGCTTGAACCCGCTTTGAATGTTAACATCTTTACAATACCCAGAGAATGGAGTACATGATGTAAATATAGATTGTCAATGTCTTTACGGGAGATGACGTTGATTTTTGCATTCCAGTCTGCATACAATGCGTATAACGCATCCATTTGTTGCTGTTGCGTCTCTGTCAATTCAGGAAAATAGCCTTTAAGAATTGACAACTGAGAATTGACAATCGATAGAGATTCGTTTGTATTGATTTGCTCCATTATAATAATATGGGTTTATTTTGATTTTTATTTTTTGATTAGCTTAGCGATAGGACTTTCCTGTTTTAATAAATACTGTAATTCTTCGAAAGGAAGAAGTACATGAGTGGCTCCGACTACATACGCAGCAATTTCGTATTCATTAAACGTATAGGTAATACCTTTGTCGTCAACAAAGAAATTTCCATTAGGAAAGATTTCCTCAATACTGAAGAATCCTATGTTTTCTAAGTCTTTCGTGTTTTCTACATTGTTTTGTTTGGCAATGTGTTCAACTAACAGTTGTGCTAAACTATCTTGGTAATTTTCAACGAAAATATCTTCTTCTGTGATCGGATTACCATTGCTTAAGTTGAGTACATGATTGGTATAAGCATGCGAACCATGTGCTCCACCGGTATAGTTCTCAAAATTTACGGTGTAACTTAACAGGTTGTTTTGATTGTAAAGAATTTCATTGGAAGCCATTTCATAGTAGGAAAACCATCCCCCTATCGGAAGGTCGCTTTTCTTTTCTAATTCAGATTTGAAATCGGTCTCTAACTCTTTATAAGCGTTTAGATAGTCCTCTTTGTATTGCTTTATGGCTTCTTGGGGAGAAAGAGCTTCATAGTTCTCTCCGAAGTAGGAAAGAATGAAATCTTTTTGAATTTTCCCTAAAGTCTCTTGGTTAGAGAATTGGGAAGGATAGGTAAAATGAAGTTGTAAGTTACAATTCGGATTCTCCTTGTTGCCTAATAAATGGTAGGTCTCGTCTACTTGAATTGAATCGAATTGGATATTATTTTCTTCTGTCTGTTTACTGCTGGTTGTGCAACTGGTAACAAACATAATCAAAAAGAATTGTATGATTAAATACTTATTTATTTGTGTATTCATCGGATTTATAGGTTTTAGATGATACTTTATATTTGCAAATATACATTTTTATCTTTGAAACCAATACAGGATTCTTTAGAAAGTTTCTGGGCAGAAACTATTTTTTTCCTCGGCATGAGAAAAAAATTCCATAAGCACGAGAAAAGATTCTTGTCGGCATAAGAATTAGAAACAAATCTTTTACCTTTGCAAAGGGTACACGTATTTTCCCTAAAATTAGGTAGAGATAATCACTGGCGTATGTCTTATTGTAATTACTATGCTGCTTCAAATCTTTTTCATGGCTCCATGTCTTCTGTGATGGGGACACAGTTTGATATATTGATGGTAGGTAGTGATTCAATCCTTTTAAGTGAGGTTTGGCAAAAGATTGAACGGGAGGTGAAACGGTTGGACAAACTATTGAGCCGTTTTGATCCGGAAAGTGAGCTTTTTTTGTTGAATCAAGAGGCCAGTTGCTATCCAATGGCAGTAGAGGAGGAGTTATGGAATATTTTACAGGACTGTAAGCAATATTATGAATGGACTAAAGGCTGTTTTGATATTACTCTACAAGGTTTTGACCAGCTCCTGTTTATGGAAGAGGAGAAGAGTGTTTTCTTCTTGTCTGAATCCTTAAAGATTGATTTGGGAGGATATGGAAAAGGATATGCGTTGAGGAAAATACGGGATTTACTGGAAGCAGCTAACGTGGAGAAAGCTCTTGTGAATTTTGGGAACAGCTCGGTACTGGCTCTCGGTTCACATCCGTGTGGGGATTATTGGCCGGTTAGTTTAGATAATCCGTATACAAAAGGGCGTGTGGCTGATTTGAGATTGCGGGATAGTTCGTTGTCTACATCGGGAAATATGCCTTCACATCCGCGTCATATCGTGAACCCACGTACCGGAATGTTTGTGGAAGAAAAGAAGATGGTGTCTGTGATTTCGAAAGACCCAGTTGTGGCAGAGGTTTTGACTACCGCTTTGATGGTGGCAGCAGAAGAGGAGGTTCCGGAGATTATTTCTCAGTTTGATATTTATGAAAAACATATATATACATTATGAAGAGTAATGCTAATGCCGGTAATTTAAATCGGCGAGATTTTTTTAAAGAATTAGGAATGATAGGAGGGGGAGGAGCACTGCTTTCTGCTTTTCCTTGGTTGCAATCTTGTAGCCCTGATGATAAAATACAAATTGCAAAAGAAAAGGTTCGGATAGGGGTTATTGGTACAGGTTCGCGTGGACAATATCATCTAAATAATTTAAAAACGATCCCTAATGCAGACGTGGTGGCTCTTTGTGATAATTATCCGCCCCATTTGCAAGCAGCTTCGGAAATGTATCCGCAAGCAAAGACGTATGATGATTATCGAAGACTGTTAGAAGATAAAGAGATTCAGGCGGTTATGATTGCAACGCCTTTGTATGAGCATGCTCACATTACAATTGACGCTTTACACGCCGGCAAACATGTCTTCTGCGAAAAATCAATGGCTATGACTTGTCAGGATTGCTTGGATATGTATAATGTGTTTAAAGAGTCTGGGAAAGTACTGTTTATCGGACAACAACGTCTGTACGATCCTAAATATGTGAAGGCTATCGGTATGATTCATTCCGGACTTTTGGGTGAGATAAATTCAATACGTGCCTATTGGTTCCGTAATAATGACTGGCGTCGCCCTGTGCCTTCTCCTGAGTTAGAACGAAAGATCAATTGGCGTTTGTATAAGGATTATTCCTGCGGGTTGGTCACTGAGTTAGCAACTCACCAATTGCAAGTCGGTAACTGGGCGTTACAAATGATTCCGGAAAAGGTCTCCGGAATGGGAGATATTATCTATTGGAAAGATGGACGTGAAGTCTATGATAGTATCAATTTGATCTACCATTATCCGAATGGGGTCAAAATGACCTATGAATCTATGATTGCCAATAAGTTCTATGGTTTGGAAGAGGAAATCTTGGGTAGTAAGGGAACTATGGAATTGGAAAAGGGAAAGTACTATTTTGAAGAGGTTGAACCTGCTCCGGGCATTTTGCAATTGATTAATCAGATCGAACATAAGATTTTTGATAACGTCTCTTTTGCGGGTCCCAGTTGGGTGCCTGAAACGGCCTCTGTGAATAAAGGACATTTGATTATGGATGGAGTGACCTCTATAACAGGTGAGTCTTCTGTTGGTGCAATGGGAGATGGCTCTGTTGAATTGGTGACAGCCTTTTGTGAAGCGGCAATAACCGGAAAGCCGGCTCCTAATTTAGTGGAGGAGGCTTACTACTCTTCTGTGTTGGGACTATTGGGTTTGCAAGCGATGGAGGAGGAGCGAGTGATAACCTTCCCGGATGAATATAAAATACCTTATTTAAATTTTGCGTGATTATGAAAGACATTGTATTCTCTGTGAAAAGACAAAAAGCAGAATTGAAAATCTTTGGTGTCTGTGTCGGGCTTGCTTATTTGATGAATATCATTGCAGTCATACTTTATCAAACAAGCTGGTCTGAGTTGTGGACACAAACGTTGTGGGTATTGATTCTTTCCGGAGTATTATATGGGTTGTCAGTCGGACTGCGATTGCTCATCTATTTTCTCCGGATGTGGTTAAAAAGGACTAAATAGTAGTGTGTTATGACTATTTGAAAGGATAGGAGATTGTTAAAATCTTATTTTTGTTTATTTTTGTACCATAATGATTTAAATCTATAGATTAATTGTAATTATCATGAAAAAGACTTTTTTACTTTGTTGTGCTTTTGCATTGACATTTATGGCGCAAGCCCAGTGGAAACCAGTTGGGGATAAGATTAAAACGTCCTGGGCTGAACAGGTGAATCCTCAGAATGTACTTCCTGAGTATCCACGTCCGTTGATGGAACGTAGTGATTGGCAAAATTTGAATGGAGAATGGGATTATGCTATTAAACCGATTGGTAGTGTTGAACCTTCTGCTTTTGATGGAAAGATTTTAGTGCCTTTTGCTGTTGAATCTTCTCTTTCCGGTGTACAAAAAGAGGTTGGTGAAAAGAATGAACTTTGGTATAAACGTACTTTCTCTATTCCTTCAGCTTGGAAGAATAAAGATGTTTTGTTGAACTTCGGGGCTGTAGATTGGAAAGCAGATGTTTTTGTGAACGATGTCTTAGTCGGTTCTCACAAGGGTGGATATGCTCCTTTCTCATTTAATATTACTCCTTATCTGACAGGAAAAGGTAACCAGAAGTTGGTTGTACGTGTTTGGGACCCTACTGATAAGGGATATCAACCTATCGGAAAACAGACACATAATCCGCGAGGTATTTGGTACACTCCTGTAACAGGTATTTGGCAGACTGTTTGGTTGGAACCGGTAGCTTCTGCTCATGTAACTTCTATTAAAGCAATTCCAAATATTGATACGAACACATTGAATGTAACAGTCGGAACTTCTTGCGGTTGTAAGTCAGGAATTGTTACTGTGAAGTTATTGGATAAGGGACAAGTAATTGCTTCTGCGAAGGGTGTTCAGGGTAATGAACTTCGTTTGGCTGTTGAAAACCCGACACTTTGGAGCCCGTCTAATCCATACTTGTATGATATGACAGTTTCTTTGTCTAAAAATGGTAAAGTATTAGATGTGGTAAAATCGTATACTGCTTTTAGAAAGATTTCTTCTAAACGTGACGCGAATGGTATCATGCGTATGCAGTTGAACAATCAAGACCTTTTCCAATTTGGTCCGCTGGATCAAGGTTGGTGGCCTGATGGATTATATACAGCTCCGACTGACGAAGCGCTATTGTTTGATGTTAAGAAAACAAAAGACTGGGGCTTCAATATGATTCGTAAGCATGTAAAGGTAGAACCGGCTCGCTGGTACTATCATTGTGATAAAGAGGGTATCTTAGTTTGGCAAGATATGCCAAGTGGTGATATGGGTAACAAATGGGAACCGCATAAATATAACGGTGGAACAGATAAAGATCGTACTGCTGAGTCTGTTGCTAACTATTATCAGGAATGGAAAGAAATCATGGATTTGTGTATGTCTAATCCATCTGTTGTTGTTTGGGTTCCGTTTAATGAATCATGGGGACAGTTTGATACTGAAAAGGCTGTTGAGTGGACAAAGACTTACGACCCATCTCGTTTGGTAAATCCGGCCAGTGGTGGTAACCATCGTCCGTGTGGTGACATCTTAGACTTGCATAATTATCCGGCTCCGGATATGTTCTTATATGATCCGCAACGAGTTAATGTTTTAGGTGAATACGGAGGTATTGGTCTTCCGATTGAAAATCATTTGTGGTGGAACAAACGTAACTGGGGATATATCCAGTTCAAGAACAGTGATGAAGTGACTGCTGAATATGTGAAATATGCAAACATCTTGAAAGACTTTGTAAAACGAGGTTTCTCTGCTGCTGTTTATACACAGACAACAGACGTTGAAGGCGAAGTAAACGGCTTGATGACTTATGATCGCAAAGTGATAAAGATTAATGAAGCAGAAGTAAAGAAAGCAAATCAATCAGTTATTAACGTATTAAAATAAATGTATGAAAAGAATTAGTTTAACTTTTCTCTCGCTATTTTTATGTGTCGCCTCTATGTTGGCAATACCACGTGCAGAGTATCCACGTCCGCAATTTGAACGTACAGATTGGGTAAATCTAAATGGGGAATGGACCTGCTCTTTCGATTTTAGTGGAACCGGTTTGGAACGTGGTTTTTATAAATCTAAAGGATTTGATAAGAAGATTACAGTTCCGTTCTGTCCGGAAAGTAAATTGTCCGGAGTGGGTTATACAGACTTTATTGAACATTTCTGGTATCAACGTGATATTACTATTCCACAGGATTGGGATGGTAAAAACATCCTGTTAAACTTTGGTGCTGTTTATTACAAATCAGAAGTTTATATTGATGGTGTTTTAGCAAATCGTCATTTCGGAGGTACCTCTTCTTTCTCTGTTGATATTACCTCTTTGGTAAAACCGGGACAGAAACATAGTTTGGTAGTTTATGCGGAAAGTGATTTGCGCAGTACTAAACAGCCTGCTGGTAAGCAGAATCTACAGTTTAAGTCTTATGCTTGTAACTATACACGTACAACAGGTATTTGGCAGACTGTTTGGATGGAAGCTGTTCATCCGGAAGGGTTGCATTCTACTCAAGTTGTAACAGACATTGATCAGAAGCAAGTGATAATTCGTCCTCGTTTTTATAAAGAATTGGGCGGTAAACTTCAGGTGACATTAAAAGACAATGGCAAGGTAGTTGCTACACAAACTGTTTCTGCCAGCTCTTTATCTACCGTTGTTCTACCGGTTAAGAAGATGAAAACTTGGAGCCCGGAAGATCCGTTCTTGTATGATTTGGAATATAAAGTATTAGACAAAGCTGGAAATGTAGTAGATAAGGTAAACAGTTATACTGGTATGCGTAAAGTTCATATTGAAGGCAATAAGATTTATTTGAACAACGCTCCTTATTATCAACGTTTGGTATTGGATCAAGGTTTCTATCCGGATGGTATTTGGACAGCTCCGAGTGACGAAGCTTTGAAGAAAGATATTGAATTGTCTATGCAGGCAGGTTTCAATGGTGCACGTTTACACCAGAAAGTGTTTGAAGAACGTTTCCATTATTGGGCAGATAAATTAGGTTATTTGACTTGGGGAGAAGCTTCAAGTTGGGGTATGGATTGTAATGATATTGAAGTGGCTCGAAACTTCATGTCTGAATGGACTGAAATCCTACAGCGTGACCGCAACCACCCTTCAATTTTGATTTGGACACCGACAAACGAAGAGTTCTGGCCGGATCGTGAACAATATCCACGTTTCATGACAGACCTTTATAACATGACGAAGTTGATTGACCCGACTCGTCCATTCCATGGTGCAAGTGGAGGTGTACATGTGGCTACTGATATTTGGACACATCATAACTACACTCAGGATCCGGATAAGTTGAAAGCACAGCTTTTCAAAGATGGTAAAATGCAGAAAACACCGAACCGTACGATTCAGTTGACTCAGTTGAACATTGGTTACAACGGTTTGATGTATACAAATCAATATGTATTCCCGGAATACAAGAACGATATGCCTTATTTGTTGGATGAATTCGGTGGTATCAAATGGAATCCGGCACAACAAATGGAAGGTACACAACAGGATTCTTGGGGATATGGTAAGCCGCCTCGCTCTTTGGATGAATTCTATGCTCGTTTGGAAGGTCAGGTAAAAGCTGTATTATCTTTATCTGAACAGATTTGGGGATACTGCTATACACAGTTAACAGACGTAGAACAGGAACAGAATGGTATTTATTATTACGACCGTTCTCCGAAGTTTGACATGGAACGTATTCGTTCAATCTTCCAGTTGGAACCTGAAAAGAAGTAATTCATGAAAAGATTATTATTAGCAGTTGTTGTTTTATTGATAGGTACAAGCGCGTGGGGGCAGACTCCACGCGCAGAGTATCCACGTCCGCAGTTTGAACGGAGCGAGTGGGTAAATCTAAATGGAGAATGGACCTATGAGTTTGACTTGGTTGACACTGGGTTTGAACGTAAGTTACACCAAAGTACAGGATTCGCAGACAAGATTATAGTTCCTTTTGCTCCGGAAAGTAAATTATCAGGAGTTGGACATAAGGATTTTATCACAGGTATCTGGTATCACCGTACTGTACAAGTACCGGAAGCATGGAGTGAAAAGAAAATTATGTTGAATTTTGGTGCTGTCTATTATGAATCAGAAGTGTATATCGATGGAACATTTGTCGGTCGTCATTTCGGTGGTTCAAGTTCATTTAGCTTTGACGTAACTAAATGGTTGGCAGATGGAAAGAAACATGATTTGGTGGTCCGTGCAAACAGTGATCTTCGCAGTAAGACACAAGGAGCCGGAAAGCAGTCTTTACGATATGATTCATTTGGTTGTCTTTATACTCGTACGACGGGTATTTGGCAAACAGTTTGGTTAGAGGCTACTCACAAGAATTCTTTGAATTATGTACAGGTGATTACTGATATTGATCAGAATCAAGTAATCGTGACTCCTCGTTACTATCGTACTGACGCTTCTAATACGCTTACGATTCATATCAAAGATGGTGATAAAATCATCGCTAAGAAGACAGTGCAGTCTGTTGAAGGTATGCCGATTGTACTTCCTGTGAAGAAGTATGAGACTTGGTCTCCAGAAAACCCTAAATTGTATGATGTAGAGTATATTATTACTAATAAAGAGGGAAAAGTCTTGGATAAGATCTCTTCTTATTTAGGTATGCGTAAAGTGCATACGGATGGCAATAAGGTTTATTTGAATAACAAACCCTACTATCAACGTTTGGTATTGGATCAAGGTTTCTATCCGGATGGTATTTGGACCGCTCCGAGTGATGAAGCCTTGAAGAAAGATATTGAACTTTCTATGCAAGCTGGTTTCAATGGAGCACGTCTTCATCAAAAAGTATTTGAAGAGCGTTTCTACTATTGGGCTGACAAGTTAGGCTACCTCTGTTGGGGTGAATATGCAAGTTGGGGTATGTGGGAAGGTTCTGCTTTAGCAGCACGTAATTTCCTTGCTGAATGGCAAGATATTCTTCTTCGCGACCGTAACCATCCTGCTATTGTTACTTGGACTCCGTTCAATGAAACTTGGTATCCTGAGAATGTACAGTATCCACGTATGGTACAAGATACGTATGATTTGACTCATGCAATTGATCCGACTCGTCCGGTGAACACAGTCAGTGGTGGAATTTTGATGGAAGAGTATGACATCTGTACAATGCATAATTATCAGCAAGACGCTACAAAGCTGAAAAAGATTGTTTATAATGAAGAAACAGGTGAGTTCTTTAATTATAAGTATAATTCTCGTAAACCGAAAAATCATAGCGCCAATGCTCTTACTGGTACATATAATAGTCATGGCGATTTGGTTCCGGCTATGTATGACAAAGAACGTCCTTATATCTTGGATGAGTTTGGCGGTATTAAATGTGCTGAAACCACTCCTGCTAAGGATGATAAGGAACGTAAGTCTTCTTGGGGATATGGAAATGCTGCTCCAACGAAAGAAGATTTCTATAAACGCTTGGAAAGTCAGGTAAATGCACTTCTTGAATTGAGTGATCAAGTATGGGGATATTGCTATACGCAGTTGACGGATGTTGAACAGGAACAAAATGGTATTTATTATTATGACCGTTCTGTGAAGTTTGACATGAAACGAGTTCATGCTATCTTTAGCAAAAATCCAGAAATGAAGTAAGATCTCTTATTGGTTAGTTAATATAGAAAAAAGGCCGGAAAGCAGAGGAATGCTTTTCCGGTCTTTTTATTGGTATTTATCTTAATGTACTTTGTTTGGATTCTTTGCAATGAAGTCTTTCCAACTGGAGTACTTTTTCTCTTGTACCGGCTTATTCGTTTGAAAGTAATGACAAAGAGCCGCTGCTAATCCATCTGTTGCGTCCAATTGCGGAAGCATGGCTTCGTTAGGAATGTGTAAGTATCGTTGAAGCATACCTGCTACCTGCTCTTTAGAGGCATTCCCATTTCCCGTAATTGACATTTTAATCTTCAAAGGAGCATATTCAAAAATCGGAATATCCCGTTCCAAAGCGGCTGCCATGGCTACTCCTTGTGCTCTCCCTAACTTTAGCATACTTTGTACATTCTTACCAAAGAAAGGAGCTTCGATGGCCAATTCATCTGGATGATACTGATCGATGAGCCCTAATACCCGTTCAAAGATTTTACGTAAACGAAGGTAGTGATCCTCATATTTGTTCAGTTGGAGAACTCCCATTGTCTCAAGTTTGGGTTTGTTGTTTTCAATCTGTAACAATCCGTAACCCATGACAATGGTACCCGGGTCAATACCTAAGATTATACGGTCTTGTATCATTTTTCCCAATCAAGCTCCTCTAATAAAGTACTGAATCCTGCGATTTTGTAGCCGAAGCGGTTTACTAATTCTTTGTGTAGGCGATTTCCCTCATTCTGTAACCAGAAATTCAGAGTATCGATATTCTTGACATGAAACTGAACAGAGTAGTTCTCCCCCTCTTCCTCTTCGGTCTGTAGAACTCGTCGCAAACAAGGTTTTAATAGAAACCCACTGGCTGCAGCTTGAGGAATATATTGCTGTTTCAGATAGGCTAAACACTCGTTTATGCTATCCTTTTCAATATGAAACGTGGTATTATAGACAATCATGTATAATCTAAATATAAAGTTGCGGACAAAGATACAACAAAGAAACGAAAGGAAGTTAACTTTATTTTTTTTCGTTTTCAGTGTACTCGTCCCAAATAACAGAAGCTAAATATTTTTCACTACGACAATGTAGATCTGCAACCCCCTTCTCTATGAGATCTGCGGTCTCTGAATTATAATAAATGTCTGTGGCTTCTTCCAGGGAAATATGATACATATTACTTAGACAAGTAATAACATTGGCACATTTAGCTCCTTTATATATTTGTTTTGAATATTCAGTCATAATTGTATGCTTTCTATGTAAGTTAAACATTCTTTTAGCATTTGTTCTGATCGGATGCAATATTGAATGTTTGGCTTTTCAAACTTTAGCATACCGAGTGCTTCATCTTCGTTCAGTTCTCCTGAGAAATATCGATCTAACGTCATAATGACTCGGTCATTTGCTATACCTCCAATAACAAGATCAAAAAAATCTACCGGTTTTCCAGCACGACATTTGGCGATATAATCAAGCCATGCCTTATTATAAGTGTTAAAATGTAACACATTCCATTTATTCCAGTCTTCGTTTAATTCATAAATATTAAGCCAAGCGGTTTTACCTCGGCGTAAAAAACGTAGACCATATTTTTCTGCTTGTTCACGAATGGTGGTTAAATAGAAACCACGTCCGAAATCAAGATAATCTCTTGAGTGTACTGTATCGGGATTATTAACAACAACATTGGAAGCATGATATATTCTCATAATGATAATACTCCTTTCTCTTGCATATATTCAGTCAAATCATCTATTAGATAGCGAGTACCAAAAGTGTGGAGTACATCATACGAGGGTACAATATATTCGTATAATATACCGGAGTCTTTCAACTTTTTATAAATATCGTTTTGCGATAGATTAAGTCGTGAAGACAATCCGCTGATACAGAAAGTTACAAATTCTAAAATCTTTTTATCCATATATGTCCTTGCCTTTAATTAGTACTATTGGAATATGCGGTATATGGATATTCTTATTCGCGTTATTTTTTTACGAACTCCAAAATTTCCATATTACAAATATAGTATATTTTTTATGAGAAAGCATTTTATTGAATGTATAATCTTCTAAAGATAACACTTCTTTTCTAATCAGAAAAAAGTTCCAAAAGTTCCAAAAATTCCCTATGGTATATTTTAAAAGTGTGATTATTACTTTTGATTGCTATTTTCTTTATAAATGGTTTGTAATTAGGTAATTGCGAGATTTAAATCAGTTGCTTTTTTACTAATTACAGTCTCTTTTTTGATGGCTTTCCGGACACTTTTTTACGATGAAAAAGTGTACTTTTATAGGTGAAGAATTAAGGATTCATCTCTATACCAATCACAAGGATAAATTTCTATACAAAAATGCTTGAAAATGTGTCCGGAAAGTAGATGAAAAAGGAGATAGGTTTGGGTATAAACTGAATGAGAGTATATTCGTAAATTGTTTATTGTTAGTTGTATACGAGCAGTTGGAGGGCGTATTTGAAAGGAACAGTTTTTTAAATATACCATAGGGAATTTTTGGAACTTTTGGAACTTTTTTGAGGAAACGAATCGGCTTTTTCTCTTTATTGAATAGGCATTGTTTCCAATTAAGATAGGCAGTCCCCGAAAGATGACTGCCTATCCAAAAACTATTATAACCAATAAAACTTATTTGTCGAAATACGGCAATTTGTATGGATTACGATATTCATATTTGTATAGACGGTGTGCTTCAGCCTCTTTGTCACCGTTGAAGCTCAAAGTAGCTGGGTCCCACTGAACAGGACGACCTAATTCGCGAGCGATGTTCAACAAGCAGCAAAGTGTATTGGTGCTACAACCCACTTCAACAGGAGCAATCGGGTTCTGACGAGAGCGAACGCAATCAACAAAGTTCTGCATGTGTGGAGAACTTACTTCGTATTGTCCCTTACCTACTTTTTCTTCTTTCTTCGGAAGTAGAGATGGATCAGAACATTCGATATAACCGCGAGCCACTTTCAACCAACCTTTATCACCGATGAACTGAATACCTTTAGCGTCCGGCTTGTCTTCACGATAAGGTTGTTCAGTCATAACGATACCGTTTGCATATTTCATAGTTGCATATTTGGTACCATTGTATCCCTGTGGAATGTATTCGATCGGACCGGAACCGTCCATGCCGATAGCAGCCTGTGCAATATCAAACATGTGAGCACCCCAGTCAGCCGTAAATCCGTTACCCGTTTCTTGATACCAACGCCAAGCTCCCCACAATTTTTCATTCTGTTCCGGTTCCAAAGAGATAGGAGGACACAGATCAGGATGATAGTGTACTTTCGGATCATTCAACGGACCCATCCACTGATTGAAGTTCAAATTAGCAGGAACGTCCATTTCCGGCAAGTTTAATGGCGTAGGCGGTTCACCTACACGTGCATAGATCTTTTCGATATGACCGATTTTACCACCGCGAACCAATTCGATGGCTTTCTGGAATTCTGCGCTTGAACGTTGCTGACTACCGATCTGGAAGACCCGGTTGTTATCACGTACAGCACGTGTTATTGCCAAGCCTTCTGTAATCGTATAGGCTAACGGTTTCTGGCAATAGACATCCTTTCCACTTTGACAAGCGTGGATAGCGACTAATGCATGCCAGTGGTCAGGAGTTGCAATTTCAATTACGTCAATATCTTTGCGATCTAACAGATCTTCATAAAACTCATACATGTCGCAACGAGGTGCTACATTCTGAGATTTCTGCCAAGCTTCTACACGACGTTTAAAACGTTCACGTTTCAATGAATCGACATCACAACAAGCTGCCACTTGTACTCCCGGACAGGAAGAGAAACTCTTGAAGTCCGATAATCCTTGCTGGCCTAAACCAACGAAACCTAAAACTACTCGATCACTGGGTGCAATACGTACACCGTTCACTGCCCAACTGGGCAAAATAGTCAATCCTGCTAAACCTAAAGCAGAAAATCCTAAGAACTCTCTACGAGTGATACCCTTTTTGCTATTTTCTTTCATGGTAACTTAAAATATAATTAAGACTAGAAATTCAAATGAATACTTTTTATTGATGTTCTGCACGTAGTAAATCGTTAACAGTCTTCACCGGATTGAATGTTTCAATAGGCACTTCTACGAATACAGTATTCCAATCGCTCATTGCACCATTCCATAAGCCCGGTAATTCCAACGCTTTCAACTCGCGACCATCTTTACTCTTGTAAGAGATGAAGCCTGTGTTTTTGTCTACATATTCCGGCAAATTGAACTTTTCACCCTTGTAGTTCTTTAATGCACAAACCAAATCTACCGGATTAAAGTGTGTTCCCTTTTCAAACATTGCTTTCTTTTCAGGATCTTTCAAGTCGATTTGTGAACTTTCTAAGATCTGTAGAGAAATAGTTCCATCTGGGTTTACTGCTAAGAACGGACCACCGCCCGGTTCACCGACATTCTTCACCATACCGCAAACACGTAACGGACGATTCAATTTGTTCTTAATATAAAGAATCAATTCTGCGTCTTCCAAGAATTTGGTTTCCGGATTCTTTACACACAATTCGTTCTGTAAGAAGTGAATCATCTCTTCTACCTGTTCGTGTGTGTACTTACCTCCATCAATCAGTTCCAGATAGTTGAAGATACGTTCCTGTAGAGAAACCAATACACCGGCAATCACCTTCTTGAAAATTACAGTTGAGCACTTGAAACTGTCAGGTACAACGTTGTCAATATTCTTCACGAATACAACATCAGCCTCTACGTCATTCAGGTTTTCAATCAAAGCACCGTGGCCACCCGGACGGAACAATAGATTACCATTCTTATCGCGGAACGGACCATTTTCCATATCGGCAGCAATTGTGTCTGTACTTGGTTTTTGTACACTGAAAGATAGATCATATTTCACAGAGAACTTTTCTTCATATTCAGCTGTCTTAGCCGCTACCAATTGTTCAAACAATGGCTTATGTTCCGGTGAAACAGTGAAATGAATATTTACCTCACCCGCATTGTTCTTTGCATACATAGCTCCCTCTGCCAAATGTTCTTCCATTGCTGTACGAACAGTGTTAGGATAGGAGTGGAAAAGTAACAAACCTTTCGGTAGTTGACCGTAGTTCAGTCCTTTTGCCTCTAATAGATTGGCAACAACTGCTTTGTATTGTCCTTCTGCTACCAGAGTTGGAATATCTTTCGATTCGTTTTCTACGCATTTTGTATTGAGTGCTTCATAAAAAGCAAACTTTTGAATTTCGTCGAAGAACTTTTTCTCAAACGCATTCTGTGGTTCATTGTAGTCGGCAGACAAGAACTCAAATAAGTTTTTAAACATACGGCTTGCCGCACCAGACGCTGGAACGAATTTTACAATCTTTTTGTTTTTAGCTAAGTAAGCGTCCCAAGCAGCCATATAAGTCGCCTGTTGATCTTGCGGGATTACCATGATACCCTTTTCTACAGAAGCTGACGCTGCGATTCCTAAATAGGGGAATCCTTTAACGAAACAAGCCAACTGCTCTTCAATCTGTTCTTTGCTGATACCTTTAGCAGCCAATAGTTCTAAGTCTTTTGCATTCAACATAGTATATATTTATTAGAAAGTTAATAATCAGATAGGCAACAACTGTTTGTCATATCCATGTGATTCGCAAATGTATAAAAATACCCTTAGAAATGCACCTATATTCGTAGAAAAACTTAATTTTACGGTGAGTTTTATGGATAATCCCCCGAAAGGAGATAAAAAGATTGACAGTTATGGATAGAGAACCGTTCTTTACCGATGAGGAGAAAACACTATATTTCTCCAAGTACAGACAACTATTACGTCACCTTTACTCTTTCTTGCAAAAAGAGGATGTGAGTAAGATGAAAACTCTAATGAAACGGGTGGTTGCCTTGGATTGTTATGGGCGAGATAAAAACGGTATTAATGGTTTGCTTCGGAACATTGATACCGCCTTGATTGCTTCCGTCGAGATAGGATTGAAGCGAACTTCCGTCATTGCTTTATTACTTTATCGCCCCGTCTTTAAAAAGATTATTTCGTTAGAAGAGGTGAAGGAGATGTTTGACGCGGATGTGGCACTTATGCTGACCCGATTGTTGAAGACCTCTGACCTGTACGCACGCAATACAGCCGTTGATTCGGAAAACTTTCATAAGTTACTTTTTTCTTTTGCCGAAGATGTACGTGTCATTTTGATTATGATTGCCGACCGTCTTTGTTTAATGCGTTTAGGCAAGCAGATTAAGAGTGATGAGGAACGCAGACGTCTGGCAACGGAAGTCTCCTATTTATACGCTCCTTTGGCGCACCGCTTGGGATTGTATAAGATTAAGAGTGAATTGGAAGATCTCTCTTTAAAATATATGGATCGCAAGCAATATGACTTCATCAAACAAAAGTTGAACGAGACGAAACGTTCACGGGATGCCTATATTGCAGAGTTTATCGCTCCGATTAAGAAAAAGTTGGAAGAGGCAGGTTTTCACTTTGATATTAAAGGGCGAACCAAATCCATTCATTCCATCAATAATAAACTGAAGAAACAGAACATCCCGTTTGAAGGAATCTATGATCTTTTTGCGATTCGTGTTATTCTTGATACCCCTTTAGAAAAGGAACGTTCAGAGTGTTGGCAGGTCTATTCTATTATTACCGATATGTATCAGCCCAATCCGAAGCGTATGAAAGACTGGATTTCTATTCCCAAGACAAATGGGTATGAAAGTTTGCATATTACGGTTATGGGACCCCAAAATAAATGGGTGGAGGTACAGATTCGTACCCGTCGTATGGATGAGATTGCCGAGAGGGGATTAGCGGCTCATTGGAAATATAAAGGAGTGAAAGCGGAAACCGGTCTGGATGAATTTATGAATACGGTTCGTGCAGCTTTGGAGACAAAGGATAACAATCCGTTGGATCTTATGCAGGACATCAAGATGGATTTGTATCAGGATGAAATCTATGTATTTACTCCAACCGGTGAATTGATTAAGTTGGCAAAAGGAGCGACTGTACTCGATTTTGCTTTTGCTATTCATACGAAGCTGGGTTGCAAATGTGTTTCGGCTAAAGTCAATGAGAAGAATGTACCTATTAAATATGTATTAAATAATGGAGATACGGTTTCTATTGTAACTTCACCGACACAGAGTCCTAAAAGGGATTGGTTGAGCATTGTGGTTACCTCTAAGGCACGTGTGAAGATTAAACAGGCACTACGTGAAGAGATGACTAAAGCGGTAGATTTTGCCAAAGAGATGTTACAACGCCGTTTTAAGAACCGAAAGATTGAGATGGAGGAGCCGGCACTCATGCGCTACATCAAGAAGAAAGGCTTTAAGACCGTTACGGACTTCTATGTAGAGATGGCTGAGGAACGATTGGATCCCAACCAAGTGATTGATGAGTATTTAGAACAGATACGCAAGGAGACAGAGGCGTATGAACATACGGGGACACGTAGTGCGGAGGAATATATAGCAACGACTGAAGCTGAAGAGATTGCTACCAATAAGGATGTTTTGGTAATTGATAAGAATCTGACCGGAATCGAATACAAATTGGCAAAATGTTGTAATCCTATTTATGGAGATGAAGTCTTTGGTTTTGTTTCTACACAAGGTATCAAGATCCACCGTATGGACTGTCCGAATGCTCAAGAGATGTTCAGCCGTTTTGGCTATCGTATCATCCAAGCTAAGTGGAGCGGTAAAGGGGATAACGGTTATTCGGTGACTTTGCGAGTCATCGGGCGGGATGATATTGCGATTGTAACCAATATTACCTCTGTCATTAGTAAAGAGGCAGGAGTCGCACTTCGCTCTTTGAATATCGATTCGGTAGATGGAATTTTCCAAGGGAACTTTACCGTGATGATACGCGATACTACCGCTTTAAACATGCTTACTAAAAAAATAAATGCTGTTAAAGGGGTAAAGACTGTTGAACGTTTGAACTCTTAGAAACATATTTATAAGAACTCAGTTTTACCACGCCTATGGGAATCTTTTGTCATTGGCGTGGTAATTGTATTTGCACGGAATTCTTTGCTGCTAATTACCAACATAGTTTTATTATTTAGAGTTATGTTGCAAATATAGCGTTTTTCATGGATTTTTTTGAATCTTCCCTTATGATTATTTTTTATAATCTACAAAAATAAAATTGCAGGTGAGGCAAGAAAAAAGAGAACAGAGGGTTCGTTATAATTCTATTATTTTTATATTCGTTAGCACACAGTTGTTCTGCTAATTTTAAGGAGTAAGTGTAAAAATATTTGAAGAAAAACGATAAAATAGGCGAAATGAGGGCAACTTCTTGATGTTTTCGGAAATTTACGATAATAATCTTTTTGAAGAAAACAATTAAAAATTTATTCTAATAACGAATATTAACTTTTCGGGGGGGGGTAATTTAAGACTTTTTATTTCCTTTGTAACTGAATCTGATAATCGGGAAGCATTTTACGCCTTCATGCTTCTTTTTTTGAAAACACAGCCTGTTGGAGGCAGGGCTATTAATTAAATCTTATATGAAAAACATCTCAAGATTTCTCGTGACACTCTTGTTGATGCTCCCGTTTACATTTCTACGGGCGGAATCGAATGCGATGGTTCCCCAACAAGACGGAAGGACTGTAACCTGTATCGTTTCTGATCAGATGGGAGTAGTGCCAGGGGCCAATGTTGTAGTAAAGGGTACTACCATTGGTAACATCACAGACCTAAATGGTCGTGTCGTATTGACCGGTGTTCCCCAAGACGCTGTTTTGGTAGTATCTTTCGTAGGATACAACAAACAGGAAGTACCGGTAGGTAATCAATCTGTTGTTAAAGTGACATTGTCTGAAGACACACAAGCTTTGAGCGAAGTGGTTGTTGTCGGTTACGGTTCGCAGAAGAAAGTGAACTTGACCGGAGCTGTAGAGCAGGTGGGTAGTGAAGTTTTTGAAGGACGTCCTACTGCTAACGTTGCTCAGATGATGGAAGGTACAGTTCCTAACTTGAACATCTCTCTTTCCGATGGTAAACCGGGTCGTTCTGCTGACTTTAATGTCCGTGGTGCTGGTTCTATCAACGGTGGTAGTGCATTGGTATTGATCGACGGTGTAGAAGGGGATCCTTCTATGTTGAACCCGAACGATATCGAAAGTGTATCTGTATTAAAAGACGCAGCAGCTTCTTCTATTTATGGTGCACGTGCTCCTTTCGGTGTAGTTTTGATTACTACTAAGAACGCAACAGAAGGTAAGCCGAAAATTACCTATTCATCCAACTATTCTTTGCAATCTCCGCAGAATGTACCGGATGTAGTATCTGACGGTTATGTTTGGGCTGATCATTTCTATAAAGCTTACTATAATTATAATTTCTCTAATCCATCTGGTATCAACAAGACACAGCAATTCTCTGTGGCTTGGTTGGAAGAATACAAACGTCGTCATGAAACAGGTGACTTCGGTACTGTAATTTCTGATGGTTCTATTGGTACAAAGGGACGTTATGTATATTATCCGGAAGGTACAGATATGTATGAAGAAATGTATAAGAGCAACGTATTCAGCCACAATCAGAACTTATCAATCTCTGGTTCTGACGGTAAGTTTGATTACTACTTATCCGGTCGTTTCTTCTCTTACAATGGTTTGTTTGATTCTGAAGATCAGACTGATAAATACAAATCTTACAACTTACGCTTCAAAGCGGGTTATCAATTATTCCCTTGGTTGAAGATTAGCAACAATATGGAATATGCACATAAGAAATATTACAACCCAATTACCTATTCTGAAGGTTCTGGTGTAATTTGGAGAAACATTGCTGACGAAGGTCACCCATCTTCTCCGATGTTTAACCCGGATGGTTCGTTGACTTATTCTGCAGTTTATTCTGTTGGTGACTTGTTGTATGGTAAGAGTGGTATTACTACTTGGGATACTGAAATCAGAAATACAACTTCTTTCAATGCGAAGTTCTTAAATGATAGATTACGCGTGAATGGTGACTTGACTTATAAGAAAACTACTAACGAAAGAATGAAGAAAGAGGTTCGTTCACAGTATGCAAGATCTGTCAATGACGATGGAACCAGTAAATTGGAAACAATTACAGGTACACAATCAGCAATGTCTGAACGTTTGGATAATACAGAATATTTGGCTACCAACTTCTTCGCTGAATATGAACAACTTTTTGCAGAAAAGCATAATGTAAAGGTAATGGCTGGTTGGAACTATGAACAGTCTAAATACAAACGTGTATATGCAAAGAATGATAACCTGTTGACAGACGATGTTGAGAACTTGAACTTGACAATGGGTACAGAAAACAGACAGATCACTTCAACTTGGCAAGCTTATAAGTTTGGTGGTGCATTCTTCCGTGTAAACTATGGTTTTGATGATCGTTATTTGTTAGAAGTAAACGGACGTTATGACGTATCTTCTCGTTTCCCGAGCAACGAACGTTGGGCATTCTTCCCTTCTGCTTCTGTAGGTTGGCGTATCTCTGAAGAACCTTGGTGGACAGTGAAATCAGAACATATTTCTAATGCAAAGGTTCGTTTCTCTTACGGTTCTTTAGGTAATGCAGCTGGCTTAAGTAACTATCAATACAAACAGACAATGGGTATTTCTACTTCTGGTTATGTATTGGATGGTATCAAACAGTTATATATGTCTTCTCCGGCAGCTCTTCCGGGTAGTTTAACTTGGGAAACAGCTACTACTTATGACGTGGGTGTTGATTTAGGTTTCTTCGACAACCGTTTGACTGCGACAGGTGACTACTATGTTCGTAAGACTACTGATATGATTGTGGCAGGTCCGACTGTACCGGATGTATTCGGTGCTTCTTCTCCAATGGGTAACTATGCAGATATGTCTACTTACGGATATGAAATCTCTTTGGAATGGCGCGATCATTTCCAATTGGCAGGTAAGCGTTTCAACTATAGTGTAAAAGGAACGTTAGCTGATTATTATTCAGAGATCGATAAATATAACAATGCAACATACTCTTTAAGTTCTAATGGGAATCAGTCTTTGGCAGGTAATTACTATGAAGGAATGCGTATAGGTGAGTTGTGGGGCTTTGTTTCTAATGGTTTGTGGCAGAATCAGGCTGATATTGACGCAGCGGAAGCAGCAGCAAAAGCAGCAGGTCAGAAGTATTACAACCCATTGATGGCTACTTCAAAAACTTACAAATTGTATCCGGGTGACATCAAGTTTGAAGACTTGAATGGTAACGGCTATATCGATAGAGGTACAAACACAGTAGACGATCCGGGTGACCGTGTTATTATTGGTAACGAAGAACCTCGTTATATCTACAGTTTCTCAGTTTCAGCTGATTGGAACAATATTTGGTTCAGTGCATTCTTCCAGGGTGTAGGTAAGCAGGATTGGTATCCTTCTAACGAAGCCTCTACTTTCTGGGGACAGTACAACCGTCCGTATAACCAAATGCCTTCTTGGCACTTGAATAACTACTGGACAGAAGAGAATCCAAATGCATTCTTACCTCGTTACGCTGGTTACTATGCACCGTTCTACAAAGGTACTGCTAATGCAAATACTCGTTATTTGATGAATGCTGCTTATCTTCGTTTGAAGAACATCCAGATCGGTTATAACTTGCCTTCTGCATGGATTAAGAAGTTACATTTGCAACAGGTAGGTATCTATCTGTCAGGTGAAAACTTGTTTACTTGGTCTCCGTTGTATAAGTACACAAAAGATATCAACGTATCTAACATTGGAACATCTGATAAGGACTTAACAACAGGAAGTGGTGACGCCTACAACTATCCGATGATGAAATCATTCAGTTTAGGTCTTAACATTACGTTTTAACTAATAAAAGCTTGTAAGATATGAAAAAGAATATATTCCTATTATCGTTGTTAGCACTCGGTGGTGTTCTTTTTACCGGATGTGACTTCGACGAAGAACCGCAATCTGAAGCGTCCGTGGACATGGTATTTAGTTCAGAGAAAGGGTTGCAGACCTATGCTTATTCTTTCTATAATGTATTGCCAGACAATGGTAGTGCTTTTAACCGGAATACAACTTTTGATTTTGGAGTAAAGAACTCTATTGGTGGTATGGAAGTAGGTGCTTATACGGTGACCTCTTCTTCCAGCTGGTCTTGGACAGCTTTGCGTAACATTAATTTCTTCTTGGAAAATAATGTGAACGAAGCGGTGGATCAATCTGTTCGTAATAACTATAACGGGATTGCTCGTCTGTTTAGAGCACGTTTCTACTTTGATAAGTTGGTGACTTACGGTCCTGTACCCTGGATTGATAAAGTATTCAACGAAGTGGACGATCCGGATTTGATGAATCCACAGGATACACGTGACGTAATCATCGGTAAAATTATTGAGGATTTGGATTACGCGTATGCTAATATTACGGAAGCTGGTAAGACGACCAATTCTTCATTGGTGAACAAATGGACTGCTATGGGATTTAAGTCTCGTGTCTGTTTATTTGAAGCAGCGTGGAGAAAGTATCATGCCAATGACGCGTTGGATTTTGCTCGTACAGGTTGTACTGAATATTCACCGGCTCAATTGTATCAGTTGGCAGCTGCTGCGGCTAAGGAGGTAATAGATAATAGTCCTTATACGATTCATACAGGTACTCCTTATGCAAACGGTCGTGGTTCTTATCGTGATTTGTTCATTTCTGATAATGCGGTAACAGATGAAGTTATGATGGCAATCGTTACTGATAAAGTGTTGGATTTGGGACAGCAGAACTGGTGGTATAACTCTTCTACATACGGTCCTCACTTGTGTATGAGCCGTAAGTTTATGAAGACTTATTTAAACATTGACGGTACTCCGTATTCTGAATTTAATGCAGATGGTTCTTATAAGACTTTCGTACAGGAAACAACGGATCGTGATACCCGTTTGAATCAGACAATTCGTGGTGCTGATTATACACGTAAGGACGCAAGTGGTGCATACGTAAGAACAGCTGCAAACTTTACCGGTCATACATTGACAGGTTATCAGTTTACAAAGTTTGTGATGGATGATGTTACTTATGATGACGCTGCAACAAATGATAATGATATACCTATCATGCGTTACGCAGAAATCTTATTGAACTATGCAGAAGCAAAGGCTGAATTAGGAGAATTGTCTGACGCTGACTGGGCAATGACAATTGGTAAGTTGCGTGCTCGTGCAGGTATCACTGGTGGTACAAATCAAACTGGAACATTGACTTCTAAACCGACAGCAGTAGAACCGTATATCGCTTCTTACTATCCGAATATCTCTGATCCGGTATTGTTGGAAATCCGTCGTGAAAGAGAACATGAATTGTGTTTGGAAGGTTTCCGTTTCTGGGACTTGAAGCGTTGGAACTGTTTCAATCTTTGGGTTGAGGATCCTTGGGAAGGCGTATTTATTCCGGCTTTGAATACTCCGTTAGATATGGATGGCGATGGAACGTATGACGCTTACTTCTATGATACAGACGCTATCGGTGATGATAATTATGCAGCAATCGGTGTTTATGTTGGTACAAACAAGAATAACGTGATTAATGTGAAAGCTGTGAACGGTGGTTATTTGATGGATTATAACATTGAAGGTCGTGCTTTCCCAGAACGTCAATATTTGTATCCGGTTCCTGAAGTGGTAATACAAAAGAATCCGAATTTGAATCAAAATCCGGGTTGGGAATAATAACGTAGTTTTGTGGGGTAGCGGGATCTTTTCCCGCTATCCTTGTTTTTAAAAGGAGTTAATGTATGAGACGATTGGTTTATTCTTTATTATTTGTTGTTTGTGCGGCTTTCTCTTTGCAGGCACAATCCTTTGTTTTTGCAACCTATAATATTCGCAATGCGAATAAGGGAGATTCAATTGCTGGTAACGGCTGGGGACAGCGTTATCCTTATATAGCACAGCAGATACAATTTAATGGTTTTGATATTTTTGGTACACAGGAGGGCAAGTATCATCAGTTAGAAGACTTGAAAGCAGCCATGCCCAATTATGACTATATCGGTGTAGGACGTGATGACGGTGCACAAAAGGGAGAATATGCAGCGATTTTCTATCGTACTGATAAGTTTGAGTTGTTGGATCATGGTGATTTCTGGTTATCTACTATCACCGATCGCCCGAATAAAGGCTGGGACGCTGCATTGCCTCGTATTTGTTCTTGGGGTAAGTTCCGCGATAAAAAGAGTGGCTATACTTTCTTGTTCTATAATTTGCACATGGATCACCGGGGTGTACAGGCACGGGCTGAAAGTGCAAAGTTAATCCTAAAGAAGATTCAAGAATTACCGGATAAGTTACCTGTTATATTGACTGGGGACTTCAATGTAGACCAGAATAATGAGTCGTATGCTTTGTTGGACAACTCGGGTATTATGCGTGATTCTTATCAGATAGCAGAGTTCCGTTATGCACCGAATGGTACGTTTAGTGGTTTCCATCCGGATCGAAAAACTGAAAGTCGCATTGACCATCTGTTCTTGACGAAGGAGTTTGCAGTAAAGAAATATGGTATCTTGACTGATACCTATCGTTCTGAAAGAACAGAGAAGGAAAAAGCAGAACAGGATAGCAACTTCCCGAAAGAGGTTACTATGACAAAATATGTGGCTCGTACTCCTTCCGACCATTTCCCGGTGATGATTGTAGTTGAGGTTAAATAAGAACAAAGAAAAAGGAAAGAAATAGTTAGCGTATGAAGCGATTTGTTTATTCTTTGTTGTTTATGGTTTGTGCTGTTTTCTCCATACAGGCACAATCGTATGTCTTTGCAACTTACAATATCCGGTATGCCAATAAAAGTGATTCACTTGCAGGCAATGGCTGGGGACAGCGTTATCCTTATATAGCGCAGCAGGTACAGTTTTATGGCTTTGAAATCTTTGGTATACAGGAGGGCAAGTATCATCAGTTAGAAGATTTGAAAGCTGCCATGCCGAATTATGACTATATCGGTGTAGGACGTGATGACGGCGCACAAAAAGGAGAGTTTGCCGCTATCTTCTATCGTACTGATAAGTTTGAATTGTTAGACCGTGGTGATTTCTGGTTGTCTGAGATTACTGATCGTCCAAATAAAGGTTGGGACGCTGCGCATCCTCGTGTTTGTTCCTGGGGAAAGTTCCGCGATAAGAAAAGTGGTTATACTTTCTTGTTCTATAACTTACATATGGATCACAAAGGTAAGTTAGCAAGGATAGAGGGAGCAAAGTTGGTCTTGAAGAAGATTCAGGAGTTACCGGAGAAGCTACCGGTTATTTTGACTGGTGATTTTAATTTTAATCAGAAACATGAGTCGTATACATTGTTGGATAACTCCGGTATCTTACGGGATTCTTACCAGATTGCGGAGTTCCGTTATGCACCGAATGGGACATTGAATCAGTTTGATACGAATCGGAAATATGACAATCGTATTGACCATTTGTTCTTGACGAAAGATTTTGCCGTTAAGAAATATGGTATCCTAACCGATACTTATCGTTCTGAAAGAGCAGAGAAAGAACAGGCAGAACAAAATAGTAACTTCCCGAAAGAGGTTACAATGACGAAATACGTGGCTCGTACACCATCCGATCATTTTCCCGTCATGATCGTTGTAGAGGTTAAATGAAAAATGAGTCGTGCAGGGAATTCGATGTGATATCGAGTTCCCTGTTTTAGATAAACTATCTTATTAGCGAAATAGGTTGGGTGGTAAGAATGAAAACCTTATTGTTTAAGTCAATTATAATCTGTAACTTTGCCGGATAAACAGATTTTATAATGAAATATAACACAGAAGAAAAGAAATTAGCACTGCCCGAATATGGACGGAATATCCAAAACATGGTTGATTATTGCGTGACAATTCAGGACAGAGAAGAACGTAAGCGCTGTGCCAATACTATAATTAACATCATGGGGAATATGTTTCCTCACCTACGTGATGTAAACGATTTTAAGCATATTCTTTGGGATCATTTGGCAATTATGGCTGACTTTAAGTTAGACATTGATTATCCGTATGAAATTGTGAAGAAAGAGGACCTGAATATGCGTCCTCCTCGTTTGGCTTATAATAATTCTCGAATACGCTATCGTCATTATGGAAAGACGCTGGAAAAAATGATTCAAAAGGCGACAGAATTTCAACCAGGTCCGGAGAAGGATCAGTTGGTGCATTTGTTAGCAACGCAGATGAAGAAGTCTTTCTTGAGCTGGAACAAAGAATCAGTAGACGACGCGAAGATCTTTAAAGATTTGGATGAGCTTTCAAAAGGACAGATCGTTCTGGAGGAGGATAAGCATAAATTAGTTGAATCACGGGCATTATTGGCACGTGTTAATAACAATAATAATAAAAATAAGAACTTTACACGAAAAGGTCGATGAGCTCATTTGTTATAGAAGGCGGGTATCGGTTGTCCGGTGAAATAACTCCACAGGGTGCAAAGAATGAGGCTTTGCAGGTAATTTGTGCAACGTTGTTGACTTCCGAAAAGGTGACAATACATAATGTCCCGGATATTTTGGATGTGAATAACTTGATTCAGCTTTTACGGGATATGCAGGTAAAGGTGGATCATCCAGCAACTGGTACGTACACTTTTCAAGCAGATGATGTCGATTTGAATTATTTGGGAACGGATGAGTTCTTGCGCAAGAGTAGTTCGCTTCGAGGTTCCGTAATGATTGTCGGTCCATTAGTTGCCCGCTTTGGAAAAGCTTTATTGCCAAAACCGGGAGGAGATAAGATTGGCCGCCGTCGTTTGGATACACACTTTGTAGGGATTCAGAAGTTAGGTGCTAACTTCTCTTATGACCCCAATCGCCAGTTGTATGAGATTGAAGCCAAGAAGTTGAAGGGAACTTATATGCTGTTGGATGAAGCTTCTGTAACAGGTACAGCTAATATTCTCATGGCTGCGGTTTTAGCAGAGGGAAAGACTACTATTTATAATGCGGCATGTGAACCCTATTTACAGCAATTATCTTCCATGCTGATTGGGATGGGAGCTCGTATCTCAGGAGTGGGATCTAATTTACTAACGATTGAAGGTGTGGATGTATTGGGTGGTACAACACATACTATCCTGCCGGATATGATAGAGGTAGGTAGTTTTATCGGAATGGCGGCAATGACGGGTTCTGATATTACAATTAAGGATACAGGATATGAGAAGTTGGGTATTATTCCGGACGCATTTCGCCGTTTAGGTATTACGGTTGAGCAGAAAGGAGATGATATTCACATACCGACACATGATTCATATCAGATTGATACTTTCATTGATGGTTCTATTATGACGATTGCTGACGCTCCGTGGCCGGGATTGACACCTGACTTGTTGAGCGTATTCCTTGTGGTAGCAACACAAGCAGTAGGTAGTGTATTGATTCATCAGAAGATGTTTGAAAGTCGCTTGTTCTTTGTGGACAAGTTGATTGATATGGGGGCACAGATTATTTTGTGTGATCCACACCGTGCAACGGTTATTGGGTTAGGTAATCGTTTTAAGTTGCGTGGAGCAACGATGGTTTCTCCCGATATTCGTGCAGGTATTGCTTTGTTGATTGCAGCGATGAGTGCGGAAGGAACCAGCCGTATCCATAATATAGACCAGATAGATCGGGGGTATCAGAATATTGATAAACGATTGAACAGTATAGGTGCTCGTATTACTCGACTTTAAACGTTCTAATCATGATTAAGAAGGAAGAGGTTTTTAAGATAGGACAGTTTGGTAAGCCTCATGGAATAAAGGGTGAGATTGCGTTGGTAACGAACAGTGATGTGCTTGACAATTCCGAGGATCCCTATATAATCTGTGAGATAGACGGTATTTTAGTCCCTTTCTTTATAGAAGAGTATCGTTATAAAACAGATACTGTTATTTTAGTGAAACTAAAGAATGTGGATGACGAGAAAGCCGCTCGTGAATTCTCCAATAGAGAAGTGTTCTATTCGTTGGACGAAGTCGATGAAGAAGATTTGGTTGGCGAGATGACTTGGGATAGTTTTATCGGTTATCAAGTGATTGATGAAGTACAGGGCAAAATTGGAGAAATAACAGATGTGGATGAATCAACGATTAATGTACTTTTGCAGATTGATCGGGAGGGAGAGGAGGTCTTACTTCCTGCTGTAGAGGAGTTGATTTTATCGGCAGATCATGAAAATAAGAGATTAATCGTTTCGCTTCCGGAAGGTTTGCTGGATTTATGAATTTGATTATAAATAATGGTGCGTAAACAGAAAAAAACAAATATAAGATCGTTTTGGCGTAGGATTCGCTTTAAATATAAGCTCTCCTTTTTTAATGAAAATACCTTGGAAGAGGTATGGTCTTTCCGATTGTCACAACTTTCTGCATTTGCAACATTAGCTTTGTTTGCGTTCTTGCTGATAGCTTTTACCTCTTTGATTATTATTAAAACTCCGATACGAAATTATTTACCTGGATATTTGGACGTAGAAGTACGTAAGGAGATTATGCAAAATGCGTTACGTGCAGATTCATTGGAAAGAATGATTCAAATACATGCACTTTATTTGGATAATGTGACAGGTATTTTAACCGGAACAATGTCTTTGGATTCTATTCGTGAGATTGACTCATTGGCTCGGGTAAACCCGGACTATGAAATCCCACGAAGTCAAAAGGAAATGGAGTTTGTAAAAGATTTTGAAGAGGCGGAGAAGTATAATCTGGCAGTTTTAGATCCGAATCCTGTTCCAACAGATGGGGTCTTCTTTTATAAACCGGTGAATGGAGTCGTTTCTTCTCATTATGACGCAAATGTACGTCATTACGGAGTTGATTTAGTGGCTGCTCCTAAAGAAAGTGTATTAGCTACATTGGACGGTACAGTAGTCTTTTCCGGGTTTGATCCAAACTTTGGAAATGTCATACAGGTACAGCATAAAAATGGTTTTTTATCTATCTATAAACATAATGAATTATTGCTGAAGGAGGTAGGTGATCGTGTAGTTGCAGGAGAAGCCATTGCCTTAGTCGGTAATACAGGAAAGTTATCTACGGGACCACACCTCCATTTCGAGTTGTGGTACAAAGGGGGACCCGTGAATCCTGAAGAATATATAGCATTTTAAATACGCATGAAAAGAAACTTGGCCATATTAGGCTCTACAGGTTCTATTGGGACGCAGGCTTTAGAGGTCGTTAGTGAACATCCTGATCTTTTTGAGGTATATGCGCTCACTGCTAATAATCAAGTTGATTTATTGATTAATCAGGCACGTAAATATATGCCTGAAGTAGTTGTGATTGCAAATGAACAGAAATATCCTGAACTGAAAGAGGCATTGGAAGATCTACCCATTAAAGTGTGGGCAGGTTCTGAAGCAATCGCACAAGTTGTACAGGCTGAACCGATTGACATGGTTTTGACAGCTATGGTAGGATATGCAGGGTTGAAACCTACAATTGCTGCCATTAAAGCCGGAAAAGCAATTGCTTTGGCTAATAAAGAAACATTGGTTGTTGCCGGTGAACTCATTATGGCTTTGGCTATGGAGCACAAAGTACCTATTCTTCCGGTAGATTCTGAACACTCTGCTATCTTTCAATGTTTGGCAGGAGAATGGGAAAATCCGGTTGAGAAGATCTTATTGACGGCTTCGGGTGGTCCTTTCCGTACAAAGACACTGGAAGAGTTGGCTGTTGTAACTAAAGCCCAAGCCTTGAAACATCCGAATTGGAGTATGGGAGCTAAGATTACGATTGATTCTGCTTCCATGATGAACAAAGGATTTGAGATGATAGAGGCAAAATGGCTATTTAATGTGACTCCGGAACAGATACAGGTGGTTGTACATCCGCAATCTGTGATTCATTCAATGGTTCAGTTTCAAGACGGAGCGGTTATGGCACAATTAGGTATCCCGGATATGAAGTTACCCATTAGTTATGCATTTTCTTATCCGAAGCGTCTATATAGTAAAGCTCCTCGTTTAGACTTCAGTCAATATGCAACTTTGACATTTGAGGAGCCGGATATGGAGCGATTCCGTAATTTGGCGTTTGCTTTTGACGCTGTCCGTAAAGGAGGTAATATGCCTTGTATCTTAAATGCTGCGAATGAGGTGGTCGTTGCCGCTTTTCTTCGAGATGAGATTGGTTTCTTGCAAATGAGTGAAGTTATTGAAAAAACAATGGCGAAAGCTTCATTTGTGCAAACACCAACCTATGAGGATTATGTGGCGACAGATACGGAAGCCAGACAAATTGCGCAGAAATTGATAGTATAAAAGTATATAAGTAGATATTAATAACAAAGGTTGATTGAGGATAAGGATAGGTGAAAGTTTAGTCCTTAGTACTCAATTGCTAATTAAAGAAGAGTAAATGGAGACTGTTTTAGTTAAAGCACTGCAACTGATTCTAAGTTTGTCAATATTGGTGCTGATACATGAGTTTGGGCATTTTATTTTTGCTCGAATTTTTAAAGTAAGGGTAGAGAAGTTCTATCTGTTCTTCGATCCTTGGTTTTCACTGTTTAAGTTTAAACCGAAGAATAGTGAAACTGAATACGGAGTCGGTTGGCTTCCTTTGGGAGGTTATTGTAAAATTTCTGGAATGATTGACGAAAGTATGGATAAAGAGGCCATGGCACAGCCTCCTAAACCTTATGAGTTTCGTTCTAAACCGGCGGGACAGCGGTTAATGATTATGATCGGTGGTGTTCTGTTTAACTTTTTACTGGCATTGCTTATCTATTCGATGCTATTGTTTAAGGACGGCGATACCTATCTACCGTTGAAGAATATAAAGGCCGGTATGGAGTTCAGTGAAACTTTCTTGAATGTCGGGTTCCGTGATGGGGATATTTTGTTACGTGCCGATGAAGTGGAGTTAGAACGTTTTGGTGAAGACTGTTTCCGTAGTGTATTAAACGCTAAAACTGTTACTGTTTTACGGGATGGCGTAGAAACAGAAATTACAATACCGGAAGATATGGCGCAACGAGTTATGCGAGATAAAAAAGGATTTGCAAACATTCGTTATCCGATGGTGGTACATGAGGTAAATCCGGGTTCTCCTGCTTCAGTTGCAGGTTTACAACCGAATGATAGTATTGTCTCTATTAATGGAGTTGTTACTCCTACTTTCTTTGAGGTTGCAGAACAATTGGACCAGAATAAAGATAGAGATGTTACAGTCGGTTTATATCGGGCTGGTATTTCGCAAACGGTAATTTTACATACGGATACAGTAGGTTTGATGGGTGTTTATACAAAAACTCCTTTCCAAGTGTATCCGACGGTAACTCGTGAGTATAGCTTTCTGGAAGCTTTCCCTGCTGGAATTATGTTGGGTGTAAATACATTGAAAGGGTATGTGAGTGATATGAAGTATGTCTTTACGAAAGAGGGAGCTTCCAGTTTAGGAGGATTTGGTACGATTGCTAATTTGTTCCCTGAAGTATGGGATTGGAGCTATTTCTGGAAGATGACAGCATTTCTGTCTATTATGTTAGCTTTTATGAATATTCTACCTATTCCTGCGTTAGACGGTGGACATGTGATGTTTCTACTGTATGAAGTGATCACCCGCCGTAAACCAAGTGATAAATTTTTGGAATATGCTCAAGTTGCTGGAATGATTATACTGTTTGCTTTACTGATTTATGCGAACGGAAATGATTTGGTGCGGCTTTTGTTTAATTGATATACTAAAAAGGGAGACTTCACAAAAGTCTCCCTTTTTAGTTATTATTTTGCTGCGTTAAGCGCGTCTAATATCTTTTTAGATTTCTCGTCTGCTGGATTTAACTGAACAGCTTGTTCCAAATATGTTTTAGCTTTAGCCATGTGGGCGTCTGCTTTTTTCTTTTCTGCAGCATATTTATCAGGATCAGAAGTTGCAATAGGTGTAGCAGCTGCTAAAATTTTAGCACCAGCGTTATAATACATTGCTCCAAGACTGTATAGTGCATTTCCTTTGTATTGTGTATTTCCAACTACTAATACATCTTTAAACAATTCTTCAGCCTCTTCTAATTTTCCTGCTTTCTGAGCAGCTTGTCCTTGTTTTATGCAGTAACCATATAATAACTTTTCCAGATTTGCATTTTTAGGATCGGCTTTTAATCCGGCTTCTACTGTTGCTGTAAATTCTGCCGCTTTATTAGCATTGCGTAAGGACATTGCTTTACCTACATAAGCGTCATTTGTTTTGTAATTCTTTTGAATTGCCATGTCATAGAACTTAACAGCATTATCATACTGTTTGGCATTGTAGGCCGCGAAAGCGCAATTGAAGATACGGCTTGCGTCTTCATAGTTTGTAAGTTTTAGATATTCGCTATATTTAGCGACTACTTCCGGATAGTTTTTTGCAGCCATTGCTGCGTCTCCTTCTGTACAAAGTTTGTTTGTATCTGCATCTTGTGCAAATAAATTGCCTACACTTAGGCAAAAGGCGAATAATAAAATAATCTTTTTCATGTAGAATGTTTATTAAGTTTAATTGTTTGCGTGGCTAAAGTAACACCTGTAAAGAGAGAGACAAAATGATTTTTCCTTTTTTTAGATTTATTTGAGATATAAAAGAAGTTTGAACGGTTAAACTGTAGATAAAAAACAAAGGCGATTCAAAAAAAGAATCGCCTTTGTTTATCCTTGTTTCGGAAAAGATTACAAACCTTGTCCGTGACAGTTCTTATATTTTTTACCGCTTCCGCAAGGACATGGATCATTACGTCCTATACGTTTTTCAGCGCGAACTGGTTCTTGACGTGATTGCTGTGGAGCTGAGTTACTACCTGAGATGTCATTCTTCTCTGCACGATATTTACTCATGTCTTGACGACGTTCAGGAGCTGCTTGGCGCAATGCGATACGTTGGCGTGCAGCTTCTTCCATTGCCGCAGCTTGGCGTGCCATTGCTTCTTGACGAGCTGCCATTGCCTGTTTTTCCTCTTCTGTCGGTTCTTCACGTACCGGAATCTGGCCACGCATTAAGATTGCAGCTGTTTTACGGTTCATGACATCTACCATGTTCTTGAACAAGTTGTAAGATTCCAACTTATAAATCAATAATGGATCTTTGTTTTCGTAACTTGCATTCTGTACGGAGTGGCGCAATTCGTCCATTTCACGCAAGTGCTCTTTCCAAGACTCATCAATTGTATGTAATACTACAGACTTCTGGAAAGCTTTGTTGATAGCCTTTGATTCTGTTTCGTAAGCCTCTTTTAAGTTACAAGAAACATTATACATACGTTTACCGTCTGTAATAGGAATCAAAATGTTCTCATACATCGCTCCTTGATGTTCAAATACCTGCTTAATGACCGGATTTGCAACCTGAGTCATACGTTCCATACGACGTTTGAACAATTGAAGAGCTTCGTCGAACAATTTATCTGCCAAAGCCTCTGCTTTCATACTCTTGAACTCTTCTTCGGTAAATGGACATTCCATAGCGAATGTCTTGAATAGTTCTAACTTGAAGCTTTCATAATCACCGTCGATATGTTGGTCAACGATAGCAACAGATATGTCATAGATAGTATTCAAAACGTCCAAACCAATACGTTCGCCCATCAATGCGTGGCGACGACGAGTATAGATTACCGTACGTTGTGAGTTCATCACGTCGTCATATTCCAATAGACGTTTACGGATACCGAAGTTATTTTCTTCCACTTTCTTTTGGGCACGTTCTACTGATTTGCTCAGCATACTGTGTTCCAAAACTTCTCCCTCTTTGAATCCTAATTTGTCCATTAGACCTGCAATCTTTTCAGAAGCAAACAGACGCATTAAATCGTCTTCCAAAGAGACAAAGAATACAGAAGAACCAGGATCTCCTTGACGTCCGGCACGACCACGTAACTGACGGTCTACACGGCGGCTTTCATGACGCTCTGTACCGATGATTGCCAAACCACCAGCTGCTTTTACTTCCGGAGATAACTTAATATCCGTACCACGACCGGCCATGTTGGTCGCGATAGTTACCGTACTGCTTTGTCCGGCTAATGCAACAATTTCGGCTTCTTTCTGGTGTAATTTAGCATTCAATACATTATGTTTGATCTTACGCATGGTAAGCATACGACTCAACAATTCAGAGATTTCAACCGAAGTTGTACCAACCAATACCGGACGTCCGGCTTCTGTTAAACGAACGATTTCTTCAATGACTGCGTTGTATTTTTCACGCTTCGTCTTGTAGATACGGTCGTTCATATCATTACGAGCGATTGGGCGGTTAGTCGGAATAACGACTACATCCAATTTATAGATATCCCAAAATTCACCTGCTTCCGTTTCTGCGGTACCGGTCATACCGGATAATTTGTGATACATACGGAAGTAGTTCTGCAAAGTGATAGTTGCAAATGTTTGTGTTGCTGCTTCTACCTTTACACGCTCCTTGGCTTCGATAGCCTGATGTAAACCGTCTGAATAACGACGACCATCCATGATACGACCGGTCTGTTCGTCTACAATCATAACTTTGTTATCCATCACAACGTATTGAACGTCCTTTTCAAACAAAGCGTAAGCTTTTAACAACTGGTTGATTGTATGTACACGTTCACTCTTAACTGAGTAGTTGGCTAAGATTTCATCTTTCTTTGCTTGCTTTTCTTCTTCTGTTCCTTGGAGATTATCTAACTGAGACAATTCGGTTGTAATGTCAGGAAGTACGAAGAATGTAGGATCGTCTGTCTTTCCGGTTAACAGATCGATACCTTTATCTGTTAATTCGATACTGTTGTTTTTCTCATCAATAACGAAATACAATTCGTCTGTTGCTTCGTGCATATGACGCATGTTTTCAGACATGAAGTATTCTTCTGTCTTCAACATCTGTGATTTGATACCTTCTTCACTTAGGTATTTAATCAAAGCTTTGTTACGCGGATATCCTTTGAAAGAACGGAACAATTGGATAGAACCCTCTTCTACCTCTTTCGGATCGCTGCTTGCCATTTTTTTCTTTGCCTCAATCAATAATTTAGAGCAAAGGTCCTTCTGTGCGTTGACTACAATTTCTACATTCGGACGGAATTGTTCGAACAATTGTTCTTCTCCGCGAGGAATCGGACCGGAGATAATCAACGGTGTACGTGCGTCATCAATTAATACGGAGTCAACCTCATCGACGATAGCATAGTTATGTTTGCGTTGTACCAAATCACTTGGACTTACAGCCATATTGTCACGCAAGTAGTCGAAACCGAATTCGTTATTTGTACCGAAGGTAATATCGGCATTGTAAGCTGCACGGCGTGCGTCAGAGTTTGGTTGGTGTTTGTCGATACAGTCCACTGATAAACCGTGGAACATGTATAACGGTCCCATCCATTCCGAGTCACGTTTAGACAAATAGTCGTTTACAGTTACGACGTGTACCCCGTTACGAGTCAATGCGTTCAAGAATACAGGTAAAGTTGCTACCAATGTTTTACCTTCACCGGTTGCCATTTCTGCGATTTTACCTTTGTGCAGAACGACACCTCCGAATAACTGAACATCGTAGTGAACCATGTCCCAAGTGATCTCATTTCCACCGGCAACCCAATGGTTGTGATAAAGTGCTTTGTCACCATTGATTTCAACGAAGTCATATTTGGTAGCCAATGTACGGTCGAAATCGTTGGCTGTAACTTCTACAATTTCATTTTGTGCAAAACGACGAGCAGTATCTTTTACGATAGCGAATACTTCCGGAAGCACCTCTTCCAATACCACTTCCATTTTGTCGGTGATATTCTTTTCGATTCGGTCAACTTCTGCCCAAATCGCTTCGCGTTCTTCCAACTCTTTACTTTCGATACCACTGCGTAATTCTTCTACTTTGGCACGTTCGTCAGCAACATAGTCTTGAATGCGCTGTTTGATTTCATCAATTTTAGTACGAAGCTCATCATTTGAGAGCTTTTCAATAGACGGATATACGGCTTTGATTTTGTTCACATACGGCGTGATTTCTTTCAGGTCTCGCTGTGACTTGTTGCCGAATAATTTCGTCAGAAAATCATTAAATCCCATGATTATATATTGTTTTATTTATTTCATTTATTGATAGTCAATTCCCTCAGCGGCAAGCTTTGTGATGCATTGGGTGGTCGAATCCTCAGCACATGGGTTACAGTCGGAGCAACCTCTGTGGCTTTTACTTCTCGGTAGACACGTTCCGGTTTGATACCGTTTCCCATGAATACCAATGGAGTGATAACAGCATTGTTACGTACAACTTTCTTTACACTGTTTTTTGCCTTTGTACGTGTTTTTGCTTTTACTTGCTGGTTATCGTAATTGATAGTCCAACCCGGTTGTAATTCGATGATTAGATCTCCTCGGGTTGACAAATGTGTACCCAGCAGGTATTTGGCAATTCGTTCATTCCAATGTCCGGTACGCAGTACATGTTCTGCTGCCACAAATTGAACACCACTGAATTCACGTAAAAATTCTGCCGCTTTATCTTGAATTTCCGTTAAACTCAGTTTGACATCTTCTATGGCTTTCCGATTGAGATAAATCTGGTTATTATAGAATCCTTTTACCCAGTTGGTCTGTTGACCATAAATAGCCATCAGATACATATTGAGTAATGCGACACACCGTTTCGGATGAAATTCTCCATTCAATAACGGCATACCGTCCGGATACTCCTCTTCGCTTTGATAATAGCCTGAACCTGTAAAGACAATCAATGTATGGGATAATCCGACTTTCTTGTCAATCTTGTCTAATAGCTCTGCTAAATCTTGGTCTAATTGATAGTAAGTATCTTGAATTTCACGGGTGTACTCTTTATTCATATTCCCGCGATAGTTTCCAGCGTAATAGGTGACGGACAATAGATCCGGACAGGCACGTGTCCCAAACGAACCGTATTCCAAGAATTGGAGCGCCAGGCGATTTATCTCCTTATTGATAAAAGGAGAGGTCTTTAGATTAAAGAAACACTCGGTTGTATTTTCTTTAAACGTATATTTATAAGGTATCTCATCTAATACGTAAGGAAATGCCTTGAAATTATCGAAAGGTAGGGAAGGAGTCCATACCATCTGCTCCAACCGGTGAGATAAAGATTCTGCTCCGTTGTTATAACGATCTACATACCAGGGAATTCCTTTGTAGAAAGTCGTGGTAGCCCATTTCCCGTTATAATCGTCCATCCAAAAAGCTCCATTAGCTGCATGTCCGGCAGCTAAGATTGCACTTTCCGGATTTGGGGCAATCGCAAAAACATCACTTCTCCCTTTTGACGCAATTTTAAGTTCATCTCCAATGGTTGAACTTAATAGTTTACGGGGAGAATAATGTTCTTTGGTGTAGTTCCCTAAATATTCAGGATCTTCCAAGATTGAAACTTCTCTTTCTTTCTCGAAATCATATTTGTTTTTTCCTGAAATACCGTGAAAGTTCGGATTACTTCCTGTAAATAAAGTCGCAAAAGCACTGGCTTCGTCAATGTCGGCAAATTCAAACCGGATGTTGTTATATACCAACCCCTCATTCATCAACCGCTTGAAACCACGTTCGCCGAATGTGTTGTAGAAGTATTCAATATAATCACCTCGCAACTGATCGACTGTGATACACACGACCAGTTTAGGCGCACCTTGCTGGGCTTCCAGATTGGTGGCAGCCAAAATAGCGATAAGTGATGTTAAAATTTTTCGTACCCGATGTTCCATATTTTTCTGTAAACGCTGTATCCCGAACGAAGCCAAAGGCTCATTACTAAGGGAATAAACGCTGTGTTTAAGTGCTGCGGGATAAAGTGCCATCCAGCTAACAACAGCGTAAGCGCCGCAAAGTTAATAAAATGATACCAATCTGCCGCCTTTCTTAACTTTTTTACTGCAAACAAAATAACTGCAATTAAATCAAACGGATGCAACCAGATGATTGACCAGTTCGGCCAAATACAGGGATGTGTCGAAATGAAACAGAGAAAAAATAGAACACAACCTGCTATTCCTGCAGTAAAAAAGAGCAGACAATCAACGATACGGAAGTATTTCTGCCGGCTCCATTCGATATAAGTAATAGCGACAATCAACAGAAAAAAGAGCCAACAACAAACCATTGGAGTCCAAAAAGAGGATTCTATGTCGGAATCATCTATCATTTCCTCTGCTAAAATCCTTTCAGACTCAACCAAGTTCTTTTGGGTCCCATCCGTTCGAGTGACCTTTGCCTGGCTGAATGCCTCTTTCAGGTAAAGAGGTAAAAACATCTCCTCGCGGGCTGTGATCAATTGGTCGGTAGGGCTACCTAATGCTAAATCACATCCGAAAGTCAGCCACGGGTGATTTCGGGTGCAATAGTTAATCATATCTCGAAACGATTGGGCTTTTTCTTGCTGGGGAAACCTTATTTCTCCATGAAGTTGCTTCTCTATGATAGCAGCCGGACGAGTTGCACAATTATCAAAAAAGAAATTGTAACGATATTCCCGATTTTCCGGGCGATAGTTTAGTAATAAAGCATTCCAAACTTGTGCCTTCTCCATAGAGTCGAGAGCTAAAATCTGTTCTGTTACTTGGCTTCCTCTCATTTCATACTCTAACAGAAAGTCATTGAAGTGAGATACTCCTAATTGATAATCGGTTTCACCTTTTGCAAATCGATAAATAAAATTGGGTTTAGAGAAAGAAAAAAGACCGTAATTGAATACGTGGTTGATTTTATTAGCCGGATCCTGTATACGCAGGGCTGAATGGCCATAGACGGTGTACACCTCATCATCTGAAGGAGCTACTGTCAATAAACTGATTTGTGCCTGACTGCTTAGCGGACGGTTTTGTGCCTGTACCGATAAAAATAAGAGAAGCAGTAGAGTAAGAGCTCCATATTTCCTTTTGGTTGTTTTCTGCATGAGTAATCTTTTCTGTTATCAAATTGTATATGAAATTCACTCTTCATTCGTAGTCAGTAGGTAGGCTACGTGAGTACTGCGCCCAACTCGTGTCAGCCATCCTTCTTCTACATACTTTTTCAAGTCTGCAGTTGCTTGGTAACGCGAACAGTTGTTTAGACCAGTGTATGTGATGGTTGTGATACTCTCGTGTTGCTTCAAGTAGTTCACTAATCTGTTTTTTCGTTCTTCCGGAAGGTAAGATTCTGCTTTCTTAATCTTCTGTAAGTGGACTGTTTTTAATTCCTTTTTAAGTTTCTCTGAACAACGAAAATTTACATTGTCGAGAACGACTGTTGTCCGTCCGTTGGAAAGTTTCTTCGTATGCAAAGAGGGAGAGAAATGTCCTAATCCCTCTAATTCTACATGGTCTCCTCTTTTTAGAGAGAAGCCGATAACCCAGACGAAGGAGTCGAGGACTGCTTTTACGTCTGCCGAGGAGATAGAACCCCGTTCACAAACCAATTCGCAAATATCATCCATTTTTCGTGTACTGCGTGCGATGGCGCGTGCATGAGTCTGAGGTTTTCCCTCTCTATCTTTGGGTTGAGGAGTTGTATACTCACTAAATTTTATTGACATAGCATATCTGTTTTTTTTATTCGGCAACAAATTGTAATTACCTGCCTGGTTTTTGTGAATATTATCCGGGTAATGGCTATTTTCTTCCGGGTAATTGCTTGTCGATAATTATCGACAGGTCTGCCGACAATCGTCAGCAAGTTTGCCGACAGTTGTCAACAGGTTTGCCGACAATTGTCGGCAGGCAAATTCTTGCAGACAAAGATACAACAGAAATAGAAAAGTTTTACAAGTAAAATTAGATATTAATATTCTCTTTTCAAAATCTTTTAGTCGTATTGTGACGCTTTGAAAAATAATAAACGGAATATAGAACATGAATTTTCCCAACTCTTTTGTATCTTTGTGTCCAAGAATGAAAGACAATATGATGAAACTTATTGTCTGATTCGGATGAAGAATTAGATATACAACCAACAAAAAGAATCAATTAAGGATATTATGGATGTCTTGAAATTGGAACGTCCTGAGTTATTTAAGCAAAATACTGAAATAGAAATAGAAAGTCAGATTTTACGAAGTATTTATGGTAGAATATTATAATTGTATATTAAGTAAGCGAGTAAAGATTATAACCTTATTAGGTAGTTTGATGATTTTATTTCTGATATTAATTACTTTTATTCATTTGTTGATTGCAATAAAGGCAATTAGTATTGAGAAAATTTTATGCCTATTGTTTATAGAAATAATGTTTGTTACTTTATATGCGCTATCTATAATATTCTCTCCTCGATTTATTTATTGTAAAACTGATTATTTTGAATTGAATTGTTTCTTTTATTTGAAAAGATTTTTTTATGCTGAAATAAATAGTTGTAAAAGGGTTTATTTGAGTAGTAATGATGTGAGATTGTTTGGTAGTAATGGGATTTGGGGATATATTGGCTATTTGGATAATGGACAGCACCGATATTATTCCTTTGCGAATAATGAAAAAGAACTATTGGAAATAGAATATAGAGGGCGTTTTTATCTAATTAGTTGTGAAAACTCATTATTATTTCAGAAAACGATCAATGAAAAAAGAATAATTAAAGATTTATAGATATTTACTAAATGAGAAAGTTTTTATTCTACTATGTTTGTAACAAAAAAGGATTTATGGAAAATATCGTATTGCAAGTAATCGGATTGGAGAGTTGAAACCAGGTGAAGTAGATAAAATTTGTCCTTATGTGGATGATTTTTATACTTTATGCCTTTTATATATCTGTTATCTCACTATTTTTGTTTTTCTTTGCGGAAAAATTCAGACTCGTGAATCTTATTATAGAACAAGGAAATACATCTACAAAAGTTGCAGTATATAAGGAGGGGCAAATAGAAGCTTCTTTTGTATATAAGCATTTTGATATAGAAGTCCTTTCAGCGATATTTGAAAAATATACGTTGACTAAAGGAATCTATTCAACTGTGACAGAGGAAAATGAAGCATTGATTGCTTATTTGAAAAGTAATCTTCGTCACTTCGTACTATTGGATGAAACAGTCGCTTTACCCATTACTATACAATATAAGACACCGGGTAGTTTGGGAAAAGATCGTCTGGCTGCAGCTGTAGGGGCTCATTATTTACAACCGGGGAAAGATTTATTGGTGATTGACGCGGGGACAGCTATTACTTATGAAGTTATAGAGGCTTCCGGTGTTTATTTGGGTGGAAATATTTCTCCAGGTATGACAACTCGTTTTAGGGCTTTGAATCATTTTACAAAAAAATTACCCTTGGTTATGGAGGAGGAAGAGATTCCTTTGATCGGTGTAGATACAAAAAGTGCAATTCAATCGGGGGTTGTAAATGGTATAATTTGTGAAATGGATGGGTATATTGAAAGACTACGGCTAAAATATCCTAACCTTTTGGTTTTTTTAACAGGCGGTCATTCGTTTTATTTTGAAAGACGGTTAAAAAACTCCATCTTTGCAGATATTAATTTAGTGTTGACAGGATTAAATATAATCTTAGAGTATAATGTTGAAGATTAATAGACTACTGATTTTTAGCGTTCTTATATATGTAGCGTTGCCTTTGATGGCTCAAAACAATACAAACTCACCCTATACTCGATTTGGGTATGGAGATTTAGGAGATCGTTCATTTGGAGCAGGTCGTGCAATGGGTGGCGTAGGATATGGGTTACGTTCTCCGAAACAAGTTAATCCGATGAATCCAGCTTCTTATAGTTGTATGGATTCTTTGACGTTTCTTTTTGATTTTGGAGTAGCTGGGCAGTTGTCTTGGTTTGATGATGGAACCAATCGCCAACATGATATTAACGGGAATTTAGAGTATTTTGCAATGCAGTTCCCGATTCATCGTCAGATTGCTTTGAGTTTTGGTTTGATCCCTTATTCTTATGTAGGGTATGAATTTGGTACTGTACGTGACGAAAATGGGGTTAGTTTCACCGAAACATTTGCTGGTTCTGGCGGTTTAAGTGAGTTTTACGGAGGTTTTTCGGTAGATCTTTGGAAGAAGCGTTTGGCTGTAGGTGCGAATTTTGGATATTTATTTGGAAATATTACGCATGAACAAACGGTGTTGATGACAGGTGAAAGTACCTCTGCTTATAATACGATTCGTAGTCAGGAGTTGCAAGTACGTGATTTGAAAATGGATTTCGGGTTACAATATACTCATCCTTTTAGTAAGACAGAAAGTGTTACATTGGGGTTGGTGTTTTCTCCGAAAAATACTTTGAATGCAAAGTATTATCATTTGACACAATCTTATACATCGGATGGTACTTCAGGAGAGACTATTCAGTCTGATACGATTCAGGATAAATCATTTGGTTTACCGAATTCGTATGGTGTGGGGCTTTCGTATGTGAAACAGAATAAATTGACGGTAGCTGCTGATTTTTCTTATGAAGATTGGGGTAAACAATCTTATTTGGGAGAAAAGGGAAACTTTAAAAATCGGTATCGAGTAGCTGCAGGTTTTGAATTTATACCGAATTATATGCGTAAGCTGTATTTTAACCGAATTCGTTATCGTGCGGGAGTTCATTATGGAAACTCTTATTTGCGGATGAATCGAACTGAGGCTAATCCTTCGGGGGATGGTTATAATGAAATCGGAGCAAGTATCGGTTTTGGGTTACCATTAATTGATAATCGTTCTTTGGTTAACGTGTCGTTTGAGTATGTGAAAAAGAAACCGGAAGTTGATGTGAATATGATTAAGGAGGAATATTTCCGTTTCACAGTAAATTATACGTTTAACGAAAGTTGGTTCCGTAAGAGAAAAGTGGATTAATAAAATAGTTAACTTTAATAAAAAGAGATATGAAGGTCAAAGTATTAATGTTGGCGCTCGGATGCTCAATGATGTCATTCGGGGCTTATGCACAAACAGGTGTTCAATCAGGTACGCGATTTGGTTCTGGTCAAGACAGTATCAATTGTATTACTAATATTAGCTTGTTTGTTCCGTATGCAAAGGCAGGTAACTTTAAAGACGCTTATGAATTCTGGTATAAAGCTTATTCAGAATGTCCGGCAGCTCATAAAGATATCTATTTGCATGGTGTAAGAATCATGGACTGGAAAATCAATACAGAGACAGACGCTGCAAAGAAAGAGGCTCTTATTGATGACTTGATGAAAGTTTATGATACACGTGTAAAATATTTCGGAAACGATAAGAAGTATGCAAAGGATTGGATTGTTTCTCGTAAAGCTGCTGATTATATCCGTTTGATGGGTGATAAGGCAGATCCTAAAGTTTATTATGGCTGGTTAGGTGAAGTGATCAATGAATATGGAGAAAAGACGGAAGCAATGGGACTTTCATTATATATGATGGCTTCTCACCGTCAATTATTGGCAGATCCTAATTTCAAATCAACTTACTTGGAAGATTATTTGAAATGTTCAAAATACATTTCTACTCAGTTAGCTGCTGCTCAAGCTGCAGGTAATGCAAAAGAAGAAAAGAACTTGACTACTTATAAATCTGCAATTGATGGTGGTTTCGCTGGTAGTGGTGCTGCTGATTGTGAAACATTGCAGAATATGTATGCAAGTAAAGTAGAAGCTGCTAAAGGTAATTTGGAAGCTTTGAATGAAATCGTTTCTTTGTTGAGAAAGGTTCGTTGTCAAGAAATTGAAGCGTTTTATGCTGCTTCTGCTTATGCTTATGAGTTGCAACCGAGTGCTGACGCTGCTTTAGGTATTGCAAAACAGGCTGTGAAAGCGAAAGATTATGAAAAAGCTATCAAATATTTTGAAGAAGCTGCAAACATGGAATCTGACGCTGTATCAAAAGCTGAAGACTATTATTTGATCGCTGTTTTGTTATACGAACAGAATAATTTGTCAAAAGCGAGAGAATATTGCCGTAAAGCTGTTGAAACTAATCCGGATTATGGTAACCCATATATTTTGATTGGTAATATGTATGCTAAGTCTGCTAAGTCTATTTATTCAGATCCTGTTTTGGCAAAGGCTGTTTATTATGCTGTAATTGCACAGTTTGAAAAAGCAAGACAAGTAGACCAGAATGTAGCTGAAGACGCAGCTAAAATGATTGCAACTTATCGTGCTCACCTTCCTTCTACAGAAGAAGTGTTCATGCACCCAGATTTGGAAAAAGGTAAAGCTTTCAGAATTGGTGGCTGGATTGGTGAGACTGTAACAATCAGATAATTATGGTATTGAGACGTTTTCTTTGTAAAACGAACATACAGAGCATAACAACTATCTTTGTGGTAGTTGTTATGCTTCTTTTATTTACAACCTCTTGTAGCGGTGATAAAAAAGAGGTGGTAGAAGTTGCTTTTGACCCTGAAACTACTTATACGTTGAAGACAACAGAGGTTTCTACTTTAATATCAGACTCAGGAATCACTCGTTATCGTTTGAATGCAAAAGAATGGTTGATTTTTGGAAAGGCAAAGGAACCCTATTGGTATTTCCCAGAAGGTATTTATGTGGAAAAATTTGATACATTATTTCGGACTGAAGCGAGTATTAAAGCTGATACTGCTTATAACTATGAGAAAAAAGGACTTTGGAAATTAATTGGAAATGTAAAGATTGAAAGTTTAGAAGGAAAGAAATTTGAAACTTCTTTGTTGTTTTGGGATCAGACAGAGGAGAAAATTTATTCCGATAAATATATTCGGATAGAAGAGGAGGATAGAATTATAACGGGGATTGGATTTGAATCTAATCAAGACATGACTCAATATAAGATATTTGATTCACAAGGTGTTTTCCCGGTTAGTGAATCAACAACAACATCTGATTCAACGCTTGTTGTTCAAGCTGAAGATACAACTGTAGTGGAAAAACAGCAAAATTCTGCTGCCCCTGTAGTTGAACGTAAAGTTGTAAAAAGTCCGGACGCTAAGTTAGAACGAAAATTAAAATTAAGATCGGATTCTTTAGCTCCGGTTGGAATAGATAAAAGATTTTAAATGAGTACACTTACATACATCTTAATCTCGTTAGCTTTTTCTGCATTTTTTTCAGGGATGGAGATTGCCTTTATTTCGTCAAATAAGCTGCGGTTTGAACTTGATAAGAAAGAAAAAAGTCTAACAACTAAGATTCTGGATATTTTTTATAAAAATCCGAGTCAGTTTATTTCGACGATGTTAGTCGGAAATAACATCGCTTTGGTTGTTTATGGTTTGCAAATGGCTATTATATTGGAACCATTTATTGCTCGTGTTGTAGAAAATGAATTTTTAATTGTTTTCATTCAATCTGTTATTTCTACTATATTAATCTTGTTTACGGGTGAATTTATTCCTAAAACAATCTTCCGGTTGAATCCGAATTTTTCTCTTTCGCTTTTTTCAATACCGGTATTGATTATTTATGTTGTATTATATCCGATTTCTAAATTTGCTTCTCTGCTTTCTTATTTGATATTGAAGATGGTCGGAGTAAAGAATGTGACGGATTCGACCCCGAAAGCGTTGGGAAAGGTTGACCTTGATTATTTTATTCAACAAAGCATAGAAGACGCTCCTCAAAATTCAGATATGGATACAGAGGTGAAGATTTTTCAGAACGCATTGGATTTTTCGAATGTGCGTTTGAGAGATTGTATAGTACCTCGTACAGAGATTGTGGCTTGTGATAAGACTATTTCTATTGAAGAATTGCGTTCTCGCTTTATAGAGACGGGAATCTCAAAGATATTAGTATATAATGAGAATATTGATGATATTATAGGGTATATCCATTCTTCTGAGATGTTTAAGAATCCCAAAGATTGGACACAAAGTATTCGTAGTGTTTCAATTGTGCCAGAGACAATGGCTGCTAATAAATTAATGAAAGTTTTAATGCAGGATAAAAAGAGTTTGGCTGTCGTTGTGGACGAATTTGGAGGAACTTCGGGTATTGTTACGTTAGAAGATTTAGTTGAGGAGATATTTGGTGAAATTGAGGATGAACATGATATGAAGTCGTATGTGGCAAGAAAGGTGGGAGAAAATGAATACATTCTTTCGGGCCGTATGGAGATTGATACGCTGAATGATAAATTTGGTTTGGAATTACCCGAATCAGATGATTATGTGACCATCGCAGGGTTTATTTTACATTCATATCAGAATTTTCCAAAACTCAATGAAACGGTCGTTATTGATAAATATTCTTTCAAAATTATCAAAATGACGGCTACAAAAATCGAATTAGTACGTATGAAAGTGGGTAATTGATTAAAAAAGGGCATAAAAAGATGTAGCAATCTCTTTTTTTTGTATCTTCGTGCCCTTAAATGAGAAATAATAAATTTAAAAATAGATAAAAATAAATGGCTACGCTGGAAAAAATCAGAAGCAAAGCGGGACTACTCGTACTTGTTGTAGGGGTGGCATTGTTCGCTTTTATCATTGGAGACTTTTTGAATTCCGGTTCTACTTATTTCAGACAATCACAGGAAACTATTGCTGAAATAGACGGAGAAGTTATTAAAATTCAGGATTTTCAGAATCGTATTGATGAGATGACTGAAATGTACAAAATGCAGACTGGATCTTCCAGTTTACCTGAAGAATATCAGATTCAGATTCGTCAATCTGTATTCGATGGTATGGTACAGGATATCGTGTTAAACGAAGCTACTGCTGCATTGGGTATGACTGTTAGTCCGGAAGAATTGTTTGATATGGTTCAAGGTGAAAATATTTCTCCGATGATTCAACAAATGCAGATGTTTGTGAATCCGCAAACAGGTGCGTTTGATAAAACTGTGTTATTGAACTTCTTGAAAACGATTGATGATGACAATATCGCAAGTTATCCTGCTGATCAACAGGCTCAGTTGTTGCAAGCTCGTCAATTCTGGATGTTCTGGGAAAAGAATATTAAACGTCAGCGTTTAGAACAGAAATATACTACTTTGTTAAGTAAGGCTATTTCTGCTAATAAATTGGATGCAAAAGACGCATTTGATGGTTCTGTAGAAAGTGCAGATATTGTTTATGCTATGCAACCGTATGCTTCTATTCCTGATTCAACAATTCAGGTAAGTAAGAGCGATATTGAGAAGTTGTATAATCAACGTAAAGAGTTGTTCAAACAGAAAGAAAGTAAAGTAATCAAGTATATTGCTGTGGATATTCGTCCGAGCCAGGATGATTATGATAAGGCAAGTTCTGAGATAGAAGCATTAAAAGGTGAATTAGCTTCTACTACAAATGTGGCTGATTTGGTTGCTGAGAACTCAGAAATTCCTTATTTAGATGCTTTCTTCTCTGAAAAAGCATTAGATCCGGAAATGAAACAGTTTGTTAAAACAGCTGCTGTAGGTGATATCTATGGTCCGGTATTTGAAAATGATAAGCACAGATTATTTAAATTGGTAGATAAGACTGTTGCTCCTGACTCAATTAAGGTAAGTCATATAATGTTGGCAAATACAGGTGATGACGCTGCTGTTCAAGCTAAAGCTGATAGTTTATTGAATGTTTTGAAGAAAGGTGGTGATTTTGCTGCTTTGGCAAAAGAATTTTCAGTTGATCAGGCAGCAGCAAATGGTGGCGAATTAGGTTGGTTTACTGAAGCTACTGCATTGAGAGGGGTAAACGAAGACTTTAAGAAAGCTGTTTTCTCAACTCCGGTTAATAACTATGCAATTGTAAAATCTTTGTATGGTACACATATTATTAAGGTTACAGATAAAACTGCTAACATTGATAAGTATAAAGTGGCTGATATTGATATGACTGTATCTCCAAGTACAAAGACCTATGGTAATATTTACAATGAGTTAAATCAGTTTATTTCAAAGAATCAGAATGTAGACAAATTGGAAGAAGCTGCTAAAGAAGCTGGTTATAATGTTCTTTCAAATGTAACAGTTACAGCGAACGACCAGATGGTAGGTTCTATTAAGAATTCTCGTCCAGTAATCCGTTGGGCATTCCAAAATAGTAAAGGTGATATTTCTGAGATCTTTGAATGTGATGATAAGTTTGTGATTGCTGCTGTTCAAGGAACTTTACCGGAAGGTTATCGTTCTGTTGAATCTGCAACTCCAATGTTGAAGTCTGAATTAATCGCTCAGAAGAAAGGTGAAAAGATTGCTCAAGAGTTGGCTGCTAAGAACTTGACTTCTGTTGATGCTTATGCACAGGCTATGAATGCTTCAGCTGATTCAGTGAAGTTTGTAAGTTTCTCAACACGTCGTATTGCAGGTATTGGTGTCGAACCAAAATTGAATGCAATGGTTTCTTTGGCACAAGTTGATCAGTTGAGTGCTCCTATTGCAGGTAACAACGGTGTGTACGTCTTTAAAGTAATTGAAAAGAATAAAGACGCAAAAGAATTTAACGAAGCGAATGAAATTCAAGCATTGGACGCTGCTAATGCTTATCGTTTCGGATATCAGGCTATCCAATCTTTGATTAATAAAGCAGAAGTTATTGATAACCGTATTCGTTTCTATTAATAGGATATTCTACGATAGATTTGTTAAGTTATCAATAGGAAAACCACCAGTCGAATACGATTGGTGGTTTTTTTATATCTTTGCGAAAAAAGAAATGAAATAAGAAAATGAGTGAGAAAAGACGTTTATTAGGCATGACTTTGGAAGAACTGAAGGACGTTGTAGCAGAAGTTGGGCTTCCTGGATATGCGGCCAAACAAATAGCTGATTGGTTGTATAAGAAAAAGGTAACATCTATTGCGGCCATGACAAATATTGCAGCTGCAAAACGTGCTTTATTAGAGGAAAAGTTTGAGATTGGAGCTGTTCCTCCTTCTGATTTTATGAAGTCAATAGACGGTACGATTAAATATTTATATCCTGCCGGACCTGGTAATTTTGTAGAATCAGTATATATTCCAACAGAAGACCGAGCAACTTTATGTGTTTCTTCACAAGTGGGTTGTAAGATGAATTGTCTTTTCTGTATGACGGGGAAGCAAGGTTTTACGAAGAATTTAACGGCTAATGAGATTTTGAATCAAATCCAATCTCTTCCGGAGACGGAACAATTAACCAATCTGGTTTTTATGGGAATGGGAGAACCGTTGGATAACGTTAGTGAATTGTTTAAAGTATTAGAGATATTAACGGCTTCTTATGGATATGCTTGGAGTCCGAAACGAATTACTGTTTCTACGATAGGTGTAGCAAAAGGGTTAAAACGATTTTTAGAGGAAAGTGATTGTCATTTAGCAGTGAGTTTACATTCTCCTTATTCGGCAGAACGACTTTCTTTAATGCCTGTGGAAAAAGCTTTTCCTGCACGTGAGGTTATAGAAACTATAAAGCAATATGACTTTACACATCAACGCCGAGTTTCATTTGAGTATATTGTTTTTAAAAATTTAAATGACGATCTTCAACATGCAAAGGCCTTAATTGGTTTATTGAATAAAGTTCCTTGTCGAGTGAATCTAATTCGTTTCCATGCGATACCCAATGTGCCTTTGGAAACTTCTGATATTACAAAGATGGAGATTTTTAGGGATACATTGAATGCTGCTGGTATTACTTGTACGATTCGAGCGTCTCGTGGTGAAGATATATTCGCTGCTTGTGGAATGCTTTCGACTGCGAAGAAGAATCAAAAAGTATAGAAAAGGCTTCAGGATAAGGGAAAAGAGCTATATTTGTAAAATAAAATTGAAATACGTATGAAAATATATTCTTTATTGATCGGCTTTTTTACATTAGTTTTGGTAATGACCTCTTGTAATTCTGGTTCTGTAATGCGAAATGCAACTGGATTTGCATATGAGATTGTTGTTACAATGGATAAGTCTATTTGGGAGGCTCCGGCTGGGAGAGCCGTTAGGGCAGAATTAATATCTCATGTCCCTGGTTTACCACAAGCGGAACCTGCTTTTAAAGTGACTTATGTTACACCTGATCAGTTTAATGGTTTGTTGACTTATGTACGCAATATTTTGATTGTAAAGGTAGATAAAACTCAGTACACGAAAGTCTCTTTGAATTATGAAAATAACCGTTGGGCTAAAGGGCAGACAGTAATGGTGATGACGGCACCTGATGAGGAGTCGATTTTAGAATATGTGAATGCTCATCCGAGAAATATAGTTGATTTCTTTACGCAGTGTGAAAGAAAACGTACAATCAGTCAATTGGAAAAAGAATATAGCATGGTAGTTTGGAATCATGTAAAGGATCGTTTTGATGTACAGTTGAAGGCTCCAAGTACGATGACCTATTATCGGGATACAACCGGATTCTTTTGGGCTTCCAACAATGCGAATACAGGACGATCTGATATTGTGATCTATGATTTTCCGTACACAGATAAAAATACATTTACGGCAGAGTATTTGATAGCGAAGCGTGATTCAGTGATGAAACAAAATATGCCGGGAACTTTCCCAGGTTCTTATATGGCTACCGATACGGCATGGGTTACGTATACACCGGCTACTATAAATGGAAAATATTGTGGCGTTTTGCGTGGTTTGTGGCATATGAAAGGAGATATGATGGGTGGTCCGTTTGTTAGTCACGCCCGTTTGGACGAGAAAAATAACCGCGTAGTGGTTGTAGAAGGGTTCGTATTCGCTCCGGAAACGGATAAGCGGAACTTTATTCGTCGAGTGGAGTCGGCTTTATATACACTGCGCTTGCCTGGTGAGTTTGAAGAAGAGGCTACAGAAAATGTAAATGTTTCAGAAAAGAAGTAACAAACATATCATAATAGATGGAAGAACAATTAATTAGAGTAGGTATTACTCATGGAGATATAAATGGTATCGGATATGAAGTTATATTGAAGACATTGTCTGATGCTCGCATAGCAGAACTTTGTACACCTGTTATTTATGGTTCCTCTAAAGTTGCAGCTTATCATCGAAAAGCTTTAGAGTTACCAGCGATAAACCTTAGTATTATTGCTGATGCAGATGACGCTGGAGAGAACCGGGTGAATATTATTAATTGTGTAGATGATGAGATAAAAGTGGAACTGTCTCATTCTACTTCAGTTGCCGGAGTCGCTGCTTATCAAGCATTAGAGGCTGCTGTTAACGATTTAAAACGTGGAGCGATAGATGTATTGGTTACTGCACCAATCAATAAGCATAATATTCAAAATGAACAGTTTCATTTCCCTGGACATACAGAGTATTTGGAGCAAAATTTTGGAAATACAGGGAGAAAAGCTCTAATGATTTTGATGAAGGATAGTTTGCGTGTTGCTTTGGTGACAGGGCATATACCAGTGTCGCAAATAGCTTCTAGTATTACGGTGGAAGATATTGTTTCAAAATTGCGTATCTTTAATCATTCATTGAAGCAAGACTTTGGTATAATACGTCCTCGTATTGCTGTCTTATCTTTGAATCCGCATGCAGGAGATGCCGGATTATTAGGAACTGAAGAGCAAGATATTATTATTCCAGCTATGCAGGAAGCTGAAAAGAAAGGGGTTATGTCGTTTGGCCCTTATCCTGCTGATGGATTCTTTGGTTCTCAAATGTACGATAAATTTGATGGCGTATTGGCCATGTATCATGATCAAGGGTTGGCCCCATTTAAATCTTTAGCGATGGATGATGGTGTGAATTACACTGCAGGTTTATCCATTATTCGTACCTCTCCTGCACATGGCACGGCTTATGATATTGCAGGGCAGAATGTGGCTTCGGAAGAATCTTTTCGTCAAGCTTTATATGCCGCTTTAGATATTTATCGAAATCGCATTCGCTATCAGGAAGCTACAGCAAATCCATTACGCAAACAGTATTTTGATAAAGGTGGGGATAATGAGAAGCTTGATTTAACAAAAGAAGAGGAATAACTTTTTAATAGGTAAAGTCAAAGGCATTTCCGTTAATCTTTACGGGAATGCCTTTTATTTTTTAATAATAGGTGTCTTTTTCTTACTTGTCCGTATATTTGTTGACTTATTGATACTAGGGGCTGAATCGTTTTTTACTGGAATTTTATAAACAATTGAAAACACAAAATTTCTTTATTATTCTTTTTCATATTATCTTTGTTATAAATTTTTGGACTTCATCCGAAAATGAAAAGAGAACAGTTAAGGTAGAGGATTGGAGGCACATACTCTCACAAGTATAAATATGAAATGTAAATAATATGTCATTACGCATACTCCATACAGCCGATTGGCATTTGGGACAAACTTTCTTTGGGTATGATCGAGAGGCTGAACATGAGGCTTTCCTTTCTTGGTTAATTCAGACGTTGAGGGAGCAGGAGACAGATGTTTTATTGATTTCGGGAGATGTTTTTGATGTGGCTAATCCGTCTGCAACTGCTCAACGGCGTTTCTTCCGTTTTTTGCGGGAAGCAAATCAGATGTGTCCCTATTTGCAGATTGTGATTATTGCCGGAAACCATGATTCGGCAGCACGTTTAGAAGCTCCGATTCCTTTGTTAGAAGAATTGCATACGACAATCGTTGGGATTATCCCGCGTACCCCTTCATACGAGATTGATTTTGATTCCCTTTTGGTTCTTCTCTATAATAAAGAGGGGAGGCGAGAGGCTTTATGTTTAGCTGTCCCTTATCTTCGGCAGGGTGATTATCCGGCTTCTGAAAATGGTAAGGATACTTATGTAGCGGGTATTACTCGTATGTATAATCAATTGTATGAATATGCTCAGACATTGCGACAGCCTCACGAAGCCCTTGTGGCTATGGGACATTTACATGTCATTGGTGCTGAACTTACAGAGGATGACCGAAGTGAGCGAACCCTATTAGGAGGCTTGGAGTCTGTCGGTTTGAATGCTTTTGATGAGGGATTGGCTTATACAGCACTTGGGCATATTCATAAAGCGCAGCGAGTAGCAGGAAGAGACCAAGTGCGTTATGCAGGAAGTCCCCTTCCAATGTCTTTTTCAGAAGAGCACTATCATCATCAAGTGGTTGCCGTAACGCTTGAAAACGGATGCCTATCGGATTGGAAATCGCTCCCGATCCCTTTGCAAACGAGTCTGCAGCGGATTCCAAAGAAACCGGCATTGCCGGAAGAGGTACTTACTGCATTGTCAAAGTTACCTACTGCTGAAGAGCAAACGGATAGGAATCAATGGCCTTATGTGGAGGTACAAGTTCTATTGACAGAGCCGAATCCTGGTTTTCGTCATCGGGTTGAAGAGGTTTTAGCAGACAAAGCGGTTCGTTTGACATCCATTGTCCCTTCTTATCTTCAAAAGGAGGGAGAGTCTTTGCAACCATTATCTTATACCGATTTACAGAAGATTGCTCCTTTGGATATGTTGCAGTACACTTTTACCAACCGCTACGGAGGTGATTTACCGGAAGAATTAGAACAACTGTTTAATGAAGTTTTACAGGAGATTTCTCAATGAAAATATTGGCAATACGTGGGCGAAATTTAGCCTCTTTAGAGGGAGATTTTGAAATAGATTTTACGAAAGAACCTTTGTGCTCTGCTGGTATTTATGCCATTTGTGGACCGACGGGAGCGGGAAAATCCACGCTCTTGGACGCCATGTGCTTGGCATTATTTGCTCGTACACCGCGTACGGAGCAGGCGAAGGAATACAATGTTAAACTGAAAGATGTTTGCAACGAACAGTTGTCCCAAAGTGACCCCCGTTTTCTTCTGCGCCGAGGAACGGCTTCCGGATATGCGGAAGTTGATTTTATGGCCCTCAATGGTAGCCGGTATCGGAGCCGCTGGTCAGTATCCAGAGCCCGCGACAAGGAAAACGGTCGTTTGCAGAATCCTCGTCTTTCCCTTTTTAATATAGATAAGGAGATGGAGGAGCAGGGTACTCGCTCTGAGCTGCAAGCCCGTATTATAGAGTTAGTCGGTTTGACATTTGAGCAGTTTACTCGTTCGGTCTTATTGGCACAAAATGACTTTTCGACCTTTTTAAAGGCGGAACAGGGTGAGAAGGCCTCTTTGTTGGAAAAACTGACGGGTACGGAACTTTATTCAAATATCTCTCGTAAAATATACGAAAAGAGTGCCCGAGCAAAGGAAGCTTATGATTTGATTCAACAGCAGATACAAGGTGTTGAATTATTATCTGAGGAGGAAGAGAGTCATAAAGGAACCCGATTGGTTGAGGTAGAAAAAGAGTTACAACGATTGGAGAAAGCAAGAGCAGAACGGCAAACCTTACAGGAGGCAGTTCGTTCGGCAGAACAGCAGATCGTAACTCGTCAAGGACAACAAAAGGAGGCGACGGAAAAGTTAGAACGTCTGGTTCACTCCCTGGCTGCTATACAACAAGAAACAGATAAGGGATTAGAAGAACAGCGACAGTTTGAAGTAAATTATAAAGTACTTCAACAGGAACTTTTGCAAGCACGTAAGTTGGATATTCAGTTAGAAGCGGCCCTGCGCGACTTATCTACCTCGGAGCAACAATTAAAGCAGGCTACCTCTCGAAAGAAAGATGCAGAAAATAAATATCAAGAAGCTCTTCAACAACAGAGAAAGGAGGCAGAGGAAATAACTCGTTTATCGGCTTGGCGGGAACGTTACAAGAAAAAAGAAACTATTGCTGAACAGTTATCTACGCTGCTACTTCATTTGGATATGGCTTCGGACGCTCGTTCAAAGATGGATGGAAGTAATCGTTTGATTGTAACTCTTCAAAAAAAGAGAGAGGAGCTGAAGAAACATTTATCTGAGTTGCAACAGACAGTTGTCAGTAAGCAATTAAAAATTAAACAGACGGAAGAGGAATATCGGATACTTGGAGACCAATTAAAATCTTTTGACAGTCAATCTTTAGATTCCCAAATAGAGAAAGTACGAGAGGAGCGGGAACGTTTACTGGTGGAGCAAGCACGTTGGGTGTCATCCGGTAGTATCAAAGAACTTCGTGAGAAGTTACAGGAGGGAGAACCTTGTCCGGTCTGCGGTAGTATCCATCATCCATTTGTCGAGAAATCAATCACCAATAAATTGTCTACTGCTATTGCTTCTTTGACACTGCAATTTCAGGAACTTTCTAAACAGAAGGAATCATTTGGAGTAAAAACTCGTCAGTTGACGGAACTGCAACAGCGATTGCTTCTTGTTCAAAAGGAAGTTGCCGAGAGTGAAACAGCTTATAAAGAAACTGACAATCAACGACAATTGCTGATAAATCAGCTGGAACGTGAAGAAATTTCTCTAAAAGAACAGACAGAGAAGTTAGCACAAGCACTCTCTGTAGCAGATGGTTTGTTTGGAAGTAGTGATTGGCAAAGTACTTGGAAATTGGAACCGGCTGCTTTTCGAAAGACTTTGGTTGACTTTGCTCGACAGTGGCATGAGAATACGGAGATACTTATACAGTTGGAACAACAACAGAGTGCCAAGAAAGCTGCTTGTGAATCGCTCGCTTCTTTTCTTCCCAATGTCGGACAACTGTATAAAGAGGCTATGGAGCAGGCGGAGAAGTCTCGTGCTGTTTTAGTCGCTTTGCAAACAGAACGGGGAAAACTATTGGATGGTCGTCCTGCCGATAAGGTAGAGCAAGCATATACCTTGCAGATGGAACAGTTAAAAGAACGCTTGAAGAAATTACAGGTAACTCAGGTAGAACAAACTACTGCAGTCGAACAGACCCGGGGTACTGTCGAACAGATAACAAAAGACTTGGCGGAACAAACCAAAGAGTTAGCACTAAGAAAAGATACTTTTACTCGGTGGAATACGGACTATTTGGCTGCTTCAAATGGTCTCTCGTTGGATGAAAATTTACAGCAGGTGACCCAAGAAAAAAACGAACTGAATTTCCATTTACGTACTCAAAAGGAGAATAAGAAAAAGATTGCCGGTTTTCAAAAGGAATTAGAGAAGTCACGTGTGGAAAGCGAACGTTGGGCGAAGCTGAATGAACTGGTTGGTTCGGCAGATGGGGGTAAGTTCCGTCGGATAGCCCAAGGTTATACATTGGATGTGCTGTTAAATTATGCGAATGTACAGTTAAAAGAATTGACACATCGTTATCGTTTGGAGCGTGTACCGGATACATTGGCTTTACAGGTTATAGACCGGGATATGTGCGATGAAATAAGGACAGTACATAGTCTTTCAGGTGGGGAATCCTTCTTGGTTTCTTTGGCTTTGGCATTAGGCTTGTCTTCGCTTTCTTCCAACCGAATCAAAGTGGAAAGTCTATTTATTGATGAAGGTTTTGGCTCTTTGGATGCAGAGACACTCCGAGTTGCTATGGACGCCTTGGAGAGTTTGCGGACACAAGGACGTAAGATTGGAGTGATATCGCATGTTCAAGAGATGACGGAACGTATACCTGTTCGTATATCAGTAAATCGTTCCGGAAATGGTAGAAGTTATCTTGAATTTATATAATTGTTGCAAAATGGAGAAAGTATCTTTAACTTTGTGGTCTATAAGTTACGTACATGAAACATTCAATTGATCATTTACCCTATGTAACGAAAGAAGAATTAAACCTTATTCTTAGCTTAATTCATCATTATGTGAAGGACGCTAATATGGTTATTTTGTATGGAAGTTACGCGTGTGATACGTATGTCCTTTGGGACGAACGTTATGAATATGGTGTTCATACATCATATCAAAGTGATTATGACATATTAGTCGTTATTTCTAATCTAAATGCAAAGATAACCGAGGAGATACTGCGGCATAAATTGACGGATACGTATCATCGTTACTTTTCCGCGCGTCGCCACGCAACTCCTCGCTTTATTGTAGAGAATATCAAGACGCTGAATCAGCATTTGGAATGCTCACAGTATTTCTTTACGGAAATAGTTCGGGATGGCATTCTCTTATATGATGATAAACAGTTTGAGCTGGCTACTCCCCGTTTTCTTGATTATGCAGAAATAAAGGACTTTGCAGAATATGAGTTTGAACGTTACTATCCGACAGCTGTTAGCCTGTTGGACTCTGTTTCTTGTTTCTTCTTGAAGCATAACGATTTTATGAATTCCGCTTTTGTTCTTCACCAGGCTTGTGAGAAGTTTTACTACGTGATCCTTTTGGTTTGGATGAATTATCGTCCTAAAAATCATAAGTTGGATGAACTGTCCGCTATGGTCAAAGGATTTTCGAGGGAACTGTCCGCAGTCTTTCCGAAAGATACTCCGGAAGCGATTAGGTGCTATGATTTGTTGTGTAGTGCTTATATTGACGCTCGTTACAATAAGGATTTTATTGCTACACGAAGTCAGTTGGAATATTTAGTCTCACGTGTTGAGTATCTAAAAGAAGTAACGGGGCGTATTTGTCGAGAGAAACTGGCATACTATCAGTCGATGATTCATAAGCCTGCTATTTACCCGTTACCGGAAGAGGGACGCATAAAGGCAGCTGATGATACCGACGAGAAATGATAGATGAAATTTTATTCCGAAATCGGATTCTCTTGATGTTTGTTAAGAATCAAAGTAGAAGGCATTTTCTGTAATGCTTCTTTACGATGTTCTGAGACGTCATTCCAGGTTTCATAGCTAATCAGCATGAAGTTGAAACCGTTGAATAGTTCAGGAGTCAAATCCTTATGGGATAAACATCTTGCTTGCGGGATAGAGGTAGTGAACTCTTTAATAGAGTTTACTATCTTATTATATTCCGGAGTTGTAGTGCTCGCTCTGTTTACAAAGCTAATAGCACCGTGAGTCGTTTTTAATAGCGTCTTTGCATAATCTAATAAGAAGAGATCTTCTTCTTTATTGATTATAAGAATTGTATTTGACGCCTTTACAAAGTTTCGATTGATAAAGACGCCTACATCACAATGACTGCGTTCGATAAACATTTTGGTTTTATCTTTCAGGAGATCTCCAGGATAGAACCAAGATTCAGGTGCTTTAAATCTTTTGAAGTAACGGTTGTAAAATGAAGTACGGTAACGGTTGGCTTCAATATCAGCCGGAGCATTACTCATGGATATACCTGAACCGACTAACAAAAAGTCGAAACCTTCATTGTTGACGATATCGCAAATATCTTGTCCGGCATTATTTGAAACTTCATAACGAGTATGTATCTGCATACCCAATTTCTTTGCGCCATAAAGAATAGGCCCGAAGCTAACTTCTTCAAAGTTGTCAGTATGTAAAGGATTGATATCGGAACCTACTGTTAGGTGGAGTGCTGTTAAGTCTAACTTTTTATTGCCACGAGCAAACATTTGATGAGCTACATCTAACATGATTTGTCCGTTTCCTGCACGTCCGAAAGATAATAACACTTTAAATGCCCCATCAAAAGATATGTTATATCTGTGGTGATTTCGGATTTTGTCATGGGTCTTAAAGCAAAAGTTAATGAAAGAGACGAACGGAGTAGTCATAAATGTAGTGACCAAAGTCATTAATACCAACATGACAAAGATAGAAGGCGGTAATATTTTCATATCGTATCCGATAGTCAAGACAACCAATTCCATCAAACCACGTGTATTCATCAAAGCTCCAATGTAAAGACTATCCTTCCAACTTTCTCCTACAAATCGTGCAGAAAACATGGCCCCTCCAAACTTTCCAAGAATTGCAACTAAAATGAATATGCCGCACATGGCCCATAACTCAGGTGTATTCAATAATCCTATTTCAGTCCGTAATCCTGTAGATACAAAGAAAAGCGGTAAGAAGAGAGCCAGTGATACATCTTCTACTTTCTCTGTCATGATCTTACGAAACTTGATGTTTCCTGGCATAACAACCCCTGCAATAAAAGCTCCAAATAGGGCATGAAGTCCTAATATCTCAGTAAAGTAGGAAGATATAATTACCAATAAAAACATGAAAGCAACCAAGGCTTTGTCTATAACTTCCTTATTATGATAAATATGACCTACCATTCGCAAAAAGGGGCGGACAGCAAAGAACATAAATATAATGTACAGGATAGAAAAGAGAATATTGTAGATAGCACTTAGCATACTTCCAGCTTGTGCAATCGCGATAACAACTGCTAATAGACACCAAGCTGTAATATCTCCATTCGCTGCACTGGCTAATGAAATAGTTCCCAGATGGGTTTTAGTTAGCCCTTTCTCTTGGATGATACGTGCCAATACAGGGAATGCTGTGATACTCATCGCAATTCCTATAAAGAGAGCAAAGGAGATGAAAGGTGTTTCTTTATGGGCATACGAACCATACACAAAATAAGCAGTCACCATTCCAAAGAAGAAAGGAACAATGGTACTGGTGTGGCTGATCAGAATGGTCTCCTTTAATTTCTTTCTTACTTCACTAATATCTAATTCCATACCAATAGCAAACATGAAAAGAATAAGGCCAAATTGACTTAATATACTAATGTTCGCTAATGACTCTTGAGGAAATAGGAATGTGGCTATTTCCGGAAATAGATTCCCTAATACAGATGGCCCGAGAACGATACCCGCAACAATTTCTCCAATAACTGTCGGTTGTCCAATCTTCAAGAATAACCAGCCAAAAACACGACAGACTAATAAAATCGCAATAATCTGTAAAAGTAAAATCCCTATTGGAGATTGGATATGATGGATAACGGAATCCCAGAAAATAAGAAAGCCTTCTCCCATATTTTTAGGAGCTGCGTTCTGGATAGACTGAGTTGCTGTTTCAAGCTGTATGCTTTCTCCCTCTTTGACAATAAAATACATTAGTGAGCCAAAGATTAGAACCATTAAGAAGTAGAAAGTTATATTTTTTGTTCCTTTACCCATTAGTTATATGAAAAACGGTTTCTTGCAAAAGTAAGAAATCTGAACCAATATTCTCCGTTTTACAAGTAAAACTTTATTAATGCCAGAGTTTTTGTAGTATTGTTTATTTTTTTCTTTTACCTTTGTGCAAAACCAATTTCAAAAAAATCATGGAGTCACTGAATCTAATAAAGAATGACCCTTGGCTCGCCCCCTATAAGGAGGCAATCGAAGGTAGGTATCAGTATGTAATTAATAAAGAGAAGAGCCTTACTAATAAAGGTAAGCAAACTCTGTCGGATTTAGCTTCCGGCTATCTTTATTTCGGATTACATAAGGTGAAAAAAGGTTGGGTGTTTCGCGAATGGGCACCTAATGCGACTGCTATTTATCTGATCGGCGATTTTAATAGCTGGAAGAAAGAAGATCAGTATAAGTTGAAACGATTGGTCAATGGGGTTTGGGAAATCACGCTCGCTGAAGATTTACTACATCACGGAGATTTATTCAAACTTTTGGTAGAATGGAAAGGGGGAAGCGGAGAACGTATCCCGGCTTGGATCCGTCGCGTTGTGCAGGATGAGAAAACAAAGATCTTTAGTGCACAAGTTTGGAATCCGGAGAAGCCTTATGTATTTAAACATAAACGTTTCAAACCAAATGTATCCCCTCTACTTATTTATGAATGCCATATAGGTATGGGTTCTAATGAAGAAAAGGTGGGTTCTTATGATGAATTCCGTCGTAACGTGCTGCCTCGAGTTGCAAAAGATGGATACAATGCTATTCAGATTATGGCTATTCAAGAACATCCTTATTATGGTTCATTCGGTTATCATGTAAGTAGTTTCTTTGCGGCTTCTTCCCGTTTTGGTACACCAGAAGAATTAAAGGAATTAATTGATGAAGCGCATGGTATGGGTATTGCCGTTATCATGGATATTGTACATAGTCATGCCGTAAAGAATGAAATAGAAGGTTTAGGACGTTTTGATGGTTCTTATTCACAATATTTCCATAATGACGGACGTCGTGAACATCCGGCTTGGGATTCTTTGTGTTTTGATTATGGAAAGAATGAAGTATTACATTTCTTACTTTCTAACTGTAAGTTCTGGTTAGACGAATATAAGTTTGACGGTTTCCGTTTTGATGGGGTGACCTCAATGCTTTATTATAGTCATGGATTAGGTGAAGCTTTCTGTAATTATGGTGATTATTATAATGGTCATCAAGATGGAGACGCAATTGCTTATCTGACTTTGGCTAATAAACTGATTCACGAAGTAAATAAGAATGCAATTACAATTGCGGAAGAGGTGAGTGGTATGCCAGGGCTTGCTGCTAAAATCGAAGATGGTGGTTACGGTTTCGACTACCGCATGGCGATGAACATTCCGGATTATTGGATTAAAATGATTAAGGAAAAGAAAGATGAAGATTGGCACCCCTCTTCCATTTGGTGGGAAACAACCAATCGTCGTGCAGATGAAAAGACAATCAGCTATGCAGAAAGCCATGATCAGGCTTTAGTGGGAGATAAGACCATTATTTTTCGTTTGATTGACGCAGATATGTATTGGCACATGCAGAAAGATGACCATAATTTCATGGTTGAACGTGGCATTGCTTTGCATAAAATGATTCGTTTGGTAACAGCTTCTACGATCAATGGTGGATACTTAAATTTCATGGGGAATGAGTTCGGACATCCTGAATGGATTGATTTCCCACGTGAAGGTAATGGATGGTCTCATAAATATGCACGTCGCCAATGGGATTTGGTTGATAATAAGGATTTGAAATATCATTTCTTGGGAGACTTCGACAGAGAGATGTTAGAAGTGATTGGTAGTGTGAAGAAATTCCAAGCAACGCCGATACAGAAAGTTTGGGACAATGATGGAGATCAGATTTTAGCTTATATGCGTAAAGATTTGGTATTTGTCTTCAATTTTAGTCCAAACAAATCTTTTACCGATTATGGGTTCTTGGTACCAAGAGGAGAATATGAAGTCGTTTTGAATACAGACGCTACCCGTTTTGGAGGTTTCGGTCTTTCTGATGATTCTATTCGTCATTTCACACAGTTTGATCCATTATATAAAAAGGTAAGAAAAGAATGGTTGAAACTGTACATTCCGGCACGTAGCGCTGTTGTCTTAAGAAAAGTAAAAGTTGAAAAGAAATAATAAACAAGAAGGTTATAAAACGAAGACGAAAGTATGTTATATCCTATGACTTTTAAGCCTATCCTTAAGAATATTATCTGGGGAGGCTCTGATATTTGCCCATTTAAGGGTATCACTCCGGTACAAGAAGGTATCGGTGAAAGTTGGGAACTTTCACATGTTGAAGGTAATTACTCGGTTGTTGACAATGGTGAGTTGGAAGGTAAGACTTTAGACGAATTGATTAATACATACGGTGCACAACTATTGGGAACAAAAGTAATGGAACAGTTTGGTTCTACTTTCCCATTGTTGATAAAGTTTATAGACGCACGCGATGATCTTTCTATTCAGGTTCATCCAGACGATGAGTTGGCAAAGAAACGCCATAATTCTTTTGGAAAAACTGAAATGTGGTATGTAATCAATGCTGCTAAAGGTGCTGGTTTATATTCAGGTTTTTCAAAACAGATTGACGCGGAAGAATATGTAAAGCGTGTAGAGGACAATACAATTATGGATGTTCTACAGCGTTATGATGTGAATCCGGGAGATGTTTTCTTTTTGCCTGCAGGACGTGTGCATGCTATTGGTGCAGGTTGTTTTATTGCTGAAATTCAGCAGACAAGTAACATCACTTACCGTATTTATGACTATGACCGTAAAGGACCGGATGGAAAGGGACGTGAGTTACATACGGAGTTAGCTAAAGACGCAATAGATTATACATTATATCCTGATTATCGTACACACTATAAAGCACATACGAATGCAACTGTAGAATTAGCTAATTGTAAATACTTTACGACAAATTTGTTGGATGTTGATACAATTATTGTTCGTGATTTCTCTAATTTGGATTCATTTGTCGTTTATATTTGTATGGAAGGAAAAGCTTCTATCCGCGATAATAAAGGAAATGAGATTTTTGTACATCAGGGACAAACTGTTTTGATTCCTGCAGATACTGAAATTGTCACGATATCTCCGATTCCAGGAGCGAAATTCATGGAAACTTTTATCGGATAATAATCATAGAGGGTAATCAAAATGGTTACCCTTTCTTTTTACCCTTTCTTTTTCCCCCCCCCCTATACACTCTTATTCCTTACTTTTTGTTAAAAATATTACTCCTCGAGTAAGGTTCAGCTCGCTCCTCGAGTAAGATACCCCTTTACTCCTCGAGTAAGCCTCTCTTTACTCGAGGAGTAAGCTTGGGACTTGTTTTTGTTAACGTTTATTAGTTAATAGGAAATGTGTCAGTTAACCTTTTTAGTTCATCTTTTTTAGTCTTATTCATAGACGAGATAGCCTTTTTCTTCCAATCTTTTTTCGTGTAGAATTCTTTTTAGGGGTATCGACGAATATTCTGGGTGCTCTTATTTCTGATTTTATAGCTAAAAAAAAATTTGAAACGCAAATGAATGTAAAAGGAGGGTTCCAAAAGCCCCATTACCTAAAGGATGGAGACAAATTAAGGCTCTAAGGTAGTTTTAATTAATGTTTCAAAGTTATAAACAATTTAAATAATTTGTTATGGCAATAGGTTTTAAGCGGGTCTTAAAGACCTTCGGTTTTGATGAATCAAAGACCGAAAAGTATGTTGTAACGCCTAATAGAGCGTTACCGGTTTCATCAACAGATTTGTGCGAGCAAGTCGCATTGATTTCCGGGAAGGGAAGAGGTGAAACGCTGTTCATGGTAGAAACGTTGGTAAAAGCGATGAAGACGTTTATCCAACAGGGTCATACGGTGAATGTGGAAGGGTTGGGAAGTTTCATCCCGTCTTTCAACGCAAAGAGTTCTACAGAAAAGGAGAAAGCCAACGCTGATTCGATCTACAGAATGAAGCTCCGTTTTGTTCCCTGCGAGGATCTTCGGGATATGATGAACAATTTAACATTGGTTGATTGTACGCCTGAAGAAGAGGTGAAATCCAGTGAGGAAAGTTCTTCCGAAGAAAAACCGGAAGAACTTTAGAAAATGAGGGTAGCTGCGGCTACCCTTTTTTGTTGCATTTTTAATAGAAATAGAGTTTTTTTATTACATTTGCAACAATTCTAATTAGGAATCAAGAGAGGTTTTGAACAGAAGGACATAAGATAAAGAAGAGCGTTTTTAAAAGATATTATACTTGTTCAAGAAAATCGCCAGTTTTCAAAGCCATACAAGTTTAATAGCAACAGAAAAACGCTCACGCTTGTTGGTATATAGTACCCTATAGGGATTATTATATCAAATTAGCGTGGGACTGTTGTTTTATTATTTGTATGGTGGGTGTTTGGCGATACCTCTTGAACAGATAAGATATAAAACAGTTTCCACGCTTTTTTTGTGTAATTTTTAAAGAGGGTGCCGAACGGGGGAAACAGGGATGGCGAAAATAATATTATGAAACAGCAGTGTCCGAAATGTGGCAATTGGGTAGAGGGTATAGAAGTAAGTGAACCTTATGTAAGCAACGATACAAGAGAAGGAATGAAAAGTGTTGCAGGGATAGCTGCTAAAGCTGGTACTGCATTAGAACTTATTCCAGGAGGAAGATTAGTTGGAGGTCTTGTTAGTTTGGGATTAAAAGGTGCAATTGATCTTTTTGCTGATAATGTTACTAAAAATAGTCTGAAATTTAGCTGTAGTTGTGGAGAAGTATGGAAAGCTCCGTTAGGTTCTGGATATACTGAACAAGAAATAAAAGATTTTACTTTGTTTAGACAAGCATGGAACTTTTTCTTTGAAAATGGTGATGAAATTTGTTCTTCCACAGAAAAAGTGGATGCTTTTCTATCTGAATGGGAATCTAAGGAAATGGTTAGCCCACTCCCAAAATCTGAATTAAATTTTCTATTAGCTTTTTGTGCCTATTGTGCTATTGAAATGGATAAAGGTTATATATACATTTCTCGTAAATATATAAATAAAGCATTATATGAGTTTAATGATAGTGAATATCACTTGTTTGCAGAGTTATTAAATAATAAAGAATCTACACGAAATACGTCATTAATTGTTCCGAATGCCATTAAGTTATTAGATGAGTTAAAAGAAGAGCAAGCTCTTTTAAAGCAGGAATGGTATTGGGGACAACTTCAAGATGCTATAAATGAAGAGGTTCGTAAGTACAAAAATGAAAAAATACAAGAAAAGAAATCTTACTTAATTAAGAATTCCTTGTTTGCAGTTCCAATATTACTTTATGTGATATATAAATATATAAATTATGATATTCCTGATGGCTTTTGGTCTACTCTTTTTAGTTGGATTCCGATTTATTGGCTGATCCTATTTACCTTGGGAATTCCTTATTTAGTCGTGATTGCTGATTGTTACGGAGTATATTCTCGTAAAAATGAAGAATGGCAAGAATTATTTATTCAGCAATATACTAGTTTTAAATGGAGTGACTTATTAAAATAATATATAGGTATGAAGAATAAAAATACAAAGTTCCATGCTTTTTTTAAGAATGTAATAGTTCTTATTTTTCTACTAAATTATGTTTTTTCTATTTCAGCAATAGAAGTTAAGGTAAAAAAAGCAGGTAGATTAAAGAAAGTGTTGTTAAAAGAAAAAATAGATCGGATAGATTCTCTTACGATTATAGGAGAAATTAATGGAACTGATATTTTAACTTTAAAAAAATATGAGATAGAATATTTAGATTTAAGAAGATGTCATATTATTAAAGGGGGAAAAGTTTATTTTAAAAATAAACATGAAAAGAAAAAAACAGAAAATAATGTTCTGTCTTCATATATATTTGATAATGATTTTAGAAGTCTTAAATCGTTAGTACTTCCTGAAACTGTAACAACAATAGAAAATAATTTTTATACGTGTAAATTAGAATCTATTTTTGTAACAAATGCTAATATTAAAATAGAAAATAGAAGTGATTTTCAGAAATTACATGTTATATTGGATTCTGAAGATATGCTTAGTTATTTTGGATTTTTATCAGATATAGGAATATTAAGAGGTAAGATTTCACGTGAAAAAACGAAGTTCTCTAACAATATAAAACATATAGTTTTATATCCGGATGTGACAACTATAGAAGATAGTACTTTTTGGAAGTGTAATTTATTGTCAAGTGTTGAAATAAGAGGATGTATTGATAGAATTGGAAATAATGTATTTCAAGAATGTCGAAGTCTGAGAGATATACAAATTCCTTATGGAGTGAAATCAATAGGTAATTATTGTTTTAAAGGATGTATATCATTATCAAATTTAAATATACCAGAGACTGTATCAGAGATAGGTATTTCTGCTTTTGAAGGTTGTGAGTCGTTGGTACGTTTGGATATTCCAAATGGAATTAAAAGAATAGAAAAATCATGTTTTAAAGATTGTGCATCGTTACAGAATTTAAATATACCAGAGACTGTATCAGAGATAAGTATTTCTGCTTTTGAAGGTTGTGAGTCGTTGGTGCGTTTGGATATTCCAAATGGAATTAAAAGAATAGAAAAATCATGTTTTAAGGATTGTACATCATTACAGGATTTATATATACCAGAGACTGTATCAGAGATAGGTATCTCTGCTTTTGAAGCATGTAAATCGTTATCTGATATTTTGTTCCCAAAGCGGTTATTAGTGATTAAAGATCAAGCTTTTTATAATACAGAACTTACTGATGTGAAATTACCGAATTCATTAATAAAATTAGGAAATAATGTATGGAATGGCTGTCCTCTAAAAACAATACGATATCCTGAAAATATAAAAGATATTGGTGAAAATAATTTTTCATCAATGTCGGATTTATCTATTTTTATGGATTCGGATGAAAGACCAGAAGGATTTATTATCCCTGGAAGATATACTACAATGTATATTCCAGATGGATCTTTAGAGAGTTATAAAGAATGGCTTGATGATTTATATATTGTTGATACTAAGAATCCTGTTGTTAGAACGATTGATCTTAATAATAATTTTAATCGGAAGTCTCTTCGTTATGCAGATACATTAAAAGTACAAGGATCTTTTAATGTATATCAGTTAGAAAGTGTTCTTGAGGAAATGAGAATGGTGAAATGTTTAGATCTATCTGCTGCTAAGTATGTGATTTCACAATCAGAAATTGAATCTGCAAGAAAACAATTTCTTCAAGAAGAAGAAAGAAAAAAAGATTCAAAAGAAGGTTCTGAGCTTATAGGATTGATTGCCTCAGGAGTTTCTTTATACGCAGATTTTTGTATGGATCCACTTACAGGTATGATTACAAAGTTTTTTGCAAATGAAGTAAAAAAAAGTATGGATGAGGATGTGAAAGAAAATAAACCAAAAGTATTTTGGGAAGATACAGTAAAAAATAAATTTATATTGAAACCGGAAATATTACAGATAAAGAACTTACAATCGATTTATTTACCTGTAGGAATAGATCATTTAGTTGTACATGATGTAAATGGTGAAAATAGAATATCGTTACATTTTCTAGAATTACCATTAGAATCTGTTGATATAAAAGACTCTAATGTCCAGTTAATTATTCCTGAAAATTATAAATCATATATTCTAAATTCATCTGAGTGGGATGATCAAATAAATAAAATAATATACAAATATGAAGAATAAAACAACAGCAGCCTTATTGGCTATTTTTGTGGGTGGGTTAGGTGTCCATAAGTTTTACTTAAAAAAAACTTTTCAAGGTATCATTTATCTATTATTCTGTTGGACTTGTATTCCGGCAATAGTGGCCTGTATAGAAGGAGTTCTATTTTTATTAAGTACAGAAAGTGAGTTTAATCAGAAATATAATAAACATTGATATGAAAAGGATTTTGTCGTTATTGTTGGTAGGTGTTTTGTTCTCTTGTTCGCAGCAAATAGAGGAAGAGCAACCTTATGTTCCGTCGGAAGAGATGAAACCTGCTTATACAGCTATTACAGAAGTAATTGAAGAGAAAGAACAGGCAACAGGGAGTGTTGATTATGATTTGGAGGAAACGATACGTATTTTGAATTCATTAGAGATTGCTCAAACTCAATCTGAAACGTTTGATGATTTCTTATTGTATATGGCAAAACAGGATTATAGTCGAGTAGCTCCAGAAGTTTTAAGAGCAAAAGTAAAATTCTTTCCTGTAATGCAACGTATGTATCAATTACAAAAAGAGCATAAAGAATTCTCTACTTTGTGGATGGTTGCTCGTAGTGTTGCTGCTGGTGGACAGACTTTACGAGAAAATGTTGATATGGCAGGAGTTGGATTGGCTGTTGTTTCGGCTTCAGCAGGTATAGGAATGGAAGGTGGGATGGAAGCAGCTTCACAATCTCTTAGTGCTGTGAATGTTGCAGCTAATGCTGTTTTTGACCACTATGCGGAAGAGCAAAAATTAAAGAAGGAGTTGGAAAAACAGATTACAACAGTAAAAGAACAGTATGTTAATTATCTCTCTGAATTTGCTCCGGTCTATTATAAATACATGAAAGAGTGGGATAAGTTATGTTTAAATAAAGATAAGGCTTATTTGGACATTTATTCCGGACGTGCAGAAGACGCTTTGAATGGTGTCAATGCCGTTTTAGATCAATCTCCTAATAACAGAGAAGGTTTGTTGTTAAAATCCTTATGCTTAATAGAATTGGGAAAAATAAATGAGGAAGAAGGTATTCAGTTCCGATTGCCATTTGATATAGAAAGGTTATCAAGTGATACCATGAAGAATGTAGATATAAAGAATCCTTATTTTAGAACGGCTTCTTTTACATTAAATAATTATTTGTCTAAGTATCCAGAGAAATCGGCTCCAGCTTTACTGTTACAAGGTGTTTTACAAATGAATATGGGGAATGCACAGTCTGCTTTGTCTTATTTTGATCAGTCTGCTATTGAATATCCTCGTCAGGCAGTAGAATTAACAGATTTGCTTAACTCATATCGTAGTAGAACCTATTTAAATAAAAGTGTGGAAGGTTTGTATTTATTGAATTTGTATAAATCGACAATGGAAGGATTTGGTTTGTTTAGCCCAAACTTTTACAAAGCAAAATATTATACTTCTAAAGGAGATTTAAATAGTAGTAAAGAAGAAATATTAAAACATTTCTATCGTAGAGGAAATCAAGGTGTGTATGACTGTTTACTTTCCGATATGAAGTTTTGTGAAGATTTCTTGTATAGTAGTTTTAGTCCAATTGTACCGGAAAAATCTTTTATTGATGTTTCTATTTCTGCAGCTAGTAAAATGCTTGTAATAAGTAAGGATGATGAAATTCAGGTTTCTCTGAATAATCGTTCTGATCATGATTTGGAAAATGTACGAGTATTTCTTTGTATTCATTATACGGATATGTATAAAGATGATTATGACGTAGTAAAAGTACCTATAACTAAAAATCGAATAGGAAAACATGAAGAGGTTGATTTATCGACAGTGAAGTTGGATTATAATGGTAAAAAAGTTAGTGATATTACTCACGTCCGTGCTATTGTAATGACTGATGATAAAATTTGTTGGGTAGATGAAGTAAAGGAAAAAGACCGAAAGGTTATTGAACATTTTGCTGCTAAGTATTCAAGAAGTAATGTAATAGATAATGCAAGGAAAAATTATTTGTCGGATCTTTCTGTTGATGTTTCGACTTTAAAAAAAGCAATAGAAGAAAGTATTCGGATAAATGGTTCCGCGACAACTTTGGAGTCTGCTTCTTTAGCTTTAAAATCTTGGGCGAAAAGTGGTATGTCTGCTATTACGGGTATGTTAACTTCTGATGATAAGGTGAAAAGTACATTGGAAGGTGTCTGGGAAGAAACTTCCGGATCCGATTTGAAGATAGAGTTACCTCGTTTATTAACCTTTATTGATCCTGAGTTTTCTATAAATCCAATTCAAGATGAAGAAGTAGGGGTACGACCTTATGAGAGTTTCCTTGCTGGCTCTTATATTAAATTAAAATTTAAATATACAATAGAGGCGGGAAAGACTGTCCCTCTTTATATATACAGTGATTTTGTGTGTTTTCGTTTGGATTTAAAGAGTGAAAAAGGGAAAGTAAAATTGGTAAAGGTCAATGTGATAGATGATGTAAACATGACCTCATAAAGGGTTGTATAGACTTAATAAATAAAAAATGAAAGAGAAACAGAAGAATATAATACAGCAAATGGTTGTAGGTATTGTTTCAACTTTGTTCGTAATAGGATTATTTTATTATGCTTTGTTTCATGGAGTTATTCATGATTGGGCTATGAAGATTTGGCAAATGATTAAAATTATTATCAATTAAACAAATAAAGATGAGTACTCATTATACAAAAAGTGAATATGCAAACATGAAACTCATTCCGGGTTTACTTTGTTTGGGAGGAGCTATAGGTTCCTATATGGTGTATGATTCCTATACTGGATTTTGGGCTTTTATGATAGGAATACTTTTTATTCCTATCTCTTTGATATTAACTTATTATGCTTTGGTTAATTTGAAAAAATATATAGAGATTATTTCGGTACAACCAGAGATTTGGGAGGATTATATAAAAAAAGAACGTATATTATTTTCAAAAGCAACCTATGTACATCCTCGAACAGGAGATGTTCAAACAGTTCGACGAGGGTTTTCTATACCTGTATTTTTATTTGGATTTTTTATTCCTTTAGTAAAAGGCCAGTTCTCTTTAGCTCTCAAATTTTTTCTTGTAATAATTGTTTTAGATACATTAGGCTCTGTGATTCCTGTTGTTGGAAATATTATTGCTCATGTTTTGTCAAGCTATGGAATAGCTCGACGATATAATAAATATTATGAAGACTATTTGATAGAGGAAGGGTATATTATACAGGAGGCACATAGTGGTTTCACAACAATTTCTAAAGCAAAAGAGATGACTCAAAATGTATTGGGGCAGGGAGATATAGGTTCGATGTATAATGAAGTAAAAAAGAATATATAACTTTGAAAGTTCTTTCAAAAACTTTTAAAAATGAATTAAATATGGAGATTGTATTATATATATTATCCGGTATTTGTTTATTGTTAGGGTTTACCGGATGTTTTTTACCTGTATTGCCTGGTCCCCCAATTGCTTATGTAGGATTATTATTACTACAAGCTACAGAACGATATCAATTTTCGATTACTCAGTTAGTTGTTTGGGGACTATTAGTTGTTGTTATACAAATATTAGATTATGTAACTCCTTTGTTGGGAACTAAATATAGTGGTGGTAGCAAATGGGGAAACTGGGGATGTGCAATTGGAACAATTATTGGAGTTTTTGTTTTTGTGCCTTGGGGTATTTTGTTTGGTCCATTTTTAGGAGCTTTAGTCGGTGAACTGTTAAGTGGAAAGGAGTTGGAAGATGCTTTTAAAGCTGGCTTGGGAGCTTTTATCGGTTTCTTAGTTAGTACCGTGTTGAAAGTTGGTCTTTGTTGCTATTTTTTATATTGTGTTGTTGCTTATTTTTGATTCAAAAATGATTAAAGATAAGAATGAACTGAAATGTCACATTCTGATTTCTTAGAATAAAACTCGGAATGTGACAATTATAAAGAATTGTTTCTATTCCCCTTTAAAATACCGGAATAGAATAGACAAAGCCTAATGAGATTTTATAGTTAATATTTACAAATCAATATCTTAAGCAAACCGGTCCTATAAGGCCGCACTCTTTTAGTGTAGACCCGGCTTGGGGACCGCTAATGGTCCATGTTTTTCGGTTAGCTTCCGGTAAAGAAGCGTCATAAACTAAACGATTGTACCAAGTACTGGTAACTTTTACTTGTAGTGCGTTTTCTCCCTTTTTTATATAATCGCTAATGTCGAGAGTATAAGGAGCACACCAGAGGTTACGTAATTTATGCCCGTTAAGAGAAACTTCTGCAATCATATCTACCTTACCGAGATCGAGCAATAGATGGTTATGTTTTTCTGTAACATCAAATGTGGTCGAATATACAACACTACCAGAGAAAGCTTTTCCTTCATCTGAGATTGGCATTTCACACCAAGGCATTAAATTTTCTATTGTTATTTCGCTTGGTGCTCCCCAGCCTTCAGGAAATTGAACTAACCATTTGTTTTTAAGATTTTGAACATGATTATATTGTAACTCTTTTACGTTCTGTTGCTTTTTATTGTGATTAAATACCACAAAATAGGAACCTGCCTTAGGCATTTCCATATTAACGATAGCATAGTCTCCGTTACGTTTTACCTCTAAAGGTTTGATCTCTCCAGTAACTGGGTTCCATAACTCAGCAGCTCCTTTCGCTAAAAACTTGATTTTGCCATTAAACGATTGATTCTTTTGAGGTGTAATAAAATACCAATCTGCCCCTTTTATATTACGATGTAACCAGCGAATATTTCCTTGTACGTCTGGTTTGATATTTAACATCTTTAATGCCTCTTCAATTGTTACTCCACTGAGTAGACGTCCCTCTCCAATTTTAGTAATACTTCCTGTCTTTGCATTCTTCCAAATGGTATTGACTGCTTCTTTAAAACGTAGTTGAGCCTCTTCTCCTCCTGCCAAAGTTGCGATGGATTGAGGAACGTTAGAAACGACAGTGGCTCCTTGCTTTAGTAAAGTGTATAGATGTTCTACGGTTTCAGGAAGCATTCGTTTGTTCTCAGGAATCCAGATGAATCGATAAGACAGACCTTCCGGAGTTACAATTTGTCCATCCTTTACACTTAAACGATGTAGTAATACATCCGGATTACAATAATCATATTTATATCCGGCCGGGAATGGGTATTCTTGATCCGGTTTATGGCTGATTTCATCTCCTAAATACCATAAAACATCCGATACCGAACGACCTCTTTCTAACAAGTAACTACAACGCGCTAAATAGGTTGTAAGTTCTTGCATATAAGGCCACCAGGTTTGTCCACGTAAGAAGGGTGTTCCAATTTTAGATCCCATTGATGTTCCAGGGGGTAAGAAATTGATTTGCGGATTATGGGTGTAAGTATGAAATACATTATGTGTTACCCCTTCAATGAAATGGTAATCCGCATATTCTTTTAGCATTTCTAAATGTTCATCCCATGTCAATGAGAAAGAGGTGAATGATTCAGCGGCTACACGTGGCTTTCCGTAAAGGCGTGCAGCCGAAGCAGTTGGCTTTATCGGTTTGAAATTAAGTGAACCCACATATCCGGTACTGAAAGGGTGCCAGAATTCACACATCGGAATATCTGCGTATTTAAAATATTCCATGATGTCTGCAGGAAATACATCACCGGCTGCAGTTTCATAGACAACGTTAAGTCCTTGTTCATGGCCTAATTCTGCCATGCGACGATAGAATTTATTGGCAAACAAATCTCCTACGACTGAACGCCAGTCAAGTAAAAAGCATGAAGTTGTTTCAGGATTGTCTATGACATATCCGAATAAAGCGGGTAACCAATTACGCAATGAGTAGTTTTTACGTTCTGTAAATTCCTCTTCCATTTTCATTGTCCACATTTGCGTTCTACATTCCCAGCTATCAAGTAACATACCATTTAACTTTCCCTCCTGTAGGACTCCGTTAGTAAGACGTCCGATATAACCCGCAAAATGAGCTTCCGGTCCCTCTGTTGAAAGCTTATCACACTCCCATCCAGTTCCGGATGGAGGAGCCGGAGAATTTTTCTTACCCTCATTTATATGACCTATGCGAAGAATCGTCCATGAACTATTTTCAGGAGCAGTCCAGGAAAGAGTACCATCTGCAGATAAAAAGTGAGTAATATCCAAGACTTTGTTTTGTGCAATATAGGAATAAGTGTCTTGCAATATATCATCAGCCGAACGTTCGAAACTACGTAGTGTCCATCCTGCCTCTGATTCCCAGCTGTTTTTACGGGCAGCAGACCAGATATTAATTTTTTTAAGATTCATGTCATAGACATTGCGAAGCTCTATTCGACACCCAATGGCATTACCCACTTCAGGACATGCAAAAGTGATAGGTGCTCTGTCTTGCCAGTTACTTTGTGGAAAATCTGTGTCTATAATTTTTTGTTTACTTCCATCAGACAGTAAGGCAAAAGCTGTAAAGTGAATGTTAGGCTCGTAGGACATGTGATGATTTAATCCCTGAATAGATGGAATTTCAATTGCACGTACTACGGTTGGTTTTAAGAATTTTACTTCTACCCAATGGGGACGATCATCGGTAGAAGGAGGAAATTTTATTTGATTCTTTTTCCCTGTCATTAAATCAGACCAAGCATAATCCCCATCTCCCTTTACCGCATGTACTTCCAAGGCTTTGCCTGTATCCCCTTTAGGAGTAGGGAAAGCTAATACGGCAATATCACGATAGTCTCTCCAGTCCTCGTTTCCAGTTTCAGGCTGTGGTAAAGCCACTTGGATCTCTTTTCCGGTAACATCTACTCGACGGTGTATTAATGTACGCATTGCATTCTCTGGCTTGATCCAAGGTCCACCCGACATTGCCCAGCCTGGACAATTTTGCATAGTGAATCGTAAACCTAATCGTTTACATTCTTCCGCTGTATGTTTAACAGCCTGATCCCAGTTCTCACTTAAACACTGAATATCATCGGTCGTTGCTGGCCACTTTCCACCAAATTGTCCGTGAAATAATTGAACTCCTGAGATACCCACTGACGCAATGGCTTCTAAATCAGCAGTAATACCTTCATGAGATACGTTTCCTCCGATGTAATGAAACCAAGTTTCCGGATAATGGACTCTATCGGGAGTAATAAAAGACTTGACATCATGTTCACCGAATGGCCGGAGCATTTCTGTTGTTGAAGGTAATGCTTTCAATTTATCGTCCGAACTAAGAGATTGACAGGAAGTTCCTACTATGGTCCATATAGTAGCCGTAAATGCTATGAATGATAAGATCTGCTTTTTCATGATATTTATGGGTGAATTAAATGAATAAGAACTCTTATCGATTAAGAGTGACCCTACAAAAATAGAAAAAAAGTCTGATGAAAAAAGACGGTATCGTTCTTATTTGGAAGTTTTAGGGCTTTTGTATACGTTTGCGGAAAATATCATGATAGAAAATGGGAAAGATAAGAAATATCGTATTTGATTTAGGTGGCGTATTGATGGATTTAGACCGTGAACGCGCTGTACGTCGTTTTGTGGAAATAGGTGTGTTTGACGCGGAAGAATGGATAGGTTTGTATGGGCAAAAAGGTATCTTTCTTGAAATCGAAAATGGACAAATCGATTTGGATACTTATTGTAAAAAATTATGTGAACATACCGGTAAACCGCTTACTTATGAACAAATTCAATATGCTTGGATGGGATTTATCACAGATGTTCCTCAATATAAATTAGATTACTTACTGGAACTACGCAAGCATTATAAAGTTTATCTATTGAGTAATACCAATCCTATCATTCAATCTTGGGCAAGGAGCGAAACTTTTACCCCTGCCGGTCGTCCGATCTCTGCCTATTTTGATAAGATGTACACCTCTTATGAAGTAGGAGCCATCAAACCGGATCGGGCAATTTATGACTATATGATCAGTGATTCCCAATTGAATCCATCGGAAACTCTGTTCGTTGATGATGGGAAAAAGAATATAGAGATAGGGCAGGAGTTAGGTTTTTACACCTATCAACCTAAGAATGGAGAAGATTGGCGTAGTGCGATTGAGGAATTATTGAATACACATTGATTAAGAATCCGGATCTAAAGAACATAAGTATTCGCTGGGTGTTATTCCTTTAATTCGTTTGAATACCCGATTGAAGTAGGGAACGTCATTGAAGCCTGTTGAGAAACAAATCTCAGCAATGGTATGTTGTTGCTGTTTGAGTAATAAACAAGCCATTTCAATTCGGAATTCATTTAGGTATGAAATGAACGTTTTCCCAGTTGCTTTTTTGAAAAAGATACAGAAAGAGGCTCGGTTCATTCCCATTAGCCGAGCCATCTCTTCTAAGGTAATGTTGCGTGTGGCATTACAGCTGATATAAATCTGGATTTGTTCAAGTCGTTTTTTTTCTTTGCTAATCTCCGGTTGATATTCTCCTGCAATATCAGAGGTGTTACTCTTTGCAATAAGTAGGATTAAGCGGAGGATAGACGCTATGCGTTCAGCGTCATTCTCTTTTTGCATACTTTTTAAGATAGTAGAGAGTTCTTGAGCTCTTTGAGAGTTGAATTTGATTGCATTTTTTCTCTGTTTAAACTGTTCTATAGGAATTTGCAGTTCAGGAAATTGCATATATCTTGTTAGGAAATCGTCTCTAAATGTCAGTGTAATATTTGAAATCAATCCCTCCTTATCCGTTTTGTCTGGGTTAAAATACCAACAATGAGGAATATGAGGAGGAATTAAGATTATTTCTCCTTCCTGAAAAGGTTCTTCCGTATTACCTATAATCCGAGTTCCGGACCCTGTAATTACGTGAGATAGTTCCCAAAAGCAGGCTTGGTGTAATCCAATTTGCTGTTCAGGTGTGAGCCGTACGTAATGATAAATATAAGAATGTGGTTGTGAATGTTTCGTCATTGTTGGATGATTGTATTATATTTCCCCTCTTTTTCTGTAAAAGAGAAGTATCTGCAAATATAAGACAATCTTTATTGATAATAATAAAATATCATCCAATAAAAAACTTCTACTTTTGACCCTCAATTTATTTATAATATAACACAATGGCAACTACTTATTTAGCTTCAAAGCCCCGTTATGAGATTTTAGACGGGCTTCGAGGTGTTGCGGCTATGATTGTCGTCGCTTTTCACCTGTTTGAAACGTATTCGAGCGGACCGGATGATCAGATTTTGAATCACGGTTATTTGGCTGTAGACTTTTTCTTCGTTTTATCCGGTTTTGTGATAGGATATGCCTATGACGATCGTTGGGATAGAATGTCGATTACGGATTTCTTTAAACGTCGATTAGTTCGTTTACATCCTCTTCTTATTTTAGGTACTTTAATAGGAGTGTTGTTTTTTTATTTTGGGGACGCTCCCGCTTTTCATTTTGTGATGGAGACACCTTGGTGGAAAATGTTATTAATCGCTCTTTTAGGTTGCTTGATGATACCAACAACTCCTTCTATGGATATTCGAGGTTGGTCTGAGATAAATTCTTTGAATGGTGCCTCTTGGTCTCTGCTTTGGGAGTATATTGCGAATATTTTATATGCGCTTGTTATTCGCCATTTCTCTAAATTATGCTTGGTAATCTTCGTTATTTTATCTGCGTTTTTAACTATTGATCTCTCTTTGAATTTAGACGTATTTGGCTTATTGTCGGTCAGAGAATATGCCAAATATACTGTGATTGGTGGTTTTTGTATCACGCCTGATCAACTTTACATCGGTTTGACACGTTTGCTTTATCCCTTCTTTATAGGATTGCTGATTTCACGTGTTAATAAACTAATCACCCTAAAAGGAGCCTTTTACTGGTGTTCATTGTTCATTACAATTATATTAGTACTTCCGCATGTTGGTGGTCAGGAACATGAATGGATGAATGGCGTATATAATGCCGTTTCTATTCTTTTCCTATTCCCCTTAATCGTTGCAATAGGGGCGGGTAGTCAGGTTACAGGAAAGAAATCGTATGCTCTTTGTAAATTTTTAGGAGAGATCTCTTATCCGCTTTATATTACTCATTATCCATTGATTTATTTCCAAATGGCTTGGGCTGCCGATCATCCGGAGGCACCGACAGGTACACATGTGTGTGTTTCTGTTTCTCTTTTCATAATGGCTATTGGTATCGCTTATGCTTCTCTTCGTTTGTATGATGAGCCGGTTCGTGAGAGGCTAAAGCAGCATGTTTTGATGAAGAAAAAGTAAGAAAAGACTCTTGATAAATTCTACGGTGTAGAAAGCCTAGCGTAGAGAAATAAAAGAAGGCATCCTTTTGGGATGCCTTCTTTCGTTATGGAGAAAATTTTATTACATAATACCGCGTTCACGTAACTTTTCTTGCCATTTCCAAGCAGAAACCAATGTGTCTGCTAAAGTTTCCTGGGCTTTCCAGCCTAATACTTTATTAGCACGTTCCGGATTTGCCCATACCTTTTCGATATCACCTTCACGACGACCTACAATCTTATGAGGTACTTTAACACCTGTAGAAGCTTCGAATGTATTGATTAATTCCAATACTGAAACACCGTTACCTGTTCCTAAATTGAAGATTTCTACGTTCTCTTCTGACTTTCCACCCAACATACGATCCATTGCGATTACGTGAGCTTTTGCCAAGTCAACGACATTGATATAGTCACGAATACAAGAACCGTCCGGAGTGTCATAATCGTCGCCAAATACGCTCAACTCTTTGCGGATTCCCATTGCTGTCTGTGTCAAGTAAGGAATCAAGTTTTGAGGAACGCCGTTTGGCAATTCACCGATTTCAGCAGTTGGATGTGCACCGATTGGATTGAAGTAACGTAAGATAATACTCTTGAACGGAGCACCTGCATGAATTGTATCGCGGATGATCTCTTCGTTGATCTGTTTTGTATTACCGTAAGGAGAAGTTGCCGGTTTAATCGGTGCATCTTCTGTTACCGGTAAGTTTTCCGGATCCGGTTGTCCATATACAGTACAAGAAGAAGAGAATACGATACCTTCAATGCCAAACTCAGGCATTAATTCCAACAGATTGACTAACGTAACGACATTGTTACGATAGTATTTCAATGGCTGCTGAACAGATTCTCCTACTGCTTTGCTGGCAGCGAATAGAATGATACCTTTGATACCGGGATGTGCCTTTAATGCTTCGCGAGTACCTTCTTTATCCTTCAAATCTAATTGGATAAATTCCGGACGAATACCAGTGATTCGTTCGATACCATCCAATACTTCTATATTGGAGTTTGATAAGTCGTCAATAATAACAACTTCATAACCTGCATACTGTAATTCAATAGTGGTATGTGAGCCTATATACCCTGTTCCGCCTGCTACTAAAATCTTCTGTTTCATATACGTGTTTTATATATTAGATTGTTATACGATTCCAGAAAATCCCATGAATGCCATAGCCAATAGACCAGCAGTAATAAGTGCAATAGGAGTTCCTTTCATTCCTTCAGGAATCTTTGTCATTGCCAACTGCTCTCTAATACCGGCGAAGATCACCAATGCTAAAGCAAAACCTACTGCAATAGAGAAAGCATATACAATAGATTCTAACAGATTGTATTGTTTTTGAATTACCTGAATAGCTACACCTAATACACAGCAGTTTGTTGTAATCAAAGGTAAGAATACACCCAATGCTTGATAAAGAGCCGGTGAAACTTTCTTCAATATGATTTCAACCATTTGAACCAATGCAGCAATGATCAGAATGAAACTGATTGTTTGCATGAAGCCCAAGTTGAAAGCGTCCAATACATATTTTTGTACAAGGAATGTTACAAGGGTGGCTATTGTAAGCACGAATGCAACAGCTGCTCCCATACCCATCGCTGTATTGACTTTCTTAGATACACCTAAAAACGGACAGATACCCAAGAACTGAGACAATACGACATTGTTAACAAATACAGCGGCAATAAATATCAATATATATTCCATATTTTACTTTTTTAAGCTTTACGCAATTTATTAACAATAGCAACTAAGAATCCCAATGCAATAAATGCACCTGGAGCTAAGACGAAAATCAGTGAACCAAATTCTTCCGGGATAATGGCCAGATTGAATAGTTTACCGGTTCCTAATAATTCACGAACGGCTCCTAACAAAGTTAATGCAATGGTGAAGCCCAGTCCGATACCAATACCATCAAAAGCAGATGCAACAATACCGTTTTTAGCTGCAAAAGCTTCCGCACGTCCTAATACGATACAGTTTACTACAATCAACGGGATGAATAACCCTAAACTTGCATATAAAGCAGGAACGTAAGCTTCCATACACATCTGAACAACTGTTACGAATGTTGCAATTACAACAATGTAACCCGGAATACGTACCATGTCAGGGATTACGTTCTTCAAAGCAGAAATGGCTATGTTAGAACAGATCAATACGAACATGGTTGCAAGTCCCATACTCATACCGTTAATAGCAGAAGAGGTTGTTCCCAATGTCGGACACATACCTAATAACAGTACGAATGTCGGGTTTTCTTTGATGATACCATTCATCAATATCTTGATATTACTCATTGTTGTTTCCTCCCTCTTTAGTTGTGTTATCAGATGAAGCTGTTGCACCTGTTACTGTGTCCGTACCAGCAAAAGCGCTGTAAGCACGATTGACAGCATTTAGGAATGCACGGCTGGAAATAGTAGCTGCTGTGATTGCGTCTACGTCACCACCATCTTTTGTTACTTTCAATTCACCGTTTGCTAAACTACGTCCCAATACATTCTGGTTTTTGTCTTCCATACGGAACCATTCTTGCATTTTAGCACCTAATCCCGGAGTTTCAGCATGTTGCAATACAGCGTAGTTTAACAATTTCCCTTCTACGTCGAAGCCTACGATTACTTTGATTTCACCGCTAAAACCTTTCATCGTATTACTTTCTACAGCAGCACCTACAAATTTACCATCTTTTTTAGCCGGATAAATTTTCAGTGAATCACCGTCACCGGTTACAGCCATATAAGCCTCTTCTGTCGGTTTATTATCGAATGCAGGTGTAACATCCTGAATTGCTTTTTCCAAAGTAGCAGCTTTAGAAGCGGCAATAGGTTCCATAGTCATCATGTTTACTCCTGCTAATATAGCTCCTGCCACTACACAGATAATGGTAAGTGAAAGGAACATATTGGGTAATGTTGATTTTAATTTTGCCATGCTTATTTTCCTCCGAAATGTTTAGGTTTCATATAACTGTTAATTAGCGGAGTCACACCATTCATAATGAAGATGGCAAATGACATACCTTCTGGATAAGAACCGAACAGACGAATAACGGTTGTTAAGATACCGATACCGATACCATAAACAATCATACCGCTTTTACTCATCGGTGAAGTTACATAGTCAGTTGCCATGAAGATAGCACCTAACATCAAACCTCCTGATAGTAAGTGAACAAGTGGACTTGCGTATTGAGCCGGATTCACTAAGTGCATAATACCTGTGAATACGAATACCGTAGCAAAGATAGATACCGGAATATGCCATGTGATAATCTTTTTCCATAACATATAAACCATACCTAACAATAGAGCCAATGCACTGACTTCACCTAAGCTACCGCCCATTTTTCCTAAGAACATATCACACAATGTCGGCATTTTGTCTAATGCTCCTTCATTTAATAAAGAAAGAACAGTTGCACCGGTAGTCGCGTCTGCATAAGTTGTTAACTGACCTACTTCCGGCCAAGTTGTCATCTGTGCCGGGAAAGAGATTAACAAGAAAATACGACCTGTCAATGCCGGGTTGAAGATGTTGTTACCCAGACCACCGAAAGACATCTTGCCAATACCAATAGCAGCCAAAGAACCGATTGCAATAATCCAGATCGGTAAGTTTGAAGGCACGTTAAATGCCAACAAAACACCTGTTAGGATTGCAGAACCATCGCAAATGGTAGGTTCTTTTTTCATGAGGAACTTCTGAATCAAATATTCAAATAGGACACAGAAAACAACAGCAGCAGCTGTTACGATTAATGCGCCTAATCCAAAACAGTAAAGGGATACTAAGAAAGCCGGAACAAGGGCAATCAGTACACCGTACATGTTTTTGCTTATGCTATCACCGCCATGAATATGGGGTGAAGGAGATACATATAATTTGTTTTCCATATTGCGCTTGTTTTTAAGACTTTCTTGAACGAATAATACCCATTACTTTTCCTTTACCTGAACGGATGTAATCCAATAGAGGACGATTTGCCGGACAAGTATAGCTACAAGAACCACATTCGATACAATCTTGAATGTAATTAGCTTCTGCCAAATCCCAATCTTTATATACGGTATATTTCATTAGGAAAGCAGGATTCAATCCCATCGGACAAACATTTACACATTTGGCACAACGGATACAATCTTGCATTGGCTTACGAACTGATTCTTCTTTTGTCAGCAATAAAACTCCTGAACTACCTTTGGTTACAGGAACTTCTGCGCTGATTAATGCTTTACCCATCATCGGACCACCACCAATGATTTTACCTGTATTTTCAGGAATACCACCGGCAGCTTCAATTAGGTCGTTGATCGGTGTACCCATACGAACCAATAGGTTTGAAGGATTGGCTACAGCTTTACCTGTTACGGTTACGACACGTTCAAATAACGGCTTGTTTTTCTGAACAGCCTCATATACAGCATAAGCTGTACCTACGTTCTGAACAACTGCACCGGCAGAAATAGGTAGTGCACCGCTTTTTACTTGACGACGGATTACTGCGTCGATCAATTGCTTTTCACCTCCTTGCGGATACTGAACTTTCAACGGCATGATTTCAATACCTGAATAACTTGCCGCCAATTTAGTCAAATGAGCAATGGCGTCAGGTTTATTATTTTCGATACCGATAACAGCTTTGTTTACATTTACCGCTTTCATCAACAAGCTGACACCAACCAAGATCTGTTCTCCCTTTTCCATCATTAATGAATGGTCTGAAGTCAAATAAGGTTCACATTCAACAGCGTTGATAATAATAATTTCAGCTTTGCTTCCTGGAGGAGGCATTAATTTAACTTGGGTAGGGAATGTAGCACCACCTAAACCAACGATACCGGCAGCTGCAATTTTATCTACAATTTCTTTAGAAGAAAGTGTACAATCTTTTACCAAAGTTTCGCTACGGTCGATTGTTTCTTCCCATTCGTCTCCCTCTACATCAATGTAGATAGCCGGACGTCTGTAACCACTTGCGTCTAAAGCATTGTCTATTTTGTTTACTTTACCGGAAACAGAAGAGTGGATGTTGGCAGATACGAAACCACCCGCTTTTGCGATGAGGGTTCCGACTTTTACTAAATCACCCTTTTTTACCACAGCCTGAGCCGGAGCTCCAATGTGCTGACTGAGCGGTATGATAACCTGCTTAGGAGCAGCTAACGCGGTAATTTTCTTACCGGCAGACAATTTATTTTCGGGCGGATGTATACCTCCGATTCGAAATGTCCTTAGCATACGATTCGATTTTTATTTTTGATTTGTTTCTTCTTTTGTTTCTACTTTCGGTGCTTCAGCAGCTTTCGGTGTAGCGTCTGTTACAGGTGCAGCCGGTTTGGTAGCAGCTGGAGCAGCTTCCTTACGAGGAGGGAAGTTTAACTCATGAATTGCACCGGTCGGACATACAGCCACACATTTGCGACACAAACGACATTTTGTAAAGTCGATGTAAGCCACATTGTTTTCAACTGTAATTGCTTCGAATGCACATTCTTTCGCACATTTACCGCAACCGATACAAGCGTTTGCACAAGCTTTACGAGCAACCGCTCCTTTGTCTTTGTTGATACAGCTTACGAATACGCGACGAGATTTAGGTCCCTTTTTACGTAATTCGATCACGTTCTTAGGACATGCTTTAACGCAAGCACCACATGAAGTACACTTTTCTTCGTCTACTTCTACTAATCCAGTTTCAGGATTTACATGAATGGCGTCAAAATTACAAGCTGCTACACAGTCACCATATCCCAGACAACCGAATGTACAACCTGTTTCTCCACCATACAACGTGGAAGCAATCGCACAGCTCTTTACGCCATCGTATTGGTTGTTGCGAGGGCGCGCAGCACAAGTTCCGTTGCAACGGACTACAGCCACCATCGGTTCTGCACTGGCAACTTCTTTACCAAGGATTGTTGCGATTTGTCCCATTACGGGGGCTCCACCTACTGGACATAACATTCCGTCCAATGAATCTGCCTTTACACAGGCAGCAGCGAAACCACCACATCCCGGGTAGCCGCAACCTCCACAGTTAGCACCAGGCAATACCTCCTGTACTTGTCCGATACGAGGATCTTCGATTACTTCAAACTTCTTGGAGGTAGCGTACAGCAATGCTGCGCCAATCGCTCCAATCGCTCCTAATGAAATAACGGCAATTAAAATCATGATATAATGTTAATTAAGTTTTTTCAAAGTGAATACAAACTTCTTTTTTAATAAATCGCGTGATAAATAGAGTAAGCAATAATAAGGAACTAATAGAAATAGTCCGGTTAATCCGCTTGTGGTTTCTTTCCATTGCATACTGGTTCCAATGGCAATCGTAGCAAAAACAAGAATGAGCGGAAGAACAAAAGCCAAAAGTACGGCTTGCATACCTAACGAAGTTGTTCCACAAATCTGAACCTCCTCATTAAGATGAAACTTTCCGGAGTAGTCTTGTACTTCAATAATTTTCTCCTTACTTTCAGAAACCCCACACATATTACGTGCGTGACATCCGGAACAGGCTGATCTTTGAATAATCCGAACATAGACAGTTGTACCGTCTATTTTCTCTATGATTCCATTATGATGAATGTTTTCGCTCATATTTGTAATCTCGACTTTGCAAAATCGAGACAAAAATACGCATTATTTACTAATAATCTCGCGATAAATGCAGTTTATTTTAGAAATAATCTACTTTGTTTTACCAAGTGTAATTAAATCCAAAACTTAAGAGCTCATTTACCTGAATGTAACTGTCAAATTCGTCTTTCTTTGAAACTCCGTCATCATAGCGTAATTTCAACGTTAATGTGGTGGAGAAGAAGCGACTGATTTTCATATTCAAGATGTTTTCGAACTCAGCTTGTATACGGTCGTAACTGGTAAAATAGTAGAAACGTGAATACCAACTCATGTTTTTATTGAATTGGAAATTGAGTGTTGCATTGATTGTCGAACCGAACTTCTTCAATTTATGTTCATATTCTCCGGTTTCTGTATTGAGAGCAAAACCGTGACGCGCCAAATCAATGTCCCGATTGACACTATACATATAAGTGTATGAAAGAGGTGCTAAGTTGGCAGCCAACGTTAACTTTTTATGTTTGTTGCTAGTGAAAGTCTTAGCTAAGTCATATTTCATACCAATACCGATGTTAATCGTGAATGGAGCTAAAAAGGCAGCTAATTTATTCTCTGTGTTTTCAGCGAAGTTGCTGAACAACTGAGTTTGGAATGTAGCGTCAAAAGAGTAATACCATTTAGCAAACGCTTTATACCCTAAGTTACTGTGCAAACGGAATACATCATTACCGACTTTGTAATCACGTAAGGTATCTTTAGGTGCGGTGTAGAACGCTGTCTGCCAATCCAGTTCATTCGTAAGTTGTACTTTGTCTTTATTGTAATTGTAAACAAAATATTGACGGTTCGTTAAGTTTAACGCGCTGACACCTCCCTTATGCCAGTTGGGAGAAATGTAATTCTGAGCAAATTGGATAGAACTTTGGAGTTTAGAGGTCCAATAGCGACGTTCCGGTATGAATTTTACAGGAGCGTCTACATCCTCAAAGGCGTTTGGATCACTGGCCACCTTGATTAACGCCGGTTCATCCTTTGTCTTGTTGATGACTTTGGTTTCTACTACATCCGTCGGAAGATCCCATTCTGTGTAATGGAAATAGTCCGGATAGTTTACACGAATGTAATCGTACACCATATCCTGTAAATCACTCCGTATTGCTTCCATTTGGAAAAGCGTTGTGTCGGGTGTGTATAAAGGATATTGCGGGGACTGTTTCGCTACAAAATCTTTATCATAAAGTTGTAGATCTTTAGGAATGAGTCCACCTCTGAATATAATCGGGGTAAAAATAGGATTGACGATAACCGTATCTTTCAAAGTCATCCATGAGCTGATGATTGTTTCCGGATCCCGTTTCCAGTCTACCCAATATTGCGCTTCCGGAGAAAGTCCGATTTCATCTTTTTCGATGAAACGAAGTAAATCTTCGGTTGGAGCCTCTTGAGAGGTATAGGTGCTGTTTAATTTTTCAAATTGTGCTCTTAAATCAGGAATTTTATCTAAATCAGCCTTTTCTAATTGCAGTAGGGAGAGCGTGTCGCGTGTCACAACCTGAGTCGCACGATTTAATTGCTCCCCATTGATAAGATTAATATCTTGTGCTTTGATCTGATGACTACTGAATAACAATACTATAAATAACGCTAAAACTGACCTCTTTGCCATTGCCTTGTCTTTTTATAACCATTATAATATTGTGCGAAATTAGTGAAAAAACGCGAAATAGACTAATGAACTCGGTAGATAATTAATTTTATCCGATAGAAAGTAAATTTTATCCGGTAACAACCTTTGTATAACTGAGAGATTCTTCCTTTTGTTACCGCCGTAAAATTTACCGCGGTAACAAAAGGAAGAAAGAATTTATGTATGACCTATTCAAGGAAAAACTATATTAACAAGGCAGATCGTAAAAATTATCCGGCAGTTTGTTGTTCATTTGCTGCGGAGAAATTACTCATTTGTTGCCGGATAATTGAAACTATTAGCCTTTTATTTGCCTGTCGACAATTGTCAGCAGGCCTGCCGATATATGTCAGCAGATTTGTCGACAACTGTCGGCAGACTTGCTGACGTATGTCGACAGGCAATTTCTTGCTTATGAAATAGAGGGAAGCTTTTGACCCTAAAAGATCTGTCTTTAAATTTACTTTTTGAGTCTGTGAACAAAGATAGCAAAGATTTGTATGAGATTTGTTATCTTTGTCGAAAACATAAATATTCAGTTATTCAATTATTCAGTTTATTTTTTACTTTTAGAGATGAACGGTTATATAGAGAAAGTGATCCAGAGTGATCCAGAGGTGATCCAGAGCAATTGATAGAATTGATAAGAATGCGTCCGACTATTTCGAGAACCGAGCTTTCAAAACAACTTGGCATAAGCGAACGACAAGTAAGAAAAATAATAGACCAGTTACGAAAAGATGGAAAATTGACTCGTGAAGGGGGGTATAAAGGAAAATGGATTATTAATAAGATATAGTTAAATAATATGCAGGATTTTTATTTGTATTCTTTTGATTTGTCAGGAGTTTTTTAATAAGCAATTAATTCTCGATAATCATTTGGCAACCCTTACCTTGGTGAACTTTGATTTGGATGTCAGGGAATTCCTTTAAATCTTTTCGTAAACGGCTGATGGCATTTAAGATATTCTTCATCATTTGTTTGTCCGGCTCTTTCTCTTTTAAGGTATGCATTAACCCTTGTGTGTAAATATCTTTGTAGCTGACGATTGGTTTACGAGATTCATGTAATAAGATGAAAAGAGTTAATTTTTGACCGGATAATTTCACATGGTTATTCCCCTGTATGAGTATACCGTTTTTCTTATCGAAATGCAATCCGTTGGGTAGCTTTCCTTGTCTGCCGAAAGTCCTCACTAAAGAAACCTTTTCCTTTTCTATAATCTCCGTTTTGAAGACAACCTTTTCTACCTCTTTTTCGATGGTAATCACCTTGTTCTTTTTCTCCCATAGACAAATCAAGAAATGAAGGAAAGCAATCACCAAGCCGGTGATTAGACAGACAAGTAAAATTTTTGCCCACACCTGGTTTAAAATTGTTCCCCACGAGGTTTGAAAATAGGCATATAACGTAATTGAGTCGTTCGTGTTTTCCTCCCGTTTGTAGACAATCGGAGCCAACACCGTTGCCTTTTTGAAAAACAGAGAATCTTTACAACTGGAATATTCCTTATTGTTTCTGACATAGCGAATTGCCGTGGGAGTCGTGATTCCTATTTGTGCAAGCTCTGCCTGGAAAAGGCTGTCCAAGAAAACGCGACAAGAATCCTCATCGCAGAGATAACTCTGGTCTGCCCATTTCTCTTTTTCAGTTCGAGAAACGGCCTGTGGAGTTGTTTCGTCCTGAAAGATTGAAATTACTTGTATATTTGATAACCTGATCCCTTTTTCCTTTTCGATGGCTTGTTCCAAAGCCCTTGTTGCTTTTGTTTGGATTGTAAAGGATTGTTCTTGGGTAAGACATCCAATAGCTATGAAACCACATAGGCAAGAAAGGACAATCAGTAAGTATTTAAAGTGTTGAGCTGTCATTTGTGTGTTATTTTTGCCCAAAGATAGTACTTTTTGGGTGTTTTTTAGTCAAGATCCGTTTTTTATCCGAAACGAATCCTATCCAAATCCTATCCAAATTATAAAAATATTTCCTTGTAACTTATTTATAATCTATTAGTTATAAATTAATTCTAAAGAGGGTCTTACGGAAAGTTTAGTTTAGCTCTAACTTTGTGAGAAAAAACAAAAACGAGATGAAAAAGACAATTGTTAAAATCGGATTACTGCTTTTAGGTATAGCTGTTTTTTACGGAGTAGAGAATAAAGAAACGACTGGATTCAGCGCATTGGTTTTGGATAATATTGACGCTTTGGCTCAAGAGGAAAATGGGGAAAATACTAAATGTTATGGTTCGGGGGATATTGATTGTTATGGATATAAAGTAAAAAGGAAATATATATTGAGGTAAAACGCTATAAAAGTAATTGAACGGGAGAAAAGAGGGAGTCTCTGCTCGGTAGGCTTGCAATCTATGGCAGAAACTCCCCGGACTCTCCTTAATTATAAACTAATTTAGAAAGGAGGTGCAGCAAAGATAGGTAATTCATAGAAAAATTAGAAAAGGTTTACAAGGCTCCCTGTCTGGAAACAGACGAAAAATTGGAAATAATATTAAGTATGAATTAAAAATTTTATAACAATGAAAAAGATGTTTAAACTTTTGGCCGTTGTTGCAGTTGTCGCTGCTGCTGGTTGGAACTATATGCATAGTGAGAATAAAGGATATTATTCAGATTTAGTTTTAGAAAATATTGAAGCTTTGGCAGAAGATGAAAGCAATAGTTCTGATTGTGACACTTATTGTTCTCCAGATAGTAGATATAATTGTTTTATATTTTATGGTGAGGAAACAGAGGGTATAAGTTGTCTTCAGCAAAGACGTGCTTAATAAAACAAATAATAAAAGGTTGTTTAAAATATTTAATTTATTATTGACGCTTTAGTATTGCTGTTAAATATTAATATCTCAAAAATAATTGATTCTTTTAGACAACCTTATTTTAATTAAAAGGAGAAATATATGAAAGTTTATTTTATTTTGATATTAGTAATGTCAGGTTTTCTATCTTGTAATAAACAATCTGATATTTATAATAAAGCAATAGTTTTTAATCAAGATGATTTTGTAAAGAAAACTCAATTGAAAGGAAATATCCTTACTTTTGAGAATACAGTTATGAAACCCATTCGAATAGAAGTTTTTGATTCTATTTTGATGACAATTAATTCTGGAGAAGAAAAACATATCAGTTTATTCAATTTGAATACAAAGACTAAAATAGGTGATAGAATTGTAATCGGAAATGGTCCAGAAGATATGTTACAACCCAGTTTTGTAAAGGGAGGTAAATCGTTTCAGTTATATGATATAGCAAAGAAAACTTTGTTTGAATATGATATTTATGAGTTTATTAGTAACTCTCAGCCTCAATCTATACGTAAAACAAAGTTTAAACAGCAAATAATAGATGGTATAGCAAGAGATAAAAATGAAAATATTATTGCTCCAATATTTCGTAGCTCTAATATTTTCTGTTTACTTAATAATGATGGTCAAGAAATTTCTAGATTTGCTACATATCCAGAAACAAAAATGTCGTTTACAGATGTGGAAAAACGGGATATGTTTCAGTTTACTTATGCTATTACTCCTAATGGAAAAACTATAGTTTGCTATAGTTGGACTGATTTAATAGATATTTATAGTAAAGAAGGAAAGTTATTACACAGATTACATGGTCCTGAACAATTTTTCTCTCCATTTAAGGAAACACATAGAGGTAAAATTGTTTTGTCAAGACCAGAGAAAGGAAAACAAAGGGATGCATATTATAATCCTGTTATTGTCGGTGATCGTTTTTATGTCTTATTTAATGGAAATTTAGTAGATGATGAAAACTATACTAATAGGAGTAACCAAATTTTTGTTTTTAGTTTGGAGGGAAAACCTTTAGAATCTTTAGTTTTAGATCAAGGAATTATTACATTTACGGTAGACTTAAAAAATAGAAAAATTTATGGTATAAGTGATGAACCTGAATTTCATATAGTAGAATATGAATATTAAAATTGGAAAAAAAGATTGATTTTAGAAAATAAATAGAAATGAATAAATTCCTTTATATAATATTATTTTGTTTCTTTTGTTCTTGTCAAGAAAGTAAAAAAGAACAATTTGCTCGTCTTGTACAGGAATGGCAAGGAAAAGAAATCTTTTTTCCTAAAGAACTAACATTTACCCGTTTTGTGACAGATACAGTAGATTATCAAATACCTGTATCTGAATACAAAGTGTTGGTATATGTGGATTCTATTGGATGTACAAGTTGTAAATTACGTTTACCAAGGTGGAAAAAACTGATTGCACAAGTAGATTCACTTACAGGAGGTAGAGTCCCTTTTTTATTCTTTTTTCAATCAAAGGATGATAAAGAATTACGTTATGTTTTAAGACGAGATAATTTTGATCGTCCGGTTTGTATCGATCGACAAAATGAGATAGAGCGTTTAAATAAGTTTCCATCCGATATAACTTTCCAAACTTTTTTATTGGATAAAAATAATAGGGTAGTAGTTATTGGTAATCCGATTCATAATTTAACGGTGGAAGATTTGTATCTGAAGCAGATAACTGGTATGG